>NZ_SCWB01000001.1 GCF_004359545.1 Macrococcus lamae
GGCGAACTTCCTGGTGCCAGACCAGGAAGTAGCCAGTAATAACTACGACTGCAAATCGATATTTTTTATTTTTCGAAGAAAAAGAAAAGACAAACCCATTTTCAAAATGAGTTTGTCTACAGTCTGAAGCCGTGAATGTTATTCACGGCTTTTTATTATGCAAATTTTTAATCCGATAAAAACGGAAATGCCTAAATTAATAAGCATTTCCGTTTTAAAAATATTATAGTTAATGAAAAACTAAAAAATCATATTCAGCAGTAATGTCAGTAAAATAGATAATACGATTGAAATAATGATTGAGAATAAACATCCTGTTGAACCGCCTGCATATCTGATCATCAGTTTACCTCCTTATATCTTCATAATTATTACATAGCCTGCTTACATCTTTCTAAACAAATTTGATACAATATTTATTAAAGGAAGTGACCGGATGGTTCAAGTACTGTTAATTGTTTCTGCTCTTTTAGCGGGATTTATTCTAATGAAAGTTGGCATGATATTGCCATGGTTGTTCGGACCTATTATCGCTGCTGTACTATTTAGCAAAGTTTCAAATAAGAAGGCGACATGGCCACATGTACTCGGTGACGCTGGTCTGTTTATTCTGGGCGCTCAGATCGGTGCAACGTTTACGAATGAAGTAGTAATGGATATCAAGAATGATATTTTAAATATTATTATTCTCAATATAATGATCCTGCTGGCTGCTGTTGCGCTGTCACTGCTATTTGCAAGAATCGTGGACTGTTCGTTTGAAACAGCGCTGCTCAGTTCAATACCCGGCGCACTCAGTCAGATGATCGTGATGGCCGAGGAAAATGAAAAAGCCAGTTTACTGGTAGTGACATTATCGCAGACATCGAGATTATTATTTGTCATCATGATTGTTCCGTTGATCAGTTCACTGCATCATTCAGGTAGTTCAAGTCACCCGGTTCATCGGCAGCCTGTTATTTTTGAGGCTCTAGAAATATGGACTATCATCGGTCTAATCATCGCGATGCTGCTTGTCTGCTGGCTCATGACTAAAATCCATCTTCCTGTACCGCAGCTGCTTGCGCCCATTCTAGTCATTATCATCTGGAATTTAATAACAGATGTGACATTTTCAACACCTTATTTTCTTATCGCCATCGCTCAAGTAATGTTTGGTGTGAGGATTGGTCTGCAGATGTACAGTCTGTCCAGTCAATTATCGAAACGTCTGTTTATCGGGATTCTTATACAGAACATGATGCTGATTTTTGTGACACTACTGATTGTCATTCTTTTTACATGGATAACCGTACATCCATTCAATGATTTATTTTTAAGTGCGGCGCCTGGGGGGATGGCGCAGATTATAATAGTCGGTCTTGAAACAAGAGCGAATGTTGCCATGATATCGAGCTATCATATTTTCAGGATTTTCTTTATTCTTCTTATAGTGGCGCCTTTTGTCCAATATATCTTAAAGGCAAGACAGATTGACAAGTCTATTTGAATCGGCTACTATTAAATCATATTCATATGTTGAACGGGAAGAGTAAATCAATGAATACTTCTAGAGAGTACAGGGCTGGTGAAACTGTACAGTGTCTTTGATTGAAGGTAGCCCGCAAGGATCTTCTGCTGAACTGATAGTAGGTAGAAGCGTGAAAGAGCGTTAATCTGATTGAGTGCAGCTTCGGCTGAATTTAGGTGGTACCACGAGATTAATCCCGTCCTATTGTTATAGGACGGGATTTTTTTATAGTTATTCGCTATATTTGATGATTTTTAATTAAAATTTTATATACAGGAGGACACTTATGGACACAAAATATAATCCTAAACTAGTTGAAGAGGGACGATATGAAAAATGGGTAGATAAAGAATTGTTTAAAGCAGAAAGCGGCTCACAGAAAAAGCCATTTACTATTGTTATACCACCGCCGAATGTAACGGGTAAGTTACATATCGGTCATGCTTGGGATACGACACTTCAGGATATTATCATTCGAATGAAACGAATGCAGGGATATAATGCACTGTATCTTCCTGGAATGGACCATGCAGGTATTGCAACACAGGCAAAAGTTGAGGCTAAATTACGTGAAGATGGCATCTCGCGTCATGATATCGGCCGTGAAAAGTTTCTAGAGCATACGATGGAATGGAAAGAAGAATATGCCGGATTTATTCGTGAGCAGTGGGCAAAGCTTGGTCTTGGACTGGATTATTCCAGAGAGCGTTTTACGTTGGATGAAGGCTTGTCTGAAGCTGTGCGGGAAGTTTTTGTGAAGATGTATGAAAAAGGGCTGATTTACCGTGGTGAGCGTATTATCAACTGGGATCCTGCAGCACGTACAGCTCTCAGTGATATTGAAGTTATTCATGAGGAGATAGAAGGCGCTTTTTATCATATTAATTATCCTCTCGCGGACGGCAGTGGATTTATTGAAATAGCAACGACTCGTCCTGAAACATTGCTCGGTGATACGGCAGTTGTCGTGCACCCTGAGGATGAACGCTATCAGGAGATGATCGGTAAAACTGTAATCCTGCCTATAATGGGTCGAGAAATTCCAGTACTCGGTGATGACTATGTTGAAAAGGACTTCGGAACAGGCGCGATGAAAGTCACACCTGCCCATGATCCGAATGACTTTGAAATCGGTAATCGTCATCAACTGGAACGCATCAATATAATGAATGAAGATGGTACAATGAATGAGCTTGCTGGAAAATATCAAGGGATGAATCGTTTTGACTGCCGCAAGCAGCTGATTAAAGACTTGAAGTCGACCGGAGAATTAGTAAAAGTGGAGAAACATATTCATCAAGTCGGACATAGTGAACGAAGCGGTGCAGTTGTTGAACCTTACTTGTCCACACAGTGGTTCGTTAAGATGGCACCGCTTGCCGATCAGGCACTGGCGAATCAGCAGTCAGATGACCGTATTGATTTTATTCCACCACGATTTGAAGGTACATTTAACCGCTGGATGGAAGGCATTCATGACTGGTGTATTTCCCGTCAATTGTGGTGGGGACATCAGATTCCTGCATGGTATCATAAGGAAACGGGTGAACTGTATGTCGGTAAAACTGCTCCAGCTGACATTGACAACTGGAGACAGGACGATGACGTTCTGGATACGTGGTTCTCAAGTGCATTATGGCCATTCTCAACGCTCGGCTGGCCGGATGTTGATGCAGCTGATTTCAAAGAGTTCTATCCGACTAATGTACTGGTAACGGGTTATGACATCATCTTCTTCTGGGTTGCCCGGATGATTTTCCAGGGAATTGAATTCACAGACCGACGTCCGTTTGATAACGTGCTGATTCACGGACTTGTACGAGCAGAAGATGGCCGTAAAATGAGTAAATCTCTTGGAAACGGTGTCGACCCGATGGATATCATAGATGAATATGGTGCCGATGCTCTACGTTACTTCCTTGCTACAGGTTCTACACCAGGTCAGGATCTACGCTATTCCACTGAAAAAGTACAAGCTACGTGGAATTTCATCAACAAGATCTGGAATGCATCTCGTTTCAGTCTGATGAATATTGGAGATAATTTCAAAGCGTCGGATATAACTTTAGACGGAAAGAAATCTGTCGCTGACAAGTGGATTTTAACACGTCTGAATGAAACCATTGAAGAAGTGACCCGTCTTGCTGAACGTTATGAATTCGGAGAAGTAGGACGCAGCCTCTATAACTTTATATGGGATGACTTCTGTGACTGGTATATTGAAATGAGTAAGATTCCAATGAATGGAGACGACGAGGAAGCAAAACAGTCGACCCGCTCTATTCTTGCCTATACACTTGATCAGATCATGCGTATGCTGCACCCATTTATGCCGTTTGTGACTGAGTCTATCTGGCAGAACCTGCCGCACGTCGGCGATTCCATTGTTACCGCATCATGGCCGGTCGTGAGAGCAGAGTTGTCTGACGAGTCATCTAAGCAGGAGATGGAACAGCTGATGGAGATTATCCGTGCGGTACGTACAGCACGTAATGAAGTGAACACACCAATGTCCCGTGAAATTCCGATGACTATCAAGACGAACAATAAAGACGTAACAGACAAGCTTGAACGCAACAGATTCTTTCTTGAGCGATTCTGTAATCCATCTGAACTGATCATAGCACTTAACCCTGAAGTAACAGAAAAAGCAATGACACTCCCTGTAACAGGCGGCGAAGTGATTCTGCCGCTCGAAGGTCTGATTGATATGGATAAAGAACGAGCACGTCTGACAAAAGAACTGGAAAAATGGCAGGATGAGCTTGACCGAGTCAATAAAAAGCTTGCCAACGAAAGATTTGTATCTAAAGCACCTGAAAAAGTCATCAATGAAGAAAAGGAAAAGCAGCTCACTTATACAGAGCGCTATAACGCAGTGAAAGAACGTTTAGCACAATTAAAGTAGAGGCGAATTTATGAACTATTTAGAAAGCTTATATTGGATACATGAACGGACGAAGTTTGGAATTAAACCTGGAATTAAACGAATGCAGTGGATGCTCGAGCGACTCGGCAGTCCAGAAAAGCATATTAATGGTATCCATGTCGTCGGAACAAATGGCAAGGGATCAACGGTCAGTTATTTAAAAAATGCATTGATGGCTAATGACTACACGATAGGCACCTTTACATCACCTTATATTGAGACATTCAATGAACGTATTAGTTTGAATGGTCAACCTATAACGGATGAAGAAATTGTGCTTCTTGTTGAGAAAGTCAAACCAATCAGTGAACAGCTGACTGTAGAAACTGACTTAGGACCAGCAACTGAATTTGAAATCATTACTTTGATGATGTTTGTCTATTTTGGTCAAGTTCAGCCTGTGGATTTTGTAGTTGTAGAAGCAGGACTCGGTGCTAAGAACGATTCAACCAATGTTTTTATGCCGATAATGACTGTTCTGACCAGTATTGGTCTTGACCATACAAATATTATGGGTGACACTTATCTTGATATAGCGAAAGAAAAAGCAGGGGTCGTAAGACCTGGAGTACCGCTTATCTATGCGATTAAAAATGAGGAAGCCCGTCATTATGTCTTAAGTCAGACTGAGCACTATCACGCTAAAGCAATCGAATTCAGCCGGGATTTTCATGTCATTCCTTTTGATGGTGAGTTTACTTATCGTTATAAGGATTATGAACTGGAGCACATCGGTCTTAAGATGATCGGACATCACCAGCAGGAGAATGCAGCTGTTGCGATTACGACTTTGATCGAAATGTATGAACGCGGTATCATTATGCTCGACTTCAATAAAATGATTCATGCGATAGAAGAAACTACCTGGACCGGGCGCATCGAGAAAATTCAGGAGAATCCAACGATTATTCTTGACGGGGCGCACAATAAGGAATCGATTGATGCGCTTGTCGAAACACTGAATGCCTACTATCCTAACCGACGTATCGACGTCCTGTTTTCTGCAATTGACGGCAAACCTATCGGTAGTATGATGATGGCACTGGAAGATATAGCAGCAACGTTTTATGTGACAGAATTTGATTTTCCTAAAGCATTACCTGTTGATACTATCTACGAAAACGTTGAACATGAACGTGTGGAAAAAGTGGAAGACTATGGAGCTTTTATTAAATCCTATGATGGAGATATGCTGCTGGTAACTGGAAGTCTGTATTTCATCAGTGCCGTAAAAGATTATTTGAAAAAACATTAGAATTTATTTAACTATTCAGAAAATAGGGAACCCTCTTAAAAAAGGGGGTTTTTATAATGGAGAAAAAAATCAGAATGCCGCATACGTATGCACTGTTGCTGTTCTTGGTTGCTGCTGCCTGTTTGATGACATACATTATTCCTGCGGGCACTTTTGACAGAAAAGAAGTGGATGGTCGGACAGAAGTAGTCAATCAATCGTATCACCAGGTTAGCCAGACACCTGTTTCACCTATAGAAGTGTTTAGAGCAGTTCCAGATGGTATGATAGCGGGAGCAGAAATCATCTTCTACATATTCCTAGTAGGTGGTGCTTTTGGTATTATTCATAGAACCAATGCAATCAATGCTGGCGTCAATTCAATGATGAGAAAGGCGGGGAGGTATGGGAAGTGGCTGATTCCTCTTACAATGATACTGTTCAGTATTTTAGGTTTTACCATTGGTATGAGTGAAGAAGCAATTGTTTTTGTTCCAATAGGAATTGCACTTGCTGCAGCACTTGGTTATGACGCGATAGTAG
Source organism: Macrococcus lamae (assembly GCF_004359545.1). Classification (GTDB taxonomy): domain Bacteria; phylum Bacillota; class Bacilli; order Staphylococcales; family Staphylococcaceae; genus Macrococcus; species Macrococcus lamae. The sequence continues at coordinate 6,217 of NZ_SCWB01000001.1, forward strand.
GAGCAGCGATGGTAGCTCTTGGTGCAGGTATTGGTTTTCTGGGAGGTATGCTGAATCCGTTTACGGTAGGAGTTGCCCAGAAAATTGCAGAAATCCCCTTATTCTCAGGGTGGCTGTTCAGAACAATTGTTTACTTGCTGGTACTGCTCAGCGGTATTATTTATGTCATGTGGTATGCAGAACGAGTGAGAAAAAATCCCGAAAAAAGTATCGTGAATGATATCGACATCATTGAGCGGAGAACTCTCTCTGATGAAGTCGCTGAAGATGAGATTCAACCTTTTAATCAGCGTCATGCATGGATACTGTTATTGCTGCTGCTGACAGTCATCATAAACGTCTATGGTATTTTCAAATATGAATGGTTTCTCGTACAGATGAGTGCGAACTTTCTGATACTGGGCATCGTTGCCGGTCTGATAGGAGGACTGGGACTGAACGGAACTTTTGATGCCATGATTGAAGGTATGAAGGATATTCTTTATGGAGCCCTCATCGTCGGATTTGCCCGTGCTATTGTCGTTGTGCTTGAAGCAGGTAAAATCATAGATACAATCGTCTATTATATGACTGATTTCATCGATCACCTGCCGGCTGCATTCTCGGTCGTCGCCATGTTTTTCACACAGCTTATTCTCAATTTTTTTATTCCATCGGGTTCCGGTCAGGCGATGACCACTATGCCTATCATGGTACCGATAGCCGATCTGCTTGATATTAACAGACAGCTTGCTGTACTTGCTTTTCAGTACGGAGATGCTATCAGCAATAATATTATTCCGACATCAGCTTCACTCATGGGGCTGTTAGCTGTAGCAGGCATTCCTTATACAAAATGGCTGAAGTTTGTCTGGAAAATATCTCTAATTTGGGTCGTGATCTGTCTCGGCAGTATGATCGTCTATTTATATATCACCTAATTAAAAATTCTCATAATGAACTGCAATGACATCACTGTCGCTGCAGTTTTATTTTATTATAAATTCAAAACATGCTTATTTTAACGAAAAGCAGTGAAATGATTGCAGAAAACAATGAATCATAACTTTTTCATCAGAATCTGCAGTGAACCATACGCATTTCATCATTTTCTGCGTTTTTACGTATCGATAAAATTGATTTATAGTTAAGTCATCAATAGTTGAGGTGATGATATGTGGGCTATAATTGTCGGCAGTATGATGGGATCGTTCATGTTATGTGTGCTATATGCTGAAGATACTTTACTCCGGCGCTCTCAATGTGATCATTGTGGAAAATTTCTAACCTGGCATGAGCTGATTCCAGTTGTCAGCTTTATTCTTCAAAAGGGTAAATGTCGATCATGCGGTCAGCCTATACCTGGCAATCACATCATTACTGAGCTGCTGTTCGCGTTGTTATTTCTGCTGTTTACTGTTCATATTGACGATATGACCGGCAATCGTATACTGCTCATCTGTTTTTTAGTTCCACTTGCAATATATGATACTCATCACTTTCGTATACCGAACCACATGACGGTTCTCTTCTTTCTGCTGCTGCTGATCTTTAACTTTGATCAGCTGTTCAACTTCAGCCATCTGTTATACTCCAGTGTATTGATTCTACTGCTTCATCTGTTTTATTTTCTAACTAAGGGTATTGGCTACGGCGATATCAAATTGTTAGCTGTGATGTCGTTGTTTTTGCCCTGGCAGTATTTCATTCTTATCTTTATGTTGAGTTATATTATCGGCGGTATCGCAGCAATCATTTTTCTGTTCTATAAGAATCAACTGAAGAAGATACCACTCGTTCCTTTTATTACAACGAGCACGATCATTGTTCTCATTTACTACGATGAATTACATTCTATTTACTTTGGAGGATTTATAAATTAATGTTGACGATGATAGAACATGATAAACCGCGTGAACGCTTGATGACTTATGGACCGGAACAGCTGACAAATCAAGAGCTGCTGGCCATTATTATCAATACCGGAACTAAAGATGAAACGGTGCTGGAAGTTGCCAATAAAATATTGAATCTTGTCGGCAATGTCAGAGATTTAAGATATTTGACGCTGCAGGAGCTGAGAGACATTAAAGGCATCGGTGAAAAGAAGGCGGTCACTATGCTTGCCATGATTGAACTGGCGGTACGCATGCATACGCATTCTCTGGAAGATAAAATCCGCATAAAGTCACCTCAATGTGTAGCAGATTTATTAATGGAACGGCTAAGGTATTATACTCAGGAACATTTTATCGCTCTCTATTTAAATACGAAGAATGTTGTCATTCATGAACAAGTAATCTTCAAAGGGTCATTGAATGCTTCAATTGTTCATCCGAGAGAAGTTTTCAGAGAAGCGGTGAAACGTTCTGCTGCCAATATCATCGTGGTTCATAATCATCCCAGTGGAGATCCAACACCTTCTGTTGAAGATATCGAAGCAACTAAGCGTCTGATGAACTGTGGAACGATGTTCGGCATTGAACTGCTGGATCATATTATTATCGGCAACGGTACATTTGTCAGTATTAAGGAAAAAGGACTACTTTAATTTATGTGTCATGTGCCGGACTTTCCTTTATAATCAAGGAGAGGTGAACACATGGATATTTTTGCGATTGTCTTCCTGCTGCTGCTGATTGCGCCGATGGTTTATATGTACAGCATGCTGAACAGAGAGCCTGTTATTTTAAGAAAGCATTTTATCAGGACATTTATCATAGCCTTTATCGGTATGAGTCTGTTTCCGCTCATCTTTTTCACATTGATGGAAAATACATATCAAGGCAGTATAGTGATTGTCATATTCAGCACACTTGCTGCTGGGTTAGTATGGAGCTTGATCTGTCTCGGATTTCTCTATGTAATGAAGAAGTGGCTGAAAAAATAATTGTTCGGAAAACGAATATTTTGATTGCCAAAGTCTATTTTTTGAATTATGATAATATTGAAAATTAAGAAAAGGAGGATAAAGCAATGAAAAACTATCAGGAACAGCAACGTATTGTATTTTCATATCATCCTCCTCAGTGGTCTATTTAATAGCTCATGGGAGGAGTCTAACTCCTTACGTTTAAAGCGCATGCTTTCCATCAGGGAGGTGTGCGCTTTTTTTGCGTTTAGGACAACAGGATTGAACAGAGAAGGAGTGAAGTTATGTTTTCAGTATTATTTAAATTAGGCTGGTTTTTTAAACAGGAGAAGAAAAGATATATCATTGCAGTCGTCCTTCTGCTGGTGGCTAATGTAACTGAAATTTTGCCGCCGTGGATTATCGGTAAAACGATTGATTACATTAATTCTGAGGAACTGACACAGAAACTGCTGACAGAAATTCTTGTCTTTTTTGTCGTATTGACTGTGATCGGCTATGGCATCCATTATTTCTGGCGCTATTTATTGTTTAATGGTTCACAGCTGCTTGAGAGTCTGATGCGTCGTAAACTGATGGCGAAATTTCTGACGATGAGTCCGAGTTTCTATGAAAAGAACCGTACGGGAGATTTAATGGCTCGTGCGACCAATGATTTGTCCGCCATCAGACAGACCGTTGGTTTTGGTATTTTGACATTGATAGATAGTACGACATTTATGGCTACAATTATTCTTATGATGGGTTTCACAATATCATGGAAACTGACATTCTTTGCACTATTACCGCTGCCGTTTTTAGCTATTATTGAGCAGCGGCTCGGTAAATTGATTCACGAACGTTACACAGTCAGTCAAGATGCATTTGGGGACATGAACGATGATGTACTGGAATCCATAGAAGGCATTCGTGTGACCCGTGCCTTTGCCCAGGAAGAGAATTTAAATCACAAGTTTTTTGCAATGACAACAGACGTCGTGAACAAATTCATGCATGTTGAACGGCTGGATGCTTTGTTCAAGCCATTGACCATCATCGTCACGATGCTGAGTTTTATCATTGCACTCGGCTATGGCAGTTTTTTAGTCAATCAAGGAGAGATGACTATCGGGGGGCTGATAACGTTCAATGTTTATCTAAATATGCTGGTCTGGCCGATGTTTGCCATTGGACTATTATTTAATATCATGCAGCGTGGAAATGCCTCTCTTGACCGGGTCATGGAAGTGATGGATGAGGTAGATGTACTGCAGGACCCTGTCGAGTCTGTTGTGCCGGATGGACATCAAGTTGCATTTCAGAACGTTGATTTTCAGTATCCGCTCAGTGAGTCAGTGAACTTGAAAGCGGTCGATATTGAACTTAAAGCTGGTCAGACATTAGGTACCGTTGGTCCGACTGGTAGTGGTAAGACAACGCTGATCAAGCAGATTTTGAAGGAGTATCCAGTCGGACAAGGAAACATTTCTCTCGGCGGTCATGTGATCCAGCAGATGACGAAGCAGGACGTACGTAATAAAATCGGTTATGTCTCGCAAGAAAATATTTTATTTTCTAGAACAGTGAAAGAAAATATTAAGTTCGGCAGACCTGATGCAACAGATGAAGAAATTGCATATGCGATTCATCTGGCGAACTTTACAGAAGATGTCAAACACTTGCCGCAAGGTCTTGAAACATTAGTCGGCGAAAAAGGAATAGCAATTTCAGGTGGTCAGAAGCAGCGAATATCCATTGCACGGGCGATGATTAAAGATCCTGAAATCTTAATACTCGATGATTCATTATCTGCTGTCGATGCGAAGACAGAAACAGCAATCATCGATAATATTCAGCAGTCGAGACGCGGTAAGACAACCATTATTGCTGCTCATAGACTGTCTGCGGTTCAGCATGCAGACCTCATTGTCGTCATGAGTCATGGCGAAATCATACAGCGGGGTAGACATGATCAGCTGCTGCAGGCGGGCGGCTGGTATCAGGAGCAGTTTGACCGTCAGCAACTGGGAGAGGAGGAGCAGTAATGTCAGTCACTAGACGATTAATTAATGAAGCAATGCAATATAAGCGAATGTTTATCATCGGGTTTATCATCCTGATTCTAGCAGTGCTTGCTGAACTGGCCGGGCCGATCATTGCTATGAGAATTATCGACGACCATGTAAGAACCGCCCGATCAGGCGTAATCGATATGGAGCCAATCTATATATTGCTTGCGTTATATGCGGCAATCGCCGTCGTCAATGCAGTACTTAGTTATTATCAGACAATTTATTTTCAGAACGCTGGTTCTAACGTTATTAAAAATTTAAGAAATAATTTATTCGTTCATATGCAGCGTCTGCCTATCAAATATTTTGATAATCTGCCTGCTGGGAAAGTTGTTGCACGAATCACAAATGATACACAGACGATTCTTGAATTATTTACCGTGATGGTCCCGACCTATATTTCCGGGATTGTCAATATTCTAGGAATTATCATTGCTATCTTCTTCTTCAACTGGAAGATCGGTCTTACAGCTCTCGTTGTTGTCCCGCTGCTGTTCTGCTGGCTGACATTCTATCGTAAGTTGTCTGATCAGTATAATCATGTGACCCGGGAGAAGAACAGTGACATGAACGCCATGCTGAATGAATCAATCAACGGGATGACGATTATTCAAGCGTTCAACCAGGAACAGAAAATTCAAGATGAGTTCAATGAATTGAATACAACATATTTACAGAACTACTCAAGAATTATTCAGCTTGACTCATTGACTAGTCACAATTTAATGGGAACAATCCGTGCGCTTATATTTGCTGTGATGATCTATGTGTTCGGTTCTACTTTCTTAAGTGGTTCGGATGCAATGACAGTCGGTATGATGTATGTGCTTGTGGATTATTTGACTAGATTGTTCAATCCGATGTTCAATATGGTGAATAACTTAAGTGTGCTGGAACAAGCGAGAGTATCCGCTAATCGTGTCTATGAGATGATGGATGAGAATCCAGAAGTCATGGAAGACAAAGTGATGATACCTGCACAGGGAAAAGTAGATTTCAAAGATGTTTCTTTTGCCTATAAGGATGATCAGTATGTGCTGAAAAACATCAATATTGAAGCAAGACGCGGGGAAACCATTGCTCTTGTCGGTCACACTGGGTCTGGTAAAAGCTCTATTATGAACTTACTGTTCCGATTTTATGATCCATCACATGGACAGATCCTCATCGACGGGGTGGATTCCAAAACAGTGACAAAACAATCACTGCGACAATCAATGGGTATTGTGCTGCAGGATCCGTATTTGTATAGTGGAACGATTCTTAGCAATATTACATTGAATGATCCTGCCATTACACGTGACCGTGCGGTTGCTGCTCTGGAAGCAGTCGGTGGTGACCGGGTTATTCATGGCCTGGAGCTTGGTATCGATACACCCGTTGTGGAAAAAGGCAGCACATTATCAAGCGGTCAGCGTCAGCTGATTTCATTTGCCCGTGCGCTGGCATTTGACCCTGCAATATTGATTCTTGATGAAGCGACTGCAAGTATTGATTCTGAGACAGAGGAAATTATTCAGAATGCTATGGATGTACTGAAACAGGGTAGAACAACATTCATCATTGCGCACCGATTATCGACGATAAAGAATGCGGACAAAATTATCGTCCTTGATAAAGGCGAGATTATTGAGTCTGGAGACCATGCAGCACTCATCCGCCATAATGGACAGTATGCTAAAATGTATCGTCTGCAGTCGGCAGGAAGTCAGTAAACAAGGTGGTTAAAAGTACAATGAACGCTGTAGAGATCAGACCGATGACACGTCAACTTGCAGAAGAGATTGCTGTATGGGATTTTGGTGAAAACTATCGGTTCTATAATATCGAAGGTGACCCGTTTGTCATAGAGGAATTTCAGAACGGTCACTACTATGCTGTATTCTGTAATGAATCATTAGCTGCGTTCTTCTGCGATGGAGAAACAGCTACAGTGGATGCTCCGTATGATGACATTCATAACTGCATCGATATAGGTCTTGCGCTGCGCCCCGATATGACATCACAAGGTTATGGCAGTCAGTTAATAGCACTTATTTTGGAATTTTATCAGCAGTTGTATTTAGTGGAGTATTTCCGGCTGACTGTTGCTGCTATTAACCAACGTGCTGTCAAATTATATGAAAGTACTGGATTCCGGCAGGTGAAACAGTTTGAAGTCGTTGAAGGGAACGAAAAAATGTTATTTTATGTGATGATGATGGAAGTTCCTTCTTAGGACCGATGTCACCTCAATAATTATCATCTATAGTAGCAATAGAGGTGAAAAGATGATATTTTTATTCCGGCTGGCAATTAGATTAATACGTACTGTGATATTAATTGCTCTTATAGCAGCAATTATTATAGTTATAATGTTTAAAGGTGATATACCAGGGATTGAGCTGTTTGGCAGTGAGAAAACAGAACAGTCAGCAATTGTGCCGCAAAATGGAACTACCTATTCACTTGAGAATAATGAATTATTTAAAAATATTCCTCTGACACAAGTGAAAAATGTATTTAACTTTATGGATAAGCAGGAGTTTATGGACGTTTCCGGCTTGACACGGCTGGGATATAACGATGACTACTTGATTGGTCAGCGAGGTTCTGATTTTTTACTGTACCGTTTTGGTGATAAAAATATTACGATGTTTAAATCAGAACAGGACCTGCAGAATCAATTGCAGCAAATAGGTCAGAAAATGAGTTTACAGGAAAAATCAGCATATTAATGGTATATTAAAAATAATTATCTTCGGATAATTATTTTTTTGTTAAGGAGCATATATGAGAGCTTTATTTCTTGTAACACTGGCTATTTTCTCGCTGGCAAGTTGTCAGCAACATCACAGCTATAAGAATTTCAATGAAAAAATGTCATATAAGAAGTTGGAACAAGTCGATTTGACTCATCTAATAGTAGATAGAATGACGCTGGAAGAAAAAATTTATCAGTCATTGATCATCGGGTTTGATGGTACCGTGATGACACCGGAACTTACTGATCTGACACATCATCAATTAGGAGGTGTTATCTTATTCAAAAGAAATATTCAAAGTGCAGATCAAGTGATGACATTGAATCACGCTATCTATTCCTCGCAGCAGGAAATTCCACTTTTTATTGGGGTCGATCAGGAAGGTGGACGAGTTAATCGTCTGCCTGCAGAACTGGGTAATACTGAATCTGCTTTTTACTTATCCAGCCTTGGTGATCAAAATATTGTCTATCAGCGTGGTCGATGGATTGGTGACACTCTAAAAGCATTGCATTTCAATCTCGATTTTTCAACAGTACTGGATATCCGCACAAATCCCGCAAACACTGTAATCGGTGACAGAAGCTTCGGTACAACACCGGACCAGGTAACGACAATGGCAGGCGCATTCAACAGAGGAATTATGGATGCAGGAATTGTCACGAGCGGCAAACATTTTCCAGGGCATGGAGATACATTTGCAGATTCTCATCAGTCACTTCCTATCAATACATATGACATGGACCGGTTGAAGAATGTGGAGCTAAAACCATTTAATGCGCTGAAAGATGAACTGGATATGATTATGGTGTCACATATTCAGATGCAGCAGCTGGATAATGCACCGAGTTCATTATCAAAGGCAGTTGTGACTGATCTTCTGAGAAAAGATATAGGTTATAACGGTGTGATTATTACGGACGATATGGCAATGGGTGCAATTACCAGTCACTATAACCAGATAGATGCCGTAAAACAAGCGTTCAAAGCGGGAAATACTATGGTTCTCATCGGTTCTGACACAGGGAATATTCCATATTTAGTCAAGCAGATTGAACAAGAAGTAGCGAGCAGTCAGCTGAGTGAAAAGAAACTCAATGAAAATGTCGAAAAAATTCTTCGATTAAAATCAAAATATGGTATTCTTTAACTACTAACGATTAAGATCAACGAGGTGTTCAGTTTGCCTAAATTCTACAGTCGGAACAAATTAGTATTTGTTCTTTTCGGACTGATTATTTTCATCATGCTTGTCGGTTTATCATTAAGAGAACGAACGACTTCGGTTCCTGAACAGATTGCAGGTGATTCCGCTGCACTAGGACAGCGCATTGTCTCTTATCCAGCATTATTTATCTCGCATAACTTAACCAATGTGGTCAATATGTGGGATGCAGTAGAAAACAACAGAAAACTCAAAGAAAAAATTAAAGGGTTCAGCCAGATTGAAGCGGATAACTATCGGCTTGAAAAAGAGAATAAAGAACTGCGGAATATGCTTAAAACAGATAGTATTGCAGAATATGATCCTGTAATAGCGACAATCATCGCCCGCAATCAGGATGAGTGGATGAATACATTCATTATCAATAAAGGCGAATCTTCAGCTATTAAAGAAAATATGGCTGTGATAACAAACGATGGTCTTATTGGCCGCATCAAAAAAGTGAATGCGTATTCCAGTCAAGTTGAACTGATATCATCGAGTGTAAAAGCAAGTAAAATCAGTGTATCTCTCCAGCAGGGAGGTAGTGAGATTTTTGGAATGATAGACCATTATGATGATAGCAAGAATCTGCTCGTACTGAGTGATATCGAAAATAATGTCAAGGTCAAAGTCGGTACAAAAGTCATTACAAGTGGCCTCGGCGGACAATTTCCGAAAGGTATTTTGATCGGTAAAGTCAAAAAAGTGGAAAATGATGAATTCGGTTTAAGTCAGATGGCGTATGTTGAAACAGCAGCGAACTTTAACGATATTACGCATGTGTACATAGCGAAGAAAAGTCCTACAGTCACTGAAGGAAGTGGCAGTTAATGCAGGTCGTTGTTATTCCGCTCATTGCCTTGCTGCTGTTTTATCTGGATACATTGATCAACACAATGATGCCTGTCACGCTGTTCGGTCAGGCGTTTTATTTTACGAGTCATCTGCTGCTCCTTTATCTATTGATGCTGACCGTCTATAAAAATCCGACGATCGCCTTGATTCTCGGCATATTCTTTGGTCTCTTGTCCGATGTCTATCTCGGCACGATTTATGGCATATATACTTTCAGCTATATCGTCTTCATTATAATGATGAATCAGCTGTTTAAAGTATTCTACAAGGACATTACTGTTATGATCGCTCTAATGTTTATGTTTGTCCTGTTATTTGAAAGTGTATTTTATATCATGTATTTAACACTGACTAATACAAAGATGAATATTTTCGTATTTTTAGGCACGCATGGTATTCCTTCAAGTCTGATGAACTTGCTGCTTATCGTCCTGATCTTCCCAGTTATTCTCAAAACATTGGAAAGAACTTATAAATAAAGTTGACTTCTCAAAATGCGGGTGCTATTATATTTAAGTTGAGTAGTTTATAGCTACATACAACCGCACGACTTCAGGTTCAAGTGAGCAATCCACCTGCAGACGGCGTGACTTAAAATTATTAGGAGGTGCAAGTATGTTTGCTATTATCGAAACTGGTGGAAAACAAGTTAAAGTGGAGCAAGGTCAAACAATCTGGGTTGAAAAAATCAATGCAGAAGAAGGTGCGACATTCACTTTTGACAAAGTATTATTAGTAGGTGGAGAATCAGTGCAAGTAGGTTCACCTGTAATTGAAGGTGCTACTGTTACAGCGAAAGTTGAAAAACACGGCCGCGGTAAAAAAATTACTGTCTTCAAATACAAACCTAAAAAGAACTACAAACGTAAACAAGGTCATCGTCAGCCTTATACACGTTTAACTATTGAAGCGATCAACGCGTAATGATCAATGTAACCATTGCTGTTAATGATGACGGTAAAGTCACAGATTTTGAGATGACAGGACATGCAGATTCTGCACCGTATGGTCAGGACCTTGTTTGCGCCGGCGCATCAGCTGTTGTCTTCGGCAGTATGAACGCGATTCTCGGATTGACTGATGAACGACCGGACATCGATTATGCACATGATGGTGGATTTTTCAAATTCCGTGTGATAGATTTAAACAATAACGAAGCTCAGCTGATTATTCAGTCAATGATTGTTTCTCTTGAAACGATTGCAGATGAATATGGTCAGTTCATAAAACTAAACTTTAAGTGAGGTGTAACTCATGTTGAAATTAAACTTACAATTTTTCGCATCGAAAAAAGGGGTAGGTTCTACACGTAACGGTCGTGACTCTGAATCAAAACGTTTAGGTGCTAAACGTGCTGATGGTCAATACGTCACTGGTGGTTCAATCCTTTACCGTCAACGCGGTACTAAAGTTTTCGCTGGTGAAAACGTAGGACGCGGCGGAGATGATACATTGTTCGCTAAAATCGACGGCGTTGTGAAATTCGAACGTTTCGGACGTGACAAGAAGAAAGTTTCTGTATACGCGGAAGCGAAATAATAACACATTAAAGCACTGAACATTATGTTCAAGTGCTTTTCTTTTTTAGCACAGTGTTCACCCCAGTCGTACAGTCTTCTGTTATAATGATGATAAAGGAGTATGTGATGAAAGCACTGGATGTTTATACGCGCGCTAAACACGATCTCAGCAATCAATTACAGATGATAACGAGCTATCTTGAACTTGAAGAATATGATAAAGCGAAAGACAGTGGAGCAAAGTGGATGACAGTCATACGCGAAGAACAGAAGTTATTCCAGCTGCCATGGCCGAATTTTCTGGAAGCAGTGATAGACCATAAAACACGATCCCAGAATTACAGCTGGCGGTTTGAAGTCAATACTTCAGGAGATTGTGTCAGTGATACATTTATAACGAAACAATTCAACTGCTGGATGGATTTTATTCATCATATATCTGCAACTGGCAGACAATTGATAGAAATTGAACTCTATGATGACCAGGACGCGCTTGAAGTTTGCTTCATTTTATCAGGAGGAAATTACACTGATATCCAAGGAAACGATGCATTCGACTGGGAACTATCGGAAAGTATATTAACAGCAAAATTTAAAATCAACAGATAAAGAGGTGTTCAGATGTTTGTCGATCAGGTCAAAATTAATCTTAAAGCAGGCGATGGAGGAAACGGAATCGTTGCTTATAGACGTGAGAAATACGTTCCGATGGGTGGTCCTGCTGGAGGCGATGGGGGTAAAGGGGCCTCTGTTGTCTTTGAAGTGGATGAAGGGTTAAGGACTCTCCTCGATTTCAGATTTCAACGCATGTTCAAAGCGGAAAAAGGCGAAAACGGTCAGTCGAGCAATATGCATGGCCGCGGTGCGAAAGACTTAATTCTGAAGGTTCCGCCAGGCACTATTGTTAAAAATGCGGAAACAGAAGAAGTTATCGCAGATTTAGTAATGCATGGTCAGCAGGCAGTCGTCGCTAAAGGTGGCCGAGGAGGTCGAGGGAACTCACGTTTTGCATCTGCTTCCAACCCAGCACCGGAATTCAGTGAAAATGGTGAGCCTGGAGAAGAACTGGAAGTCGTTTTAGAACTTAAATTAATGGCGGATGTCGGTTTAGTCGGTTTCCCGAGTGTAGGAAAATCCACGCTGCTGTCGATTGTATCTAAAGCTAAGCCGAAAATCGGAGCTTATCATTTTACAACGATAAAACCGAATCTAGGTGTCGTGCAGACAAAAGATAATCGAAGCTTCGTCATGGCTGACCTTCCGGGATTGATTGAAGGCGCATCAGAAGGAGTAGGACTTGGACATCAGTTTCTGCGTCACGTTGAACGGACGCGCGTCATTATCCATATTATCGATATGGGTCGAACAGATGGACGGGATCCATACGAAGATTATGTAACAATCAATAAGGAATTGAAGCAGTACAATGAAAAGCTGGCTAAACGTCCGCAGATCGTCGTCGCTAACAAAATGGACATGTTCGGTGCTGACGATAACTTAGAACTCTTTAAAGAAGAAGTCGGACATGACATAGAAATCATTGAACTAAGTGCAGCGACGTATCAAAATATCGATACGCTACTTTACCGTGTAGCCGATCTTCTTGATGCGACAAAAGACATTGACTACGATCTGCAGGAAGAAGAAACAGGTGTTCACCGTGTCATGTACAAACACGAGAAATCAGCAGATCACTTTGAAATTACACGTGATGATGACGGTGCTTATGTTGTCAGCGGCAATTCTATTGAACGTATGTTCAAGATGACAGATTTCACACGTGATGCTGCTGTCAGAAGGTTTGCCCGTCAAATGCGTACGATGGGAATCGATGATGCTCTGCGTGCACGTGGTGCCAAAAATGGTGATATCGTCCGTATTTTACGCGGAGAATTTGAGTTTGTAGAGTAGGTGGCCTGATGTCAGATAAAAAGAAGTTTTACCTGATCAGAGAAGATGTGCTGCCGGAATCGATCAAGAAAACTTTGAAGGTTAAATCTTTGCTTGATGATGAACCTCGTATGTCAATTTTTGATGCTGTCAGACGCTTTGATTTGTCGCGTAGTGCCTATTATAAGTATAAAGATACTATTTTTCCGGTTGATGACACCAAGACTGAACGCAATGTGACGATGCTGCTTCATGTCGATGATAACATTGGTTTGCTAAGCCGTGTTCTTGAACTTATTGCGGCTGAGCAGGGTTCTGTTCTGACGATCCACCAGAGTCTGCCGATTAAAGAGAAGACGACGATTACCATCACATTAAATGCGACCCAGATTGAACTGACAATTAACGGCCTGCTTGATCAGCTGAAGAACATCGATGGTGTCAACCACGTTCAGCTGATCGGAATGACCATGTAAGGAGGAACTATGTACGCTTATTTGAAAGGTACGCTCAATCAGATTTATCCGACACACGTTGTCATTGATATCGGAGGCGTCGGTTATGAATGTCTAACACCTAATCCATATCGCTTTCAGAAATTCCTGACAAAAGAACTGCAAATATATACTCAGCTCATTGTCCGGGAAGATGCTCATACATTATACGGCTTTCAATCAGAAGAGGAAAAAGCATTATTCCTGTCTTTAATAAAGGTCACAGGAATAGGTCCTAAATCTGCACTTGCCATTCTCGCTACGAGTTCGCCAAATGAAGTGAAACAGGCAATCGAACAGGAAAATGAAACTTATTTGATTAAGTTTCCAGGCATTGGTAAGAAGACGGCACGCCAGATTATTCTTGATTTGAAAGGTAAGCTGATCATTACAGATGAGTCTGCAGTATTTGAACAGTATGATGATCAGACTGCAGTTACCGAAGCACTGCTTGCTTTAGAAGCGCTAGGTTATTCCAGCCGTGAACTTGTAAAAGTCGAAAAAATATTGAAGTCCGAGAATTTAAGTGAAGTTGATGCAAACATTAAACGTGGTTTGCAGATTTTAGTGTCTTAAGGAAGTGGCTAAATGGATGAACGTATGATGGACGATACTCTGATGAACATGGAGGAAGCAAAGACTGAACTCAGTCTGCGCCCGACGCTGCTCCATCAGTATATTGGACAGAATAAGCTTAAGAATAACCTCGATGTCTTTATTCAGGCAGCTAAACTAAGAAACGAAGCGCTGGATCATGTGCTGTTGTATGGACCGCCGGGTCTAGGTAAAACAACACTCGCCAATATAATTGCCAATGAACTTGATGTCAATATAAGAACAACGTCCGGTCCGTCTATTGAACGTCCAGGAGATCTTGCGGCGATTTTATCATCATTGAACGCAGGTGATGTGTTATTCATCGATGAGATTCACAGACTATCCCGTGTTGTAGAGGAAATTCTATATCCTGCGATGGAGGATTTTTGCTTAGATATCGTTGTCGGTAAAGGAGAGGAAGCGAGGAGCATCAGAATTGACCTGCCACCTTTTACATTAGTTGGGGCAACAACACGGGCGGGTAATTTATCTGCGCCGCTGCGTGATAGATTTGGTGTTCATCTGCGACTTGATTATTATGATGACAAGGACTTAATGGAGATTATTACACGCACTGCTGCTGTCTTTGAAATAGATATTGATGCAGATTCTGCAGCAGAGATTGCCGGCAGGAGCCGGGGGACGCCGCGTATCGCCAATCGTCTGCTGCGCCGAGTACGTGATTTTGCGCAGGTGATTGGCGACGATTATATTGAAGTCAGTACAACAACTCGATCACTTGACATGCTGCAGGTTGATAAGCATGGGCTTGACCATATTGACCGTAAAATCATGGTCAATATCATAGAGCGCTATAATGGTGGTCCAGTCGGTTTAGATACGATTGCTGTCAGCGTCGGGGAAGAACGTGTGACGATTGAGGACGTCTATGAGCCGTTTCTTATTCAGAAAGGCTTTCTTGAGAGAACGACACGAGGACGGCAAGCTACAATGCATGCGTACGAACACTTTAACTATCCGTATAGTAATGAAAAGAGGAAGTAACTGTGAATGTTAATGATTTTGATTTTGAGCTACCTGAAGAATTAATTGCTCAGACACCACTGCTTGACCGTACGTCAAGTCGGTTGATGCTGCTGAACAAAGCAACTGGTGAAGTCGCTCATAGCCATTTTAAAAATATTATTGATTATTTATTACCAGGAGATACACTTGTATTAAATGATACGAAAGTAATGCCGGCGCGCCTGTTCGGTGTCAAGGAAGAAACAGGTGCTAAAGTAGAGATGCTGATGCTGAAACAGCTGGAAGGCAATGACTGGGAAGTGCTGATTAAACCGGCTAAGCGCATTAATCCTGGAGCAGTCGTGACGTTTGGTGAAGGAAAGCTGAAGGCGGTCTGCAAAGAGAACTTACCGCAGGGCGGACGAGTGATGACGCTCGAATTCGATGGTATACTCCAGGAACGGCTCGAGGAACTAGGGGAAATGCCGCTGCCTCCTTATATTAAGGAGAAGCTGGAAGATCAGTCGCGCTATCAGACAGTCTACGCTAAAGCAGTCGGTTCTGCTGCAGCACCGACTGCAGGGCTGCATTTTACAGAAGAACTGCTTAAAGCCATTAAAGCTAAAGGTGTCAATGTTACCTATATTACACTTCATGTCGGTCTTGGTACATTCAGACCGGTCAGTGTAGATAATATAGAAGAGCATGATATGCATAGCGAGTATTACGAGATGACAGCAGAAACAGCAGGCTTGCTTAATGCGACAAGAGCAGCAGGACATCGCATCATTACTGTTGGAACTACATCTACTCGAACGCTTGAGACAATAGCTTCCCATAACGAGCAGTTTCAAGAGGAATCAGGATGGACAGATATTTTTATCTATCCTGGCTATGAATTCAAAGGAATAGATGCGATGATTACCAATTTCCATCTACCGAAATCAACGCTGATGATGCTGATTTCAAGTTTATCAACGAGAGAACATGTGCTGAATGCCTATCAACAGGCAGTCGAAGAACGATACCGTTTCTTCAGCTTCGGCGATGCCATGTTCATTTATTAAAGGAGATTATTATGCCAGCAGTAACTTATGAACATATAAAGACGTGCAAGCAGTCAGGCGCGAGACTTGGTATTGTGCACACCCCTCACGGCTCATTTGAGACACCGATGTTTATGCCGGTCGGCACTCAAGCAACTGTTAAAACGATGAGTCCTGAAGAATTAAAAGCGATGAACGCAAAAATTATTTTAAGTAATACGTATCACCTTTGGCTGCGCCCCGGTAACGATGTCATCCGCGAGGCAGGTGGTCTGCATAAATTCATGAACTGGGACGGTCCGATTCTGACGGATTCAGGAGGTTTCCAGGTCTTCAGTCTGAGTGATATGCGTAAGATTGAAGAAGAAGGAGTCCATTTCAGACATCATCTGAACGGCTCAAAACTATTCTTAAGCCCGGAAAAAGCGATGCACATTCAAAATGACCTTGGTTCAGATATCATGATGGCGTTCGATGAATGTCCGCCGATGCCTGCTGAATATAAGTACGTTAAAGATTCTATTGAAAGAACGTCACGCTGGGCGGAACGCTGCCTGAAGGCACATAACCGTCCTGAGGACCAGGCGCTCTTCGGTATTATCCAGGGCGGAGAATACGAAGATCTTCGCACTCAGAGTGCCAAAGATTTAGTGGCGATGGATTTTCCTGGTTACGCCATTGGTGGGTTATCGGTCGGCGAACCAAAGCCGGTCATGTACCGCATGCTGGAACATACGACTCCACTGATGCCATTCGATAAACCTCGTTATTTGATGGGAGTCGGATCACCGGATGCTTTGATTGAAGGATCTATTCGCGGCATTGACATGTTCGACTGTGTGCTGCCGACTCGTATTGCAAGGAATGGCACATGCATGACGTCACAAGGACGTGTCGTCATTAAAAATGCCAAGTATGAACGAGATTTTACGCCGCTTGATCCGAAATGTGACTGTTATACATGTAAAAACTATACTAAAGCATATATCCGTCATCTAATCAAAGCAGATGAAACATTCGGCATCCGTCTGACCACTATTCATAATCTTCACTTTCTGCTTAATATGATGGAAGAAGTAAGAGAAGCTATTCGTCAGGACAGACTGCTCGACTACAAAGAAGAGTTTTTTGAAAGCTATGGTCTGAACGTTGAAAATCCAAAAAATTTCTAGGAGGCACTTATGAACGAACAATTTCAATTAATATTACTAAATGTACTGCCGCTGCTTGTCCTATTGCTGGTCGCATACTTTGCTATTATCAGACCTGGACAGAAGCGTGCAAAAGCTCAGCAGCAATTGATGAATAACTTAAAACGCGGTGATAAAATAGTGACTATCGGCGGAATCCATGGTACTGTCCGCGCAGTCGACATTAAAACTTTAACTATTGCTGTCAACAGCAAAGGTCAAGAACTCATTATCGACAAAGAAGCAGTAAAATCAATAAGACTGTCATAATTAAGTGCAATCCATCAAAGAAACTATGATATGATAATGGCAGATTTTTATTAGTGACTGATCATTAAGAGGTGAAAGTGTGAAAAAGCAAAGTAGAATAGTGGCGCTCGTCCTGATAACGGTATTGTTGGTCACTTTAATTGGTGTGACAGCTAAAAATATCATGAAAGATGTAAATCTCGGGCTGGATCTGCAAGGTGGTTTCGAAGTACTTTATAAAGTAAAGCCACTTGAAAAAGGCGACAAGATTGATGACACAGCTGTAAAAGCAACAAGTGAAACGTTGGAATCACGTGTCAACGTACTCGGAGTATCAGAACCGAAGATTCAGATTGAAGAAGGAAATCGAATCCGTGTTCAGTTAGCGGGAGTTAAAAATCAGAACGAAGCGCGTGAAATTCTATCAACAAGTGCGAACTTAACAATCCGAGATGCGAATGATAAGTTGCTGCTGTCAGGTAAAGATCTGGTGCAAGGTGCAGCAAAACAAGGCTTCAAACAGAATACAAATGAACCGAATGTCTTATTGAAACTTAAATCTGCTGACAAGTTCAGACAGGTGACAGAGAAAGTATCCAAGATGAATCCGAATATTATGGTCATCTGGATGGATTTTGAAGAAGGTAAAGACAGTTACAAAGCAGAAGTGAAACGTGAGCAGGAAGGCAAACAGCCAAAATATGTCAGTGCCGCTTCTGTTGATCAGCCGATCAACTCAAGCGACGTTGAGATTTCAGGCGGATTTAACGGAACTGACGGATTACAGCGCGCTAAAAACATTGCTGATTTATTGAATGCCGGTGCCCTTCCCGTCAAACTGGATGAGATATATTCAACTTCAGTAGGAGCACAGTTTGGCCAGGATGCATTGCAGAAAACGCTGTTAGCATCAGCGGTCGGTGTAGGTATTATCTTCCTATTCATGCTGCTCTATTACAGACTTCCAGGACTGATTGCAGTGATTACTTTATCAGCATATATTTATTTGACACTTGTCGCTTTTAATCTGATCAATGGTGTGCTGACACTACCAGGTATCGCAGCACTTGTGCTTGGAGTAGGGATGGCTGTGGATGCTAATATCATCATGTATGAGCGGATTAAGGATGAATTGAAAATCGGCCGAAGTATTAAACAGGCCTATCATAAAGGATCACAGTCCTCATTCCTGACTATTTTCGACGCTAATATTACGACAGTACTTGCGGCACTTGTGCTGTTTGTCTTTGGTGTCAGCAGTGTTAAAGGCTTTGCGACGATGCTGCTGTTGGCAATATTGATGAGTTTTATTACATCCGTGTTCTTTACACGACTATTATTATCTTTGGTCGTCCATTCAAACATGTTCAATGATAAATTCAGCTGGTTCGGAGTTAAGCAGGCTGACCGCCATGACTTGAGTGAAGGGATGGATGTCCATAACTTACACTCAAGATGGGATCGCATTGATTTTGTCAAACTTGCAAAACCTCTGCTTATTGCGTCAGCTATTACTATCTTGCTCGGAATTGCTTCTCTATCTATCTTTAAGCTGAACCTTGGAATTGATTTCGCCAGTGGTACGCGAGTAGATATAAAAAGCTCTCAGCCGATAAAAGTTGAAGAGCTGAAACAAGAACTGGAAACAGTTAATCTGCCGACTGATAATGTCACACTAGCCGGCAATAACAATGAGAATGGTGTAGTTCAATATAAGGAAGCATTGACGAAAAGTCAGATTCAGGATTTAAAGACGTCGATTGATGATAAGTATGGCTTTGAACCTAATGTCAATACAGTTTCCCCTGTAATCGGGAAAGAACTTGCTAAAAATGCTATGATCGCTACATTGATCGCTTCATTAGGTATCATTCTCTATGTGACGTTACGTTTTGAATGGCGTATGGGACTGACATCTGTCCTTGCTTTATTGCATGATGCCTTTCTTATTGTTGCTATATTCAGCGTCATCAGACTAGAAGTGGATATGACATTCATCGCTGCTGTGCTGACGATTATCGGTTATTCCATCAACGATACCATCGTAACGTTTGACCGTGTTCGTGAGAACCTTCATAAAATAAAGGTCATTACGGCACCTGAACAGATTGACCGAATTGTCAACAGTTCCATCAGACAGACAATGACGCGTTCAATTAATACTGTTTTAACGGTCATCATAGTCGTTGTTGCACTTATCCTGCTTGGTGCGCCAAGTATCTTCAACTTCTCGGTAGCATTGCTGATCGGTCTGTTATCTGGTGTGTTCAGCTCAATATTCATCGCTGTTCCGTTATGGGGCATCCTGAAGAAGCGTCAGCTAAGAAATAATGGCGGCAGACTGGTTGTCTATGAAGAGAAAAAAGCCAATGATGAAAAAATTTATGTTTAATAAGTGAACTTATGGTTATTGATAAATACTGGAATAAGCAGATTTCTCTGCTTATTCCAGTATTTTATTTGAAATTTATTGTGGCTTAAAATGATATATTGAGACAATGTTTTGAGTTGCTATGACAGCTCATGTATAATGAAACGGTCAGGAGGATGAACATGACTGTTAATAAACAATGGATTACAGGACAGACAGCTGACCTGGAACCATCCTTAATTAAAGAATTCAAAATTTCTCCGCTTATTCAAAAAGTACTGGCAGCAAGAGGTCTGACAGAACGTGACCAGGTTGCTGATTTATTATCTATTCAGCAAGTTCATGATCCAATGCTTATGCATGATATGGATAAAGCAGTGGCTAGGATTCATCAGGCGATTGCTGATGATGAACCTATTCTAGTCTATGGTGACTACGATGCCGATGGTGTGACAAGTGTCACTATTATGATGTATGCGCTTGAACAGCTGGGGGCGATGGCTGATTTCTATATTCCTAATCGTTTCACTGAAGGCTATGGGCCTAATGAAGCAGCATTTAGAGCGGCTGCCGATGAAGGGGTCGGATTAATTATCACTGTCGACAATGGTATTAAAGGACATGATGAAGTAAAAGCAGTGAAAGAATTAGGTGTTGATGTCATCATTACAGATCATCATGAAATGGGCGACGAGCTTCCTGAAGCATATGCTATTATTCATCCAGCTCATCCAGCTGGAAATTATCCATGTCCATACCTGGCAGGCGCAGGAGTCTCCTATAAACTTACGACAGCGCTGCTCGGCAAGGAACTTCCTGAATTGCTCGGATTTACTGCGATTGGAACAGTGAGCGATCTCGTGCCATTAACTGACGAGAACAGAACATTGGTTAAACTGGGTCTGCGTGAACTGAACCAGTATCAGCCGGTCGGTGTTAAAGCACTGCTGCAGCAGGCAGGTCATTCAGGCGTCATTACTGAAGAAACGATTGGATTTATGATTGGACCGCGATTGAATGCAGTCGGGAGACTGGATGACGCAAGACCGGCTGCCGAATTATTGATGGAGCAGGATATGGAGTCCGCTGTTTTTCTCGCAGAGCAAGTAAACGATGTTAATAATGAACGCAAAAGTATCGTCGAAGATATAGTGAATCAGGCTGTGCTCGTTGCTGAAGATAAAATTTCAAGGGGCTTTAATTTTCTCTTCATTACAGGCGAAAACTGGAACGAAGGTGTCCTTGGAATTGTAGCTTCTAAATTAGTGGAACGCTATTATCTTCCGGTAATCGTTCTAAATATCAATCGAACGGAGCAATATGCTAAAGGGTCTGCAAGAAGCATCCCGCAAATCTCTATGTACGATTATCTGGATGAAGAAATAGAACTTTTAAGCAGGTTCGGTGGACATCATATGGCAGCAGGACTAACGTTGCCACTTGAAAATCTAGAAGAGCTTGAGAGCAGAATGAATGACCGTATGGATCAGTATTTATCAAGCCATGACCTCCAGCCGGTACTGCATATTGATGCTGCAGTTACGTTAGACGAGCTGACCGTAGATTATGTTCACCAGCTTGAACTTCTGAGACCATTTGGCACTGGAAATCCCCAGCCCGTCTTCAGTGTTAAAGGATCAACCATTACACAGATAAAAGCCATCGGACAGCATGCTAATCATTTAAAACTCATTCTTGATCAGAAACTGAATGTTCTGAAGTGGTCTGCGGGCGAACTTGTCAGAGATTTTCCTGAAGGGACAACGGTTGATGTATGTGGAAAACTTCAGTTAAATGAATGGAACGGTCATGTCTCATTGCAAATGTTAATGGAGGATATGAAAACTGATCAAGTACGTTTCGTTGATTTCCGAAATCAGCATCATCACTCTTTTTCGTTCCTGAAGGACGAGCCTGTCATCTACCTAATCAACCAGAGCCGCAAAAAAAATGGCGGGAATTATTATTTTTATGGAGAAAATATATCCGGGCATGATAAAATTGTACTTAGAGATTTACCTGATGATCTTGAATCCTTCTTTGAGACGATGCGTTCTGCAACAGCAAAGCAGATCTATGTGATTTTCCATGAATCAAAGCAGGTTTACTTTGAGGGCATGCCGAGTCTTGAAAAATTCAGAACGCTCTATAAACTGATGGTCAATCGTACGATTGTTCCAACGCAGCATGGAATGACACTGACTGACAGACTCAATGTTTCTCCAAATGTTCTTCTATTCATGCTGTCCGTACTTACGGAACTTGGTGTCGTCAGAAAAGACGGAGAAGCATATCAGCTGGATTTAACAACCGGTAAAGTAGAGATTCCATCAGCACTTAGTTACCAGCAGAGAGAAAAACAGCTGAAGATAGAACAGCAGCTGCTGTTTTCTTCATTTGACAGTATAAAACATCTTATCTTGGATAAAATGGAATAGCAGGAGGACATTATGGATTTAAAACAGTATATTTCAGAAGTCAAAGACTGGCCGAAAGCAGGCGTCAGCTTTAAAGACATTACAACAATTATGGACAACGGAGAAGCTTATAAATATGCAACTGATCAGATCGTCAGATTTGCTCAGGAAAAGCATATTGATATTGTTGTCGGACCAGAAGCTCGTGGATTTATAATCGGATGTCCTGTAAGCTATGCACTCGGTATCGGTTTCGCTCCTGTCAGAAAAGAAGGGAAATTACCACGTGAGGTCGTTCGCTTTGAGTATGACCTGGAATATGGCTCCAACGTTCTGACGATGCATAAAGACGCGATTAAGCAGGGTCAGCGTGTATTGATTACTGATGACTTGCTTGCAACAGGCGGTACGATTGAAGCGACAGTTAAACTGGTAGAACAATTAGGCGGAATTGTTGCGGGTATCGCATTTATCATTGACTTGAAATATTTAAACGGTATGGAAAAGCTGGAAGGCTATGAAGTGCTTTCTCTTGTATCATATGATGAAGAATAATGCGGCATCAGCTGCTTTATTCTTTTTTTCATCTGTTTATTTATCATTTAATATATAGTATGATATTAACATTATTAAACAAGTGAGGTGATGGCATGAATAATGAATATCCGTATACTGTCGATGATGTCCTGGCAATGACAAAGGCATATTTAACAGACGAAGATTATCAGCTTGTGGTAAAGAGTTACAAGCTTGCAGAAGAAGCCCACGACGGTCAGTTTCGTAAAAATGGATTACCTTATATCATGCATCCCATCCAGGTCGCAGGAATACTTGCTGAAATGAGACTGGATGGACCGACGATTATTGCTGGCTTTCTCCATGATGTCGTTGAAGATACACCTTATACATATGAAGACTTAAAAAAGATGTTCAACGAGGAAGTAGCAGCGATTGTCGATGGTGTGACCAAGCTTGAAAAAGTCAAATACCGTTCAAAAGCTGAGCAGCAGGCGGAAAATCACCGTAAATTGTTCATTGCCATCGCTAAAGACGTTCGGGTCATCTTAGTCAAACTGGCTGACAGATTACATAATATGCGTACTTTAAAAGCGATGCCTCATGAAAAGCAGGTAAGAATTGCCAAAGAGACGCTGGAAATTTACGCGCCGCTTGCTCACAGACTTGGTATTAATACTATCAAGTGGGAACTTGAAGACATTTCGCTGCGGTATATTGATAGCATCCAGTATTTCCGTATTGTTCATCTGATGAAAAAAAAGCGCAGTGAACGTGAAGCGTATATCGATAATGCCATTGAAAATATCGCTCATGAGATGAAAATTACTGGTATTGAAGGAGATATTTCCGGCAGACCGAAACACATCTACAGTATTTACCGTAAAATGGTCAAACAGAAAAAGCAGTTCGATCAGATTTTCGACTTATTAGCTATCCGAGTGATTGTAGGCTCTATTAAAGATTGTTATGCTGTTTTAGGTCTGGTACATACATTATGGAAACCGATGCCGGGCAGATTCAAAGATTACATTGCGATGCCGAAGCCTAACATGTATCAGTCATTACATACAACAGTCGTCGGTCCAAATGGCGACCCTTTAGAAATTCAAATTCGTACAAGAGAGATGCATGAAATTGCTGAACACGGCGTCGCTGCTCACTGGGCATATAAAGAAGGAAAGACAATCGTCAATCCTGACGAAGCGAAGAATTTAAGCAATATGAACTGGATTAAAGAGATTGAAGAGACAGATTCTACGTCTATGGATGCCGAGGCATTCATGGAGTCTCTTAAATATGATTTACAAAGTGACAAAGTATATGTCTTTACGCCGCAGAGTGACGTGTTTGAGCTGCCTCTCGGTGCAGTGCCGATTGATTTCGCATATGCGGTTCACAGCGAAGTCGGCAATAAAATGATCGGTGCGAAGGTGAATGGTAAAATTGTACCAATTGATTATCAGCTGCATACAGGTGATATTATCGAGATACGTACTTCTCAACATTCATATGGTCCAAGCAGAGACTGGCTGAAAATCGTTAAATCATCAAGCGCGAAAAGTAAGATCCGCAGTTTTTTTAAGAAACAGGACCGCTCAAGTAATATCGAAAAAGGAAAATTCATTGTTGAAGCGGAAATTAAAGACCAGGGATTCCGTCCCGATGAAATACTGACACCCGATAACTTCAGTGTACTCATGGATAAATACCGCTTCTCACATATGGATGATATATATGCAGCCGTTGGATTTGGCGGACTGACAGCAGGCAACGTAGTGGCCAAGTTAACTGAAAAGCAAAGAATCAAGTTGAAAGAACAAGCATTGAATCAAGTTCAGGAAGTCAATAAATCGCTTAATATTAAGCGCGACATTCAGACAGAATCAGGGGTTTATGTTGAAGGCATGGATAATATGCTGATCAGATTGTCGAAATGCTGCAATCCAGTGCCTGGCGACGAAATAGTAGGCTATATCACAAAAGGACATGGCGTTAAAGTTCACCGCACAGATTGTCCGAACATTAAAGATGAGACCGAACGGATTATTGACGTGGAATGGGTTGAATCCACAAATTCAAATAAGACTTATCAAGTTGATCTTGAAATTACAGCATATGACCGCAATGGTCTATTGAACGAAGTTCTGCAGGCTGTAAACTCGACAAAAATTGCTTTAGTACAGGTCAATGGACGTGCTGATATTGATAAGCGTGCTAAAATCAGCATCAGTATCATGGTGAAAAATGTAAATGATATTTATAGAGTGGTAGAAAAAATAAAGCAGTTAAGTGATATCTACACTGTGACCCGAATCTGGAACTGAGGTGTACGATGAAAGTTATATTACAAAGAGTAAAACGCGCATCAGTCAAAAGCGTGAATGTTTATCATGAAATTGGGCCGGGTTTTTTACTTCTCGTTGGTATCGGCAACGATACAACTGATGAAGATCTGAAGGTCATGGCCAGAAAAATAGCACAGACCAGAATATTTGAAGATGATAATCAAAAGATGAATCTCTCTATTAAAGAAGCTGAGGGCGAAATATTATCTGTTTCTCAGTTCACTTTATATGCTGATGTCAAAAAAGGAAATCGTCCAAGTTTTACACGTGCTATGAACCCTGACACCGCTCGGGAATATTATGAAAAATTCAATGATTATCTTGTACAGGAAGGAATCACTGTAAAACCAGGTGATTTTGGAGAGATGATGGATATTGAACTGATCAATGACGGTCCAGTGACAGTAATATTTGAGAGTTTTGAAGGTAAGCTGAAATGAAAAGACGTATTGGAATCACGAAAAATGGACTGCTCTATATCGCAATAGCATTACTGGGTGGTATTCTGCTCGCAGTCATCTTATTTAATTTACTGACTGGTTCGACAGGAGTTCCAAAAAAGCTATCCATGATTGAAAACACTGAACTTAGAACAGGCCCGCAGGCCATTTATCCCGTTATCTACAAAGTTGAAAAAGGCGATCGCTTTAACATCATTGAGCGCAAGGGGAAATGGTTTTATGTCAGTGATAAAGATAAACGGAAGGGCTGGATAGCTGGATGGCACACAAATCTTAATATAACAAAAGATCAACCTGTCCGGAAAAATCCTTTTAAAGGCAAGACCGTATTGATTGATCCAGGTCACGGTGGCTCAGATCAAGGTGCGAGCAGTAAAGCTGGCACACTCGAAAAAGAAGTGACGTTAAAGACATCGCTGATGCTGCGGGATAAACTGAAAGCAGAAGGTGCGCATGTCGTCATGACGCGGGACAGTGATGAATACGTCAAACTGAAAGATCGTAAAGGGGTGGCTGATGCATTTATCAGTATTCATAGTGATGCTCTTGAAGAAAGCTCACCCCATGGACTGACTGTTTACTATAACAGCAAATCACAGAAGCCGTTTGCTGATACATTGCATTTAGCAATAAAGGAAAAAACGCTGTTATCAGACCGGGGTGTCAGACAGGAGAATTTCCAGGTGATACGTCAGACGAAAATTCCTGCCGTGCTGGTTGAACTTGGTTATATCAGTAATCCCACTGACGAAACGATGATGAACGACAAAGTATACCGTCAGCTAGTTACGACGTCCATTGTAGATGGTGTTAGAAACTACTTCCTATATTAGCTTGACTTTAACGTAGTGAAGAAGTAAGATAAGTTTAATATCAGATTAAAACCGCTTGAACCTGTCAAAGGAATAGTGTTTCCTTAAAAGAGACATCTATAGTGCTGAAATTAGATGAGGAACATATGACTGTGAACAACAGGTGAGGTAGTTCTATTTAAAGTAGAACCGTCAGACAAACGATACTTGTCCTTTAAAGAGGGTACTTTTTGTACCAATTTGGGTGGCAACACGGTTATTCGTCCCTTATGCGTCAATGCGCATAAGGGCTTTTTTTATTTTCAGGGAGGTTAATGACATGATTAATATACCACGAGGGACACAGGATATTCTGCCAAAAGACACACCGACATGGCGCTATGTAGAGTCGAAATTAAATGAAATCGCTGCTACCTATAATTATAAGGAAATAAGAACGCCGATGTTTGAAAGTACGGATTTGTTTGCAAGAGGTGTAGGTGATTCAACTGATATCGTTCAGAAGGAGATGTACACTTTCAAAGATAAGAGCGATCGCAGCATGACGCTTCGTCCGGAAGGGACTGCTGCAGTTGTACGCAGTTATATTGAGAACAAAATGCACGGAGATGCAAATCAGCCGATTAAATTGTATTATACGGGTCCGATGTTCCGGTACGAACGTAAACAGAAAGGACGCTATCGTCAGTTTGTGCAGTTCGGTGTTGAAGCGATAGGAGCAGAGAACCCAGCGATAGATGCAGAAGTGCTGCACATGCTCTACCATATTTATACATCATTCGGCTTAAAATCACTGAAGCTCGTTATTAATTCAATCGGCGATATGGATTCACGTACCGAATATAAAGAGGCACTTGTAAAACACTTTACGCCTCACATCGGAGAGTTCTGTCAGGACTGTCAGAATCGTCTGCACTCGAATCCAATGCGCATTCTCGACTGCAAGGTCGACAAAGATCAGCCATCCGTAAAAACAGCACCTAAAATTTCTGATTATCTGAATGACTACTCGAAAAACTATTACGAACAAGTGAAGAAGAACTTAGATATTCTAGATATTCCTTATGTGGAAGATGCAAGTCTTGTCAGAGGACTGGATTACTATACACATACAGCTTTTGAAATGATGAGTGAGACAGAAGGTTTTGGTGCGATAACGACACTATGCGGTGGCGGGCGCTATAATGGTCTTCTTGAAATGCTGGACGGACCAAGTGAAACAGGTATCGGATTTGCGCTCAGTATCGAAAGATTATTACTAGCACTGGAGGCAGAAGGCATTGAACTGGAAGCAGAAGAGCCGATTGATTTGTTTGTCGTCACCATGCCTGACACTGAAACACATGGTCTGAAGCTGCTTGCTGATTTGAGAACATCCGGTATAAGCTGTGACATGGATTACTTAAAACGCAAAGTAAAAGGACAGTTTAAACAGGCTGACAGACTAAATGCATTGTATACAGTCGTGCTCGGCTCAGAGGAAATAGCTTCCAATCAGTTTAAATTAAAAGAGATGAAATCAGGCAGTGAAACGGTTCTGCCGCGGGAAGAGATTATTACATTTATTAAGGAGAGACGTTAATGGAACGGACAACATATTGCGGTTTAGTAACAGAAGAATATACAGGGCAGGAGATTGTACTTAAAGGCTGGGTACAGAAAAGACGTGACTTAGGAGGATTGATTTTCATCGATCTGAGAGATCGTGAAGGAATCGTTCAAATTGTGTTCAATCCTGATTTTTCGACGGAAGCGCTGGCTGTTGCTGAAACACTGCGTTCTGAATATGTTATTGAAGTTAGAGGGAAAGTCACAGCGAGAGACGAATCAGCGGTTAATCCTAAGATTAAAACAGGTAAGATAGAAGTTCAGGTCAGTGAAGTGATGATAATCAATAAGTCTGAAACACCACCTTTCCAGATTGAATCAGAGGTCGATATTGCTGAAGAAATCCGCTTGAAATATCGCTACCTTGATCTGCGCCGCGAGTCATTAGCAAATACTTTCAAAGTGCGTCATCAAGTGACACGGGCAGTTCGTAACTATCTTGATGAATCAGGATTCTATGAAGTAGAAACACCTGTTCTGACAAAATCAACTCCCGAAGGCGCACGTGACTACTTAGTTCCTTCCCGTGTCCATGAAGGTGAGTTCTATGCATTGCCGCAATCCCCGCAGATCTTCAAGCAACTACTGATGATCGGTGGGTTTGATAAATACTATCAGATCGTCAAATGTTTCCGGGACGAAGATTTACGTGCTGACCGTCAGCCGGAGTTTACTCAGATAGATATTGAGATGAGTTTCGTTGATCAGGAAGATGTCATCCGCATGAATGAAGGAATGATGGCGCGTATTATGAAGGAAGTAAAAGGCATTGACGTCAAACTTCCATTCCCACGAATGACATATGAAGAAGCAATGCGTGACTATGGTATTGATAAACCGGATACACGTTTTGACATGAAACTTAAAACGTTAAATGAGCTTGCTTCAATGATGGACTTTAAAGTCTTCAAGGATGCAGTCGATAACGGTGGCTCAGTTAAGGCACTTGTCGTGAAAGAGTCAGCAGAGAAATATTCAAGAAAAGATATTGATGCCTTACAGGAATATGCTAAAGTCTATGGCGCAAAAGGTTTAGCATGGGTTAAAGTGACTGAAGAAGGACTGAACGGACCGATTGCAAAGTTCTTCGATGAAGGGGTGACTGCTGAGCTGTTAAATGAAACAGAAGCAGCAGCCGGAGACTTAGTGTTGTTTGTAGCGGATAAAACAAGCGTAGTAAATGCTGCACTTGCTAATTTACGTAATAAGCTAGGGAAAGAGCTTGGCTTGATTGCTGAAGATCAGTTCAACTTCGTATGGGTCACGGACTGGCCGTTATTTGAATACGACGAAGAAGCAGGCCGTTATTTTGCAGCGCATCACCCGTTTACAGCACCTAAGGCAGAACACATGGATCAGTTATTGACGGATAAAGATGCTGTTCAGGCGAATGCTTATGACATTGTCTTAAACGGTTTCGAACTAGGAGGAGGATCTATTCGTATTCACGATCAGGACGTTCAGGCTCAGATGTTTGAAGCGTTAGGTTTCAGTAAAGAAGAAGCATACGAGCAGTTCGGATTCCTGATGGATGCGTTTAAATATGGTGCTCCACCACACGGCGGTATTGCGCTTGGATTAGACCGGATGGTTATGCTGCTTGCGGGTAAATCTAATTTACGAGACGTAATAGCTTTTCCTAAGACAGCATCAGCCACTTGTTTAGTTACTGATGCACCTGGACCTGTCGACACTGCACAGCTGGATGAATTAAATTTAGCATTAAAAGCAACTAAAGCATAAATAGTTGCATTTTAAATATATTATGTTATTATAAATCTACAAGATAAATATCTGAAGAGTTCGACATTTGTTTTTCTATTTTGACCTAACACTTTTGATTAGGGAGTCTGATAGGTTTTCATATTGAGCACATGCCTAGATATTAGGACGTGCAAGATAAGAAACTGGACACCCACCTGTATATAGCAGGCCAAAATAATCAACTTTAAGATGACGGCTCAGTCGGATGTTATCGGTACACAGAACTTCGGTTCTGTGTATTTTTTATGCATTAATATAAGTGATATGGTAGGATTAATTATTATAAGTGAAAGTGTGTGAAATGATGAAACATCAATTTTCCAGAAATGAACTGGCTTACGGTAAAGAAGGATTGGAGCTGTTAAACAGTAAAACTGTTGCAATACTTGGAGTCGGCGGTGTTGGATCTTTTGCAGCTGAGGCTCTTGCAAGGACTAATATTGGTCATATCATTCTAATTGACAAGGATGATGTCGATATCACTAATGTGAACCGTCAGCTACATGCATTGACGACAACTATCGGCCAAACGAAAGTGACTCTTATGGAAGAACGGATTAAATTGATCAATCCTGAATGTAAAGTGACGCCGATGCATATGTTTTATACTGAGGAAACATATGAAGAATTGTTTGCCCATGATATCGATTATATTGTCGATGCCTCTGATACCATTGTCTACAAAATACATTTGATGAAGGAATGCCTTGAACGCGGCATTAAGATCATCTCCAGCATGGGTGCAGCAAACAAGACAGATCCGACGCGTTTTAAAATAGAAGACATTTCTAAGACTCACACGGATCCAATGGCTAAAGTGATACGGACTAGATTGAAAAAGGAAGGCATTAGAAAAGGAATACCAGTCGTATTTTCAGATGAAAGTCCGATAGTTATCCGCGAAGATGTTAAGAATTATGTCGGTAATCCTGACGCTGCAATCCGGAAGGCACAGATGCCTCCTTCCTCCAATGCCTTTGTTCCAAGCGTCGTCGGTCTGATCTGCGCAAGCTATGTGGTCAATGACATCTTAAAAGATATTCCAGTGAGACGCGTGAAAGATAAAGGATAGTAGTATGATGATTTCAATTAGACTTCAAAATGAAGTCTCTTTTTTTTCTTAAATTTACCTTAAAATTACTTGATTTATCTTTAATTTCCAATAAACAACGTTATGATTAAGAAGAACGACAATTGAAAGGGGAGCGAATGATGGATGAGCAACTTTACAGTCTTGAAGTCAACGATTTAAAGAAAACGATTGGCAAGCGTCAAATCATCAACGGACTCGGTTTTCAGGTTAAAAAAGGAGAAGTCTTCGGATTTCTAGGACCGAACGGTGCAGGTAAGACAACGACCATCCGCATGATAGTAGGTTTAACGACTCCAACAAGTGGGGACATCAGAGTGCTCGGAATGAACGTTGCAACCGAACGGGCAGAAGCAATGAAGAAAATCGGTGCCATCGTCGAAAACCCGGAACTTTATCCGTTTTTATCAGGACTCGAGAATTTAAAGCAGTACGCACGGATGCAGCAGGGAATCACCACTGAAGACATCAATCGTGTGGTCAAGCTTGTAGGTCTTGAAAATCGGATTAAAGACAAAGTGAAGAAATATTCACTTGGTATGCGTCAGCGTTTAGGTCTTGCTCAGGCACTGCTTCATAAGCCTGAAGTACTCATACTTGACGAACCGACCAACGGCCTTGATCCGGCTGGAATACGTGAAATACGGGATTATATTAGAAGGCTCGCTAAAGAAGAAGGGATGTCTGTCATTGTCTCAAGCCACCTGCTGGCTGAGATGGAATTGATGTGTGACCGTTTCGGCATTATCAAAAACGGCAGAATGATTCGTGTAGAAGATGTGAAGACTTCAACCACTGATAAAGACGAAGCAATTCATCAATTTGATATTTATCCTGTTGATGCGGCAGTGAAGTACTTTAATGAACAACAGATCAGTTTTGATCTAAAGGACAGCATGCTTACTATCTCCTGTCCGCCTAACAAAGTTCCAGGAATTGTAAGAGATCTGGTTAAACGGGATATTGACATTTACAGTGTGATTAAATCGAAGCAGTCGCTTGAGGAACGCTTCCTGGAACTGACTGATGATGGAGGTGAAGGCATTGCTTAAATTAATACATAATGAATGGATCAAATATTTCAATCGTTTAAGCACTTATATCATGCTCGGGATGATCGTAGGATTATTCTTACTGATGACCTTCTTTATCATAACCTTTGGTTCCGGTGTCGATATGAAAAAAGAATATTCAGATGACTGGAAACAAGAAGTAAGTGCAGACATCAAAAAGATGTCGGCAGATCTTGAGACATTAGACAAGAAAGACGAAAATAAGTTTAGCCAGGAGGATTTCTCTAAAATCGCTGCATTGCAGCAGGAAATTCCTCGTCTGCAGTTTTATCTCGATAAAAATGTTAAACCGCCTGCCATCAACAATGTTTTTGATAATCTGTTGAGCACGACGAACATTATCAATTTTGTCATTATTATGGTCACCGTTATTGTGAGCAGTATGATGAGCCGTGAACATCAGCAGGGGACGATTAAACTGTTGTTGATCAGACCGGCATCACGTGCAAAAATTTTCTTCTCTAAATGGCTGACATCACTATTGATTGCGTTGACATTTACAGTGTTCACTTACTTAATCAGTGGTCTAGTGGGGCTTTTGACTGGAAAGATGAATCCATCTTCTAAACATGCCGTGCTGAATATGATGGAAGGAAAATATCATATGGAAAATTTCTGGCCATACTTTTTCCAGATTTTTCTGAATGATTTGCTTTACGTCATTATTTTTGCGACTATTGCATATGTATTATCAGTATTATTTAAAAATACTGCGATTTCGCTCGGTGTAACGATTGGTCTGCTGTTTTTCAGCGGTCTGATTACCAGCTTTATTGCAGGTAAGACAGACCTTGTGAAATTCA
Organism: Macrococcus lamae; assembly: GCF_004359545.1. Lineage (GTDB taxonomy): Bacteria > Bacillota > Bacilli > Staphylococcales > Staphylococcaceae > Macrococcus > Macrococcus lamae. The sequence continues at coordinate 39,140 of NZ_SCWB01000001.1, forward strand.
TCTGGCCTGCGAACTGGTCACTCAATCAGTATATGGATTATTTAGGTGCACCACCGATTGATGATATGACTTACTGGTTTAGCCTTGTATACAATATCATTGCTCTAATTATTACGCTCGGCATCGGCTATATAGTCTTTAAGAAGCGTGACGTAGCGGACTAAAAAAGAAGTGACAAATTTGTCACTTCTTTTTTTGTCTGCTGATAGTTTCATAAATCTGTTTGAACTGTGCTTCAGATTTACTCGTATTTTTAGGCTGGTAATACTTTTTATTTTTCAGATTATCCGGCAAATACTGCTGACTGACATAACCGGACGGGTCATCATGTGGATACTGGTAGCCAATACTGTTACCCAGCTCTTTTGCGCCTTGGTAATGACCGTCTTTTAAATGTTTTGGGATGTCACCGATTTTTCCTTTTCTAATATCAGCAAGAGCACTGTCAATGGATGTTATAGCAGAGTTAGACTTTGGACTCAAGCACAGTTCAATGACAGCTTGAGACAATGGGATTCGCGCTTCCGGAAATCCGAGACGTTCTGCTGCTTCAATTGCAGTTAGTGTCCGTGATGCGGCTTGCGGTGACGCGAGACCAATATCTTCAAAGCTGATGACGAGCAGCCGTCGTGCTATGGTCGGTAGATCGCCACCGTTGATCAACCGGGCAAGGTAATGAAGTGCAGCATCGACATCACTTCCTCTAATAGATTTCTGAAAGGCACTCATAATGTCATAGTGCATATCGCCGTCTTTATCAAAGTTAAAGGAGGATTTCTGCAGACAATCTTCAGCATCCTGCCGAGTGATTATAAGGGAACCGTCTTGTTCAGTCGACGAAAGTATCGCAAGTTCCAGCGCATTCAGGCTAGCTCTGACATCTCCACCTGCTGCCTGGACGAAATGGTCCATCGCGCTGTCTTCCACAGTTACCGATTGATTGCCGAAGCCGTTTTCTTTATCGGTCAATGCACGGGTAAGAGCTGTCCGGATATCATCTTCAGACAATGGCTGCAGTTCGAAAATCTGAGTCCGCGACCGAATGGCTGGATTGATTGCGTGGTATGGATTTGACGTCGTAGCACCGATTAACACTATGCGCCCGTTCTCAAGATGAGGCAGCAGAAAGTCCTGCTTCGCTTTATCGAGTCTATGGATTTCATCAAGCAGCAGAATCACTTGGCCTGACATCTTTGCTTCTTCAGCTACCAGCTGCATATCTTTTTTCGAATCAGTGACAGCATTTAACTGACGGAACTTGGCAGATGTTGAACCTGCGATCGCACGCGCAATGCTCGTCTTTCCTGTGCCTGGTGGTCCGTAAAGTATCATTGAGGACAATCGCCTGGCATCTACCATTCTTCTGATGATTCCGCCGGGCCCGACCAGATGGTGCTGACCAATGACTTCATCGATAGATTTTGGACGCATTCTATAAGCTAAAGGTTCCATTATTCTCCTCCTTTTTTATTAAAGTTTACCTTATTCTCCTGTTATATGTGATAAAATTGATTTAATAAAAAGGAGCCGTCTGTATGAAAATATCAACTAAAGGCCGTTACGGTCTCACTTTAATGATCAGTTTAGCCAAACGATATGGACAGGGTACTGTCTCATTGAAAACCATTGCAGAAGAAAATGAATTGAGTGATCTTTATCTGGAGCAGCTTGTCGGTCCATTAAGAAATGCCGGCCTCATCCGAAGTATTCGCGGTGCCAAGGGAGGATACCAGCTGATGAAAGCTCCGAATGAAATTACAGCGGGAGATATCATTCGTCTGTTAGAAGGGCCGATTACACCAGTAGAGGGAATAGAAGACGAGCCGCCTGCACAAAAGCAGCTCTGGATCAAAATTCGTGACGCGGTGAAGCAGGTACTTGATGAGACATCTCTTGAAGATCTGATGAACTATAAGGAAGAAGATATTATCGAAGGATATATGTTCTATATATAGGTGAGGCTATGACAATCATTGAAAAATTAAATTTAAATAAGTATCAAAAGCTCCTGGTCGTCAATCAGCCAGAAGGTTATCACATTTTTAATCAGTCAGCAGACGCTATATCTGGTGTACACGATGCCATATTTATTTTTGTAGAATCGATGGACGAAATGAAATTAGCGGTGGCCAAAGTAATTAAAGAAAGCAGCGTGAATGATAATGGCTATCTGTTCATCGCCTACTCAAAGAAAAATAATAATAAGTATAAGTCATTTATCCATAGAGATCATATTTTTCCGGAACTTAATGTTGATGAAGAAGGCTATGTAAAAGACAGTCATCTTAAATTTTCACGCATGGTGTCAATGGATGATGTATTCACAGTGGTCGGAATGAAGAATCAGCCAAAAAGAGTGAAATCAACATCTCCAAGTCAATATGTCGGAGATTACGCGCATCTTGTAGAAGATATCCAACAATTGCTGAGCGCTGATATAACGCTGCTTAAATTTTTTAACAGTTTGACACCGGGATACCAACGGGACTGGGCAAGATTTATTTATAGCGCTAAACAGGAAAAGACAAGAGTGAAGCGCATAGAAGAAATGAAAATGATTTTAGGTGAAGGATATAAATCAAAAGATCTATATCGGAGTAAAAAATAAGCAGCTCGAATGAGCGGCTTATTTTCATGAAGTCACTTCTTTTAATAATTCATAGCTGCGTCGCTGTTTGTCAAGGTCATAAATATAAGATACAGCTATAATTTCATCAACTTGGAATTTCGCCTGGAAGTCAGAAAGTTGTTTCTCAATAGTTTCCTTAGAGCCGATAAGAGACGCTGCTGTTCGCGAAGTAGCCATCATTTTTTCCTGCGGGCTCCATATGGCATCCATATTATTTGTCGGTGGCTGCAAAGGCTGTCTTGAATTTCTGACGATGCTTAAAAACATCATATGAGTGCTCGTAGCAAGAAATTCCGCTTCTTCATCAGTTTCTGCGGCAATGACGTTCATGCCGACCATTACATATGGTTTTTCCAGGTACTGTGACGGTACAAATAGATTTCTATAAATGGCGATTGCTTCTTTCATCTGCTCCGGTGCAAAGTGTGCGGCAAAGACATAAGGAAGACCGAGACGAGCAGCAAGATGAGCAGAGTCGGTTGATGACCCAAGAATATATAACGGTACATTTGTATCAACACCAGGGTAAGCCTTGACGTAGCCTTGCGTGTTTGCAGGACCGAAATAGTCGAGCAATGCTTTGACATCATCAGGGAAAGTATAGACAGATTCGTGCTGATTTCGTCGGAGTGCGCTGGCAGTCATCATATCCGTACCCGGTGCCCGACCGAGTCCTAAGTTCAGACGATTTGGATAGATGGTTTCAAGCGTGCCGAACTGCTCAGCAATTATAAGCGGCGTATGATTCGGCAGCATAATGCCGCCTGCACCGACTTGAATCGTTTGAGTATGTGCAAGAACATGATTGATCAGTACGACAGTCGCTGAACTCGCTAAATTCGGCGTATTGTGATGTTCAGCAATCCAGAAGCGGTTGTAACCAAGCTTTTCTACTGTTTGAGCAAGAGTGACTACATTCTGAATCGCCTGCTGATTTGTCTCGCCCTGTCTTAATATAGCAAGATCCAGTACAGACACTGGAATTTTTGTTTCATTCATTAAATAGCCTTCTTTCTGTTTATTATATGGGCTAGTTTATCATTTGGAATTATTAAGAGAAATGAATTTGCCTGACGACTGGATTAACCGAAGGATGCTCCAGCGAAAATAGCCGTGTGGATATTCGCAGGAGGCCTGCCAAACGAAAGTAGTGACAGAAATATTCGCAGGAGGCCCGCCAAACGAAAGTAGTGACAGAAATATTCGCAGGAGGCCCGCCAAACGAAAGTAATGACAGAAATATTCGCGGGAGACCCGCCAAACGAACACAGCCGTTAATAATTCTTTAATAAGTGATTCTTAATCATTATGTCAATCGTTTCCGTCAGCCGGTAGGTGGTGCGGTTGATTTTGATAAGTCGATGATTCTCTACATAGCTCTTAATATAGAGCTGAAGTGTCCTGACTGTAAAATAGTCACCGAAAAATTCCGCGAGGCAGCGGATACTGAATTCTTGGGCGTCATGAATTGAACAGTAATAAATTATATTAGTGTAGATAACTTCACTGATTGAAAAAGTAGTCAGGCAGTCTTCACATTTCATCTGCTGCTTTTGCCGTTCAGGCTTAAGTGATAACATGCCGGACAGTTGAAGCCATTTTTGAGCTGACCCGCTGCACGATGAAGATAGAATGGATTGGTTTTCAGTTGTTCTGTTAGAAGAACTTCGTGTAATTGAGGAAATATCATTTCGCTGATCTGCAACTCGTTGACTATTCTTGCTAGTTTGGTCAATTTAATGATAGGGACGCCGGGCTGCAGGCCGAAAATATGGCCGTCACCTGTCCATACGATGTAACCATGAACCTGTAAGTAAATCTTTCGTCGTTGAAACCAGTGAGCGAGTATACTTTTAGCTCGGTCCAGCTGATTTAATGGATTACTGGCTTCTCTGCCGTTTTGAAAATACCATTTTCCGGAACGGATTTCATAATCGTGACGGTGGTGTTTTACCTCTAATATGATGACACACTGGCGGGTAATAATGACATGATCCAGCTGGATGTAATTCTGGTCATGCTCAAGCAGTATATTGCTCATGAACCACCGGCCGTCAAGCGTCTCCTGCAGCACTTCTCCGACGAGCCGTTCACCATTCCAGCCGTTTCTTTCCTTATCAAGCAGCTTCTTGTCGGCATCGTCTAAAATACATCTCTTATTCAGTACTTCTAAGTTGATCATTGTCCTCGTCACTCGAACACCTCCTACTTATAACATCGCTGAAATCGAAAAATACTTTATAAAAATTGTTAAGTTTCATTGACTGGCTATTTGTTTTAATCGGTGCTATTATAGAGTATTGAAAAATACGGAAAGGGTGTTCCAGATGCAAGTGTATGCAGATTATTCAGCGACAACTCCTGTTTCTCCTCAAGTGATTGAAGAGATGATGGATGTCTATCATCATAGTTATGGTAATCCGTCATCAATCCATCAGACAGGGCGACAGGCGCGCCAGATTATTGATCAGTCACGTCGTGAAATTGCCGGGCTTTTAAATGCGCTGCCTAAAGAGATTCTGTTCACAAGTGGTGCTACTGAATCGAATAATACAGCGATTAAAGGAGCTGTATACAAAAACCAGCATCTTGGCCGTCATCTTATTACAACGTCGATTGAACACCACTCTGTGCTGCATGTCTTTCAATATCTTGAAAAACACGGATTTGAAGTGACTTATCTGCCGGTTGGGGCAGGTGGAGTCATCGATATAACTGATTTAAAACATGCACTGAGACCGGACACCATTCTCGTATCAGTGATGTTCGGCAATAATGAAGTCGGCACCATTCAACCGGTCGATGAAATAGGAGAATTATTAGCACGCCATCAGGCTATCTTTCATGTCGACGCAGTCCAGACAGTCGGTCATCTGCCAATTGATGTCAAAGAGCTGAAGGTCGATCTGCTTAGCTTAACAGCTCATAAGTTCTTCGGACCTAAAGGAATCGGACTATTATATATTAAAGATGGAACGTCAATCGAATTTTCTCAGCTTGGTGGTTCACAGGAGATGAAACGCCGTGCTGGAACTGAAAACGTTCCACTGATCAAAGGAATGGCAGCTGCTTTAAAAGAGGCATCTGAACACCTTGATGTACATAACATCAGACTGATGCAGCTGAAGGAATATTTTTTGCATAGTCTTCAGCAGCGTGATATCCCATTTGAAATGAACGGTGATAAGAATATGCAGCTTTCGCATATTACGAATCTGTATTTCCCGTTCAGCGATGTAGAAATAATGCTGACGCTGCTTGATATGGCAGGTGTCTATGTATCAAGTGGTTCCGCCTGCACAGCTGGTTCTATTGAGCCATCTCATGTCCTGTCTGCTATGTTCGGTGAAAATCCACGGACCAAACGCTCCATTCGGTTCAGTTTCAGCCACGACATGACTGAAGACCAGCTTGATTATATCGCAGACCAGCTGCTTAAAATATACGAATTGAATAAAGAAAGAAGCGGATTAAATGGATAATAGTAAAACACGAGTTGTCGTCGGCATGTCCGGCGGTGTAGACAGCTCAGTCACAGCACTGCTGCTGAAAGAGCAGGGTTATGACGTCATCGGCATCTTCATGAAAAATTGGGATGACACTGATGAAAACGGAGTCTGTACAGCGACAGAAGATTACGAAGATGTCATTGCCGTATGCAATCAGATTGGAATACCTTATTACGCAGTGAACTTCGAACAGGAGTACTGGGATAAGGTGTTCACTTACTTCCTCGATGAATATAAAAAAGGCCGTACACCGAATCCTGATGTGATGTGCAATAAAGAAATCAAATTCAAAGCATTCCTGGAACATGCACTGAACTTAGGGGCTGACTATGTTGCGACTGGACATTATGCTCAAGTAAGACGGCATGAAGATGGTCACGTTGAAATGCTGCGCGGTAAAGATCGGAACAAAGACCAGACCTATTTTCTGAATCAGTTGTCTCAAGCACAGCTTCAGCATGTCATGTTCCCGCTCGGTCATTTAGAAAAGCCGGAAGTACGTGCAATCGCCGAGAAATATCATTTAGCAACTGCTAAGAAAAAAGACTCAACCGGTATCTGCTTTATCGGGGAAAGAAACTTCAAGGAATTCCTCAGCCAGTACTTGCCCGCTAAAAACGGTCGTATGACGACACTTGATGGCGTCGACATGGGAGAGCATGCTGGTCTGATGTATTATACAATTGGTCAGCGTCATGGTCTTGGCATTGGTGGCGACGGCGATCCATGGTTCGTTGTCGGGAAAAATCTGAACGACAATACGCTATACGTAGAGCAGGGCTTCCATCATGATACGCTTTACAGTGACTACTTGATTGCTTCTGATTTCAGTTTTATCAGTGAAATGGATTTTTCTGCGCCGCTTGAATGTACTGCAAAGTTCAGATATCGTCAGCAGGATACTGAAGTGACTGTCGAAAAAATATCAGACACTCAGTTGAAAGTTACCTTCAAAGAACCTGTGCGTGCGATTACTCCCGGACAAGCAGTTGTATTCTACCAGGACGAAGTCTGTCTTGGAGGAGCGACGATTGACGATGTATATAAACACGCACATCAACTGACATATGTCGTCTAAGAAGACATATGTCTTCTTTTTATAGTTTGATATAATGATTAATATTGGAGGTAGACATGGACGAACAGCGATTAATCGAATTCATTCAACAGAAAAAATATGAGCAGGCACTTGTCATGCTTTTTAAGGCGATAGAAGAAAATCCGCATGAACCGAATCACTATATCAATACAGGGACGATTCTGGCAGATGCCGGCAAAACAGAAGAAGCAGAGCGTTTTTTCCAGAAGGCACTGACTCTGGATGCTGAGCACGGTGGTGCTTATTATGGTCTTGCAAATATTTATTTCAACCAGGAACGCTTTAGTGAAGCTATTACACTTTATCAGAAAGCACTGGTCGCCAATATGGAAGATGCTGATATTCACTATATGCTCGGAATGAGTTTTATCAATTCAAGTGATTTTCAATCCGCTCTGCCGTATATGATGCGCAGCTATGAACTGAAACCGGACGATAGTGAATCAGCATTTCAATATGGTTTACTGCTTTGTCAGCTATCGATGTACAAAGAAGCGGTAGACGTGCTTAATGATATATTGAATAAACAGCCGGAGCATACTGATGCATTATACAATCTGGCACTTGCACAATATATGCTTGATGATGACGCAGACAAAGCGATAGCAACCTTTAGGAAAGTGACGGCAATACAGCCGGATCATCTGCTGGCAGGACATGCTATCTCTATGTTTGAACAATTGAAGGAGGAGTAACCGCGTGGAAAATATGTCTTTATTTGATCAACCGTTTGTCAAAGGAACTATCACTCGTATTCTGTTTCAAAACGCTGATAATTTTTATACAGTTTTGAAGGCAGAAGTGATTGACTCAAATGAAGACTTTGAAGAAGAAGTCACGGTGACAGGTTATTTCCCGCAGATTGCTGAAGGGGATACATATTTATTTACTGGCAGGACTGTGACGCACCCTAAATATGGAAAACAACTGACTGCAGAGAAATTTGAAAAAGAAATACCACAGACTAAAGATGGGGTCATCCACTATTTATCAAGTGATCTCTTCAAAGGCATCGGCAAGAAAATTGCCCGCCAGATTGTTGAAGTTCTGGGTGAGAATGCACTCAATATCATCATGGACGACCGTGCATCGCTTGATAAAGTGCCAAAACTGTCGACAGATAAAAAAGATATGATCTATCAGACAATCAGTGAGAATCAAGCCATTGAGAAGACGATGATCAAACTGAACGACTGGGGTTTTGGTCCGCAGCTTGCTATGAAAATCTATCAGTACTATAAGGACGATACTTTACAAGTCATCAAGGATTCACCTTACAGACTCGTTATGGATATTCAGGGGATAGGTTTTAATAAGGCCGATGAATTAGCGCATCGTCTCGGTATTGAAGGAAGTCATCCGGAACGCTTGAAAGCAGCGCTTGTCTATTCAATGGAACAGGCCTGCCTGCAGAACGGTCATACTTACATACCTAAAAATATGCTGCTTGAAACGGCCTATCAACTGCTGACAAAGTCAGGTGAAACTATTGATTCTGGATTACTCGTCAATAAACTGCTGGAACTGGCAGAAGAAAAAACATTGGTAGAAGAAGAAGGACGTGTTTATCTGCCTAGTCTTTTCTACTCAGAAATGAAGACTGTGCAGACACTGCATCGGTTAATGAATCATCAGGAAAACATTAAGCAGTTTGAACAGTCTGAAGTTCTTCTCATGATCGGGGAACTTGAAGATGAGTTCGAAGTCAGCTACGCGGCAAAACAGCGGGAAGCGCTGCAGATTGCAATGAACCATAAGATGATGATCTTATCGGGGGGGCCCGGGACCGGTAAGACAACGGTCATCAGGGGAATTGTCAATCTATACGCTGAGCTGCACGGTTTAAGTCTTGACTACAAGGATTACGAACAGTCAGATTTTCCGATAGCGGTCGCTGCCCCGACTGGTCGTGCCTCAAAAAGACTGTCTGAATCAACAGGTCTTGAAGCAACAACGATTCATCGGTTGATCGGCTGGACAAGAGAAAGTAAACCCGATGATATTCTTGAAAATGAAATTACTGCGAAACTTGTCATTATCGACGAGATGTCGATGGTGGATACATGGCTGATGTTTCAGTTGATGCGTGCGGTACCGAACGATTGTCAGCTGATTTTCGTCGGTGACCAGGACCAGCTGCCGTCTGTCGGGCCAGGGCAGGTGTTCAGAGATATGATTGATGCGGGAATTATGCCGCAAGTTGAACTGGAAGAAGTATACCGGCAGCAGGAAGGCTCGTCTATTATTGAACTTGCCCATCAGATCAAGCGCAATCAACCGTTTGATATTGCTGCACGATATAACGACCGTTCTTTCATACCATGTTCTACCGACCAGATTCCGGCGGTGGTCAATCAAGTCGTCTCAAGAGCTGTCGACAAAGGCTACGATAAGAGAGATATTCAAGTGCTTGCACCGATCTATAAAGGAAAAGCTGGAATCAAATATTTAAATCAGGAACTTCAGGAAATCTTAAATCCGAAAACAGAAGACAAGCGTGAACTGCAGTTTGGAGATGTCATATACCGCAAAAATGATAAAGTGCTTCAGCTGGTCAATCGTCCTGAAGACAATGTGTTTAACGGTGATATCGGTGAAGTCGTCGGCATATTTATGGCGGCTGAGAACGCACTGAATAAAGATATCGTCATCGTTGATTACGAAGGAAATGAAGTCACCTATACGAAGCAGGACTTAACTGAACTGACTCATGCGTATTGCTGTTCAATACATAAGTCGCAAGGGTCGGAATTTCCAATTGTCATTATGCCAGTCGTGCGGGCGTACTACCGTATGCTGCAAAAAAATATATTATATACAGGACTGACACGTGCTAAGCAGTCACTGATCATATGCGGGGAGCGTCAAGCGTTTGACGAAGGTATTAGTAGAACTGGATTAGAACGTATGACTTCGTTCGGCAGTACATTAAAAGAATATTTTAATTCCGATAATACTGCTGAAGAAAACGAACAATCAGCTGATATCCCAGTCGGTGAACTGACAGAAAGCAACATGCACTTAATTTCGCCGTTGATCAATATGGAAGGTATTTCACCTTTTGATTATCAAACAGTTGACGAATAGCAGGATAGTTCATATAATTTAATTATTCAGTGAATGATGAGTAAATTGATTCGTTGTCCTAAGAGACGCACCGGCTGGTGAAAGGTGCGCAGCGAACAGTTGAATGCTGCATTTACAGTGTAAATTAATAATTCTTTGAGTGATGACTTCGGTCATAACTAGGGTGGTACCGCGAACACGTTCGTCCCTTTCTGGGGCGGACGTTTATTTTATTTTAAGGGAGAGAAAATGAATGAAAAAATTAACTGCTGCTGAAATCAGACAGATGTATCTTGATTTCTTTGTTGAAAAAGGCCATATGATTGAACCTTCTGCACCATTAGTACCAATAGACGACAATACTTTACTGTGGATCAATTCCGGTGTTGCAACATTGAAAAAATATTTTGATGGACGTGTAATACCTAGCAATCCTAGAATCGTCAATGCACAAAAATCCATCCGAACAAACGATATTGAAAACGTAGGATTTACTGCGCGCCACCATACTTTTTTTGAGATGCTCGGTAATTTCTCAATCGGTGATTACTTCAAGAAAGAAGCTGTACAGTATGCCTGGGAATTTCTGACGAGCGAAAAATGGATGGCCATCGACCCGGATAAATTATTTGTAACGATTCATCCGGAAGATACAGAAGCTTATGACTTATGGGTAAATGAAATTGGTCTGACCGATGACCGCATCACTCGCATCGAAGGTAACTTCTGGGATATCGGCGAAGGTCCGTCTGGTCCGAATACAGAAATCTTCTATGACCGCGGAAAGGATTTTGGTCAGGATGATCCTGCTGAAGAAATGTATCCGGGCGGTGAGAATGAACGTTATCTGGAAGTATGGAATTTAGTGTTCTCAGAGTTCAATCATAATCCGGATCATACGTATTCACCGCTTCCTAAGCAGAACATTGATACGGGAATGGGGCTCGAACGTATGGCGAGCGTGTCTCAGAATGTCCGTACGAACTTTGATACAGATTTATTCCTGCCGATCATCAGACAGACAGAACAAATTTCAGGAAAGTCATACGGGACGTCAATAGAAGACGATGTGGCATTTAAAGTGATTGCAGATCATATCCGTACAGTGGCATTCGCGGTTGGCGACGGTGCATTACCATCTAATGAAGGTCGCGGATATGTGCTCCGTCGTCTGCTCCGTCGTGCCGTACGGTTTGCACAGAAACTGGACATCAATAAACCTTTCATGTACGAACTTGTCGATATTGTCGCGGAGATCATGAAGCCGTACTATCCGAATGTCGAAGCACAGAAAGACTTTATCAAACGCGTCATTAAATCAGAAGAAGACAGATTCCATGAAACGTTGGAGGAAGGACTTGTGCATTTCAATCGTCTGAAAGATGAGGCGATGAGCAGTTCCAGAGAATTGAATGGCGCTGATGTTTTCAAACTATATGATACATTCGGTTTTCCTGTAGAATTGACTGAAGAACTGGCAGAAGAAAACGGGTTGCAAATTGACCGCGCAGGTTTCGAGACAGCAATGGAAGAACAGCGTACACGAGCAAGAGAATCCCGTCAGAAGACGCAGAGTATGCAGGTGCAGAATGAAACGCTCGCAAATATAACGACGCCGAGCCGCTTCATCGGTTATAACACTTTAACTCAGACGACTGAAATTGAAAACATTATTCTTGACGGAAATGAGGTCGATGAAGTCGAAGGCGAAGACACCATTCAGTTTATTCTTCGTGAGACACCGTTCTATGCAGTGAGCGGTGGTCAGATTGCTGATAGAGGGACTGTCAGTCATGCAGATTTTGAGATTGAAGTAACGGAAGTAACAAAAGCGCCGAACGGTCAGAACCTTCATACAGGGAAGATTAAGTTTGGTCGTGTTCATGTCGGTTCAACGGTTGAAGCGGCGGTAAACAGTGATTTCAGAAATGATATTATCAAAAATCATAGTGCAACTCACTTAATGCATGCTGCACTGAAACAAGTGGTTGGTACACATGTCAATCAGGCAGGCTCACTCGTGACGCCTGAACGTCTGCGATTTGATTTCTCACATTTCGGACCAGTGACTCGTGAAGAACTGGACAAAGTAGAAGCCATCGTCAATGAGAAAATCTGGGCGAATATTAAGGTAGTCATCGAAGAAATGCCAATCAATGAAGCAAAGGCAAAAGGTGCAATGGCACTGTTCGGCGAAAAATACGGGGATGTCGTACGCGTCGTTGAAATGAGTGAGTTCTCCATTGAACTATGCGGTGGTATTCATGTCAGAAATACGGCCGAAATCGGTTTATTTAAGATTGTCTCTGAATCAGGGACGGGTGCAGGAGTACGTCGTATTGAAGCAGTAACTGGTAAAGCAGCGTTTGACTTCCTTACTGAATATGAAACAGCAGTGAATTCAGCAATGACCACATTAAAAACACGTGATCTTGGACAGTTTGAAGCAAAAGTTACTGAGCTGGTTCAATCTGAAAGAGAACTGCATAAACAAGTCGGAGAACTGACGAAAGAATTATCAACCTTAAAAGTCGGAGACATTAAAGAATGGGTTGAAACCATCAACGGTATCAGTCTCCTTGCGATGGAAGTAGAAGCAGATGATACTAAAGCATTGCGTGCATTGATGGATGACTATAAATCTAAACTGCCCGACACAGTGATCTTCCTGGCTGCCAAGAACGATAAGCTGAGCTATATGGCGACTGTGGCAAAATCATTGACTGACCGTATTAAAGCGGGAGACTTGATTAAGGGTGTTGCAGCAGTGACTGATGGCAAAGGCGGAGGACGTCCGGATACTGCGCAAGGTGGTGCCAATGATTCTTCAAAAATAACAGATGCATTACAATTTGTTAAAGACCATGTATCTTCACTATAAATTACAGCTATAATATAGTATGATACAAAGTGAATCAATGTCAGTACAAGGGGTGTTAACAGTGGAAAATTTCGATAAAACAATGAAGTTTAACTTTGATGAACTACCGAAAGAAGAAGTCCGTACAGTCCTTCTCAACGTATACAATACGCTTGAAGAAAGAGGATATAGTCCTATCAATCAGATTGTAGGTTATCTGTTATCCGGAGATCCTGCTTATATTCCGAGACACAATGAAGCACGTAATCAGATCAGAAGACTCGACCGCGATGATATAATGGAACAGTTAGTCTCGAGCTATATTCTATCTGAAAAGGATACTCATGAATAAAGCGATCGGTCTCGATGTCGGTACAAAGACAATCGGTATCGCGCTGAGCGATGCGATGGGCTGGACCGCCCAAGGACTGGAAACACTCCGAATCAATGAACAGGAAGGTTATCTTGGCATTGACCGATTGATCAAAATTATTGAAGAACATGACGTCAATGTTGCTGTGATCGGTCTTCCAAAAAATATGAACAACACTGTAGGACCTAGAGGTGAAGCCTCTATTCATTTCAGTGAGCTGTTGAAAGAAGCATGCCCACATCTTGAGATTGTCATGTGGGATGAGCGTCTTTCAACAGTGGCTGCTGAACGCTCTTTGCTGGAAGCAGATGTGTCACGCAAAAAACGCAAGGCAGTCATTGACAAGATGGCAGCAGTTTTTATTTTACAAGGATATTTAAATTCTAAATCGTAAAGGAGAATAACAATGACTGAACATAACCACAACCATGAAAACGAAGAACTAAATGGTACATTAGACATCAACAATGAAGAGGAATTACTGACATTATACGATGAGGACAACAACGAAGTACTGTACCGCAAAGTTTTAGAGTTCTACAATCCTGAGTTTGATAAAAACTATGTGATTCTTGCAGAAGAAGGAACGTCTGATGACGATGAAATTGAATTGATTCCTATGATCAACGTGCCGAATGAAACAGGTGACGGCGGTAAATTCCTTCCTGTAGAAACAGACGAAGAATGGGATATGATCGAAGAAATCGTGAATACTGAAATTGATGAGGAAAATTTCTAGGAATTTAAGGTGACTGTATGACGAATCGAAATAAAGAAATAAAAGATGCGAAGTCAGCGTCGAGAACTATTACAGCAGTCATCATCGGACTCGTGCTTCTTGGTCTTATTGCAGCAGGTATTGCAGGATTCTTCTATCTTTCAGCAAGTCAGAAACCTCTAGATCCAGCCAATAAAGAAACGACAAAAATTGACGTTTTACCAGGCGAAACAGCGACGATGATCGGTGATAAGCTGGAAAAAAATCATATCATCAAAAGCAGTGATATGTTCAAGTATTATTTGAAATTCAACAATATCTCCAATTTTCAGGCAGGGAGCTATGAATTGTCACCATCGATGACGTTCAAACAGATTTCTAAAAGTCTGCAGGAAGGTAAAGTGTATGTGCCCGTCGCGTTCAAAATGAATGTTCCTGAAGGTATTACAATTGATCAGATTGCAGCTATTGTCGAAAAAAATACATCTATTAAAGCTGCTGATTTTGAAAAGCAGGTCAATGACCCGGATTTTGTTAAAAAAATGCAGAAGAAACATCCAAAGTTGATTTCAGATGATGTCTTTAAAGAGAATATTAAACGACCGCTGGAAGGGTACTTGTACCCGGCAACTTATGAATTTACCGAAAAAAATCCAACAATCGAAGAAATTGTCGATAAAATGCTGACGGCCACTCAGGATAATGCTTTTCCTTTATGGGATAAATATGGGGGAATCGTGATTAATGAGGCTGGAACAAATAAGCGTCTATCGTTTCATGAGTTCCTGACGTTCAGTTCACTTGTTGAAAGAGAAGCGACCGGGCTGACTGATCGTGCAAAGATTGCCTCAGTCTTTATCAACAGAATGGAAGAAAATCCACCGATGCCGCTTCAGACAGATCCGACAGTGTTATATGCTCTAGGTCGTCATAAAGAAGTAACTTACGAAGATGACTTGAAAGTGGATTCACCTTATAATACGTATCAGAATACAGGACTTCCACCAGGGCCGATTGCCACAAGCGGCAAGGCATCCATGGAAAGTGTTCTGAATCCTGCTCAGACGGATTATCTGTACTTCCTCGCTGATTCATCCGGTAAGAACTACTTCTCTAAAACATTGGAAGAACATAATAAGCTAAAAGCAGAACATATCGATAATTAATGAGTAATCCCGGCAGTATTCACGATGAATGCTCCGGGATTTCTAATATTTTTACATCGCTTTATCCACTTTTTAAATTAATGCTTAATTTTTACTGGAAAATATGATACAATACTTTGAATGAATTTGAATTCTACCAGCCTTTAGGTTGGTAGTTTTTCCGTTAAAGGATTGGTAGTGTTGAACAACAGAACTTATATCACACAGTTAAACAAGGAAAATCATGTCGATGCGCTTCGTGACTATGCGGAGCAGCACCAAGTTCCCATAATGGATAAAGTAGCAATCGAGATGGTTAAGCAGTTGATCCGTATACATCAAACAGAATCAATATTAGAAATTGGCACCGCTATTGGATATAGTTCATTGCACTTTGCATCAGTCCACGAATCGGTTACTGTTACAACGATTGAGAGAAACAAAGAAATGTATGAGCAAGCTGTGAAGAACGTTACAGCGTTCAACTGTTCTGATCGGATTCGACTGGTATTCAGTGATGCAAAAGAAGCGTTTTATGACGTTAATGACAGACAGTATGATATATTGTTTATCGATGCAGCGAAGGCACAGTCAAAGAATTTTTTTGAACTATATAGTCCGCTTGTCAAAAAAGGCGGACTTATCATTACTGATAATATTCTTTACCATGACTTTGTAGGAAACATCGAGGTAGTCAGAAACCGAAATGTTAAGCAGATGGTCAGAAAAATTGAGAAGTACAATGACTGGTTGAGCGAACAGCCGGGCTATACAACAAATTTTATAGATCTTGGAGATGGCATGAGCATCTCTATTAAGGAGTTTTAATATGACAGAATTACTAGTCACACCTAAGTCACTGACACATTTGGAAGAACTGATTGAAGCAGGTGCAGATGCATTTGTTATGGGCGAAGAAAAATTTGGTTTAAGACTGGCCGGCGAATTCAAAGAAACAGAGCTGCTTGCTGCAGTCAATATGATTCATGAGGTCGGTAAAAAAGCATATGTTGCTGTGAATGGACTATTTCATAATGAACATCTCCCGGCAGTTGAAGCCTATATTAAATGGCTGCATGACATTAAAGTGGATCGTATCATTTTCGGTGATCCAGCAGTCGTAATGTATGTCAAAGAACAGCTTAATCCTATTCCGCTGCACTGGAATCAGGAGACCGTCGTGACCAATCATTTTCAGTGTAACTACTGGGGCGAACGTGGTGCGTCGCGTGCTGTTCTTGCCCGTGAACTGAGTATGGAAGAAGTCGTTGAAATTAAAGAACGTTCAAATGTTGAAATTGAAGTTCAAGTTCACGGAATGACTTGCATGTTTCAGTCAAAGCGTCAGCTGCTCGGTAATTACTTCCTCTACCAGGAGAAGGCGATGAAGATTGAAAATCGTCAAGATTCTAAAAATATGTTGTTATATGATGAAGAACGTAATAACAAATATCCTATTTATGAAGATTATAATGGGACTCATATTATGAGTCCAAATGATATCTGTGTCATTGAGGAACTAGAAGAATTGTTTGAAGCGGGAATCGACAGCTTCAAAATAGACGGTGTTCTTCATTCAGAAGAATATATCACTGAAGTGACGAGACAGTACAGAAAAGCCATTGACTTATACGACGAAAATTCGGACCTTTATGATGATGAGAAATACGGTCTGCTGGAAGTCATTGAAGATATTCAACCTGAATATCGTCCGCTGGATCAAGGGTTCCTGTACAAACAAACTGTTTATTAAGGATGATAAATATGAAAACAGAAATGGAATTATTAAAACCGAGACAAATCTTGAAGAAGCCTGAGCTGCTTGCTCCGGCTGGTAATCTGGAAAAATTAAAAATAGCTGTGCACTACGGTGCTGATGCAGTATTTCTTGGCGGTCAGGAATATGGTCTGCGCTCTAACGCTGATAACTTTACGATGGAAGAGATAAAAGAAGGTGCGGCCTTTGCGGCAAAATATGGTGCAAAAGTTTATGTCACAACTAATATCTTTGCTCATGATGAAAATATTCCTGGTCTGGAAGATTACTTGCGTGACCTTGAAGCAGCTGACGCGACCGGCATAATCGTTGCAGACCCGCTGATCATTGAAACATGTAAACGCGTCGCACCGAAACTTGAGATTCACTTGAGCACTCAGCAGTCACTCTCTAACTGGAAAGCCGTTGAGTACTGGAAGAACGAAGGACTGGAACGCGTCGTTCTTGCCCGTGAAACTGGTGCAGATGAGATTAAACTGATGAAAGAAAAAGTGGATATTGAAATAGAAGCGTTTGTTCACGGTGCAATGTGTATTGCATACTCGGGACGATGTACGTTAAGTAATCATATGACTGCCCGCGATTCAAACCGCGGCGGCTGCTGTCAGAGCTGCCGCTGGGATTATGATTTATTAACTGTAGAAAATGATGATCTTGATGTCGTTTTTGAAGGAGATAATGTCACTCCATTCGCAATGAGTCCGAAAGATTTAAAATTGATTGAATCTATTCCTAAAATGATTGATATCGGTGTAGATTCACTGAAAATTGAAGGCCGCATGAAATCAATACATTACATTGCTACAGTGGTTTCAGTTTACCGTAAAGTGATCGATGCCTACTGCGCGGATCCTGATAATTTTGTCATCGATCCTAACTGGCTGATTGAACTTGATAAATGTGCTAACCGTGATACAGCATCAGCATTCTTTGAAGGAGTACCAGGTTTTGAAGAGCAGATGTTCGGTCATCAGCAATCAAAGAAAACACCTTTTGATTTCTGTGGTTTAGTGTTAGACTATGATGAAACAACACAGATGGCGACTATTCAGCAGCGCAATAACTTCAAGCCGGGTATGGAAATTGAATTCTTCGGACCTGAAATCAGCAACTTCAAACAAGTGATTGAACAAATATACGACGAAGAGGGCAACGCGCTTGATGCAGCACGTCATCCGCTGCAGATTGTGCAGTTTAAAGTAGCGCATCCTGTCTATAAAAATAATATGATGCGGAAGGAAATCAGCTGATGAAAACAACCATCATTGGTATCGCAGGTGGCTCAGGGTCTGGTAAGACATCTGTGACGTCTCAGATCATGAAAAATCTGGAAGGGTTTAGCGTTGCTCTTATTGAGCAGGACTACTATTATAAGGATCAGTCTCACTTAAGTTTTAATGAGCGGCTGAAAACCAATTACGACCATCCATTTGCATTCGATAATGACTTACTTATCCAGAACTTAATTGATTTAAGAGATGGAAAAATAGTCAATGTACCGACGTATGATTATACGATTCATACGAGAAGCGAGAAAACGATTACATTTGAACCAAAAGATGTTATTATAGTAGAGGGAATTTTCGCACTCGAGAATGAAAAATTACGCGATTTAATGGATGTTAAAATATATGTTGATACGGATGCTGACCTTCGTATACTGAGACGACTTGTCAGAGATATTGAAGAGCGTGACCGTACAATGGAATCAGTTGTTGATCAGTATTTGACAGTCGTTAGGCCGATGCATAATCAGTTTATTGAACCTACAAAGAGATATGCAGATATTATCATTCCAGAGGGCGGCAGCAATACCGTCGCCATTGATATAATGACGACTAAAATACAATCTTTAGTAAGAAATTAAAAGGACAAGAAAAGAGGAAGAACGATGGAAATCCAAAAAGAATATCCTATGACTCAGGAAGGCTATAACAAACTTGAGGAAGAATTAGAGTACTTAAAGACTGTTAAACGACCTGAAGTTGTAGAAAAAATTAAAGTGGCACGTAGCTTCGGAGACTTGTCAGAAAACTCTGAGTACGATGCTGCAAAAGATGAGCAAGGTTTCGTAGAACAGGAAATCACTAAAATTGAAATGATGCTGCGTCATGCAAATATCATTTCAGATAACGGGTCAAAATCAGAAGTACAGCTCGGCCGCACAGTCAAGTTTGTTGAAATTCCTGATGGCGACGAAGAAACATATATGATTGTCGGTTCAGCAGAAGCTGATCCATTTGAAGGTAAAATTTCGAACGAATCACCAATCGCTAAATCATTGTTAGGGAAACAAGTGAATGATGAAATCAACGTGCCATTACCAAATGGAAACGAAATGCGCGTTAAAATTATTGAAATAAGCTAATAAAATTCTTCTAACACCTTGGACGCTTTGGACTGACTGAACGATGGTCAGGTTTCTCACGATCAAGGTGTTTCAATATGTGCTGAATAATGGATGACAGCACTTTTTTAATAAGGAGGCAGTTATGCTAGGTATAATCGGAGCGATGCAGGAAGAAGTAGCAATTCTGAAAAATGATATGCAGAACATGGAGACTGTTCAGCATGCTCATGTAGAAGTCTATACAGGAAAACTCTACGGACAGGACGTTGTATTGATGCAGAGCGGCATCGGGAAAGTCAATGCAGCGATCTGTACGACATTGCTGATTGAATATTATCACCCGGAAGCAATTATTAATACAGGATCTGCCGGTGGTCTCGGCAGTGGGCTTGCGGTCGGTGATATAGTGATCAGCAGCGAAGTGATTCATCATGATGTGGACACCACGGAATTCGGCTACTCGCGTGGTCAGGTTCCCGGTATGCCGCTTGCTTATCCGGCGGATGAAACGCTGATACAGCTGACTGAACAAGCTGTTTCTCGCAATCAACTCACAGCACATATGGGACTGATCGTTTCAGGTGACAGCTTTATTGGGACGCTCAGTAAGAAAGAGCAGATCATTGCTGATTTTCCGGATGTGCTGGCAGTCGAAATGGAAGCAGCTGCTGTGGCGCAAGTGTGTCATCAGTACAATATCCCCTTCATTATCACTCGGGCAGTATCTGACCTGGCAAACAGTGAAGCCGGGATGACCTTCGATGAGTTCCTCAAAGTAGCTTGCGTCGAGTCTAGTAAAATTGTAAAATCATTAATAGAGACCATTGCTGGTAAAGGAGGCATATTATGATTTATATTATGGCATTATCTGTTATCGTCACTGCTACCATTGGATTCTTCATATACTCTGAAACTGAAGTAGAACGTGGAGAAAGAGAAGTCATCGAATAGCCTTTAACCCCGGTTCCATTGGAATTGGGGTTTTATATGTATGACTGACAAAATTTATGGGTAGAAAATAATAAGTATAATGAGAGGTGAAACTATGGGAATTTTTAAAAAATACTTACTCCCAAGTAAGTACGCAAAGAATATATTTGAAATTACGCCGGAAGAATTAAAAGGACGCGGTGTCAAAGCGATTATAACTGACCTTGATAACACACTAGTAGGCTGGGATGTTGAACTTGCGACAGTAGAAGTGATCGGCTGGTTCAACAGTATGAGTGATGAAGGTATTAAAGTGACGATTGTTTCAAATAACAATGAGGCGCGTGTCTCGGGTTTTGCAACACCGCTTAAAGTCGATTACATCTTTAACGCGAGAAAACCGATGGGTGCCGCATTTAAGAAAGCATGCAGAGCAATGGACGTTCGACCTGAAGAAACAGTAGTGATCGGAGATCAGATGATGACAGATGTCCTTGCAGCTAATTCAAACGGTTTCTACTCGATTATGGTGGTGCCGGTTAAGTCGAATGATGAATGGAAGACAAAAGTCAACCGGATGATGGAGAGACGTTTTCTTGCTTACTTCAAAAGAAAAGGATATATCAACTGGGAAGAGTAGACATGCACTGTGCATGTCTTATTTTTTAAGGAAAATTTAAGGTAAATTGACAAGCTGTATTTACAATAAATGTTATACTTAGTATAAGAAGTGAATGAAAGGAGTATGTTCGTGCGCTACTTTTTACTGGGAATATTACTGCTCATTATTTTTTCTGTCGTTCTTTACTTGATGCTGTCAAAGCTTTACGATTATTTTTCCTTCCGAACTGAAGCAGGTGAAATAAAGCGTCGTCGTGTACAGCAGCAGAATGAACTCATCCTTGAGAAAGAACGACTAGTCCATAAGAAAGCACAGCTCGAACGCGCGAATGATATACGTAGTCAGCACTTTCAGCAGCTATCTGAAATTAATCAATTAGAAAAGGAGCTTGAAGAAATCAATGAACTCATCCATTCCATCGAGACCGAAGAAAGAAGTTAACCGTAAATCTTTACTGCTTACAACAATAGTTGGGGCACTCTTATTAATAGCAGCTATTATATTATTTATGTGTATCGAAAAAGTACCTCAAGGATATCAGGCTGTCATTTATTCAGTGAGCGGGGTTAAAGATGAAACAAAACCTGCCGGCTGGCATATTATCTCTCCTCTTGATAAAGCTGTACACTATCCGATCAGAACACAGACTAAGGAATACAATGATTTAAATGTCGCAACATCAGATGGTAAGAATTTAAATATGGATATTAGTGTGAACTATCATGTGGATCCGACTAAAGTCGTCGGCATCTTCAATAAGTTTGGTAATGCTGACATTGAAGGACTGGAAAATGGTTTCTTAAGAACACGAGTACAGGACGGGCTTCGTCAGTCTGTTGCTAAATTCTCAGTCATTGAGACGTTTGGTGTGAAAACAGGTGAAATCAAGAAGAATACACTCGAAATGCTGCAGGATAACTTAACGAAGCAGGGATTCATTGTGGAAGATATTGCGATTTCAAGTCCAAAAGCTGATAAAGCAACGCAAGATGCCATTGATGAACGTGTAAAAGCCAACCAGGAGCTGGAACGGGCTAAAACCGACCGGGCAATCGCTGAAGAAAACGCGAAAAAGAAAAAGATAGAAGCAGAAGGACAAGCTGCAGCCAATGACATTCTGGAGAAATCTTTGTCTGACCGTATTATTCGTAAACAGATGATTGATAAGTGGGATGGTAAACAACCGATTACTGTCGGCGGCGAAGGTATTATCGTCGACGTCAATAAATAATGATTTAATTTTTAAAAATCAATAGTTGGTGGTATAAAAAATCTTTTTCGGGTATATGTTTCATATAACTTACATGAAACAAGAGAGGAAGGTTAATAATGAACTTGAACGAAGATGTATTATATAACTATTTAGACAGTATTTCTAAAGAAGGCAAATTTAATCCTGAAAAAGTCGATGTCCAGTCTGAAGGTATTAACGACGAAATTGACTACTTGTTTGATAATGACTTAGTAGATGGGGACAAGGCTTCATATCAGCAGAAGGGTAAATATAACATCACTTCGATGGAAGATCTGAAGTTGACTCAGCAAGGACAGTCGATGCTTGAAAAACTTGAGAACAGATGGTAATATGATAAGCTCTAGGTAACTGGAGCTTTTCTCTTTATTTTTTCTGTAGAATCAATTAAACTAAACAAAAATGATGATGCGGGTGTAGTTAAATGGTATAACCTCAGCCTTCCAAGCTGATGTCGTCGGTTCGATTCCGATCACCCGCTTTTTGAAGTCCTGGGAATTTTCCGGGACTTTTTGCATTGGATAGTTCTTTTTTCATTCCATTGCTTATGTGGTAAGATAGTATAGGAATATAGGGAAGTTCGTTTAATAGGAGGAATATGTTTGTCGAATGAAATGAGATGTATCGGCTGTGGTGCAGTGCTCCAGAGTGATGATGCGACTAAAGCGGGATATGTGCC
Source organism: Macrococcus lamae (assembly GCF_004359545.1). Lineage (GTDB taxonomy): Bacteria > Bacillota > Bacilli > Staphylococcales > Staphylococcaceae > Macrococcus > Macrococcus lamae. The sequence continues at coordinate 62,149 of NZ_SCWB01000001.1, forward strand.
GCAATCAAGCCTGAATAAGGAAGATGTAATCTGTAAACGATGTTTCAGATTAAAACATTACAATGAAATTCAGGATGTCAATATGACGAGTGATGATTTCCTGACGATGCTGAACACGTTAGGAGACCGTGACGGCATCATAGTCAATGTGATTGATGTATTTGACTTTCAAGGATCATGGATCAACGGTCTGAAACGTATCGTCGGCAATAAGAAGGTGATTCTTGCAGCAAACAAGATCGATCTGCTGCCAAAGCTTATCAACAAAAACCGTGTGGAACTGTGGATCAAGCATCTGGCTAAAGAACTTGGGATGAAGCCTGACGACGTTGTATTGATTTCTGCTGTCAAAAATCAGGGGATTGATGATCTTCTTGAAACAATAGAACGTGAGCGGGAAGGAAAAGATGTGTATATTGTCGGCACGACAAATGTCGGGAAGTCGACTTTGATCAATAAACTGATTGAGCGCAGCATCGGTGAAAAAGATGTAATCACTACTTCACATTTTCCTGGTACGACACTTGATCTGATTGATATACCGCTAGGTGACGGGACGTTTATGTTTGATACACCAGGCATTATTCAGGCACATCAAATGACGCATTTTGTCACGGATGAAGAGCTGAAAGTCATTATGCCGAAAGAGGAAATCAAGCCAAGAAATTATCAGCTGAATGAAGGTCAGACTCTGTTTCTAGGTGGACTCGTGCGCATCGATTATGTTTCAGGTGGTCGACGCAGCTTAAACTGCTTCGTCTCCAACCGTCTGAATATTCACCGTACGAAATCAGCTAATGCCGAAGATCTGTGGCATCGTCAGATCGGGGAACTACTGACACCTCCTGGCAGTAAAGCGTTTAACTTTGATGCACTCAGACAGCATACTCTGTCAGTCAAGGACAAGAAGCAGGATATCATTATTTCAGGTCTTGGATTTATCACAGTGGATGCTGGAGCGGTTGTGGAAGTATATGCCCCTGCACAGGTTGATGTCTATTTAAGACCAAGCATATTGTAGGTGATATAATGAACTTCGCTGTGATCGGACATCCGATTAGACATTCATTATCACCCGTCATGCATCAAGCTAATTTTGATGTCGGAAATCATAATCATACGTATATTGCACTGGATATCGCGTCTGCACATTTTCATCACATTAAAGATATTGTTTCTGATAAACAGCTTGATGGGTTCAATGTCACTATTCCTTATAAGTCAGCTATCATTCCTTTTCTAGATGACATCGATGAGATGGCTGAGATGATCGGTGCGGTGAACACCGTTAAAATATCTGATGGCAGGTGGACAGGTTATAATACTGATGGCAGTGGTTTTGTCGAAAGTTTGACTCAGAATTTCAACCTGACTGATTTAACAGGACTGAACGTACTGATTTTAGGAGCGGGTGGCGCAAGCCGCGGCGTCGCTTATGCATTGCAAAAGGCAGGTGCAGCAGTAACTGTAGCAAACCGATCACGTCATCGTTTTGACGACTGGTCATTTAAAGTGAATAATATTGATTTGACTGAGGTGAATAAGCAAGTAAGTCACATGGACTTAATCATCAACACGACGCCACTTGGCATGACAGGATTTGATGCTGAAGTCATCTGCGACTTAGCACTTGCTAAACAATCTGCTCTTGTAGCTGATATCATCTACACTCCGAGTGTTACACCATTTCTCGCTGACGCTCGGCGCCATCATCTTGAAACAATGAACGGTCTTGATATGTTCGTTAATCAAGGAGCACAGAGCTTCGAAATATGGACTGGTCTTAAGGCTGATAGACACGTCATGCGAACACGTGTCATAACAGCATTATAAGGAGGTTACTATGTTAACAGGAAAACAAAAGCGTTATTTAAGAGCGAAGGCACATCATATCGATCCGATTTTTCAAGTAGGTAAAGGCGGTCTTAATGAAAATTTAATTGAACAGCTTAACGATGCTTTAGAAAAGCGCGAACTGATCAAAGTGAGTGTGCTTCAGAACAATATGGATGAAAAAGCTATTCTCGGTGAAGAAGTCGCGCGACGGGTGTACGGAGAATTAGTACAGATCATCGGTTCTACGATTATTTTGTATAAACCATCAAAGAAACATAAGAAAATAGAATTACCAAGATGATCATTCTTTATGGCGGCTCTTTTGACCCTGTCCATATCGGACATATGATTGTTGCCAATGAAGTCTATCACTCATTTCAGCCGGAGCGATTCATTTTTATACCTGCTCGACAAAGTCCGTTAAAACAGCATAGGACGTTAGCAAGTGACAGTCAAAGAGTTGAGATGCTGAAGCTTGCAGTCACTGAACTTGGTTTCGGTGAAGTGTCGACTATAGAAGTTAACCGTTCAGGAGAAAGTTATACTTACGATACCGTCCTTGAATTATGTCAGGATGATGCCGACATCGCTGTCATCATCGGAACAGATCAATTTGAGCAGCTGGACCGGTGGCATCGTATTGATGAACTGAAAAAACTCTGCTACTTCATTATTGTTAATCGTGAGACTGAATTTAATGTAGTATCAGAACCCGATGTATCTTTTCAAATTCCGAGGATCGATATCAGCTCCACTGAAATCAGAAGAAGGTTGAAAAGTGGAGAATCAGTGAAATTCTGGCTTCATGAAAACATTTCAACTTTTATCCGAAAGGAACATATATATGAAAAAGAAAAGAGCAATTAAGCTGGTGGAGGAGAAACTTCCGAAAAAAAGATTTGAACACTCAATACGTGTCGCCGAAACAGCTGTTAAGATGGCTGAGTTATTTAGCGGGGAGGCTGACAAGGTAGAGCTTGCAGGCATACTGCATGACTATTCTAAATATGATGACCTTGCCTTGATGTATCAGCAGGTGACAAAGTACGAGCTTGACAGTGAGCTGCTCGCGTATAACTCTGAAATTCTTCATGGACCGGTGGCAGCAGCAGTTATGAAGCATGAACATGGAATAGAGGACGAAGAAGTGCTGCAGGCAATTTTCAACCATACAACGGGCAGTAAACAAATGACGTTGACAGAGAAAATCATCTTTGTTGCGGATTATATTGAACCAGGGCGCAAGCAACCGGGTGTCGATGACATTAGAACGATGATTTTTGATGAAAAGAAACTGGATAGAGCCATTTATGAAATTTCTAAGAGAACAGTGATGTACCTGCTGAAAAATGATAAATGTATCTATCCCAGAACCATTGAATGTTTAAACTATTATAACCTAGAAAAATAAGAAAAGGATTGAGTGAATGGATTCAAAAAAATTATTGGAATTAGCAGTTAAAGCATGTGATGATAAACGTGCGGAAGAAATTTTAGCGATTAATGTCAAGGACATCAGTGGAATTACTGATTATTATTTGATCTGTCATGCCAACTCGGATAGACAAGTTCAAGCCATTGCCCGTGAAGTGAAAGACCAGGCACATAAAAATGGGCTTGATGTTAACAGATTGGAAGGGTTCAATGAAGCGCGTTGGATTCTAATCGATCTCGGAGATGTGGTCGTCCATGTCTTCCATAAAGAAGAACGCGGCTATTACAATTTAGAGCGCCTTTACCGGGATGCCGAGTTCATCGAATTTGAACAGGTTGACTAATGGCGTACGAAGCTTTTGCTGCTTTGTATGACAGTCTGATGTATGACCAGCCTTATGACAAGTGGATAGAAGTGACAGCGCCTTATATTGACGGTGCTGCAGCTGTTCTTGATCTAGGGTGCGGCACGGGCAGTTTTACTGTACTGCTTCCTGACACATTGACTCGGGTCGGTGTTGATTTAAGCGAAGATATGCTTGCAGTAGCTGCTCAAAAAAATCCTGCGATTCACTGGATTATGCAGGATATCACTGAACTTGACCTAGGGATGCAGTTTGAATTAATTACATGTTACTGTGATAGTCTTAACTATATTCCGTCTGAAGACGTCCTGACAGTTTTTAGACGTGTCAAAGAGCATCTGACAGCAGACGGGACATTTATTTTTGATGTGCATTCCGAGTGGAAAATGGCTCACTTGTTCAATGGTGAGACATATACCGATGAAACAGAAGATGTCACTTATATCTGGAATACTTTCCCTGGCGATGAAAAGAACAGTGTCTGGCATGAGTTGTCATTTTTCGTCAAAGATAAAGCGGGTAAGTATGACCGTTATGATGAAACTCATTTTCAACAGACGTTAAGTGTGTCTGAATATGAACGATTATTAAATGAAGCGGGCCTTAATGTTATAAAAAAGTTTGCTGATTTTCTACCGGATGCCGAAATCGACAATCATTCTGAACGTGTGTTCTTTGTAGTTACACATTAGTCATGACGTTAAATTTTATTTGTGACAGAAAAAATCATTTGAAGCACTTCTACCGATAATAAGGTGGAGGTGTTTTTTTATGATCAATATGAACGACTGGCTGCAAAAACATAAGTCAAAGTTAGGGATTGCTATATTAATAGTAATAGGCGCATTTCTGATCTTTAATTTCATCAATAGTAAACCGCATGAGGAAAAAAATCTGGATCAGATGATGGCAACAAATGCGAAACCTTTAAAGTCGATTGAACCCGTTCATGATAAAACGGATAATGAACCGATAATGGTAGATGTTAAAGGAGCGGTGAAATATAGTGGCGTATATCCCGCTAAGAAAACGCAGCGTGTGAATGATGTCATAAAATTAGCAGTACCGCTTGAAAATGCTGATATTCAAGCAGTTAATCTGGCAATGACACTCACGGATCAGATGGTTATCTATGTCCCATTTGAAGGAGAAGCGGCTGAGAACAAATTTGAAATGTATCAACAATCAGCTGTAGGTTCATCCAATCAGCAGAATACAGTCAATATTAATCATGCTTCAGAAGGAGAACTTCAGGAGATTCCTGGAATCGGTCCGAAGAAAGCGCAGGATATTATTATGTATAGAGAGCAGCATGGCGACTTTAAGTCAAAGGAAGAAATGAAAGAGATCAAAGGGATCGGCGACAAGACGTATATGACCCTTGAACCATTTATCGAATTGTAATTCTGATTGTTTTTGCTTAAAATAAAAGCAATGACAGGAGGAATGACAATGGAACGAATAAAATGGCAGGATTACTTCATGGCACAGAGTCAGTTGCTCGCTTTAAGGTCAACTTGTACAAGATTGAGTGTCGGAGCAACGATCGTACGTGAGAACCGTGTTATTGCAGGTGGTTACAATGGCTCGGTGTCAGGGGATGCACACTGTATTGACGTCGGATGCTATGTTGAGGAAGGTCACTGCATCCGGACGGTTCACGCTGAAATGAATGCATTTTTGCAATGCGCTAAAATGGGCGTGTCATCAGAGGGCGCGGAATTATATGTTACTCACTTTCCATGCATTCACTGCACGAAATCAATTATTCAGGCAGGTATTAGAAAAATCTATTATGCACAGGATTATAAAAACCATCCTTATGCAATTGAACTCTTATTAAAAGCAGGAATACAGGCTGAGAAAATACCTTTTGACGCTGATAAAACAGCATCTTACTTTATGACGATTAAATAAGGAGGAAAGTTGTGTGGCTGAATAGCGCGTTCAGTGCTTTAATTGGAGCAATGCTGCGTGATACTCCAGGGGCAGCAGTGTTTTTACTGATGGTTCTTATGTTACATCTTTATCTCAAGAAAGCACTTATCCGGATGTGGCTATACGGATTAATTATACTTGCTTTTTTTATGTTGAATGACAGTAAGCAGCCAGAACTCCAGGATTTTGACTGGGACAACAGTCAAGCGGGTGTCTACAATGGTCCAGTTATTCTGAAGGACCATATCCAAATCGATGGAGAAGTGATGACAGGACAATTAACGGCAGCGAGAAATCAGCTGCAGTTCAATTACTACATTGGAAGCGAACAGGAACAGCTTGAGCTAAAACGGCAGCTGCCTTATTTTAAGCAGTGTGCTGTTCAGATGACCGTCAACAAAGTGCTACCTAGTACAAATGGACTGAAATTTAATTATGATGAATATTTAGCTTATCAGGGGATTCACTATTCTGCTAAAGTGAAGAACTTTGATTTGACTCAGTGCACAGATGTTGAGATTTCAGGCTGGGACTGGGTTAAATGGTACAGAGTCAAACTAGCTGACCAGATGATGAAGCTGCCATTTAGTAAGATGTCCTATGTCGTAGCGCTGACGCTCGGTGACACACGATATCTATCGACTGAAGCATTGGCAGAATTAAAAACGCTCGGAATCTATCACCTATATGCAGTCAGCGGATCTCACGTGGCAATGCTTACAGTTCAGCTGCTATTTATACTGAAACGTCTCTATCTTCCAGTAATCCATAGTACAGCTGTCATTCTCCTGCTTCTACCTTCCTACGCTTTACTTACAGGTTTTTCTCCTTCCGTTCTACGAGCTTCATTGTTCATTGCTTTATATATGATGTTAAAACGCTGGAATTTTAGTCTGCTGGATAGTTTGGCACTGTCTTTCATTATCTTTCTCATCTATGATATTCATCTCATACATGACATCGGGTTCCAGTTGTCCTATATCATTTCATTTGTACTCATATTCACTGGATCGTTATTCCATCATCGACCGCCATTGATGATTTTTGTCTATACGACTTTTTTTGCACAGCTTGCTAGTCTCCCGGTGCTGCTGCTTCATTTTAATACAGTTCAGTGGAGTGGTTTTATCACAAATCTGCTGTTTGTGCCATTCTTTACTTTTCTGTTGTTCCCCGTATGCACTATGTTGCTTCTTGCAACGATGTTTTTCAATTGGCAGCCGCCACTGCTGCTTGATTTACTGACGACGCTTTTTCAAGTGAATGATTATTTAGTAACATTATTTAAAGGGCTGCATATTCCAGAAACTGTTCTCAGCAATCAATGGGAAGGTTTTTATATTCTAATTGTTGTCATGGTATATTATGCAGTTCACCTATGCTATCATTCCCGGGTTAACTGCTTCATAGCGATGTCCTCAGTCTGTCTGTTTATCATCTGCTGGTCATTTCTTCCTAAAGATGAGGACAGAGTGACATTTGTTGACGTGGGGCAAGGGGACAGCACTATGATTGAAAGTCGCAATAAAGTCATGGTGATTGATACTGGCGGGCAACTGAAGTTTGATGATGAACCGTGGAAGCAGCGTCATAAAGATTCATCTATCGCCGACTTTTCTATCATTCCAATGCTTACCGAAAGAGGTTATTCTCGTATTGACTATTTGTTACTGACACATCCTGACCAGGATCACTTTGGTGAAGCTGTTCAGCTGCTTCAAAAATTTAATGTCAAGAACTTGATCATTAATCCAGGTTCACCAGGAAATGAAAAATATAAGAAAACATTAATGACAGCCCGGAACGAACAAACTAAAATCATTGATATCAGAGAGTTTCAGGGCTTGAATGTCGGCCGGGCGCAAGTAGTATTTATGAATACTGACAGTCAGTCAGCTGATGAAAATGATAGCAGCATTGTTACATCTATCACATTGGGCAAGCTAAACTATTTACTGATGGCAGATCTACCGGCTGAACGTGAGCAGCAAGTCACTGAAAGTTTATATGGAGTGAAAATAGATGTGATTAAAGTGGGTCATCATGGCAGTGATACGAGTACAACTGAAGAATTACTTGACTGTGTGCAGCCGACTTATGCAGTAATCTCTGCAGGCAGAAAAAATAGATTCGGACATCCGCACGCAAGTGTTGTGCAGCGCTTAAAAAGTAATGGTATTCAAATCATGTCGACCCAACAACTTGGGAAAATAGAATTTAAAGATCATCAGTTCATGACGGGAAAAATGGCAATAAAAAAAGCCAGACAGTAATGTCCGGCTAGACGAAACTTAAGTGCTTATTTTGGCAGTAATTCAAAAATCTGGGCGATGATATAGATAGTTGCGAATGCTCCTAATCCAGTTCCAAATGCCAGCACTGAGTCTTTAACGTCATTATTTTTAGACTGTACATCATGTTCGAAATGATTCATGTCATCAACCTCCAATTCCTTTTAAGTATATGATAACTTAGGAAAAAAAGCTATAATGAAATTAAAGTTTAATAAGGGAGCAGTGATTTTGAAAGCTATAACATTGAACTACGGTGCCGTACCTGAACTGACAGCAAAAAAAACACAGGAAATGGTCGATAAGCTGCTGCCTGAAAAGGATGATTTTAATTTCTCGAAGTATGACATGCAGGAAATTGCCATACAGACCATTATAGAAGATGCAATGACCATACCGTTTCTGAGTGACTACAAAGTGATTGTTGTGAAGAATAGTTTTATTTTTACGGGTGACAAAACAAAAACGACGGTTGAACATCATATTGAAGCGCTTGTAGATTTTATTGAACGCTTTGAAGGACCGAATTTTGTCATATTTGAAGTTAATAATGAAAAACTGGATGAACGAAAAAAAATAGTTAAATTGATTAAAAAACAACATGACGTCAATAAAATTGAAGCGATGGATGAAGCGGCATTAAAACAGTGGATAAAGAAGTCATTAAATGAGCAGTTCAAAGATATTAAGCAGGATGCATTGGATGAATTGATACAGCTGACAGGAGCTGATTATAAGCTGATAACCAGTGAACTTGAAAAACTGCTGCTCTATATCGGTGATGAACCGATCATTGTCTTAAGCCATATAAAAGCGATAGTTTCTCGCAGTCTTGAGCAGAATGTCTTTTTATTGACTGACTATATTACGACCAACCGTAAGAAAGAAGCGGTAACCCTGCTGCATGACTTAATTCATATGAAAGAAGAACCGATAAAACTGCTGGCGCTGATCAGTGGACAGTACCGGCTATTTTATCAGGCAAAGATTCTTAACCAAAAAGGATTCAGTGAAGCACAGATTGCGAAAACATTGAAAACACATCCATACCGAGTAAAACTCGCTATCAGAAAAACAGGACGTATGGATCTCGGCGATATTTTATCGACTATGGAAAAATGTACAGCAGCAGATTATCAGTTGAAATCATCATACATGGATAAAGTGCTGATTCTTGAGCTGTTTATATTAAGCATATAAATTAAAGAAAGCCCCGCGTAAGAAACGCGGGGCTTCGCTTTATAGTTAGTTAGAACGCATTACTTGTGATTTTAAACGTCCAGCTTTATTAGCATGGATTAAGTTGTTTTTAGCAGCTTTATCAATTTTCTTAACAGCTAAAGTTACTAATTCCTGTTTATTATCAGCGTTGTTTTGAATGGCAGTTTTTGCGTTTTTCACAGCAGTACGCATATCGTTCTTTTGAGAAATATTAGCGTCTGATGCTTTTTGACTTGTAGTCACGCGTTTAATAGCAGATTTAATGTTTGGCATGATGTCACCTCCTAATAATGAGTAACCGGTACAATTGTTTGCAACAAGAAATATTTTATCAAAATTAGCGACTATATGCAATCGTTATTTTAAAATGGATTGAAGTCGTTGTTTTAACTTGATATAATCAATTGTATTGACTAAGAAAGAAAGTTGGTTCTTTAAATGAACAATGATGAGCGTCGACAGAGACAGGAAAAGATAAGAAACTTCTCGATTATTGCCCATATTGACCACGGCAAATCGACATTAGCAGATAGAATACTCGAAAATACTAAAACGGTAACCAGCCGTGAAATGAAGGCGCAGTTACTGGATTCAATGGATCTTGAACGAGAAAGAGGCATTACAATCAAATTGAATGCCGTGCAATTAAATTATACAGCTCAAAACGGGGAAACATATATCTTCCATTTAATTGATACACCTGGACATGTCGATTTCACATATGAAGTGTCACGAAGTCTCGCTGCATGTGAAGGGGCTATACTTGTTGTTGATGCTGCACAGGGAATTGAAGCTCAGACGCTTGCAAATGTTTATTTAGCGCTTGATAATAATCTGGAATTAATTCCGGTGATCAATAAAATCGATCTGCCGGCAGCAGAACCTGAACGTGTAAAACAGGAAATAGAAGATGTCATCGGACTGGATGCATCTGATGCTGTTCTTGCATCGGCAAAAGCGAACATCGGGATCGATGAAATACTGGAACAGATTGTTGAATTGGTTCCACCTCCTGAAGGTGATCCAGCTGCACCGCTTAAAGCACTGATTTTTGATAGCGCATTTGATGCCTATCGAGGAGTAATTTCTTCGATTCGTGTCATCGATGGCACTGTTAAGGCCGGGGACAGAATCAAAATGATGGCAACAGGTAAAGAATTCGAAGTCGTTGAAGTAGGGATCAATACTCCTAAGCAGCTTCCGGTCGAAGAACTGACTGTGGGTGATGTAGGTTATATCACAGCATCAATTAAAAATGTGGCTGATTCAAGCGTTGGTGATACTATTACACTTGCGAACAATCCTGCTGAAGAACCGCTTCAAGGTTATAAAAAGATGAATCCGATGGTATTCTGCGGCATTTATCCGATTGATACTGGTCGATACAATGATCTTCGTGAAGCGCTTGAAAAACTGCAGCTGAACGATGCCTCACTTGAATTTGAAGCAGAGACGTCACAGGCGCTTGGATTTGGTTTCCGTGTCGGTTTCTTAGGACTTCTGCATATGGAGATTATTCAGGAGCGTATTGAGCGTGAATTCGGGATTGAATTAATAGCGACCGCACCGTCCGTTATATATAAATGTGAGATGACAGACAAGACGGAAGTCATCGTTGATAATCCATCTAAAATGCCGGACCCTCAGAAGATCGATAAAATCTTTGAACCTTATGTGAAGGCAAGCATTATGGTGCCTAATGACTATGTCGGTTCTGTCATGGAACTATGTCAGAGAAAACGCGGTAACTTCCAGACGATGGATTACATGGATGATATACGCGTGAACATCATCTATGAGATTCCACTGTCAGAAATCGTCTTTGATTTCTTTGATCAGCTGAAATCAAACACTAAAGGATATGCGTCATTTGACTATGAACTGATCGGTTATAAGGAAAGCCGTCTCGTCAAGATGGATATCTTATTGAACGGTGATACAGTAGATGCACTGAGCTTCATCGTTCACAGAGACTTCGCATATGACCGCGGTAAAGTCATCGTTGAAAAACTGAAGACATTAATTCCGAGACAGCAGTTTGAAGTGCCGGTACAGGCTGCTATCGGTCAGAAAATCGTTGCACGTACGAACATCAAATCTATCGGTAAGAACGTACTGGCAAAATGTTACGGCGGTGATATCAGCCGTAAACGTAAATTATTAGAAAAACAGAAAGCCGGGAAAGCAAAGATGAAGTCCGTAGGCTCTGTTGAAATTCCACAGGAAGCATTCCTGGCTGTACTGAAAATGGATGAAGAATAAAAAGTGGCGTCAAGCCGCTTTTTTGTTTGAGGTGAAATAATGACTAGCTTATATATTCATATTCCGTTCTGCAATCGTATCTGTACATATTGTGACTTCAATAAATTCCTGATCAAGAACCAGCCGGTCGATGAGTATATAGACTGTCTGATTAAGGAACTCAGTGGAATTGAAGAGACTGTGTTCACTACATTATTTATAGGTGGGGGAACGCCGACTGCTTTGTCTGTCAGCCAACTGGATAAGCTGCTGTCATATATTGCCGGACGGTTTACTATATCAGATGAATTCTCAATGGAAGCCAATCCGGATGAACTAACGATAGATAAGATTGCCGTTATGAAACACTATGGTGTTAACCGCCTGAGCCTTGGCGTACAAACTTTTGATAATAAGCTGCTGAAATTACTCGGTCGTACGCATCAGCAAAGTGATATTAAACAGGCTGTTGATGCGGCGAAGGACTTAGGGATTGAATCAGTCAGCATTGACTTGATGTATCATTTACCGACACAGACACTTGAACAGGTGAAAATTGATATTGAAAAAGCACTATCTTTGGATATTGACCACATTTCCTGCTATTCACTTATTCTTGAACCGAAGACGCAATTTTACAATCAATACCGTAAGGGAATGCTGCAGCTGCCAGATGAAACACTTGCTGCTGAAATGTATGAATATATCATGAGTAGACTGGCACAATCTGATTTCAGCCAGTACGAAATTTCGAACTTCGCCAAGCCAGACCATGAATCCAGACATAACAAAGTATACTGGCAGAACAGTGAATACTACGGCGCTGGTGCTGGCAGTCACGGCTATATCAATGGAATCAGGTATTATAACATTGTGCCGGTACCGCACTATATAAAATCAATGCAGACGACAGGACAAGCGGTAAAAGAAGAACATCATGTGACTTGCGAAGAATCTATGGAAGAATTTATGTTTCTAGGGCTGCGAATGAACAGTGGTATATCTAAAGTAGAGTTCGAAGAGCGTTACGGTGCAGCACTTGACGAAGTATTCAAAAATGTACTGGAAGAGCTATTGGATCGTCATTTAATTATAGAAGAAAACAATATGATATCGCTGACTTCAACCGGCAGAATGATCGGCAATTATGTCTTTGAAAAGTTCCTGCTCTCTGTTTAGAGCACGAACTTTTATATTGAAAGTAAATTTTTTAAAAATGGTTGATTCAAAAGATTGACATACTTTGACCAATTTGATAAATTAATATTAGCACTTGAGGTTAGTGAGTGCTAACGAGGTGAAAGATGCTCACGAATAGACAACAACAATTGCTTAATACGATCGTTGAGGATTTTGTTGAAAGTGGGATGCCTGTTGGATCGAAGACGTTGATGGATAATCATCAGCTGACAATCAGCCCGGCTACAATTCGTGCTGAGATGAAGCGGCTCGAAACTCATGGGTTTATTGAAAAGACTCATACTTCTTCTGGAAGAGTACCATCATTGAATGGCTACAAGCATTACATTAAAAGTCTTCAGGAAGAATTGCAGCCTGAGACCATGTTTGTACATGCCAAAAATCATATGCAGCTTGCTGAGCGGATTGCAGAGGAAACCCATTACGTTTCTATTGTCGCAGGATATTTTCCAGGTAGAGGTTTATCTGATATTCATCTGACAGCATTTCACGACCATCTGCTATTAATTGTCGTCTATCATACTGGTGAAGTTGATCATCAGCAGATAGACTGGCAGCAACAGCTGACACAGGACCAGATTATAATGCTGAATCAATTTTTATATGACCGGCTTGATTATTTAAATACGTTTCAGCCGGAAGTGATGATTCAAGATGACGAACTGCCTGTTGATCCGCAATTATTAAAAACCATTATTTTCTGGATTATTAGCCGATTGACAGCTAGAGATTCTGTTATTCATATTGCAGGTAAAGAATTTCTTTTCGAATCACTCCCGGCAAATGACATAGAGCTGATCAAGCATACACTGACTTATATTGATTCTGCAGCCTTTATTAATAAGCTAAATAGTATGAATGATGATTTAGTTAGTGTTAAGATAGGACAGGAAATCGATGCTACTTTGCCGAATGTGTCATTAGTCTCTGCTCCGGTGAAATCAGAAGGCTTTCTTGGTCGTCTGGCAGTCATCGGACCAGTTCAGATGAGCTATCGCAAAGTATTTGAAGGATTAAAAGCGCTTTAGAGCGAAGGAGGAACTTACTGTGACTGAGGAAAAAAAAGAGCAGTCTGCTGACCAGACTATACAAGATCAACAAAATGCAGAAGAGCAGAATATCAGTCAGGCACCTGTGGACGAAGAACCGATAGATGTCGATGAAGATGGACTTGAAAAAAAAGTAGCTGAGCTTGAGCAGGCAGCTGAAGCGAGCGAAGAAAAATATCTGCGACTCTATGCTGAATTTGAAAACTATAAAAAACGTACGCGTGCTGAGCTGGACACTGAACGAACTTATCGTTCTCAAAGTGTGCTTCGGGATATCATCCCTGCACTCGACAATATTGAACGGGCGCTCAGCCAATCAGGTGAAGACCCAGCTTTCCAAAGTCTTTATAAAGGGCTTCAGATGATTCATGAAAACTTAGTGAGTGCACTGAAAGAGCATGGATTGGAAGAGATTCAGACACAAGATCAGGTATTTGACCCGAATCTTCATCAGGCAGTACTGCAGGATAAAGATGACAGTAAGGATACTGGAGTGATTCTGGAAGAACTTCAAAAAGGTTATAAATTAAAAGAACGTGTGCTTCGACCATCGATGGTAAAAGTAAACGAATAGACTATGTCTTAATAAACAGCAACTTAAAAACAATTATTATGGAGGAATTTAATCATGAGTAAAGTTATTGGTATCGATTTAGGAACTACAAACTCTTGCGTATCTGTATTAGAAGGCGGCGAACCGAAAGTAATCGCTAACCCTGAAGGTAATAGAACGACACCGTCTGTTGTTGCATTCAAAAATGGTGAAACACAAGTCGGTGAAGTCGCAAAACGTCAGGCAATCACTAATCCTAATACTATCATCTCTATTAAACGTCATATGGGTACAGATCATAAGGAAACAATTGATGGCAAAAACTACTCTCCACAGGAAATCTCAGCTATGATTCTTCAGAATTTAAAAGCGACTGCTGAAGCTTACCTTGGTGAAAAAGTAACAAAGGCTGTTATTACTGTTCCTGCTTACTTCAATGATGCGGAACGTCAGGCAACTAAAGATGCAGGTAAAATCGCTGGTCTTGAAGTGGAACGTATCATTAACGAGCCGACTGCGGCAGCACTTGCCTATGGACTTGATAAAACAGATAAAGACCAGAAAATCCTGGTATTTGACTTAGGCGGCGGTACATTTGATGTATCTATTCTTGAACTAGGCGACGGTGTCTTTGAAGTATTATCTACATCTGGTGACAATCGATTAGGTGGAGATGACTTTGATCAAGTGATCATCGATTTCCTTGTTGAAGAATTCAAAAAGGAAAACGGCTTAGATTTATCTAAAGATAAAATGGCAATGCAGCGTCTGAAAGATGCAGCTGAAAAAGCGAAAAAAGATTTATCCGGAGTAACGTCTACACAGATTTCATTACCATTTATCTCTGCTGGAGAAGCAGGACCACTTCATTTAGAAGTAACATTATCACGTGCTAAGTTCGAAGATCTTTCTCGTTCTTTAGTAGAACGTACAATGGGACCTACTCGTCAGGCAATGAAAGATGCCGGATTATCAAATGCAGATATCGATGAAGTAATTCTAGTCGGTGGTTCTACTCGTATTCCAGCTGTACAGGAAGCTATCAAAAAAGAATTAGGCAAAGAACCGAACAAAGGTGTTAACCCTGATGAAGTAGTTGCAATGGGTGCAGCGATTCAAGGTGGTGTGATTACAGGTGACGTAAAAGACGTCGTATTACTTGATGTTACACCGTTATCACTTGGTATTGAAACAATGGGCGGCGTGTCTACTGTATTAATTGAAAGAAACACGACTATCCCAACTTCTAAATCACAAGTATTCTCTACAGCAGCTGATAACCAGCCTGCAGTTGATATTCACGTGTTACAAGGGGAACGTCAGATGGCAGCAGACAACAAGACACTTGGCCGCTTCCAGTTGACTGATATTCCACCAGCACCACGCGGCGTACCGCAAATTGAAGTGACATTCGATATCGATAAAAATGGTATCGTTAACGTTACAGCGAAAGATCTTGGAACGCAAAAAGAACAGAAAATCACGATTCAGTCTACATCAGCATTATCCGATGAAGAAATTGAGCGTATGGTGAAAGACGCGGAAGCTAATGCAGAAGCTGATAAAAAACGTCGTGAAGAAGTCGATCTTCGCAACGAAGCGGATCAATTAGTATTCACTGTAGAAAAAACATTGAAAGACTTAGAAGACAAAGTTGATGCATCTGAGAAAGAAAAAGCTGAAAATGCAAAAGAAGAACTTAAAAAAGCATTGGAAGGCAATGATATCGAAGACATTAAAACTAAGAAAGATGCATTAAACGAAATAGTTCAAGCTTTATCGATGAAACTATACGAACAGATGGCTGCTCAGCAACAAACTGAGGGTGAAGCTGCTCCTCAGGATGATGTTGTTGATGCAGATTTCACTGAAGTAAAAGAAGACGATAAAAAATAATAGCTCATTTTTAAAAGTCAAAGTCAATTTATTGG
This sequence comes from Macrococcus lamae, assembly GCF_004359545.1. Taxonomy (GTDB): domain Bacteria; phylum Bacillota; class Bacilli; order Staphylococcales; family Staphylococcaceae; genus Macrococcus; species Macrococcus lamae. The sequence goes on from NZ_SCWB01000001.1 coordinate 78,208, forward strand.
CTTTGGCTTTTTCTTCAGTTTCCTATATGATAGATGAGATAAATGATAAAGGAGCAATCGGACGTGGCAAAAAGAGATTACTATGAGGTTCTCGGAGTTTCCAAAGGAGCTTCTAAAGACGAGATTAAAAAAGCATACCGAAAACTATCAAAGCAGTATCACCCGGATATCAACAAAGAAGAAGGTGCTGATGCTAAGTTCAAGGAAATTTCCGAAGCTTATGAAGTACTGAGTGATGACAGTAAAAAAGCACAATATGATCAGTTCGGCCATGCCGGTATGGGGCAGGGTGCTAGTTTTGGTGGCGGTGATTTTGGCGGCGGTTTCGGCGGATTTGAAGATATTTTCAGCTCATTTTTCGGTGGTGCAGGCGCAAGACGAGATCCTAATGCGCCGCAAAAAGGGAATGACCTGCAGTATCAGATGACCATTGACTTCGAAGACGCGGTATTTGGTGCAGAACGTGATATTACTGTAAAGAAAGAAGTAGAATGTGATGTCTGTACTGGAACAGGCGCAGAACCAGGATCTTCAGTTAGCAATTGTCCGACATGTCATGGTCGTGGTCAGGTTGGAGTCGAACAAAATACTCCGTTTGGCAGAATCAGAACTGAACGCCCTTGTCCTGACTGTCAAGGCACAGGTAAAAAGATTGAAAAACCATGTCATGAATGTGGTGGTGCAGGAACGACAATCAAAAATGTAACAATCAAAGTATCGATTCCAGCTGGTGTCGATAATGGACAGCAGATCAGAGTGTCTGGTCATGGTGAACCGGGAATAAATGGTGGACCTGCTGGTGATTTATATGTTGTGTTCCGTGTCAGCAGTCATGATACATTTGAACGTGATGGTGATGATATTTTCTTTACGCTTGACCTGACTTTCGCTCAAGCTGCTTTAGGAGATGAAATTGAAATTCCAACATTGCATGGCCAGGTAAGGTTAACGATACCTGCCGGCACTCAGACAGGAAGAAGATTCAGACTACGGGATAAAGGGATTGAAAACGTTCACGGTTACGGAAAAGGTGATCAGTTTGTGACCGTAAATGTTAAAACTCCGACAGATATGACTGACAGACAAGTTGAACTATTGAGAGAGTTCGCTGAAATTGATGGAGAAGAAATTAACGAGCAGCATGGCAATTTCTTTGATAAGACCCGTCGATTCTTCAGAGGAGAATAATATGGACTATAAAGAGGTTACACTACTGCTTAATCATGAAGTTGAGCCGTTTATTGCAGAACTATTAAATGCGCTGGGTGCCAATGGTGTAGTCATTGAAGATAGTGCGGAAGTTTCAAAAGGACGTGTCGATTCATACGGTGAAATTTATGAACTTAATCCTGCTGATTATCCAGAGGAAGGCATTCGTGTTAAATGTTATTTTAGTCTATTTGACTTTAATGACAAACTTCTTCGCGATATCGAGAAGAGTGTCTATGAGCTGAGAGATGTGCCTATTACAACCTTTAATATGACAACAGCAGATGTTAAAGATGCTGACTGGGAAAATGAATGGAAAAATCACTTCCATGCTTTCCGTGCTTCAGAAATGTTCACAGTTGTGCCGAGCTGGGAAGAATATGAAGCCGCGTCTGAGGAAACAGTCATCACATTGGATCCTGGGATGGCATTTGGCACCGGTGACCATGCGACGACTTCAATGTGCCTAAAATTAGTCGAGAAGTATGTTTTGCCGGGGCATTCTGTGATCGATGTAGGCACTGGTTCAGGCATTCTGAGTATTGCGGCGCATAAACTCGGTGCTTCTAAGGTTCGTGCGATTGATCTTGATAAAGTCGCAGTCAGAGTCGCTGAAGAAAATTTTGCAATCAACCATTGTGCTGATGAGATAGAAACAGACACAGGTAATCTGCTGGTCGGTGAAACAGAACGACGAGATATCATTCTGGCAAATATTCTAGCGCATATCGTAGATTTAATGATCGATGACAGTTACAAACTGCTTAATGACAACGGTGTTTTTATTACTTCCGGGATCATTGCCGAGAAAGAAGAGATGATTGTCAATCATCTGAAGAAAGCCGGTTTTCGTATTCTGGAGATCACCCGCGAAAGTGGTTGGATTGCTATAGCTGCCATTAAAGAGGTGGCATAATGCAGCGATATTTTCTTGAACAAGACGCTGAACTCAACCAGCGTTTTTTTATACATTCAACAGATGATATTCATCATATGAAAAATGTGATGCGCAGCAGTGAAGGTGATAAAATCATAGTCAATTTCAATAACGGAGCATATGTCTCTAGTATTATAACTATGGCTGAAAGTATTGAAATTGAAACGATTGAATTGATTGACCTGGTTACTGAACTACCAGTCCATATAACGATTGCAAGCGGTCTGTTGAAAAATGATAAATATGAATGGATGATCCAGAAAGCGACAGAACTCGGAGCAGCGCATTTCATTCCCTTTGTATCAGAACGGACAATCATCAAGATAGACCACAAGAAGATAGATAAACGACTTGAACGTTTCAAAAAAATAGTCAAGGAAGCAGCCGAACAGAGTTATCGTCAGCAAGTGCCGAGCGTCTCGTTTCAGCCGTCCAGCCGAGCACTTGTTAAGCTTTTTGACGACTATGATTACGTATTGATTGCATACGAAGAAGAAGCGAAAGCAGGAGAAACTAGGAAATTTCATGCAGCGCTTAACACAATAGTGCCGGGGTCCAATGTACTGATGATTTTTGGACCGGAAGGTGGACTGTCACATGACGAACTGAAGCTATTTGATGTTCAGGCTATTGGGCTTGGACCGAGAATTTTGCGAGCAGAAACAGCACCATTATATGCACTGAGTGCAATCAGTTATTTCTATGAATTGATGTCATGACGACTGATGGTTAAAGAAAACTCATTGAATAATTCATTGAAAAGTGTTATTTTAAAATAATGCATATAATGAAGATTTAATGAGGTGAGAAAAATGTCAACAGTTGCTTTTCATACACTAGGATGTAAAGTCAACCATTACGAAACAGAAGCTATCTGGCAGTTGTTCAAGGAAGACGGATATGACCGTGTAGACTTCGAACAGAACGCTGATGTTTATGTCATCAATACATGTACTGTAACCAATACCGGTGATAAAAAAAGTCGGCAGGTCATTCGTCGTGCTATCCGTCGTAATCCCGAGGCGGTGATCTGTGTTACAGGTTGTTACGCGCAGACGTCATCAGCGGAAATTATGGATATCCCTGGTGTCGATGTCGTTGTTGGTACTCAGGACAGAAATAAACTACTGCTGTACATCGCAGAATTTAAGGCGATGAGACAACCGATCAACGGTGTCACTAATATTATGAAGAACCGCACATATGAAGAACTGGACGTTCCATATTTTACGGATCGTACACGCGCTTCATTAAAAATCCAGGAAGGGTGCAATAATTTCTGTACGTTTTGTATCATTCCTTGGGCACGCGGTTTGATGCGTTCTCGCGATCCAAAAGAAGTAGTCAGACAGGCGTCTCAGTTAGTAGGAGCAGGCTATCAGGAAATCGTTCTTACTGGCATTCATACTGGCGGCTACGGAGAAGATCTGAAAGATTATAATCTGGCTCAGCTGCTACGAGATCTGGAAACCATTCATGGTCTTAAACGTATCCGGATATCTTCAATCGAAGCGAGTCAGCTCACTGATGAAGTCATTGAAGTCATAGATGCCAGTGACAAAGTTGTTCGTCATCTGCACATTCCACTGCAATCAGGCAGCGATACAGTGTTAAAACGTATGCGTCGTAAATACACGATGTCTCATTTTTCTGAGCGTCTTCAGAAACTTCATGCCATCATGCCGGGACTTGCGGTGACAAGTGATGTCATTGTTGGTTTTCCAGGTGAGACTGAGGAAGAATTTATGGAGACTTATCAATTCATCAAGGCTCATAAGTTTTCAGAACTTCATGTCTTCCCGTATTCCATGCGTACAGGAACACCTGCTGCGCGTATGACTGATCAGATTGACGAAACGATTAAAAACGAGCGTGTCCATCAATTGATCAGTTTGTCAGATCAACTTGCCAAAGAATATGCGAGCAAGTTTGAAGGTGAAGTGCTGGAAGTTATTCCGGAAGAAAAAGGCTCAGAAGAAGGCAATTTAATCGGTTATACTGATAATTATTTAAAAGTGCAGTTCGAAGGCAGTGAGCAGCTGATCGGAGAAATTGTCAAAGTGAAAATTACTGAAGCAGGTTATCCGGTAAACATTGGACAGTTTGTTAAAGTTGTAGAGAAAGTACAACCGAAAGCTGCTGTTGCACCGATGGCTGGTAAATAAATTCACTATTGACCACTTATATGAGTTATATTATAATACTCTAGTACATAGAAAAATCTATGACTCATTTATGTTCCGTTGATATTTGGAGGGAGGGAAATATAATGTCTAAAACAGTCGTTCGTAAAAATGAATCTATTGAAGATGCACTTCGTCGCTTCAAACGTACGGTTTCTAAGAGCGGTACGATCCAAGAAGTTCGTAAACGTGAATTCTACGAAAAACCAAGTGTGAAACGTAAAAAGAAATCAGAAGCAGCACGTAAACGTAAATTCAAATAGTATTTGAACTCCCTCAAATATTATTGATAGATGACACAGATTAAAGTCTGTGTCTTTTTTTATTTTCTTAAAGTTTTCTTAATTTTTGCGCAAATATTATTAGTGATGTGCGCGTTAATGTATAATAATAGTAAGGAGGTGGCAAAATTGGCATGGTCTCTATATGATGGAAGTTTATTCGTATTGATGGCTATCATGTTTACAGCAGCTGTCTGGCAGTTATTTCAGCCGCGTTTTTCCTGGCCGGGTATACTGATGGTTCTTGCAACCCTGGGTTTTATAATTATTACAGCTGTAAACGGCGATCTGGAGATGCTTTCTATTATCTTATTTCTGGCGGGAATCATTCTAGTGATTATGGAACTATTCGTCATTGGTCTTGTCTTAGGTATCGTCGGAATGATGATGATCGTGTCGAGCTTTCTGCTGATAGGAAATGATATTGAGAAGATGTCAGTGCTGGTTGCCTCGTGTTTGATTATTGCAGTAATAGAATGGGTGATCATCGTGAAGTTTTTTGGAAAGAAGGTACCGCTGTTCAACAAAGTGATTTTGACAGATGCTACTTCTAAGGAAGCAGGTTATACCTCTCATGACGACCGCAGTCATTTAGTCGGGCAGATTGCTGTCACAACTACTCCATTCAGACCTTCAGGCATCATTGCTCTTGGACAGGACAGAATTGATGCGGTGAGTGAAGGCGGGTTTATCGGTCAGAATAAAGAGGTACGAATTATTTTTGTTGAAGGTACACGAGTCGTCGTAAGAGAAATTTTATAGAGGAGTGAACATGTAGATGGAATTGATTGTATTAGGTATTATCGTTGTTGTCGTTCTTGTACTTCTGATGATATTATTCTCTTTTGTTCCTGTTGGATTATGGATTTCTGCTCTGGCAGCTGGAGTCAAAGTCGGTATCGGAACATTAGTGGGTATGCGTCTCCGCCGGGTATCACCGAGACGTGTCATTGATCCACTGATTAAAGCGCACAAGGCAGGGCTTCATTTAACTACTAACCAGCTGGAATCTCATTATCTGGCAGGAGGTAACGTCGACCGCGTCGTCGATGCGATTATCGCAGCACAGCGGGCGGACATCAACCTGCCATTTGAACGCGGTGCGGCAATTGACCTTGCGGGTCGTGACGTGCTGGAGGCAGTACAGATGTCCGTCAACCCTAAAGTGATTGAGACACCGTTTATCGCAGGTGTTGCGATGAATGGTATTGAAGTAAAAGCGAAAGCAAGAATTACAGTACGTGCAAACATTGAACGTCTTGTTGGTGGTGCAGGAGAAGAAACCATCGTAGCCCGTGTCGGTGAAGGGATTGTCTCTACTATCGGTTCAAGCAGATCACATACATCAGTGCTTGAAAATCCAGATATGATTTCTCAGACAGTTCTTGGGAAAGGTCTTGATTCTGGTACTGCATTCGAGATTCTATCGATTGATATCGCGGATGTAGATATCGGCAAAAATATCGGGGCAGATCTTCAGACTGAGCAGGCGATGGCAGATAAGAACATTGCACAGGCAAAAGCTGAGGAACGTCGTGCGATGGCCGTTGCTCAGGAGCAGGAAATGAAAGCCCGTGTTCAGGAAATGAGAGCGAAAGTAGTGGAATCAGAAGCTGAAGTACCACTTGCGATGGCGAGAGCCTTGCAGGAAGGTAATATCGGTGTGATGGATTATTATAACTTGAAAAATATAGAATCTGATACTGGTATGAGAAATGCTATCAATAAAATGACGGACACTAATGACGGTACATCACCTCAAAGAAAGTAAGGTGATATAAATGGAAGTCGGTATAATTATATTTATCATCGGTATTATCTTCTCTTTCTTTCAGTCTGTGATTGAGAAAAAGAACAAAGAAGGTAAACCAGCTAAAGCACAAGCTCCTAAAGTGAAGACGCTTGATGAGCTTAAGAAGGAATATAATAAGCAAACCCATAAAGCCGAACGCAATACAGAACAAATAAATACCGCTAAAAAGTCAGCAGCAAGCACTGCATCAAAGACTCAAGTAGGAAATGAGCGAAAACGTCCTGAACGAAAAACGCATTCTATCGAAGAGAAGATGGCAGCCATCATGACAGATGAACATCTTTCTGAACGGCAGAAGATGCAGCGGATCAACAGCATCACTGAGAATGATCTCACGGAAAATCATGAGCAGCTGCTTGATTTTTCAAAGCATAATCTTGTTCAAGGAATTGTTCTGTCAGAAGTACTGGCACCCCCAAAAAGCAAAAGATAAATCACGAAGCTATGTCGTTTTTACGGGATAGCTTTTTTTCTGTTTAAAAAAGTCACTAGACCATGTTTTATTCGTATTATTTGGTAAAATAGAAGAGAAGAAGATTTATTGTTCAACAGAACTTGTTGATCACTTATGAATAAATTATTGTTAGATGAAACTACGGAGTGACTGTGTTAAATTTAAAGTAAATTGATAATAAGGGAGTTTTTGAATGCCACATAAAATTTCAATAGAGAATGTTAATGAAGCACAGGCGATTCTTGGAAATGGAGATGAGCACATCACCTACCTTGAAGAAGCTTTCGATGTAGTAATACATACTCGAGGCGGTCAGGTGACCGTATCGGGAGATGATGAGAATGTCGAGAAAGCGGAAGCCGTTCTTATTAACTTATTAAAGGTCATTCAAAAAGGGATGAACATCTCCTTGAAAGATGTTCAATCAGCGGCTCAGATGGCTGAAAAAGGAACTATTAATTATTTAGGTGACCTATACGATGAAGAGATAACGAAAGACGCATACGGAAAGTCGATCCGTGCCAAAACCATGGGTCAGCGTCTTTACGTCCATCAGATTAAAAAGAGTGATCTCGTTTTCGGAATCGGCCCTGCCGGCACAGGTAAGACGTTCCTTGCGGTAGTAATGGCCGCGAAGTCACTGCGAGCTGGGCAGGTGAAACGCATTGTGCTGACACGTCCAGCGGTTGAAGCGGGAGAATCCCTCGGTTTCTTACCTGGGGATTTAAAAGAGAAAGTAGATCCTTATTTACGGCCCCTTTATGATGGACTGCATCATGTATTAGGAGCTGAACATACAGCCCGCCTAATTGAACGTGGTGTCATTGAAGTCGCACCGCTTGCCTATATGCGTGGTAGAACGCTTGAGGATGTTTTTGTCATTCTTGATGAGGCTCAGAATACAACACATGCTCAGATGAAGATGTTCCTTACTCGACTCGGCTTCGGCTCAAAGATGGTAATAACTGGTGATAAGACACAGATTGATTTACCTAAAGGTGTCAAGAGCGGATTGATTGAAGCAGAAGCACGTCTAAGCCATGTGCCTGGTATCGGAATGCAGACTTTCGAATCAACAGATGTTGTTCGCCACCCGCTCGTAAGCAAAATTATTAATGCGTATTCGGAGGATGAGTAATGCTGACAGTTGAGTTTATTGATGATGACAAGTATTTAGATTACAACTATTTGCCGCAGATTGAATCGCTTCTTCAGTTTGCTGCGACTGAAGAAGGTATAGAAGAAGAAGCGGAAGTGGCTGTGTCATTCGTATCAAGTGAGGAAATTAAGTCTATCAATGCAGAATATCGTAATAAAGACAGTGTAACGGATGTCATCAGCTTTGCTATGGAAGAAGGAGAAGATGACTTTGAAGATCCTTCCATGGTCCGCCTGCTTGGAGATATCATTATTTGCGTTGAACGTGCACGTGAACAGGCTGATGATTACGGCCATTCATTTGAACGGGAAGTCGGTTTTCTGGCGCTCCATGGTCTTCTGCATTTACTAGGTTATGACCATATGACTGAAACAGATGAAAAACAGATGTTCGGACGACAGGACGAAATACTGACTGCTTTTGGATTGACACGAGGCTAGCGGATGAAACGATTCATTTATCCGCTGCACGGATTGATCATCTTATTGAAGAAAGATAGAAACTTTATGCTCCATCTTTTTGCTGCGCTATTAGTGGTGCTCATGGGCTTTATCTTCGGTCTGAAACAAGTAGAATGGCTGTTTATAGTGATAGCTGTCTTTACTGTTTTGTTCATGGAAGTCATTAATACGTCTGTTGAATATGTGGTAGACTTAGTCACGACAGACTATCATGAGCTGGCGAAACACGCTAAGGATACAGCAAGTTTTGCTGTGGTACTTGCCAGCATGATGAGCGCAATCATCGGTCTTATTATTTTTATACCTCATATATTGAGTATGTTCAAATAAAGGAGTGACTACAATGGAGTTTAAACAGGAATGGCTGCATGAAGTACTGGAAGCCAGAAGCAAGGCCTATACGCCATTTTCGAAATTTAATGTTGGAGCTTATCTGGTAACGAAAGACGGCAAAGCTTTTCACGGCTGTAATGTGGAGAATGCAGCATATGGTCCCACTATTTGTGCAGAACGGACAGCACTTGTATCTGCTATTGCTCAAGGTTACAAACCAGGGGACTTCGAATTGATTGTAGTGGCAACTGGAGCAGAACAGCCTTCTTCACCATGCGGCGTCTGCAGACAAGTGATGAAAGAATTATGCGACGACGACATGCCTGTCTTTATGACGAACACAGCCGGCGATGTCATTGAAAGCACAGTAGAACAACTATTACCCTATGGATTTTCAGGAAAGGACTTAACGAATGACTAATGAATTTAAATCAGGCTTTGTCGCTATTATAGGACGGCCGAATGTTGGCAAATCAACATTTATGAACCGCGTTTTAGGGCAGAAAGTGGCGATTATGTCAGACAAAGCTCAGACAACACGTAATAAAGTACAGGGTGTACTGACCACTGACGAGGCTCAGATTATTTTTATTGATACACCGGGAATTCATAAGCCGAAACATGTGCTCGGTGACTATATGATGAAAGTCGCTAAAAATACACTGCGTGAAGTAGATGCGATATTATTTATGATCAACGTCGAAGAAAGTATCGGTCGCGGAGATGAATATATTGTTGAAATGCTTAAGAACACGAAGACTCCGGTATTTCTTGTATTGAATAAGATTGATCTCGTTCATCCAGACCAGCTGATCACAGAGATTGAAAAATATAAAGACTTATTGCCGTTTGCAGAAATTGTGCCGATATCAGCACTGCAAGGCAATAATGTTGACCGACTCGTTGAAGTCATCAGCGGCTATCTTCCGGAAGGGCCGATGTATTATCCGAAAGATCAGATTTCAGATCACCCGGAGCATTTCATCGTGGCAGAATTGATCCGCGAAAAAGTGCTCCATCTGACGAGTCAGGAAATTCCGCACGCGATCGGCGTCAATGTGGAAAAGATGATGCGTGAGACAGAAGATCGGGTACATATAGAAGCAACAATCTATGTGGAACGTGATTCGCAAAAAGGGATAGTCATCGGCAAGCAGGGAAAAATGCTGAAAGAAGTCGGTAAACGTGCACGTCAGGATATCGAGATGCTGCTTGGTTCTAAAGTGTATCTTGAACTCTGGGTAAAAGTACAGAAAGATTGGCGCAATAAACCGAACTTCATCAGACAGATCGGTTACCGGGAAGACGAGTATTAAACAATGTTGAATAAAGTGAACGGTATTGTTATCCGTCGCGTTGAGTATGGAGATTCGCATCTGATCGTGACGTTTCTTGCTGAACATGGCAGGAAAATACCGGTCATGGCTAGAAACGCTAAAAAATCGAAGAAATTTGGTTATGCACTTGATTTGTTCTATGAGAACCTCTTTATCTTTTCTCAGTTCAAAGGTATGGGAACTCTGAATTCTGTCGATACATTGAACAGTCATTACAATATAAGAAGTGATATTTTTAAGCTGACTTATGCCCAGTATATCGCTGAACTGATTGATAAGGCGCTGGAGGAAGATGACGAAAGCAAATTTATCTATCGGCTTCTGAAGTTTGGACTGGACCACATAGCAGAAGGGGCTGATCCGGCAGTAATCGGTATTATTGTCAGCTTGAAATGTATGCCGCTCTATGGCTATCAACCGAACTTTGACTATTGTCCTGTTGATGATTCTACGGATCGTTCCCAGTTTACAGGCTATTCCATGTCATTGAACGGCGTTATGACAAAACGGGCGATGGCTGAAGATGAACGGACATTGCCGATGAGCAATAAAAGTCTGTATTTTCTCTATTTGCTGAACAATTTGCCTCTTGATAAATTCAGCTCAGTATCTATTAGCGAAGATGTCGTAAAAGAGATGGAAAGTCTCATATTTCAGTTATATGATGAATTTATCGGTGTCAGCTTAAAGTCAAGACGCATACTGGAACAGCTGACTCGATAACAAGTTAACGGATATAGAGGTATGAAAATAAGAATTAAGACCAGATTAGCTCAGCTAATCTGGTCTTAATTAGTTAAAATTTAATTTTTTCTGATAAGAAGTTTTTAACTTCTGCAATCGGCATACGGACCTGTTCCATTGTGTCACGGTCACGCACGGTCACCTGATTATCTTCGAGGGAGTCGAAGTCAAAGGTAATACAGTAAGGTGTTCCGATTTCATCCTGACGGCGGTAACGTTTACCGATGGACTGGCTCTCATCAAAGTCGATATTGAAATTTGCACTCAGTTCTTCAAATACTTTAAGTGCATCCTGTGACAACTTCTTGCTGAGCGGCAGGATGGCTGCTTTGTATGGCGCAAGAGCTGGGTGGAATCTTAAAACTGTACGTTTGTCATCACCTTCAAGTGCTTCTTCATCATATGCGTCACATAAAAATGCGAGAGTTACACGGTCAGCACCGAGTGACGGTTCAATAACGTAAGGCACGTACTTTTCATTTGTTTCCTGGTCATGATAGCTGAAGTCATCACCCGAATGTTCCATATGTTTCTTCAAGTCGAAGTCAGTACGGCTCGCAATACCCCAGAGTTCGCCCCAGCCGAACGGGAATTTATATTCGATATCAGTTGTCGCATTTGAGTAGTGAGACAGTTCGTCCTCGTCGTGATCACGAAGTCGCATATTTTCTTCATGAACGCCTAACGTTGTCAGCCAGTTTGCAGCGAATTCCTTCCAGTAGTTCTGCCATTCAATTTCAGTACCCGGCTTACAAAAGAATTCAAGCTCCATCTGTTCGAATTCCCGTGTACGGAAAGTGAAGTTACCCGGTGTAATCTCGTTACGGAATGATTTACCAATCTGACCGATACCGAATGGTAATTTCTTGCGCATAGAACGCTGAACGTTTTTGTAGTTGACGAAGATACCTTGTGCCGTCTCAGGTCGAAGGAATATTTCATTTGTTGAAGATTCAGTTACACCCTGGAATGTTTTGAACATCAAGTTGAACTGACGGATATCTGTGTAATCGTGAGCGCCACATTCAGGACAGTCGATGTTTTTCTCATCAATCAATCGTTTCATTTCTTCGAAGCTTAAGCCGTCAGCTATAAATGTATCGTCTTCCTCCTGCATAACATCTTCAATCAGTTTATCTGCTCTGTGACGAGCCTTACAGTTTTTACAGTCAATCATCGGATCATTGAAGTTAGATAAGTGACCGCTTGCTTCCCATGTTTTAGGGTTCATTAAAATCGCTGCATCCAGACCGACGTTATAAAGTGACTGCTGGACGAATTTCTGCCACCAAGCTTTTTTTACATTATTTTTTAATTCAACACCAAGTGGACCGTAATCCCATGTATTCGCGAGACCGCCGTATATTTCACTTCCTGGAAAAACAAATCCACGATGTTTTGCAAGTGATACTACAGTATCCATATTTGTCATTTATAGTTCCTCCTTATTAATTAAGCGAATAAAAAAAGTCCCAAGGCATATGCCTTGGGACGAGTATATTACCCGCGGTTCCACCCAAATTAGTGTTTCCACTCAACTTTAATATTAATATGTTCAGGCCATTTTGTTGTTAAGCTTTCACCGTCCTTAACTCGCTTATATTGAATATAACATGAATTAAAATGAGTGACAATCATTTATAATTGTCTAACTTTATTTTAAAGCGTATAATATATTTATCTAACTATGTCCGAGGGGTGTTCGCCATCGAATTGAATCAACGCCAGGAAAAGATTCTGCAAATAGTAAAGAACAACGGCCCCATTACAGGTGAAAAAATAGCAGAGCGATTGAACTTGACCCGTGCAACGTTAAGACCGGATCTCGCCATTTTAACGATGGCCGGCTATCTGGATGCTAGACCACGAGTCGGTTATTTTTATACCGGTAAATCAAGTACCCAGCTCTTGTCAGCATCGATAAGAAAATTTCAAGTCAAAGATTTTCAGTCTATCCCGAGTGTCATCAATGAAGATATATCTGTCTATGATGCTATTTGTGCCATGTTTCTTGAAGACGTCGGGACATTGTTTGTGATAAATAAAAACAGTGAACTGGTCGGTGTCTGTTCAAGAAAGGATCTGCTTAGAGCTTCGATGGGAGGACAGGATATTCATTCTGTGCCAGTGCATATTATCATGAGTCGTATGCCAAATATCTCAGTGGTCACACCGGACGATCTGCTGATCTATGCTGCTAATCTATTGATTGAAAAACAGATTGATTCGCTTCCTGTCGTCAGGAAAAAAGGGAGCAGCTACGAAGTTACGGGAAGAATTACGAAAACAACGATTACACGTGCCTTTGTCGCATTAATTGAAGATGAATAGGAGTATGACTCATGGATGAAATCAGATTAATTATTGCCTCAGATTCAGTTGGAGAGACAGCTGAACTGGTCACAAAAGCCTGCACCTCTCAATTTAACCAGTTCGGAAATGCTCTGGAAACCGTCCGTCTTCCATATATTGAAACACATGAAAATATAGATGAAGTCATTTCTATCGCAAGAGAGCAGCGTTCTATCGTCATTTATACACTTGTTAAACCGAATATGCGTCAGTATATGAAAGAACAGCTTGAAAAATATCATCTTAAATATGTGGATATTATGGGACCATTGATGACGGAACTGACGATTGAACTAAATGAGTCACCATTAAATGAGCCAGGTGTTGTGCATAAACTGGATGAAGACTATTTCAAGAAAATAGAAGCGATTGAATTTGCGGTTAAATACGATGATGGCAGAGATCCAAGAGGCTTGCCAAAAGCTGATATCGTTTTAATCGGCGTCTCCCGTACTTCTAAGACACCGCTTAGTCAGTATCTAGCGCACAAACGGTTTAAAGTGATGAATGTGCCATTAGTACCAGAAGTAGATCCGCCAGACCAGTTGTTTGAAATCAACCCGGCAAAATGTATCGCACTCAAAATTGACCCGTCTAAGCTCAATGCTATCCGCAAAGAACGTCTCGTTCAGCTTGGTCTGAATGATGATGCCAGCTATGCACAGGATCAGCGAATTCTTGAAGAGCTCGACTATTTTGGGGAAATTGTTGACCGGATCGGCTGCCCGGTTATTGATGTCTCGAACAAAGCCATTGAAGAAACTGCTAATGAAATCATTAAGATTGTGACAAAAAATAATAGATATGATTATTAAGAGGTGTTAATTTGCAGTTAGATCAAGACCTTATTAATGAAATTCGAGAAAAGAATGATATTCTCGATCTTGTCAGTCAATATGTAAAACTCGAGAAAAGGGGACGTAACTACATCGGTTTATGTCCCTTTCATGATGAAAAAACACCTTCATTTTCTGTATCGGTTGAGAAGCAGATCTGTCATTGCTTCGGCTGTAAAAAAGGTGGTAATGTCTTTCAGTTTCTGGAGCAGATAGAAAATATATCATTTGTAGAAGCGGTCAGACGACTTGGTGACAGTGTCGGAATTCAAGTTGAAAAGTCTGAACCAGTAACAGTTGCTAATGATCATATGAAAATGATTGAAATGCATGAACTGCTTCGGGATTATTATCATTATGTTCTGAAAGCGATAGAAGAAGCAGAACCCGCTCTTCAATATTTGTATGACCGTGGCTTCACAGATGAAATTATTAACCGCGAAAAAATCGGCTATAGCCCTAATATCAGCCACTTTGCTCATGATTTCCTTGAGAAGCGAGGATTTGACAAAGCATTGGCCTTTGAAGCGGGATTATTATCGAGAAACGAAGAGAACTTCAGCTATTACGATCGCTTCCGTGACCGAATTATGTTTCCGATCAATAATTCTCAAGGACATACGGTCGGTTTTTCAGGAAGAACTTATAAAAATGAAGAACCGAAATATTTAAACAGCCCGGAAACGCCTATATTTCAAAAACGGCAGATTCTCTATCATCTGGATGTAGCCCGAAAACCCATTAGACAGGAAGATGAAGTGATTTTGCTGGAAGGTTTTATGGATGTCATTAAAGTGACTGAAAGCGGACTTAAAAATACAATTGCAACTATGGGTACTGCGCTCAGTAAAGAGCACATTCTTCTCCTGAAGAAACTGGCAGGTAACGTGACACTTATGTTTGATGGTGATAATGCCGGCCAGAAAGCAACGTTAAGTGTCGGTGAAACATTGCTGAATGAAGGCATTAATACTTTCGTCGTTCCCATCAAAAAAGGGATGGATCCCGATGAGATGATCAAGGACATGGGTCAGGAAGCATTTTATAACTATGTCACGCATAATAAGTTGTCCTTTGTCAGCTATAAATTAAAGCAATGGAGTGGTCAGGTCGCTTCGAACGATCTCGTGTTTGATCAGCGTCTGAAGGAAGCGACGAGTGATATCAGCCGTATAAAATCACCTGCACTGAGGAAAAAAGTATTGCACGAGGCTAGTGAATTGTTTAAAGTAGATTTTGACAATCTCAACTTTGAAGTGGATAAATATATTCCTCAGTCGGCGCCACAGTTCACTCCAGGTCCTAGAATCGTTACGTATTCTAAATCTGAAAGAGCAGAACGGTTGGTGCTTAAACATTTTTTTAAGGATAAATATCTGTTCAGAAAAATGGAAGGTCATATCACTGCTGAACATTTTAAAAAGCAGGAACATCAGAAGATATTTATTGCTTTAACAGGGTATTACGAAAGTAGCGACCAATTTAATGTCAGTCAGTTTCTGTCTTTCGTTCCTGCGCATTGTCAAAGCGATACCATTTCGATAGATGAAGTGATGATCAATCACGATCCTTCCGTTGAAGAAATCGAGGATTATATTTTTGCGATTCATCAAGAACAGGAAGAATTACGGAGCCTTAATCAGTTGAAGCAATTATTATCTGAGGCAATTAAAGAAGGCAACGTAACCGAACGAGACCGGTTGATGAAAGCAATCATTGACTATAACAGACAGAAAAAACTGAAGTAACCTAGGAGGTAATACTTGTGGCTAAAAAGAAAGAAAGTATAACAGAAAATAATACAGAAGCACTATTGACCATCGATCAAGTAAAAGCTCAATTAATTGAGTCGGGTAAAAAAAATGGTCATTTAAGTCATGAAGAAATTGCAGACCGTCTGCAGAACTTTGATATGGATGCAGACCAGATGGATGAATTTTTTGAAGCAGTCGCTGAAAATGATATTACTTTAATCAATGAAAAAGATGCTCAAGATACAGATGACAAAATCAATTTAAATGACTTATCAGCTCCTCCAGGCGTAAAAATAAATGACCCTGTCAGAATGTACTTAAAAGAAATCGGCCGTGTTAACCTATTAAGTGCTGCGGAAGAAATAGAACTCGCGAAACGTATCGAGCAAGGTGATGAAGTGGCTAAGGCACGTCTTGCTGAAGCTAACCTGCGTCTTGTCGTCAGTATTGCAAAACGTTACGTCGGCCGTGGCATGCTGTTCCTTGATTTAATTCAGGAAGGCAATATGGGCTTAATCAAAGCTGTGGAGAAGTTTGATTTCAACAAAGGATTTAAATTTTCAACTTATGCCACATGGTGGATTCGTCAGGCCATCACCCGAGCAATAGCAGACCAGGCACGGACTATCCGTATTCCGGTGCACATGGTAGAAACAATCAATAAACTGATTCGTGTACAGCGTCAACTTCTGCAGGATTTAGGACGCGACCCAAGTCCTGAGGAAATCGGTGAAGAGATGGACCTGCCAGCAGAGAAAGTCCGTGAAATTCTGAAAATTGCTCAGGAACCTGTGTCACTCGAGACGCCGATCGGTGAAGAAGATGACAGCCACTTAGGTGATTTCATTGAAGACCAGGATGCACAGAGTCCTGCTGACCATGCTGCTTATGAACTGCTGAAAGAACAGCTGGAGGATGTCCTTGACACTTTGACAGACCGCGAGGAGAATGTTTTAAGACTGCGTTTCGGTTTAGATGACGGACGGACAAGAACTTTGGAAGAAGTGGGGAAAGTGTTCGGAGTGACGCGCGAACGTATCCGTCAGATTGAAGCTAAAGCACTGCGTAAATTAAGACACCCATCAAGAAGCAAACGCCTGAAGGATTTCATGGATTAAATAATTCATTAAAATCTTGAAAACACTTTGACAATAATAGTATTTAATATAAAATAGATATGTATATTGGTGAATTTAAAGGGAGGTATATTTAATGAATCGCAATCCAGTCATTCCATTTATTCTTATCCTGCTGATGGGCGTAGGCTTAGTGTTTTTCTTATCAGCTCATGGTGCTAATAAAGCAGAAGAAGGTAAAGAAGAAGGCGGCGCAAAAACTGAGCAGAAGTTTGATGCTGCAACGTTTGCTAAAGATAACTGTACGTCATGTCATGGTCAGAACCTTGAAGGTGCTATGGGACCTAAACTTGCAGGTAACAAAAAATCAGCGGATGAGATGAAAAAAATTATCCGAGAAGGTAAAGGCGCAATGCCGGCACATGATGAATCAAAAATCGCTGATAAAGATTTAGATACACTTGTCAAATATTTAAAAGACGGCGCGAAATAATAAATGAAAAATCTTTTGCTCAGGCAAAGGATTTTTTTTTGAAAGGAAATCATTATGCTTAGTAAACGTTTAGAACGAGTAGCCAGGTTTGTCACGGGTCAAAAGATGGCGGACATCGGCTCAGATCATGCCTACCTACCCATAGCCTTAGTTACAGACCAGGTAGTAAAGACAGCAGTTGCTGGAGAAATTGTTGATGGACCGTACAAGGCAGCTGTTAAGAATGTCGAGTCTCATGGTTTATCACATAAAATCGCAGTGAGAAAAGGTTCTGGTCTTGAAGTAATTGACGACGGAGAAGTGGATACTATTACAATATGCGGCATGGGTGGCCCATTAATTGCTGACATTTTGTTAAGTGAACCGCATAAACTTAAAAGCGCTCCAAGACTCATACTTCAAAGCAATATTCATACAGCAAGCGTAAGAGAAGCGCTGGTCAAACTTGGATATACCATTATCGCGGAAGATATTATCAAAGAAAAGCGGCATATTTATGAAATTGTTGTGGCAGAGAAACAGCCTGAAATTATGACACTTTCAGCAGCAGAGATGAAGTTTGGTCCTATTTTAATGACTCAGAACACTGCTGTCTTCAATGAAAAATGGCTGCGGGAATATAACCATTTAAAACAAGTGGAAAATAATATTAAAGATAATCCAGAACAGAAAGTCAGACTCAAAGAAATTCAGCGAGAGCTGATGTTGTTTAAAGGAGTGATCAGTGATGACAATTGATGAACTGATGCAGCTGATTGATAAAGAAATTCCTCTTAATAAAGCAGAATCTTGGGATAACGTCGGACTGCTGATTGGTGATAAAAATGCAGAAATCACTAATATATTAACGACACTGGACTGCACGATTGAAGTGGTCGAAGAAGCATTGGTCAAAGGCTACAATACTATTATTTGTCATCATCCATTAATCTTCAGTAGTATTAAACAGATTGAAAATAAAGGTTATGGGGCGGTCATTCAGTTATTAATCAAACATGATATGAATTTAATTGCACTGCATACTAATCTAGATGCTCATCATCAAGGTGTAAGCGCCATGATTGCAGACAAGCTTCAACTGGTCAACCAAACAATTTTAGTCCCAAATAGGCGCTCTATGGCCAAATTACAGCTGTTTGTTCCTTCTTCTCATGTAGAGCAGGTTAAAGCTGCACTCGGAGAAGCTGGTGCTGGACAAGTAGGCAATTACAGTGATTGCTTCTTTCAGGTGGAAGGTAAAGGTCAGTTCAAGCCGGATGAGAACGCAGATCCGTATACTGGTCAGGCTGGTAAGCTGGAAGTAGTGGAGGAAATCAAACTGGAATGCGTTTTTGATCCTCAATTGAGAAGTCAGGTAGAACAAGCACTGATCAAAAGTCATCCTTACGAAGAGCCGGCCTATGATGTTTATGATTTCCAGGTTGAGGATGTATTTGGTACAGGGATTAAAGCAGAGCTTAAACATCCTGTTCAGATTGGCAGCTGGCTGAAAGAAGTGAAGTCAATGCTTAATATAGATAGCCTGCGTCTCATCGGCAGCGCTGACCAGGAGATACGTACAGTCGGCATTATCGGTGGTGCAGGAATGAATTATATGTCAGCAGTTCAAAAGACAGGTGTGGATGTTTTTCTGACCGGCGATATCAAATATCATGAAGCTCATGATTTATTGATGGCAGGTTTGACAACTGTCGATATTCAACACTATTCAGAAGTAGTGATGAAGGATGGACTTAAAGCGCTCCTTGAGAGTTTGGGTATTCAAGTAACTGTCATCAGCTCATCTATTGATACAAATCCTTTTACTTTATATTAGTTGTCATAAAAAACAAGACAGCAAACGGCATATTCCGTTCGCTGTCTTGTTTTTTATAGTTTATCCACCGGCTTCGGATTCTTGATCTTCGGCAGAATTTTTTCTACAGGGACTGCAGATTGTTCCGGCACGGGTAAAGGGTTGGCTGGGTCATACGACTTAACATAATCAATGACTTCCTTGACGATTGGTGTTGGTGTCGATGCACCAGCTGTTATGGCTATCGTTGATTTTCCTGTCAGCCATTCAAGCTTCAGCTCACTGATATCAGAGATACGATAAGCTTCTGTATGTGCAATTTCTTTAGACACTTGTGCTAATCGATTGGAGTTGTTACTCTTTGGATCTCCGACAACGATCAAGACATCGGCCTGTCCAGCCTGATCAGCTACTGCTTCCTGTCTGACTTGCGTTGCGAGACAGATTTCTTTATGAACTTCAATATGGGGAAACTTCTGTTCGAGTGATTCCATAAGATGAAGAACATCCCACTGAGACATGGTCGTCTGATTCGTGACGATTAATTTCATCTGTGCAAGTTCTTCCGGCAGCGCTGAAACATCATACTGATTTTCTATTAAATGAACGATGTCAGGTGCGACACCTACTGCGCCTTCAGGTTCGGGATGACCTTTCTTGCCGATATAGATCACATGATAGCCTTCTGCCTTTTTCTGACGGATAAGCGAATGAGTGTTTTCAACATCGGGACAAGTCGCATCGATGCAGACCAGTCCTTTTTCTTTAGCACGATGTTTTACTTCAGGGGAAACGCCGTGTGCCGTGAAGATCACAGTTCCTTCATTGATCTGCTCAAGTATTTCCAGTCGGTTAGGTCCATCAAGCGTGATAATTTCATCACTTTCAAACGCATCGGTGACGTGCTTGTTATGGACGATCATACCGAGAATATATATCGGTCTTGGCAATGTTTTATCTAGTGACGCATTACGTGCAATGACCATTGCATCCACGACACCATAACAATAGCCGCGAGGTGTGATTTTTATGATTTCCATGATATAAGCCTCCTATCTACATCAGTATATCAAATTTACTGTATCAACCACTATTAATTTAGCTGCTTTATTTATGCAGCGGTTTCCTATATAATACATAGGATGAACAAATAAAGGAGGACAACAATGGCTAAACATCCATTTGAAAATTTCGAACTTTCATCTGAATTGATTGCAGCGGTGAAAGATTTGAATTTTAATCAGCCGACTGAAGTCCAGAGACGCGTGATTCCAAAATTGACAAGAGGTATTAATCTGATTGGACAATCACAGACAGGAACAGGGAAATCACATGCATTTCTGCTGCCGTTAATCGATAAGATCGATCCAGAGTTACATGAACCACAAATTATTATTTTAGCACCGACTAGAGAACTGGCAAAGCAGCTGTACGATGCTGCCGCACATTTAGTATCGTTTAAAAAGGACATCAAAGTAGGTCTGTACATCGGTGGTACCGATAAGCAGAAGGACATCCTGAAATCCAAGGTTGAGCCTCAGTTGATCGTCGGTACACCGAACAGAATCAATGATATGGCAAATGAAAATGCATTAAAACTGCACCTTGCTCAATCGATTGTAATTGATGAAGCAGATTTAATGATTGACCTCGGGTTTATGCCAGCTGTTGATACACTTGCTTCGCGACTAGGAGAAGAAGCACAGATTGCTGTATTCTCTGCGACTATTCCAAAAGCATTGCATCCATTTCTGAATAAATATCTGGCGCAGCCTGAATTTGTTCAGATTGATCCAGCAGAACGCACGAATAAAAATATTGAGTTCTATCTTATTCCGACAAAGAGCAATGACAGGAAAGAAAAATTATTTGAAGTGATGCAGACGATTAACCCATACTTATGTATTATATTTGCCAACAGCCGTGAGCATGCCGATGAAGTGCTGGCTTTCCTCGCAGATAAAGGGGTTAAGGCAGGAATCATTCACGGAGGACTGGCACCACGTGAACGCACGCAGCAGATGAAGCGGATCAAGCAGCTGGACTTTCAGTATGTAGTCGCAAGCGATCTTGCGTCACGTGGAATCGATATTGAAGGCGTCAGCCATGTCATTAATTATGAAATATCTAAAGACGTTGATTTCTTTACACACCGGGTTGGACGTACGGGACGCGGAAATTATAAAGGAACAGCAATCACTTTATATACACCAGATGAAGAAGATTTGATCAACCAGATTACTGCCAAAGGCTTTAATTTTATTCATGCAGACATTAAATCAGGAGAAATCAAAGAGATTAAAGATCGTACACAGCGTGCCGGCCGTAAAAAGCAGGAAGATAACATTGAACAGTCTTTAAAACATAAAGTTAAATCCAAGAAAAAAGTTAAACCAGGATATAAACGTAAGTTCAGATATGAACTGGATCAATTAAAACGCAGTGAGAAGAAAGCACACGCAAAACGTACAAATAGAGATGCAAGAAAGAAATAGGAGTGAAATAAATGCTGATTGGCTCACATGTATCTATGAGCGGTAAAAAAATGCTGCTGGCAGCATCAGAAGAAGCAGTATCTTATGGTTCTTCGACTTTTATGATTTATACAGGTGCACCGCAGAATACACGCCGTAAACCGATTGAGGATCTGAATATTGAAGCAGGACTTGCATATATGAGTGCACATGGACTGTCGAATATTGTCGTTCATGCACCGTATATCATTAATATTGCTAATACTGTTAAACCGGAAGTATTTGAACTTGGTGTTGAATTCCTTCAGAAGGAAATCGTCAGAACAGAAGCACTTGGAGCACGTGACATTGTCCTTCATCCTGGTGCACATGTTGGTGCCGGTGAAGAAGAAGGCATCAAAAAGATCATCGAAGGTCTCAATGAAGTTCTGAGCAATGATAACAACGTACGAATTGCTCTTGAAACAATGGCAGGTAAAGGTTCGGAATGTGGTAAGACATTTGAGGAATTAGCTGAAATCATTAATGGTGTTGATAACAATGAGCGGTTATCTGTGTGTTTTGATACATGTCACGTTCATGATGCGGGGTATGATATCGTCCATGATTTCGATGGTGTGCTGAACGAGTTCGATAAAATCGTTGGTGTTGAACGAATTAAAGTAGTGCATGCCAACGACAGCAAAAATGTTCAGGGTGCGAGAAAAGACAGACATGAAAACTTCGGCTTCGGAGAAATAGGATTTGATGCTCTGCACTATATTGTTAATCATCCGGCGTTTAATGATGTTCCGAAAATTTTAGAAACGCCATATGTCGGTTTAGATAAAAAAGATAAGAAACCACCCTATAAGTTTGAAATTGAAATGATTAAAAGCGGTCAATTCGACTCTGAACTTCAGACTAAAATTATGAATCAATAAAATGAAAACGCAGGGATGAAATTTCATCCTTGCGTTTTCATTACGATTTACATTATGATAGAAAAGTTAAAAGTATAAAGAGGTGGATAATGGAACCGATATTTGAAATTAAAAATGTAAATTATCGTTATCCGGACAAAGTCGCATTGAAAGATATCAATATTAAAATTTATCCGGGCAGCTTTACCGCAATTGTCGGACCGAATGGCTCTGGAAAATCGACACTGCTGAAGCTGATTCTCGGTATCCTTCAGCTGCAGACAGGCATGATTTTAATAAACGGAAAGCCGATGACGCATCAGCTGCCGCATAAAATTGGATATGTTTCTCAAAAAGCAAATGCTGGAAATACGGGTTTCCCGGCAACTGTCAGAGAAGTTATCACGAGCGGTCTGACACAGGAAAAGAAATTATTTCAACGATATAATGCACATGACCGCGAACGAGTCACACAATTGATGGAACGGCTTCATATCATACATTTACAGGATAAGAATATTTCTCAGCTGTCCGGTGGTCAGCAGCAGCGGGTATTCATTGCGAGAGCATTAGTTGCGAATCCGAGCATCTTGATTCTAGATGAGCCGACAGTAGGAATTGACGCAAAACATGTCGCAGAATTTTATAAGCTGCTCAGTCAATTAAAAAGCGAAGGGATAACGATACTGCTGGTGACTCATGATATCGGCATTGTCGCGGATACAGCAACAAGTGTCGTCTGCTTAAATCAGCACCTGCACTTTCACGGCACGACTCAGGAATTCAAGTCACTGGATCAAGTTGAAATATCTAAAATATACGGTCATCCTGTCCAGTTTGTCGATCACGACCATCAAAGGGAGTGCTGCCAATGATTGATGCATTAATTCAATTCAATTTTATGCGTTACAGTGTGATTAGTGGCATGCTGATCGGTATTCTAGCACCATTAATCGGTACGTTTATAGTTGTCAGACGGCTGTCATTGATCGCTGATGCCTTAAGTCATGTGACACTCGGCGGTATTTCATTTGGTATGCTGGTCACAAAATTAGTGCCGGCAATTGTCATCAGTCCCGTCTGGTCAGGTATTTTATTCTCAATTATCGGTGCTTTGTTGATTGAGCGTTTGAGAACAGTATATAAGCATTATGAGGAGCTGGCGATTCCAATTATAATGTCATTAGGTATCGGACTAAGTGTAGTCTTTATCTCACTTGCAGATGGTTTCAATCAGGATTTATTCGGCTATTTGTTTGGCAGTATCAGTGCGGTGACATTTAATGATATGCTGGCAATCATTGCTATATTTATAATTGTCGCAGCATTTGTATTTTTTCTTTATAAAGAATTGTTTGTCTTATCGTTCGACGAGGAATATGCAGGAATCATAGGTGTGCCAAGAATTCTGCATATTTTATTTATGCTGGTTGTGGCACTGGTGATTTCAGCTTCTATGCGCGTCGTCGGTATCCTGCTGGTCAGCAGTCTAATAACACTGCCAGTTGCAAGTGCCATGCGTTTTGCTAAAGGTTATAAATCTTTGATGCTTTGGAGCATTATCTTTGGTGAAGCAGCAGTAATCATGGGACTAATCTTCGCTTTTTATATGAATATTTCTCCCGGGGGCGTTATTGTACTACTGCTTATTATGATTCTGCTCGGCAGCATCATGTATCAGAAGAGACAAGAAGGAGGTTTGAACAATGAAGATTGAAGAAGCGATACAAGTGCTGAAGGATAAAGGCTATAAATATACTGATAAACGTAAAGATATGATTACTTTACTGAAGAACGAAGATAAGTATTTAAGTGCGAAGCAAATACAGCTGGCTTTAAATGACCGATATCCGGGCATATCTTTTGATACGGTCTACCGTAATCTTCATACCTTCAGTCAGCTGAACATTGTTGAAACAACGGAGTGGGCAGGTGAAAAGAAATTCAGGCTCGCCTGTATTAGTCATCACCATCATCATTTTATCTGTGAATCATGTGGAGATACTAAAGTGATTGAGTATTGTCCAGTCGCAGTCTTTAAAGAAGAGATTCCAGATGTCGAAATCAAATCACACAAAATTGAATTGTATGGTTTATGTGAAAAATGTAAATAAAACCGGAGGGAAATTTCCTCCGGTTTTGTTATTTTATATAACGCTTAAGTACTGCATTTACTTCCTGCCATGATTTGACACGGTATACTTCATTCGGTAGTTCAGACTGATTATAAGGCGTGTCGAATAAGATGACTGGAATGTTAAGTGTCTGATTAATATCGATTGCATTATCAAGTTTATCTTCTAAGAAAAAGTCAACATTAAGTCGTCTGGCAGCTTCTATTTTATCGTGGCTGCCTGTCAATTCTATATGATGGAAAGGAATGTCATGACTGGTGAACCATTGTTCTGTTATGTCACCTAAATAATCATAACGTGCACTGATATAGTAAAGCTCATGTTGTTTTGCCCATTCTCTTAAGATGGGAGCAGCACCTTCAGCAATGGGTGAATTAATGTAGATTTCCTCTTGGTTGGCGATGAACCAGTCATACATTTCTTCTGGTGTTTTATTCAGCACCACGCCAAGATCATATGCCGTTATATCTTCATAGCAAAGATCTTTTCTGAATGATTTCTGTAAATAAGGTACTAAAGCAGTAGGACAAGTAACTGTCCCGTCAATATCAATGCCCAGTCTAAAGCGCACCGCTTTCAACCTCAGCTGCTTCTAATTGTGCTGTTTCCTGTTTTCTGTAATATTCTTCGGCAATTTTATCAATTTCAATCTTTAATTCTTCAACCATTGTTTCTTCAGGCACTTTACGTACTGTCTTTCCTTTCATGAACAATAACCCTTCACCACGAGCACCTGCAATACCTATATCAGCTTCGCGTGCTTCTCCTGGACCGTTTACCGCACAGCCGAGAACAGCTACTTTGATAGGGGCTTTAATAGTAGAAATATATTCTTCTACTTCATTGGCGATTGAGATCAGATCAATTTCAATTCGACCGCATGTTGGACATGAGATAAGTGTCGCGGCATTGCTGGCAAGACCGAATGATTTCAGCAGTTCACGAGCGACTTTCACTTCTTCGACCGGGTCAGCTGATAAGGAGATACGTAATGTATTGCCGATGCCGAGACTCATAATAGCTCCGAGACCTGCAGCTGATTTAACAGTTCCTGCGAACAATGTACCACTTTCAGTGATTCCTAGATGGAGCGGATAGTCAAACGCTTGAGCTGCTTTTGTATACGCTTCAATGGCTAAATTAACATCACTTGCTTTCATAGAGACGATGATATCATGAAAATCAAGCTCTTCAAGGATTTTTATATGATGAAGGGCACTTTCTACCATACCATCAGCTGTCGGATAACCATACTTTTTGATGATATGTTTTTCAAGTGAGCCTGCATTAACACCGATTCTGATAGGAATACCTTTTGCCTTACATGCTTTGACAACTTCTTCTACTTTTTCACGACGACCGATATTGCCGGGGTTGATTCGGATTTTATCAGCGCCGCCTTCAATAGCAAGCAGGGCTAGTTTGTAATCGAAGTGGATATCAACAACTAAAGGAATATTGATGCGTTTTTTGATTTCTTCAATTGCTAGTGCATCTTCTTCTTTCGGACATGCGACTCGGACGATCTGACAGCCTGCTTCTTCAAGGCGGAGAATTTCAGCAACTGTCGCCTCTACATCGTGTGTTTTTGTCGTCGTCATACTCTGAATGACTAACTCATTGTTTCCTCCAATGGTCAAGTTTCCCACTTTAACTGGACGGGTGTTTCTTCTATGCGTAATTTCTGGCATGAAATGATGGCTCCTTCTTGGATATTATTATTTGCCTGTCTTTTTTCTCGGTAAATACCAGCCGGCAATACTAACAAGTAAAATCATTATACACCATGACAAAGGATTGAATAAAGCATTCGGAACTAAAAGGTCGATATACTGTATGAGTGTCGGTATAGTAATCAAAAATGCAGTTATCTTAATCCAGTTCATAAACCTGGATTTCCGTTTGGCAAGAAAACTGATCCAATGTGCGGCTAAACTGATTCCAGTCACTTTCATCAGCATGACGGTATACTGAAATATAATTAGGATGAACATAATAAGAAGGAAATAAAAGAACGACGATTCTGTATATACTTTCATCAGCTCTACTAAAGATTTCTTATTTTCAATCATATTCAGGTTACTGTAGTCAATAGGATCAATATTTTTTATATATAGTTTATTTTTGGTGAATGTCATTATATCTGAGGAATTACCAGTAGTCTCTTCCGTAAATGTGACAGTGCCACCGTTCACTTTAATAATTTTTTCTTTATTATCTTGTAGTTCAAGCATAGAGTTCTTAATATGAAAATCTGGAATGTCCTGTTCTTTTTCCTCAATTAATGTAGTAAAAGAAGAAATCGACTGATAAATATGAGTTACTCCAGGTGCTGACAATAATAAAGATAACAACAGGAGATGAAGAAATACATATCGTAAAGGGGTAATTCTATAGAGCGGATATTTTTTCGGTGAAAACAATCGTTTGAGTGCTGCTGTGTATTTGTTCATTTAGAGTACCTCCATCATGCACTTTATCATAATATAATCATGCTATCTATTTTTTTCAGAATAAAAAAGCAAACTAGTTGAGCAAAGAGCAAAAGGTTGATAATATTTAGATGTAAACCAATTCAGAGGAGGATGAACAATTATGGCATTTGAATTACCACAATTACCATATGCTTATGATGCATTAGAACCACATATCGATAAAGAGACGATGGAAATCCATCATACGAAGCATCATAACACTTATGTCACTAACTTGAACGCAGCAGTTGCAGGAACAGAATTTGAGAACCAGTCGATTGAAGAATTAATGGCAAATATTAATTCAGTTCCTGAAGACAAACAGACAGCTGTACGCAATAATGGCGGCGGTCATTATAACCATTCATTATTCTGGCAGTTGTTGTCTAAAGATGGTGGTACACCAAATGGTGAAGTTGCAGAAGCTATCAATGCGAAGTTCGGTTCTTTTGAAGCGTTCCAGGAAGCGTTTGCTGAAGCTGCAACGAAACGTTTTGGATCTGGCTGGGCTTGGTTAGTCGTTAACAATGGTGAATTAGAAGTTGTTTCAACTCCAAATCAGGATAATCCATTAATGGAAGACAAAACTCCAATTTTAGGTTTAGACGTTTGGGAGCATGCTTATTACTTGAATTATCAAAACAAACGTCCTGACTACATTAAAGCATTCTGGAATGTAGTGAACTGGGATAAAGTGAATGAATTATATACTGCTGCAAAATAATCTTTAGTAAGAGGCTTAGGCCTCTTTTTTTATGTTTATAAAAATCAGCTCCTTCTAGAAATCAACCGGCTTTTCATATATGATAAGTAAATAACGTGTGAAAAGAGGTTCAACTGTTGAGACGATTGAAGCAGGAAACAAACGAACTGAAACAAAAAAGGCTGACTGATCGCAGAATAAATGTCATATTTATTGCAATTATGGTATTGCTGACCGTACTCGTGTTACGTCTAGGGTATTTACAGATTGCAAAAGGTGAGTCCTATAAAAAAGCAGTAGACAGTAATGAAAATATCGAAGTCAATGAATCGGTTCCCCGAGGTCGTATTTACGACCGTAACGGTAAATTACTGGTCGATAATACGTCGAAAAAATCAATCACTTATACTCGTGGACGTATGACTTCTACAAGAGAAATACTTGAAACGGCTCGTAAGCTTGCAAAATATATTGATATGCCGACGAATGCACTGACCGAAAGAGATAAACAAGATTATTACATTCTCACTCGAAAAGATGCAGTTGATAAACTAATGACGAAAGAATATAAGATGTTTGAAGAAGGACTTCTTTCCCCGGAGCAGTTTGATGAAACAATGTATAAGAAAATAACTAAAGCTTATACCGATCGTATTCCTGATCGGGAACTTGAAATAGCAGCAATCTATAGAGAAATGTCTTCTGGTAGTCAGTTGAGCCCTCAGACAATAAAAAATGAGAAGGTCACCGAACGTGAATATGCACTGGTGTCTCAAAACCTTTCTAAAATGTCCGGAGTAAGTACATCGATGGACTGGGATAGAAAGTATATTTATGGGAAGACATTGAAAACGATGTTCGGAAAAGTTTCTTCAAAAGAAGAAGGACTGCCGAAAGACCTTGTAGATTACTATCTAGCTAAAGGCTATTCAAGAAATGACCGTGTAGGTCAGAGCTATCTTGAATATCAATACGAGAATGTTTTGCGTGGTAAGAAGAAGAAAATGCGCTATATTACAGATAAATCAGGAAAGATTATTAACACTGAAGTGCTTGAAGAAGGTTCACGAGGCAATGATTTAGTTTTGACGATTGATATTGATCTGCAAAAGAAAGTAGAAGCATTTGTCGATAAACACATTGGCAATTTAAGATCAGGAGGCGCAAAAGATATGGATAAAGTTCTTGTCGTCGTCCAGGATCCCAATAACGGAGATATACTAGCACTTGCAGGTAGACAGATCGATAAAAATGGAAGAATCACAGATTACCATTATGGAACCTTTACATCTCAATATGCAGTTGGTTCTTCAGTCAAAGGCGCGACTTTACTCACAGGTTATAGTAACAAAGCCATTTCAGTCGGTGAAACGATGATTGATGAACCCCTTAGATTTGAAGGCGGGTTAACTAAACGTTCTTACTTCAATCAGGATAGCAAAGTTGCTATTTCAGATAAAGAAGCGTTAATGCATTCATCCAACGTCTTTATGTTTAAGACAGCCTTAAAGCTTGCCGGAACGAATTATACACCGAATATGTCGCTTCCATCAGATATCACACAGGCAGGTCTCAAGCTGAGAAAAGGACTCAACCAATTCGGGCTTGGCGTTAAGACGGGAATTGATCTTCCTAATGAAGTAGCAGGTCAGACGGGTGTCTTAAAAAATAATCCAGGTAACTATCTAGATCTTGCTATAGGGCAGTATGATACTTATTCACCGCTTCAGCTGTCTCAGTATATTTCAACGATTGCAAATAATGGATATAGAATTCAATCTCATTTAGTGAAAGAAATAAGAGAACCATCAAAAACCGATAGACTTGGACCGGTTAAAAAGGTTTTCAATGGGAAGGTGCTTAATCGGATAAATAACTCACAAAGAGAAATTGATCAGGTGAAAGATGGTTTTGATATGGTTTTCAATAGAGAAGAAGGAACCGGATATACGAGCTTTAATAACACTAAAGTTAAATCTGCAGGTAAAACAGGAACGGCGGAAGTCGTGCAGAATGGAGAAGCACGAGTCAACTCGACGTACATAGGCTATGCTCCGGAGAAAAATCCTAAGATGAGTTTTTTCATCATCTATACAAACCAGCCAGTTCCTCCACCATGGCTGCCAGGCGGCGATCTTGGTAGAGATATTATTAATGCATATTTTGATGATAAAAAATAATACTACTTTATTTAATTAGTTTCTTTAAGTAAATAATTAATTTATATAAGACGAAAAGACATCTGAATGATTTCAGATGTCTTTTATTTACACAAACTTTACAATACTTTCATTTTGAATTAACAATGGTGATGTAAAGTAAGTGTTGTAAGAAAATTTTAGTTATATATTTTCTGTCTACATACGGGAGGAAACTTGAAAATGAAAAAATGGCAATTAGTAGGTTCAACAACTGTTTTAGGAACTGCTTTATTTTTAGGAGCATGTGGTGGTGCAGCTCAGAATGACAAATCTGAAGATAAGTCAGCAGATAACAGTGATACTAAATCTACTGATACTAAAAAAGTCTCTGGTGAAGTAAATGGTGATGGTTCAACAACAGTTGCACCGATCATTGAAAAAATCAATGAAGAGTTTAACGCTGAATATCCAGATGTAACCGTTTCTGTAGGTACTTCAGGAACAGGTGGCGGTTTTGAAAAATTCATCGCTGGTGAGACAGACTTCTCAAATGCATCACGTGATATCAAAGATGAAGAAAAAGATGCGCTTAAAAAAGAAAAAATAGACTATACTGAATTCAAAGTTGCAACTGATGGTTTAACAGTAGCAGTCAATAAAGATAATGATTTTGTTGAATATTTGACTTTTGATGAATTAGCTAAAATCTATAATGGAGAAGCTAAAACATGGAAAGATGTCCGCAGTGATTTCCCGGATGAAGAAATTAAAGCTTTCTCTCCTGACCAGTCACACGGTACTTATGACTTCTTCAGTGAAGAAGTTTTAGACAAAGGCGAAATCAAAGCAGAGAAAAATGCTGATACAAACGTTATCGTTTCTTCAGTAAAAGACAACAAAAATGGTATTGGTTTCTTCGGATATAACTTCTACCAGGAAAATAAAGACGACTTAAAAGCTGTTAAGATTCAAGGCAAAGATGAAAAAGAAGGCGTTGAAGCAACTGAAGAAACAGTTAAAGATGGTTCATATCCATTAAGTCGCCCATTATTCATCTATGCTAAAAACGATTCATTAAAGAACAACGAAGCATTCAAAGAATTCATGAAATTCACATTAGAAAAAGCGCCTGAAGCGTCTAAAGCATCTGGTTATGTTCCTTTAGAAGATGCAGACTACGAAGAAGATATGAAAAAACTTGAAGAAGTAAAATAATAATTCATTGATATGATGAGGGGCGAACTCGTTCGTCCCTTTTTTAAAATGAAGGAGTCTAACTATGAAAGATAAAATTTCAGTACAACAAATGATTCAGCAGAATCAAGGCAAAGGGTCAAGAAGTTTCATTGAAAAACTTATTCCAGCGATTTTACTGATTATTGCTTCTGTTTCTATTTTAACAACAATTGGTATTTTAATTACGCTGCTAACTGAAACCATTACCTTTTTCTCAAGAGTTTCTTTCTCGCAGTTCTTTTTGGAAAAAGAGTGGAATGCATTTGGACAGAATCCTAAATATGGTATTTACTCACTGATTTTGGGGACTCTCAAAGTCACATTTATTGCAACTTTGTTTGCAGTTCCTGTCGGTTTAGGTGCTGCTCTATATTTAAGTGAATATGCAAGTGATACAGCTAGAAGAATCATTAAACCTATCCTTGAAATTCTTGCCGGTATTCCAACAATCGTCTATGGATTCTTTGCCCTGACTTTTGTTACACCTTTACTTAGAACATTCTGGACAGATTTAGGAAGCTTTAACTCTATCAGTCCAGGACTCGTCATCGGTATTATGGTGATACCTATGATCGCTAGTTTAAGCGAAGATGCGATGAGTGCAGTACCTCAGGCTATTAGAGAAGGAGCACTTGGACTCGGTTCTACTAAATTGGAAGTGGCTTTGAAAGTGGTATTTCCGGCCGCATTATCTGGTATTTTGGCATCGATTGTTCTTGCTATTTCACGTGCTATCGGTGAAACGATGATCGTTGCTCTTGCCGCAGGTAGTTCGCCTGATTCATCGCTCAGTCTCACAAATTCAATTCAAACGATGACAGGTTTCATTGTTCAGGTTGCAACAGGTGATGCGACGTTCGGTACAGATATTTACTATAGTATTTACGCAGTAGGTTTCACATTATTCGTTTTTACATTAATTATGAACTTTATTTCGCAATGGGTGACTCGCCGCTTTAGAGAGGAGTATTAATATGCAGTTAGTTGATCAGAAAAAAGTTGAACGTAATCTCTCTGGCAGATTGTCAAAAAACAATATTGTCAAAGGTATCTTCTTCCTTTGTACTATAATCGGACTTATTGTTCTGGCAATACTTCTTTACGATATCATCCGTAAAGGAGCGGGCTGGCTGTCACCTGAGTTCTTCCAGAACTTCTCTTCTACAACTCCTGAGAAAGCGGGAATTAAAGGAGCATTAATCGGTACATTATGGCTGATGATGACCATTGCGCCAATCGCAGTAGTTTTAGGTGTAGGTACAGCTATCTATATGGAAGAGTATTCTAAAGATAACTGGTTTACACGATTTGTCAGAATTAATATCTCAAACCTGGCGGGTGTTCCTTCAGTAGTATTTGGTTTACTTGGATTAACGTTATTTGTGCGTGGTGCTGGTATAGAGTCACTTTCATTAGGAAAATCTGTTCTTGCAGCAGCACTAACAATGTCACTGATGATTTTACCGGTTATCATTGTTTCGAGTCAGGAGGCCATTAGAGCAGTCCCTGGTTCCATTAGAGAAGCTAGTCTTGGTCTTGGTGGTACAAAGTGGCAGACTATTACAAATGTAGTGCTTCCAGCTTCCATTCCAGGTATTCTGACAGGTACAATTCTTGCATTATCCAGAGCTATTGGTGAAACAGCACCACTTGTTGTTATCGGTATTCCGACAATTTTTATGAAGACACCGGATGACATTATGGACCGTTTCCAGGCATTGCCGATGCAGATTTACACTTGGGCTAAACTTCCGAAAGAAGAATTCCAGTATTTATCTTCAGCTGCAATCATTGTTTTATTACTTATCCTAATAGCTATGAACTCAATCGCAATTTATATACGTAACAAATATCAGAAAAAATATTAATCTCATTATGAGAGGGGTCTTATTATGAATGAATCAGTTGCAACAAAACAGCAGTCAACAGTGACTGTGACACCGCCAGTAAGAGAACAGCAAAATCAAACAGAAGGTAAACAATCTATAGACAAAAAATTAGTCTATCAGACGAAAAATCTGGATCTTTGGTACGGTGAAAACCATGCCTTGAAAAACATAGATCTCGATATTATCGAAAATGAAGTGACTGCAATTATCGGACCATCAGGATGCGGGAAATCAACTTATATCAAAACTTTGAATCGCATGATTGAATTAGTTCCAGGAGTGAAAACTTCAGGGGAAATCCTTTATCGTGGAGACAATATTTTTGATCGCAACTATAAAGTTGAACATTTAAGAACACGTGTCGGTATGGTATTCCAAAAGCCAAATCCATTCCCAAAATCCATTTACGATAATATCACTTATGGACCAAGAATCCATGGAATCACTGACAAAAGAATTCTTGATGAAATTGTAGAAAAATCTTTACGTGGTGCTGCTATCTGGGATGAGACTAAAGATCGACTGAGCCAGAATGCTTATGGTTTGTCAGGTGGACAGCAGCAGCGTATTTGTATCGCACGCTGTCTTGCTATCGAACCGGATGTCATTCTGATGGATGAGCCGACTTCTGCGCTAGATCCAATTTCAACATTAAAAGTTGAAGAATTAGTACAGGAAATTAAAAATGACTATTCAATTATTATCGTAACACACAATATGCAGCAGGCTGCTCGTATTTCTGACAAAACAGCATTCTTCCTGAACGGTTATGTGAATGAGTTTGACACTACAGATAAAATATTCTCCAATCCTGCTGATGAGCAGACAGAACGATACATCTCTGGAAGATTTGGTTGATATGAGAGAAAAATACGAAGAATCTTTAAACGAATTAATCGATTCAGTGATAAAGTTGTCAGAAGAAGTTTATCATGTGATTGAACGCTCTATTGACGTACTAAATTGCGAAGATGTTCAAGAGGCAAGAGAACTCATCAAACACGATACAGTCATCAATGATTTGGAAAATGATATTAATGAGCAGGTCATTAGTTTGATTACGAAACAGCAGCCTATAGCTACAGATTTAAGGATTATAATGGCTAGTATTAAAATTGCTTCTGAACTTGAACGAATGGGAGATAATGCTGGAAATCTTGCTAAAATCCGTCGGCGCGTAAAATTTGAAGACACTGTCATTTTATCCCGTCTTAAGACAATGGGTAAATTAAGTCTGCTGATGCTTTATGATCTGAAAGATGCATACCAGCAGAGAGATGTAAATTTAACAAAAGAGATTATCGATAGAGATCAGGATATAGACGATTTATATAAGGAAATCGTTAACACAACCTACTTGATTGATAATGATCCTTTCATTTCTGGTCAGGCCCATTTAGCAGCAAGATATCTTGAACGTATCGGAGATCATATTACGAATATCGCTGAAAATATATATTACTTCATTACAGGTGACCGATACGATAAATTTCTTAAATAACGCTGGAAATCAAGCTCAATTGGTGTTATTATTAATAGGTCGTATGGAAACAATGAGTAAGGAGGGAATATAATGCGCGTTAACGTAACTTTAGCATGTACAGAATGTGGTGAAAGAAACTACATCACTAAGAAAAATAAACGTAATAACCCAGAACGTATCGAAATGAACAAATTCTGTTCACGTGATAACAAACAAACTTTACACAGAGAAACGAAATAATGATGCAGCAGACACTTCAGTGTCTGCTTTTTTTACATAGCTTTAAGCAGAGGTTATAAATAATGTATAATGTGTATGAGGTGATGAAATGAATAAAAAAAACATCAGACAGGAAAAATTAGCCTTTCTAAAAAGTTCCAACAAATATAATGAAGAAGTTATATTGCTTAGAAAGTTGTTTGAGCTTGATGAATGGAAAAATGCTTCCGCTGTCGGTGTCACTTTAAGTATGTCTCATGAAATCAATACATATGAAATAATTAAATTTGCTTTGATTCAAGGGAAAAAAGTGTATGTACCTCATTGCGATTATAAAAATAAATCGATGAATTTTGTAAAGTTTACTTCTCCTGACACTCTTTATAAAGACGACAAAGGTATTATGGCGGTCAAAGAACCTCATGTTATCAACAATCAACTGGATCTATTGATAGTTCCTGGTGTAGCTTTCAGTGAAAGTGGATACAGAATCGGTTATGGAGGAGGGTTTTATGACCGATTTCTTGCTCAATTTAAAGGGACTGCTGTAAGCATCTCTCTTGAAGGTCAGTTGACATCTATAGAACCGGAAGTATTTGATGAACCGGTTCATCTTGTTATTACTGAGCAAAGAACTTTGACTGGAGTACGAATATGATCACTAAAAAACAGATTTGGCAGTCAATCTATCATATAATTAAGTATTCAGATTATGAACTTGCATATATCAATGATGAAGAATCGGATATTATTTTAGAGAATAAAAACAAGAAGGAACTGATTCGTTTTATCAGTGAAAAACAAAACGTTCAATCACTGACCTTTCTTATAGATAAGATGAAAGATAATCTGGATGTATTTAACAGTCAATTAAATTACATACCTCAGAAGATTCATTTACTATTACTTGATCAGGAGGTACCTGGTATAGCCAATGATCGGCTCGTTAAAGTGAAAAGTATTCACACTCAAAGAGATCTTGATCATTTAACCATATCGATGCCTTACAGAGTGTTAGCCGGCCGCTTTAAATCTAAACCAATGTCACAGGAAACTTACAGAAGTAAAGTCATTAAAAATAATTTTATCGATCTTGCTATGGTCAAGTTTGCGCCTGCTACCTTATTATTGATAGTCATTAATGTAATTGTTTATTTATTTACTTTTATAACGGGACGGATGCAAAATGGCAGTCACTTAATTGACCGCGGAGGTCTTACGCATTTTAACTTCGTCCATGGGGATTATTATAGAGTGATTACGTCGATGTTTCTCCATTTCGATTTTTCTCATCTTATTTTCAATATGATGACTTTGTTTATTTTCGGTAAGCTGATTGAATACTTATTTGGAGTTCAACGTTATTTATTGATTTATTTTACAGGTGGTCTAATCGGAAATTTAATTTCCCTGTCTTTTGATACTACTTCTATATCAGCAGGGGCGAGTGGTGCAATCAGCGGGTTACTTGGAGCTTTAGTAGCCTATTTTATTTTCAGCAGTAAATTTGAACGGAAGTTTATTATTCAAACTATACTCGGGATGATTATTTATCTGTTGATTACCAATGTGTTTGCTCAGGTTAATAATTTTGCACATTTTGGCGGCTTATTCGGAGGCTTTTTGACTGCTTTATTAATATATGTCTTTAATAAGAATCGTAATTATTTTTACATGCTGCTTGTCGGAACTATAATCATTATTACATTATTACTAATGAATATTTTTTCGCAGCAGCAAAACCATATTTATAATATGCAAGCACATAAGGCAATGGAGCAAGGTAACTTTAAACAAGCAGCTACCATTCTTCAGGATACGTTTGATAATGGCTATGAAAACGAGGAGACTTATTTATTGTCCGGTCTTGTCAGTGCTCATGAAAGTAATGTGACAGAAGCGATGTCTGTATGGAAAAAAGGATTAAAAAAATTTCCAAATTCACCGTCTTTAAATTATCAGATGGCCTTAGGTATGCGTGCCACAGATAATTACTCTAAAGCCAGAACATATTTACATAAAGCCATGGAACAAGAAAATAATGCTGCATTTAAGCGGTTAGACGATGAGATAAAGGTGTTCGATAATTAATATGAATTCATTTTACGATGTCCAGCAGTTACTTAAGAAATTTGGTCTGATCATCTACTTTAAAGATGAAATGAATACGATTGAAATGATGAATCAAGAACTAAAGACGTTACATGAATCTATGCTTATCTCAAACGAAGAATTTATACAGGCTCGACTCATATTAAATCAAAGGAAGATGAAGAAACTATGATTATATTAGCAGCAGATATTGGCGGGACAACGTGTAAACTAGGAGTAATGGATGAAAGACTTGAGATTCTTCATAAGTGGGAGATACCAACGAACAAAGAACAAGATGGCCGACACATACTTAAAAACATACATGAATCTTTTCAGAAGAATGCACAAATAAAAAATTATAGTATGGATGAAGTTAAAGGGATTGGACTGGGAGTGCCAGGTCCTATTGATTTTGATAATGGTGTTGTCAATGGTGCAATTAACTTAAATTGGGCTGGTAAAAAAAATATAAGAGAAGAATATGAGCAGTTAAGTGGTAAGCCGGTATACGTGGATAATGACGCTAATGTTGCATCTCTTGGTGAGAAGTTTAAAGGAGCAGGACAAAATGCAAAAGATGTCGTCTGTATAACTCTGGGTACAGGTGTAGGTGGCGGAATTATCAGTAATAACGAGCTGGTACACGGATATAATGGTTCTGGAGGGGAGCTTGGTCACTTCAAAGTAGACTTTAAAGAGCGGTTTTTATGTAACTGCGGCCATAGAGGATGTCTTGAGACAGTCGCGAGTGCGACAGGTGTTGTTAACCTTGCATACCATTATTATGAGGAACTGCGCTTCAGCACGATAATAGAGGATGATATAGAGAGCAGAACACTTCAGGCAAAACAAGTCTTTGATGCGGCAAAAGAAGGAGATGAATTTTCTTTATATATCATCCGTAAAGTCTCTAACTATATCGCCTATGCTCTAAGTGTCATCAGTGTGATGTCTAATCCTGAATACATTATAATCGGCGGCGGTGTTTCAAAGGCGGGAGACTTTCTGATCGATCATATTGAAGAGAGATTTCAGGAAATCACTTTCAAACCCGCAGTTGAAGGAACAAAAATTGTTACTGCAAAACTTGGGAATGATGCGGGAATCATTGGTGCTGCCGGTTTAATAAAACAATATGTAAAGTGAGGAAACAATAATGGCGATAGTAGATGTAGTGATTATACCGCTTGATGGACAATCCATCAGTGTCAGTCAGTATATAGCAGATATTCAAAAAAATTTACAGGTTAAAAAAGAGGAAGGACTTATTGATTTTCAGTTGACACCGATGAGTACATTAATTGAAGGTGAATTACCAGTACTGCTAAAAGTTGTAGAGGAGATTCACGAAGCACCTTTCAATAAAGGTGTAGAGCGAGTATGTACCAATATTAGAATAGACGATAGAAGAGATAAACGACGAAAGATGAACGAGAAAATTGATTCAGTCAACAAACATCTATAAAAAAAAGACGATCCAGGTCGTCTTTTTTAGTGATGTAATATTGGATAACCATAAGTGAAAATTGTAGCTAATGCAAAGAATCCAAATGCTAATGCAGAAAGTAATCCAAAGATCATACCTAAAATGTTCTTCTCTTTAATCGCACCGATTAAACCCATGACAGATAAGACTGCTACAGCTAACATCAGTAAAGCAAAGATATTAACACCGATATGAATTTTAATACCGAATAATTCGAATAGTTCGCCAGTATTAATAAATGGCATAGTATAACCCCCAAGATAGTACTTTTATTATCAATGATTATTGTATAATTAATAGTGCCATTTGTCGAGGGTAATTTTAGCAGGAGGTCATTGTTTATGAAACTATATACACTAAGTTTAGGGATGCTTGAAACTAATTGTTATCTTATCGAGAGTGAAACAGAAGTGCTGATTATTGACCCGGGAGCAGAACCTGAGAAGATTATTAATCAGATCATGGTCATCAATAAACCGGTCGCAGCTGTTTTATTGACGCATGCTCATTTTGATCATATTGGTGCTGTCGATGAAATCTGTAATAAATACAATGCTCCATTATATATAGCAGAAAAGGAGAAATACTGGTTGACTGATGCTGAACTGAATGGGTCAGGAAAGTTTTTGAGTTACGGACTTCCGGAAACGATTGTTAAACAGCATCCAAAAGTAATAGCTAAAGGACATCGGACTATTAAATCTTTCAGTTTTGAAGTGTTAGAAACACCGGGGCATTCTCCGGGAAGTCTAAGCTTTATTTTTGAAGACTTTGCAATTGTAGGAGATACACTGTTTAAAGAGGGGATTGGCAGAACGGATCTTAAAGATGGTAACCTCCAGTCATTGATGCACAGTATTACTGAAGTTTTATTCTCGTTGGATGAAGAAATGACCGTTTATCCCGGGCATGGCCCAAAAACAACAATCGGATATGAAATGGACCATAATCCGTATATCAATGGCTATTAAAAAATCCTTCCTCATTGTGAGGAAGGATTTTTAATGATGAGCGCCGAAACTTGGTTCCAGCAGAAATGTTGAATAATATGTGAAACCGACGAAGCAAACGACTAAATACGCTGCAAAGATATACATATACATTCTTTCTGACAGATTCATATATCCTAAAAGAACGAAGAAACCTGTTTGAGCTAAAAATACAAAAGCCATCATATCCATATTGCCGACATAGAACATAACTGCAAAGATGGCAGTCCAAAATCCTAAGGTTTTGTAGACTTTATCCATTTGATGTTCTCCTCTCCAAAAACTCTTAATATCAACTATTATTATAAAGATTCATCATTCAGATGTAAACCTAATTTTTAAAACCCAGTATTTTGAAAAAGGATAATGAAAAGTAAGCAAAAAAATTAATTAATCGTTTTTTTGTTGAATTAAAAATTTTGTGAGAATTGTTTTCGATAATTGATTTGAGGAGGGATATATGGAACAAATCGTCAATCAAATCATTGTGAACAGCATCGAACGTCATGCGTCAGACATTCATTTTATTCCCTGTAGAGAACATGTCCAGTTGAAACTGCGAATAGAAGGCGAGATGCACTTTGTAGAATCGCTTGATATAAGCCATTACGAGCGCATTTTAGCATATTTAAAGTTCGTTTCAAGGTTGGACGTAAGTGATAAGAAAAAATCACAAAGTGGCATCGTGATTATCACACACAGCGATCAGCAGTATCATATCAGAGTATCAACGCTTCCTCAATCAATCGGAACCGAGGCAGCTGTGCTTCGAATTCTTAAAGCGCAGTTCTCTAGCCGGATCATAGAAAATACAGAACTTCTTTATGGGACGATGAAACTTTCCCACGGCTTGATTTTAATCACAGGTCCAACAGGAAGCGGTAAAAGTACTTTGATGTATAATCTGCTGAATTTTGCAAGGAAGACTTTGAACCGTCAAATTATTACCATCGAAGATCCTGTAGAGCAGCTTCTTGAAGATACCATTCAGATCAGTGTGAATGACAAAGCTGATATCACCTATCAAAATTCATTTAAAGCCATATTGCGCTGCGATCCGGATATCATTATGATCGGTGAAATACGAGATGAACTGACTGCTAAACAAGTAATCAATGCCAGTCTCAGTGGACATCTTGTTCTATCGACACTTCATGCCAGCAATACTCCCGGAGCTGTAGAACGGCTTTTAGAGATGGGGATTAAACCATCTGAGCTCAAACAGGCGGTCAAGCTTATAACAAGTCAGCGGTTAATTAAATCGGGAATCAGCAGAAAACTGGTCATAGAAACTCTGACAAGTGAACAAATAAAACAGCTGCTGACCGGTGTACCTATCACTGCTTTTAATTCTCTGCTCGAACAAATTCAACGGATGTATGATGAACAACTGATTACTACAGAAGAACTGGAGAAATTCCGTGTGGTCAACCAATAAGTTAAAACACTACCAAGATGATTTTTTGCTGAGAATCGCAGAGCTGACTAAAAGCGGCTTTACTCAGTATGAAGCCGTGGAATTCCTGTTCAGTCAGTACGATGGTATTCATACTGATATAAAATCTCAGTGTCTCGAATCGCTGCGAAAAGGCGGGTCATTAAGTGATATCATCAGTTATCTGCGATATCCAACTAATATCATACTGCAGGTATATTTTGGAGAGCAGTACGGTAACCTCGAAGAAACGCTAGTTCAGTGTCACCAGTTTAGTACAGTTAAACGTCAAAGTACCAGGCATTTTTTAAAGACCATTCAATATCCTCTTATACTTCTCGCCATATTTTTCACTTTAATCATTATTGTCAATCAGACCGTTCTTCCTCAGTTCCAGAATATGTATGATTCTATGGGCATACAGATTTCAGCAGAACTGCAATTCCTCACTGCTGCTTTATTTTTAATGCCGAGAGTCTTAATGACAGTTGCAGTTATCATGATTATCTTATTTATCATTTATTATTTGCTATTTCAACGAGCTGACATTCAAAAAAAATTATGGTTAATCAAAAAAGTTCCTGTCGTAAGCAGTTTATACAGAAAATATCTTACTTACCGGGTCAGTATTGAACTGTCATTTTTTCTGAGCAATGGCATAGCGATGATTAAAATAATTGAGATATTCAGAAATCAGGATAAAGACCTTGTCATGCAGCATATCGGCAGCATGATTAATCACTCTTTAATGAACGGCCAATCTCTTCCCGATGCTGTGAACAGCGTTGGTCTTTTTGAACAGTCTATGATTAATTTCATTCAGCATGGCGAAAAAAATTCAAAACTTGATGTTGAACTCAAATATTACTCAGATTATATATTTAAAAAGTTTGAATCACAGATTTTAAAATATATTAAATGGATTCAGCCGGTCATATTTTCAGCTCTCGGTCTGCTTATAATTACACTTTACCTGGTCATCATTCTGCCGATGCTGCAAATGATGAGCGGAATACAATAATTAAAGGAGAGGTTAACATGATTAACAAATTAACGGTAGGATTGAAAAAATTATTTAGAAATGATGATGGGTTCACTCTGATCGAGATGTTACTTGTTTTACTGGTCATTTCAGTTCTAATCATCGTCATCATACCTAACATCGCTAAACAGTCAGACAACGTTCAGGATACTGGCTGCAAGGCTCAAGTTAAGATGGTACAAGGTCAGATTGAAGCTTATAAACTACAGAATGGTACAGCCCCTGTTTCTATTCAGGCATTGGTTCCTGACTTCCTGAAGGAAAATCAGACAAAGTGTAAAAACGGTAATGTGATTAATATTGTAGGCGGAGAAGCGGTTGCGGAAAGCTGATCAAGCATTCAGCTATATAGAGACACTGATAGTCATTGCTATAATGCTCATCATGATACACATGATGAGCTATCATACGTTTGATTATGAATCAGCAGATGTTGAGGAAGTCAAT
This sequence comes from Macrococcus lamae, assembly GCF_004359545.1. GTDB lineage: Bacteria > Bacillota > Bacilli > Staphylococcales > Staphylococcaceae > Macrococcus > Macrococcus lamae. The sequence goes on from NZ_SCWB01000001.1 coordinate 120,574, forward strand.
AACGAACTTCTTGCAGTCATCACATATTATCAGACATTAGCGATGTCAACTAATCAGTCAATAACACTTGAGTTTCTTCCAGGAAATAATGCAGTCAATATTTATTCACCAAAGCTCGGTATCAAAACGAAATATATGCTGAGAAATGGATATATCTATACCAGTAATAAGACTAGCGCACTTGAAGTCAGATTTAGTGGAGAAGGAATTAACCATGGAACAACAGTCACATACTTTGTTAACGATAAAAGGTTCAATTTAGTCTTACAATTAGTGAAAGGAAGAGTCCGTATTGAGGAAGGATAATGGTTTTCTGTTAGTTGATGCACTCCTTAGTCTGTCGACTGTCACTATCATCTGCGCAGTGCTTATTCCAATGCTGCATGAAATGAATATTACCTATAAAAAATCAATGGAAGAACTCACGGATTATCATAATTTTTACGTTTATGTCAAGTCGGGAGGTGCTGTCATTGAAAGAGAAGGATATTTATGCCGGGCAACCAATGATACTATCTGTATTCAAAAAAGATGAAGGATTTACTCTGCTCGAAATGCTGCTCAATTTCAGTATTGCAATCATTATTATGTCGTTATTTCCTTTAATCATTCAGAATATCATGATGTTTAAATCCGTTTCTTCGGATAACTATGATATTAACTTTGAGCTGTGCTTAAGAGATATACTAAGCGAAATTAAAAATAAAGAAGTGACTGCTGTAAATGGTGAACTGCTTGCAAAAGATTTAACAACAGGAAAAATATACAGTTATAATTATCATTTAGGAAGAATCATCAGAAAAGTGGATAGAGCAGGCTATGTCATCTTATTGGAACAGGTGAAACAGGCTGAATTTTATGAACAGAATCAATCTGTATTTCTGAGAATCAAATGGCAGGATGCAAGGAGAATCAGGAATGAAACGCTTCAGATCAAATGAGGGAATGATGTTTCCGTTTGCAATTATCTTACTGATGATTGTTATTTTTTATGTCAGTAGTTATAGTGTTAGGTATATGATTAAAATCAATTCCATGGATAATATAAAGGAATATTATTATATTCAGATTAGCAGAGAATTAAAGGAGCATTAAATTGGCTATCACATTAATAGGCTTCATGGGAGCCGGCAAATCAACTTTAGGAAGACAACTGGCGGCAGAACTGAGTCTGCCGTTTCTTGATATTGATACATATATTGCAGAGCAGGAAGGAAGGGCCATCAGCGAGATCTTTGCTGATGAAGGAGAATCATATTTCAGGTCTTTAGAATGTGCAGCATTAAAAAAATTTATTACAGAAGACGTTGTTATCGCTACTGGGGGCGGAATTATTGAAAATCCGAACAATTACTTGTTATTAAATAAAAATTTGATTAATATTTGGGTAGATACGAACTTTAATACGCTGTATAATAGAATTGTTGGTGACAAAACACGTCCCAATGCAGTAGACCAGTCCTATTCTTCTATTAAAGAGTTGTACAATTCACGCTGTTCACGATATAATGAAATCGCATTCATTAGAGTGAATAGTGAAGAATCAATTGACACATGCATCACTTTTATAAAAAATCGAATATTAGCGGAAGAATAGTGATAGAGAGAATGATAACTATCATCGCCGAAGGGGCAAACTCATGTGAAACTCTCAGGCAAAAGGATATCACTTGGACGCTTGCCTGAAGAAATCGACAGGATAGTCTATCAGCTATCTTGTTTTTTTATATTTTAGAGGAGGGTATAAGGATGGAATTAAAAAAGACACCGTTATATGACGTGTACGTTAAAGCCGGAGCTAAAGTAATAGATTTTTCGGGCTGGGCGTTACCCGTGCAGTTTACAACGATCAAAGACGAACATAATGCAGTGAGAGAATCAGCAGGTATGTTCGACGTCAGCCATATGGGCGAGATTGTCATCAAAGGTGAGAAGGCTGCTGAATTCCTTCAGTCCGTTCTGACAAATGATGTGACGAAAGTAACTAAGATGAAAGCGCAGTATTCAATGCTTTGTAATAAAGCAGGCGGTGTGATTGATGACTTAGTAGTCTATCAGCTTGAAGAAGATAAATATTTACTTGTCGTAAATGCAGGAAACACGGATATTGATTTTGACTGGTTGAAACAGCATGAGATTGATGGAGCGGAAGTGATGAATGTCTCTAATGAATATGGTCAAATTGCCGTCCAGGGACCAGCAGCACAAAATATCATCTCTTCATTAGTTTCTGAAGAGTTGAGCGGTCTTAAGCTGTTTGAATACATTCAGGATGTAGAACTGTTCGGCGAAAAAGTGATTCTTTCTCAGTCAGGTTATACTGGAGAACATGGATACGAGATTTACTGCGAGGCACCTGTCACTGCGAAAATATGGGAAGGTTTACTTGAAGCAGGTGTTAAACCATGTGGACTAGGAGCACGGGATACACTGCGTCTGGAAGCAGCACTTCCGCTTCACGGGCAGGACTTATCAACTGAAATCTCTCCATATGAAGCTAGAATGGGGTTCAGTGTTAAATTGACCAAAGGAGAGTTCATTGGACGCTCGGCACTGGAAGCACAGAAAGAACAAGGTGTTACTCGAAAGTCTGCTGGACTTGAAATGCAAGAACGTGGAATAGCGCGTACGGATTATGAAGTATTCAATCAAAATGATGAAAAAATTGGTTATGTGACGAGTGGAACGCAGTCACCATCCACTGGTCGTTCCATTGCTCTCGCATTGATTGATGTCAAAGAAACTGAACTTGACAATGAAGTTTACGTTCAGATCAGAAAAAATAAAGTACCTGCTAAAGTAGTTAAAACACCATTCCATAAAAACTAAGGGGAGACATTATGAGCCATCGCTATATTCCATTAACAGAAACTGATAAACAGGACATGATGAAGACAATCGGGATTCAATCGATTGATGAGTTGTTTGCCGATATTCCTGAAAAAGTACGCTTTGACCGACCGTTAAATATTAAAGAACGTAAATCCGAAACACCTCTGCTTCGTGAACTTGCACAGATTGCCGCAAAAAATGTAACGAGCGACACACATGTATCGTTCCTTGGTGCCGGTGTATATGACCACTATATTCCTACTGTGGTGGACCATGTCATTTCACGCTCAGAGTTCTATACTGCGTATACACCTTATCAGCCCGAAATTTCACAGGGAGAATTGCAGGCCATTTTCGAATTTCAGACGATGATTGCTGAACTGACAGGAATGGATGTTGCAAACTCATCAATGTATGATGGCGGAACATCATTTGCAGAAGCTGCGATGCTGGCATGTGGTCATACAAAAAAGAAAAAAATTATTGTCTCTAAAGCTGTTAACAATGAATCACGTGAAGTACTCCATATGTATGCCAAAGGTCAAAATTTAGAAGTAGTTGAAATCGATCTGAAGGATACAGTGACGGATCTCGACAAACTTAAAGAAGCTATAGACAATGACACTGCCTGTGTAATGGTTCAATATCCTAACTTCTTCGGAAGCATCGAGGATCTGGAGGCAGTAAAAGCGACAACTGAAGGTACTAAAGCGCAGTTCATAGTCTCTAGTAATCCGATGGCACTAGGTCTTCTTACTCCTCCAGGTGAGTTTGGCGCGGATATAGTTGTAGGAGATGCGCAAGTGTTCGGAATTCCGGCACAGTTCGGCGGGCCGCACTGTGGCTATTTTGCTGCAACAAAAGCATTGATGCGTAAAATGCCTGGTCGTCTTGTCGGTCAGACGCAGGATGACGATGGAAATCGCGGATTCGTGTTGACACTGCAGGCGCGCGAACAGCATATCAGACGTGATAAAGCGACTTCTAACATATGTTCTAACCAGGCATTGAATGCACTGGCTGCTTCTGTTGCGATGAGTGCACTTGGTAAAAATGGTGTCTATGAAATGGCTAGGCAGAACCTTTATAAGACGAATTATATGAAAGATAAGATGGTGCAGGAAGGTTTTACCGTTCTCCCAGGAACATCGTTCAATGAATTTGTCGTTCAATTCAACCAGCCAGTTGCTGACATTAACGACAAACTGCTGGAAGATGGTTTTATTGGTGGGTTTGACCTAGGTCGTGTAGATGATAAGTTTAACAACCATATGCTGATTGCAGTCACAGAACTGAGAACGAAAGAAGAAATCGATACATTCATTGCGAAAGTAGGTGTCTACAATGCTTAAAGGCTCAAGCCCGTTAATTTTTGAACGCTCTAGAGAGAACCGTTTCGCTTATTCTCTCCCTCCTGTCGAAGTGGACAATCAGCAAGTTGAAGATATTCTGGAATCTAAATTTATTCGCAAAAATTCACCGATGCTGCCTGAAATAGCAGAACTTGATTTAATGCGTCATTACACAGAACTGTCCAATAAAAATCACGGGGTAGATTCCGGTTTTTATCCACTAGGTTCATGTACGATGAAATATAATCCGAAAATCAATGAGAAAGTCGCACGGATGTCAGGATTTGCTTCGGCACACCCATTGCAGGATGAAAAAACAGTTCAAGGATCTCTTGAGATCATCTATGATCTGCAGGAACACTTAAAAGAAATCACAGGTATGGACGAAGTCACGCTGCAACCAGCAGCCGGTGCTCATGGTGAATGGACTGCCTTGATGATGATTCGTGCTTTTCATGAAGCAAACGGTGACTTTGAACGGACAAAAGTTATAGTGCCAGATTCAGCACATGGTACCAATCCAGCGTCCGCAACAGTAGCCGGCTTTGAGACCATTACAGTGAAGTCAAACGATGAAGGACTTGTAGATATCGATGACTTAAAACGTGTCGTAGGTCCTGATACTGCGGCCATCATGCTGACAAACCCTAATACTCTTGGTCTATTCGAAGAAGACATTCTTGAAATACGTGAAATTGTCCATCAGGCTGGCGGTAAACTCTATTATGATGGTGCCAATTTAAATGCGATTATGAGCAAAGTGCGTCCTGGAGACATGGGATTTGACGCTGTCCATTTGAACCTTCATAAGACATTTACTGGTCCTCACGGCGGTGGTGGTCCGGGTTCTGGTCCCGTCGGTGTCAAAGCTGATCTGATTCCATTTCTGCCGAAACCACATATTATTAAGACTGAAGATGGATACAAGTTCGACCATGATATGCCCCAGTCTATCGGACGGGTAAAACCGTTCTACGGAAACTTCGGAATATACTTGCGTGCCTATACTTACATTCGTACAATGGGTCCAGATGGACTTAAAGAAGCTTCTGAAACCGCAGTGCTTAATGCCAACTATATGATGCGCCGACTCGAGCCTTATTTTGAACTGCCTTATGACAGACATTGCAAACATGAATTTGTTATCAGTGGCGTCAGACAGAAAAAGCTTGGTGTCAGAACGCTTGATATGGCTAAACGTCTGCTTGACTTCAACTTCCATCCGCCGACAATTTACTTCCCATTGAATGTTGAAGAGTGTATGATGATCGAACCGACAGAAACCGAATCAAAGGAAACACTGGACAGTTTCTGTGACACGATGATTCAGATTGCTAAAGAAGCAGAGGATAATCCAGATATCGTTCTTGAAGCGCCGCATCATACGGTTATTGGTCGCCTGGATGAAACGACTGCTGCAAGAAAGCCAGTTCTTAAATACGAAGGGACTATTGAAGTATAAAAAATAAGCTTGAGGCATATGCCTTAAGCTTATTTTTTTGATTTTATACGACCTTTCCATTCTTTATAACCGCCTTTAAGCATATAAAGATTGTCGTATCCATTCTTTTTCAGCATTCTAGCTGCACGGTAACATTGTATGCCGTTTTTATCAACGAAGTAAATCGGTTGATCTTTGCGTAGTCCTAGCATACGCGTTCTGAAAATACTCATCGGGATGTTTCTTGCACCGATGATATGCCCATAATCGTAATCATCTTTTTCACGTAAATCAATCACCTGAGCACGACGAAGTCCTGCTTGAAAGTCATCTTGACTTAATTCTGTGACAGCCTTACGATTGATAAAGTAATTGATCGCGATGTAAGCAATCAGTGCAAGAAGGATGAGACCAAGGATGATCCATGTGTTCATTAAAAATTCCTCCTAAATTACATATATTTCATTATAATGATTAAAGGCTTTAATTACAAAGTTATTTTCTAGAAACTATCTATAAGGGTGATTAAATTGACAGAACAATGGCTATTTATCAATACAAAAAAGCAAAATCCCTACTTTAATATGGCACTGGACGAGGCATTGATGAACTGGGTATCAGAAGGAAAGATGAAGCCAGTTGTAAGATTTTACGGCTGGAATCCTAAAACTTTATCCATCGGTTATTTTCAGAGGCTGGAAAAAGAAATAGATATCGAAAAAGTGAGGCAGAATCACATCGGTCTTGTTCGTCGTGCGACAGGTGGACGTGGCGTTCTGCATGACCATGAACTGACGTATTCAGTGATTGTCCCAGAAAGTCATCCTGAAATGCCGAAAACCATCACTGAAGCCTATCGTGTCATTTCTTCCGGTTTGCTGGAAGGATTCAAAAATTTAGGACTTAATGCTTATTTTGCGATTCCAAAGACGGAGGAACAACGCGCAAAGCTGAAAGATCCGAGAAGTTCTGTATGCTTTGATGCGCCAAGCTGGTATGAACTGGTGGTAGAAGGCAGAAAGATTGCGGGAAGTGCGCAGACGAGACAAAAAGGTGTGATACTACAGCACGGTTCAATTCTTCAGAAAATTGATGTGGATGAACTATTCGGATTATTCAAGTTCAGAAATGAACGACTGAAGACGAAGATGAAAGATGCCTTTCACGATAAAGCAGTTTCAATTAATGATTTGACAGCAAAAGAAGTGACGATTGAACAAATGGAAGAAGCATTTTACAGAGGATTCGAGCAGGGACTTCATATTGAGCTCATTCCGTATGAGCTGACTGCTGAGCAGCTTGAGGAAGTTCATACGCTATCTCAAAAATATATGAGTGATGAATGGACATATAGAAGGTAGACAATTTAAAGACTAAAATGATTTTACAAATTTCTTCAAAAAATACGGTGCACTTGAAAATATAAGGTGCGCCGTATTTCTGAAATCCGAATTGTTAAATTTATTGCTTTATACTCAATAATGTTCTATTGAAACTGAATACTATCGATGCGGTTGATGCCTTCATTGAGTTCAGCACTACCTTGATTAAACAATTTTTGGTCTGAGTCTGTATAGGCTTTGACGACTTTATCCATGCCTGATACAAATTCCGCGTTAGCAGCGATGACTTGATTATGAATGTCCTTATAAGATATGGGAATACTTTTTCCATCAAGTTTCGTATTAAAGGACTCTGTTGAATCATTGATTTTATTTTGGATATTCTGAAGCTGTACCTTTACTGCCGGGTCACTCTTTAGTGAAGCGACATTTTTATCTATACTTGAGTATTCACCGAAAGCGTCAGCCATAGCCTGACTATAAATATTAAAGTTCTCAGCATATGCTTCATTAGATATCGTGCTGCTGGTACCGTTACTGATATTCAACTCTTTATTTAAGGAAGTTAAAGTATTATTGTTTGAGATATTTTTAGTTTTTTCTTCGCTTATTTTTTCTTTAGTAGCTTTTATTTCAGACTGCAGCACATCTTTTTGTTTTTGCAGTGATTCTGTCTCGTTACTACATGAAGCGAGCAGTAACGTACTTGCAATAAGTAATTGTTTTCGCATAGTCGTTCTCCTTATTCACTATTTCTAAATCTATGGTAACATGATACTACAGGTTTTTAAAACAACAAGAGAAGGGGATTATCATGAAGTTTGAAAAAGTTAATCAGTTGCTTGAACAGAAAAATCTTGATGCGATTGTCGTATTGTCACCGCATAATCGTCGTTATTTATCATTATTTACAGGATCAAGCGGTGCATTAGTCATCTCAAGGGATAAGAGATTCCTGGTGACTGACTTCAGATATACAGTTCAGGCAGCTGAACAGGCTGGTGAATTTGAAGTCGTTAAGCAGAGTGGGGGCCTGCTTGACAGTGTAGCGGAGGTCATTAAAACAATTTCCGCAGAAACGGTCGGTTTTGAAGGCGATTTAATCACTTATCAGCAATTTGCTAAGTTAAAGCAGACAATGGATTTAGTGGATATTGGCGGAGAAATTGAACAGATCAGAATGATCAAAGAACCGTTTGAAATTGACCTGATTCAAAAAGCTGCAGATATTGCAGATGAAACATATGAACACATCCTTAAATTTGTCAGAGCTGGAATGACAGAGATGGAAGTAAATAACGAGATTGAGATGTTCATGAGAAAGAACGGAGCATCGGGTTCTTCTTTTGAAACTATAGTAGCTTCAGGACATAGAGGAGCTTTGCCGCATGGTGTCGCAACCAATAAAGTCATCAACAATGGTGAGATGATCACGCTGGATTATGGTGCCATATATCAAGGTTACATTTCTGACATCACACGGTCTTTTGCAATCGGTGATCCGGGTGAAGAAATGAAGAAAGTATATGATATAGTATTAAAGTCACAAGTGACAGCACTTGAAACAGTCAAACCTGGTATGACTGGTGCTGAGGCTGATGCCATAGCCCGTAACATCATCAAGGATGCTGGTTATGGTGATAACTTCGGACATTCTCTCGGTCATGGTATTGGGCTTGAAGTCCACGAAGGACCAGGACTTTCTTCCAATTCAGACATCAAGCTTCAGAAGAATATGTGTGTGACACTTGAACCGGGAATTTATGTTGAGGGTCTTGGCGGTGTACGAATTGAAGATGATGTGATTGTCACTGAAACTGCTCTAAAGCGCTTTACACATTCTACAAAAGACCTTATTATTTTATAGACAGTATATTTAGGAGGATTTTTAAATGATCTCAGTAAACGATTTTAAAACGGGTTTAACGATTGAAGTTGATAACGGCATCTGGCGCGTTCTTGAATTCCAGCACGTTAAACCAGGTAAAGGGGCAGCATTTGTCCGCTCAAAATTAAGAAACTTAAGAACGGGTTCAATCCAGGAAAAAACGTTCCGTGCAGGAGAAAAAGTAGGACGTGCTCAGATTGACAACCGTAAGATGCAGTATTTATATGCAAGCGGCGATGCTCACGTGTTTATGGATACAGAGACATATGATCAGACTGAAATTTCTGAAAACTCATTGACTCATGAACTTAAATTTCTTAAAGAAAATATGGATGTTCATATTCAGAGTTACGAAGGCGAAACATTAGGTGTTGAATTACCTAATACTGTGACGCTCGAAGTAACAGAAACAGAACCCGGAATTAAAGGTGATACTGCTCAAGGAGCGACAAAACAAGCTACTGTAGAGACAGGTTATTCATTGAATGTTCCTTTATTTGTGAATATCGGAGACAAATTGATTATTAATACAACAGATGGATCATACGTATCGCGCGGTTAAATTGAGACATGCTTAGGCATGTCTTTTTTTAATACTTGAATTGGTCTGACCACTGAAGTAAAATGGGTTAGGTAGCTAGTACTAATACGAAGTATAAAGGAGAACAGCATGAATTTTGAAGAACTGAAAGAATTGATAGAATTACTTGATCAATCGTCACTCACGATGATTGAAGTCGAAGAAGATAATCAAAAAATCAAACTTAAAAAAGAATCAATTATACAGACAGCAGCTGCTGTCCAAGCTCCTGTACAGACTCAAGAGCCTTTACAGCCGACTGTTCAGGCAGAAGCTCCTAAAGGCGAGAACTCATCTGCCGGCATGACGATCAATGCGCCAATGGTCGGTACATTTTATAAATCACCAACTCCGGAAAGTGATGCATATGTAAAAGTCGGAGATAAAGTCTCCGCTGAATCAGTGGTCTGCATTCTGGAAGCGATGAAACTCTTCAATGAAATACAGGCTGAACTCTCAGGTGAAATCGTAGAGATTCTTGTTGAAGATGGTCAAATGGTGGAATACGGTCAGCCTTTATTCCGGGTGAAGTAATGAAAAAAGTATTGATTGCAAACCGCGGTGAGATTGCGGTACGTATTATCAGAGCGTTAAAAGAACTTGATATTCAGTCTGTTGCTATATATTCTGAGGCAGATAAAGAAGCTCTCCATACGCAGCTCGCTGATGAAGCGTATTGCGTCGGACCTAAATATTCCAAAGACTCATATTTGAACATTCCGAATATTTTAGCTATCGCAAGTGCGACCGGTTGCGAGGGCATTCATCCTGGTTATGGTTTCCTTGCTGAGAATGCGGATTTTGCTGAAATGTGCGAAGCATGCAATATAAAATTCATCGGGCCGAGTCATGAATCGATTACAAAAATGGGAATCAAGGATCTTGCTAAAAAAGAGATGATTAAAGCTAATGTTCCGGTAGTTCCTGGTAGTGATGGACTTGTTGAAACGATTGATATCGCAAAACAGGAAGCAGAGCGAATCGGTTACCCTGTCATTATCAAGGCGACTGCAGGCGGTGGCGGCAAAGGAATCCGAATTGCACGAAATGAGGAAGAACTAATCACCGGTTACCGCATGACGGAGCAGGAAGCAGAAGTTGCATTTGGCAATAAAGGATTATATATTGAAAAGTTCATTGAGAATTTCCGTCATATTGAAATTCAGGTGCTTGCTGATTCATTTGGTCATGTGATTCATCTTGGCGAACGTGACTGTACGATTCAGCGCAGGATGCAGAAATTAGTTGAAGAGTCACCGAGCCCGACGATTACTGAAGAAACGCGTGCAGCTATGGGGCAAGCGGCTGTCAGAGCTGCTGAGACAGTTGATTACGAAGGTGCAGGAACGATTGAATTCATCTATGATTTAAACGAAAATAAATATTATTTCATGGAGATGAATACACGCATTCAAGTGGAACATCCTGTCACTGAAATGGTGACTGGAATTGATTTAGTGAAATGGCAGATAAGAATTGCCTCAGGTGAGAGACTTGATATCCAGCAGGAAGAAGTTGAATTCAAAGGGCATGCGATGGAACTGAGAATTAACGCAGAGAATCCGCTGAAGAACTTCATGCCGTCAGCAGGTCAGATTACTCAATATTTAGTCCCGGGCGGTTACGGTGTCAGAGTCGATTCAGCTTGTTACAATCAATACACGATTCCGCCTTATTATGATTCCATGGTAGCGAAGCTGATTGTCTTCCAGCCGACACGCGAAGAAGCGATCAGTTGTGCACGTCGTGCATTGGACGAGTATATCATTCATGGCATTGATACTACGATACCGTTTCACCAGGCACTGCTGAAACATCCCGTATTTTTAAGCAAGGAATATAGTACGAATTTTCTTGAACAGAATGAACTTCTGTATGATTGAATTTAATGAGTTGAAAAAACGAGTGGAGGGAAACTTCCATTCTTTTTTTAACTTAAAAATTTATATTAGTCACGATATATTCTATTCAATATAGTTAAAATTAATACGTATTAATGGTATGATATATATACTATACGATGGGAGGCATAACAATGGTTGAATCAATGTCTAAACAAAATTTAGGAACAGTTGAGATTTCGCCGAACGTCATTGAAGTCATCGCCAATATTGCAGTGAGTGAAGTAAAAGGCGTCTCATTACTACAGAAAAATAAATCCCTCGATAAGTTAGGTGTTAAAAATGCCCGAGGTGTCAATGTAGAAATCAAAGAAGATGATATTTATATAGATGCATACTGTACTTTTGATTATGGTACGAAGATTTCTGCAACTGCTAAGCAAGTGCAGCAGAATATTAAACATGCGCTTGAAAACATGACGGCACTTAACCCGAAGCAAGTTAACGTACATATCATCAATATTAAATTTAAAGACAACTAAGAGGATGCATGCATCCTCTCAATTTTTGAAGGAGAACAATTATGAGTCGTAGTGAATCAAGAGAACTAGCATTAAAAGTACTTTTTCAGATGGAAACTAAAGAACCAATCACTTTGCAGGAAGCCAAGTCTTTCATAATAGATCCATCTGCTCAGGATGTATTTATGGATAGCCTGACAACAGGAGTTAAGGACAATCAGAAAGCTATTGACGAGGCTATCCGTCCTTATCTGAAGCAGTGGACTTTAGAGCGTCTAAGTAAAGTTGACCGAATTATTCTTCGCATGTCAGTCTTTGAAGTGCTATTTACAGATGTTCCAGAAAAAGTAGCTGTCAATGAGGCAGTCAATCTGGCTAAAACATATGGAGATGATGACAGCTATAAATTCATCAACGGAGTGCTCAGTGAAGTCATCAAACAGAAAATGCAATGACAAACTATTTAACAATCAGTGCACTGACTAAATACATCAAGGCAAAGTTTGACCGCGATCCTTATCTGGAGAATGTATTTATAAAAGGTGAGCTATCTAATGTCAAGCATCATTCCAGCGGTCACCTTTATTTTGCGCTTAAAGACGGCGGAGCGGTTTTAAATGGAATGATGTTCAAAAAAGAAGTCTCAAAAATCAGCTTTACACCTAAAGAAGGCGATCAAGTACTCATTTCAGGACGTATTTCTGTGTACGAAGGTCGTGGCAGCTATCAGCTGTATGCAAGTGACATGTCTCTGGACGGTGTCGGTCAGCTTTATGAGCGATTTGAAGCACTCAGAAAAGAACTTGAATCGAAAGGTTACTTTGATACAGGACGCAAGAAAAAACTGCCGAAATATCCGGCGAGTATTGCCGTTCTCACTGCTTCTACTGGCGCTGCGATACGCGATATTGAATCTACTTTAAAAAGAAGATTCCCGCTTGCAAACGTACATTATATCTCAACGCTTGTTCAAGGAGCAGGAGCTGTAGAAGATATCGTCAAAAATATCAGACATGCCGACTCTCTCAATGTAGATGTAATGATAGTCGGACGTGGCGGGGGATCGATTGAAGACTTATGGGCTTTCAATGAGCGTGACGTCGTCCAGGCAATCTATGACGCAGCAACACCTGTGATTTCAGCAGTTGGTCATGAAACAGACACGACGCTCAGCGACTTTGTCTCTGATTTAAGAGCACCGACACCTACAGCAGCGGCAGTTATGGCGACACCTGACCAGTTTGAACTGATGAATCAACTGAAATCATCAGATCAATTTTTAAGACAGCAGCTGACGCAGCGTCTGAAGTATGAGAATCAACGGATGCAGCGGTTAAGTGGTCATCCAGTTTTTCGCAACCCTAATCTGCTGATTGAGCAGCAGATTCAACGTAAAGATGAATTAGAACAAAAAATGTTCTATCTGCTTAAAGATAAGTTTACAGTTAATAATGAACGGTTCGTCAGATTAGACAGCAGATTATCAAAAGAACGGTTGAACGCCCGTATACAGATGGGGCAGCAGCAGCTGACACAAAATATTCTGCAGCTCGACCGGTCAATGGATAGAAAGCTGCAGTCACTTGCAAGGTCACTCGAATTCCAGCAGAAATTGCTGACAAGCGTTAATCCTACAGGCATATTAGATAGAGGTTATAGTATTGTCAGAACATCACAAGGTATTTTAAGCAGTATTCATGATGTTAATGTATCACAGCAAGTTGAAATACAAATGGCTGATGGAGAAATCAGTGCTGTTGTAAAGACAGTGAAGGAGGATCAACATGGCGAAAAACTTTGAAACGATGATGATGGAACTAGAGGATATCGTGAATAAGCTGGATAACGATAAAGTTTCTCTGGATGAATCTATTAAATTATACGAAGAAGGAATTAAGTTATCAAAAGCGTGTCAGAGTCAGTTATCAGAAGCTGAAAAGAAAATCAATCAGGTCAGTGACACTGAGGTTAACAATGAAGCTTAGTTATACTGACTTGATCAATGATTATTTAGCGAATATTTATAATGATTCTTTAAGCGCTGAACTTGATGAGTCAATGAAATACTCATTGCTGGCAGGAGGGAAACGGGTACGTCCCGTGCTGCTGCTCACGACGCTTGAAATGTTCGGGAAGTCAGCAGAATCGGGTTTATCCGCTGCAGCCGCTATTGAAATGATTCATAGCTATTCCTTGATTCATGATGATTTACCGGCGATGGATAACGATGACTATCGCAGGGGTCAGTTAACAAACCATAAAGTATTCGGTGAAGCTACAGCCATTCTTGCAGGAGATGGTCTACTGACTGATAGCTTTACACAATTGATGGGTGATAAACATTTAACTGCTGATACCAAAGTCAAGCTCGCACGTCTGATTTCACTTGCAGCTGGAAGTAGAGGTATGGTCGGTGGGCAGATGCTCGATATGGCAGCGGAAAAAAGTGAGCTGACATTACAGGAGATGGAGACGGTCCATACGCATAAGACCGGTGATTTAATCCGGACTTGTTTTCTTTGTGCGGGCGTCATTGCAGAGCAGAATGATGAAGCGATGGAAAAGCTGGATACACTTGGTTCAAAAGTCGGTCTGCTGTTCCAGATAAAAGATGATATTCTTGACGTCGAAGGCAGTTTAGAAGAGATGGGCAAGGAAGCAGGAAGTGACGCCGTAAACAGTAAGACGACTTATGTCACATTGCTCGGCTTACCTGAAGCGAAAAGAGTAATGGCAGAGGTGCACGATGAATCAGTCCGGCTGGTGAATAATCTGACTGATAACGGGACAGCTATGGTCGAACTTCTGGATTATATCGTTACACGCAGCAAATAAGAAGATGTTTAATAAAAGCCCTGGCGGCTTTTTTTGTTCATATAGGTTTTGTAATGATATAATAAAACTTAATTAATTATTTAGACTGTAGGTGGAACATAAATGGATGTTGATAAAATTAAAAATCCATCAGATATAAAGGATCTCTCAGAAGACGAACTCATTTTGCTGAGTGAAGAAATCAGAACATTTTTAATAGAAAAATGTGCAGTAACAGGTGGTCATATCGGAGCAAATTTAGGTGTAGTCGAACTGACGATTGCTCTGCACAAATACTTTAACAGCCCTGAAGATAAACTGATTTTTGATGTAGGACATCAGGCTTATATTCACAAGATTCTGACAGGAAGAGGAGAACAGTTCGACCAATTGCGTCAGCACCAAGGACTTAGTGGCTTTCCGAAACGTTCTGAAAGCGACCATGATGTATGGGAAGCGGGACATAGTTCTACGTCACTGTCAGCTGCGATGGGCATGGCAAAAGCGCGTGACATTATGGGAGAGCATTATCATGTCGTGCCAATTATAGGTGACGGAGCGCTGACAGGTGGGATGGCACTTGAAGCGTTAAATCATATCGGGCATGACCGCACTAATATGACGATTATTTTAAACGATAATGAAATGAGTATCGCACCGAACGTCGGTGCGATGCATAATATGTTCGGTCGATTGCGGACTAATCAAAATTACAACCGAGCGAAAGTGGATATTGATGGTTTCCTGAGCAAGTTACCCGGTGGACTTAAATTAAGAGATTCAGCGGATAGAATTAAAGATAGTTTGAAATATCTTGTTGTATCAGGGGTGTTTTTTGAAGAGCTTGGAATAAAATATGTCGGTCCTGTCGATGGTCATAATTTTCGGGAACTTGGAGAGGCGATCGAAACTTCGAAACGAATCAATGGACCTGTCATCATTCATGTCATTACTAAAAAGGGAAAAGGGTACAGACCTGCCGAAAATGATAAAATCGGTACATGGCATGGTCTTGGACCATACAAACTTGATACTGGAGAACAGCTTGGCGGTAAAGCGACGGCACCGTCATGGAGTCAGTTGATGAGCGATGCTGTACTGGAGCTTGCAAGGGAAGATAAACGGATTGTCGCGATTACTCCGGCAATGCCTGTTGGCAGCAAACTGACGAAATTTCAGCAGGAATTACCTGACCAGTTCTTTGATGTAGGAATTGCTGAACAGCATGCTGTAACTATGGCTGGAGGACTTGCAGCAAACGGTATGAAGCCATATGTTGCTATCTATTCTACATTTTTGCAGCGCGCATATGACCAGTTACTGCATGACATTGACCGACAGCAGCTCGATGTCGTATTCGGTATTGATCGTTCCGGATTAGTCGGTGCTGATGGTGAAACACATCAAGGTGTTTTTGATATTCCTTTTTTAAGTCATCTTCCTAATATGACTGTCATGATGCCGAAAGATGAAGATGAAGCAGCGAAAATGGTCTATAGCGCATTCAACACGTTTGGCGGACCGATTGCAATCAGGTATCCTAGAGGAAATGGATTAGGTGTTGATGTGACAGACGCATCTGAAGGGGTGCCTTTCGGAAAATGGGAGGTGCTGCGTAAGGGAACTGATGCGGTGATCTTGTCCTTCGGGCCGACACTTCAGATGCTGCTGGAAGCTCAGGAGACACTGCTGAAAGAAGGCATCAATATAGAAATCGTCAATGCCAGATTTATCAAGCCCTTAGATGAGGACTATCTTGATAAACTGGCCGAACGAAATGTCCCAGTTCTGACAGTCGAAGAATCTATGCTGACCGGTGGATTCGGGTCTTTAGTTGTCAATTATTTTAATGACCATCATCAATGTGTCACTGTTAGACGACTTGGGATTGATAATGAGTATATAGAGCAAGGCGATGTAGATATGCTGCTTCAGGAGATTGGACTCACTACTGCCCATATTATTGATGAAGTAAAACAGCTGGTAGGTAAACAAGATGAAGAAGCAGCGCATTGATGAATGGCTTGTCGGTCATGATTATTTTGACACGATAGATGAAGCAAAACGCTATGTCATGGCAGGAAAAGTCTTTAATGAACATGAACGGATTCACTCATCTGCTGAAAGAATTAATCCAGAGACAGTGAAAATCAGAATCAAAGGACTTGAAAAAAAATATGTCAGCCGCGGAGGTCTTAAGCTTGAGAAAGCTCTGACTACATTCGGACTTGATATAAAGAAGAGGATTCATATTGATATCGGGTCGTCGACAGGTGGATTTACTGACTGTGCACTGAAACATGGTGCCAAGAAAAGTTACGCGATAGATGTAGGCACTAATCAGCTCGCTTATGAACTCCGAATTGATCCCCGGGTAACAGTAATGGAACAGACAAATTTTAGATATGTCACTCGTGAGCAGTTTGAACCCTTGCCGGACTTTGCAACAATTGATGTCAGCTTTATTTCACTAGGACTAATATTTCCGACACTAAAAGAGATTCTTGAGCGGCCTGGGGAGATTGTAGCTTTAATTAAACCGCAGTTTGAAGCTGACAGGCATGAAGTTGAAGAAAAGGGAATAGTCTCAGACCGTTCCGTCCATATGAAAGTCATTCGAAAAGTGATCGATTATGCTCTGCAGCAGGAGCTTTTCCCGATTGCCCTCACAACTTCACCGATTAAAGGAGCGACCGGTAATACTGAGTATTTAATGCACTTGTCGAACATGCCTGCTCATACAGAAATCACAGATGACCTAATCGCAGAAGTAGTTTCTGGATAGTTATAGAAGAAGCCGTGTAATTAATAAATTAAACGGTTTTTTTGTTAGGAAAAAATTTATTTCTATGCTACCATTAGTGAATAAATATACAATTTGGGGGATGCAAATGGCGAACAAGACGATGAGACAGATTAAAATTAGAGAAATAATTTCCAGCCAGCAGATTGAAACGCAGGAAGAGCTGGTCGAAAAACTGAATGAATTTAATCTCAATGTCACTCAGGCGACTATATCTAGAGATATTAAAGAACTTCAGCTTATAAAAGTTCCGACACCGAGTGGACAGTATATCTATAGCCTGCCAAGAGACCGTAAATATCATCCGCTTGACAAATTAGGACGCTATTTAATGGATTCTTTCGTTAAACTTGAAGGGACTGAAAATCTTCTTGTACTAAAAACTCTTCCTGGAAATGCTCAGTCAATCGGTGCGATACTCGATCAATTGGAATGGGAAGAGATTTTAGGAACAATTTGCGGAGATGATACTTGTCTGATTATCTGCAAAGATAAAGATTCAGGTAAGTTAGTGACGGAGCGCTTATTTAATATGCTTTAGTTGGAGGCAGAATATGTTACAGACATTGTCGATTAGACAGTTTGCGATTATAGAACAACTTGAAATTGAATTGAAACAAGGACTGACAGTACTTTCAGGTGAGACTGGTGCTGGGAAATCTATTATCATTGATGCCATTTCGCAGTTGATCGGAGCTCGTGCAAGCCAAAATCTTGTTCGACATGGAGAAGATAAAGCTGTTGTAGAAGGTGTTTTTGATATTGATCATAATCCAGTAGTCCAGCAAATGCTGAATGATAAGGGTATAGACCAGGACGACTTTATGATTGTCAAACGGGAAATCATGAAGACAGGTAAAAGTATTTGCAGAATCAACAATCATACCGTGACGTTGAATGAATTGAGAACTGTCATGCAGGAACTACTCGATATTCATGGTCAGCACGAAACACAGCATTTACTGAAACCGAAGTATCATCTGACACTGCTCGATGAATATTCGAAAGGCAGATATGCAGACGTCAAACAAACCTATGAACTGTTCTTTATGAACTACCGCGAGAAGCAGGATGAACTTAAAAAACTTGAACAGAAAGATGATTCGTTGCTGCAGCGATTAGATTTAATCAAATTTCAGCATAAGGAATTGACTCAGGCTAAACTTGTAGCTGGTGAAAAAGTAGCAATGTCTGAGGATATCAATCGGTTGAGAAACTTTGAAAAATTAAACATTGAGCTGACTAAAGCAGCAGGTTATTTATCAAGTGAGGATAATATCCTTGATCAATTATTTGATTTTACGGAATCATTAAAAGAAGTCAACGAAATTTTATCGGGTCAGTATTCTCAGCTGATAGAAGAAACTCAGAACACCTATTATCAGCTTGAAGATGCAAAGCACCGGCTGCATGACGCGCAGACGTTAAATGAGTATGACGAGCAGACATTGAATGAGCTGGAAGAACGGATGAACCTGATCCAGCAACTTGAGCGTAAATATGGGGTTGATCATGATGAATTGATTCTACTGATTGATAGACTGGAAACAGAGATAAATCAGATTGAAAATCTTGAAGAAAGTACCTCTCACTTGAAAGAAGAAATTGAAGAGCTCTATAAGCAGTTGGTCAATACCGGAAACAAGCTGGCGAAAGAAAGAAGAAAAGATGCACTGCAGCTGAGAAATGATATTTTAGAGGAAATCCATCATCTGGAAATGAAAAGTGCAAATTTTGAATTTGCTTTTACAAAATCTGAACCGATGATTGATGGGCTGGAAACAATGGAATTTATGATCAGTCCAAATAAAGGAGAACCTCTCAAATCTCTTTATAAGATTGCATCAGGTGGCGAACTGTCCAGAATTATGCTGGCATTGAAAAGTATATTTGCTGAAAGTAAAGGGCAGACGGCTATTTTGTTTGATGAAGTAGATACGGGTGTATCAGGACGAGTTGCTCAGAAAATGGCTGAGAAAATGAAAATGATAGCGGAACACATGCAGGTTATCTGTATTTCACATTTACCACAAGTCGCTGCAATTAGTGATCATCATCTTTATATCGAAAAGCATGAGCGTGAAGACAGAACTGTCACATCTGTTACAGAATTGACGGGGGATGCGAAAATCAACGAAGTAGCCCGGATGATTTCTGGTGTAGAAGTTACACCGCTTACATTGGAACATGCTGCTGAACTAATTGAACAGAATAAAGAAAAATAGAGGGAGGTGTATCAATGGTTATAAGAGTGTCTATCATCGAAGATTCAGAAGAACTGGCTTCTACGATAAAAATACACCTGCAAAATCAAGGGATGATTGTGACAGGCATTGCTAACAATGGAATAGACGGCAGACAGTTAATTGAAGAAGAAAACTTTGATGTGCTCCTGCTTGACCTTGTATTACCTAATATAGATGGTCTTACTCTTGTAAAAAATTATATGCCGCATGACCGACATTATAAAGTCATCTGTTTTTCAGCATTTGGTAAAGAATCGGTGCTGACGGAAGCAACTGCATTAGGAGTAGATTACTTTCTGCTGAAGCCGGTAAACCTTGATGTGATTCATCAGACTATTGAACGGCTTTGTCAGGGCGGCCAAAGTGACAAGCTGGTTCTTGACACCTTATTTCCGGAGAAGCTTAAAGGTACACAGTATTTAAACGATGCTATAGCCATTCTTAAGAAAGAGCCTGAAAAAATAGAGCACTTAACCCGGACCCTATATCCTGAGATAGCTAGAATGAATGGCGTAAATACGGCAAGTGTAGAGAGAGCCATACGCCATTCTATCGATAAATCCTGGAAACAAGGATTTGAACAGAAATGGCTTGCTGAAGGTCGATATACAAAACCAACCATCGGAGAGCTGCTGGAATATTTGATGAGGTGACAGATGGTTAAAATTTTTGCTCATAGAGGTTATAAGAAGAAGTATCCTGAAAACAGTATGCGTGCTTTCAAAAAGGCGATTGAATTCGGTGCGGATGGTATTGAGCTTGATGTTCATTTAACAGCAGATCATCATATTGTAGTGATTCATGATGAAACGCTGAGTCGGACAACCAATCTTTCTGGAAGTATCAGTAAAATGACGCTCTCAGAAATTCATCGAGCAAAAATAAAAACAGGTCGACTAAAATATGAAAAAGTCCCATTGTTATCGCAAGTATTGGATTTAGTTCACGATACTAAACTCGAACTTAACATTGAAATTAAAGGGCAGACCGACGGAGTACTTGAATCGCTGTTAGTCGATCTTCTCAACCATTATTCAATGAACGAACGCATCATCATCTCAAGCTTTTATTTGAATTCTGTTCAGCTCATCAAGCAGCTCAATCCACATTTGGAAACCGCATATCTTTATTCACGATATGTCGACCTGCCATGGAACTTAAAAGCAGACTATTTATTTGATGGTATACATACAAATACGTTTTATATTTCAAGAAATTTTGCAGACAGAATCGCGGGTGAAGGACTTAAAGTACGGATGTATACGGTGAACCGAGCAGATGATATTAAGTACTGGCTGAATTCAACTGTTGATGCCATTATTACAGATGATGTGGAACTGGCAATTAAAGCAAAAAAATTCATCTGACAGAGATTATTTTTTACTCTGATCGATGAATTTTTTTTGTGCTCGTTCTGTTCGCTTCTCTATATGAAGAATATATCCTCCTACAAAAGCAATGCCTGCAATTGCAAGAAAAAATCCTAAAAGAAACTGAAGCCATATAAAATGCAGTTCAGGTACTAAAATACCAAATACTGCATCTCTCATCCATTTAATGCCTAAACCTGAAAAATATATAGGAATGACAAGTATTAATAGCGCAATCATTTTTTGCATGTTAATCACCTGGAACCATTATAGCTTACTCACAGGATAATTGACAAATTATAAATTGATAACTTGTATAAAAGAGATACAATATAAGAGAAAGGATGAGTGAAATGCAGTTCCACGATATATTAACAACAGGAAAATCAGTTCAAAAAGTAATTTCTGTCTGCCAGGCAGCAGATTCTGATGTCATTAAAGCCGTCTGTAAAGCGCTGGTGGAAACAAAGGCCGCGTTTAGATTATATGGAGACGAAACTGTCATCAGAGCACTGCTTGAGCAGGAACAACAGGACATCACTGACCGTCTTGACATTCGTCATACATTATCTGAACAACAGTCTGTCGAGAGATCGGTCAGGTCTGTAGCAAGAGGAGAAGCACAGGTGTTGATGAAAGGGCTCGTGGCAACACCGGTCATTTTAAAGGAAGTACTAAAGAAAGATTATCAGCTGGCAACAGGAAGAAAACTGAGTCATTTGGCATTTTTTAATGTACCCACCTATCATAAAATGCTGATGGTGACAGATGCTGGTATGAATATCAGTCCGACGCTTGATGAAAAAGTGGATATCATCAATAATGCATTAATCATAGCAGCAAAGTTAGGTTATCAGGAACCAAAAGTTGCGCTGATCTCAGCGATTGAACTCATTAATCCTAAAATGCAGTCTACTATTGATGCAGCATTAATTACTCAGATGGGCCATAGAAAACAGATTAAAGGTGGTATTATTGACGGTCCATTTGCTCTGGACAATGCTATCAATAAAGATGCAGCCTTGCATAAAGGTATAGAATCTACTGTTGCAGGAGACGCCGATATTTTAATAATGCCGCAGATAGAAGCAGGCAATGTATTATATAAGTCTTTGACATATCTAGCAGGAGCTGAAGTTGCAAGTATGGTCGTTGGTGCAAAAGTTCCGATTATTTTATCATCCAGAGCTGATAAGTTCAGTGATAAATACAATTCAATCGTACTTGCATTAAGTACTCTTTAAATATTATTTTAATATAATAATATAAATTTTTCCAAAAAACAATATTGCGAACATTAATTGTTATGTAAGCGCTTTATTGATTAAAAGCGATAAAATAACCCCTATATTTAATAATAAAGTTGCATTTATTTAATAGGAGACAATTAGAGTTTTATAATTTATATTTGATTAGTAAAGTTTTTAAGGTAAAATTAGAAGTGTAGTGAGCTAATATAATCATGAAAAGGGGTATAGCAATGATTTTTGAACGATTAGAACAATATGATTATGAGCAGGTAGTATTTTGTCATGATAAAGCGAGCGGATTAAAAGCCATCATCGCCATCCATGATACAACACTTGGTCCAGCTCTTGGCGGCTGCAGAATGTGGCCATACGCATCTGAGGAAGAAGCAATTGATGATGCACTACGCCTAGCTCGAGGCATGACATATAAAAATGCCGCAGCAGGCTTAAATCTAGGTGGCGGCAAGACCGTTGTCATCGGCGATCCTAAAACTAATAAATCAGAAGCGCTGTTCCGCGCATTAGGTCGCTATGTACAAAGTTTAAATGGGCGATATATTACAGCAGAAGACGTAGGAACATCTGTTGCAGATATGGATACAATACATGAAGAAACGGACTTTGTCGTTGGTTTGTCAGAAAGCTTTGGATCATCAGGAAATCCAAGTCCGATGACTGCACTAGGCGTCTATAGAGCGATGAAACGTACAGCTAAAGAAGCTTTCGGTTCTGATTCGCTCGAAGGAAAAACAGTGTCTGTGCAAGGTGTAGGAAATGTTTCATACAGCCTTTGTGAATACTTACATGAAGAAGGCGCACATCTTATTGTAACTGATATTAATCAGGAATCAATCGACCGTGCCGTGAAAGCATTTGGAGCAAAAGCAGTAGCGCCTGATGAGATATATTCAGTCCAGGCAGATATATTTGCACCATGTGCGTTAGGTGGCATTTTAAATGATGAGACGATACCGCAGTTAAAAGTTAAAGCAGTATGCGGGAGTTCAAACAATCAGTTGAGAGAAACAGAAAAGCATGCAGACATGCTTGCACAACGCGGCATTATTTATGCGCCGGACTTTGTTGTCAACTCTGGCGGTGTGATCAATGTTGCCGATGAACTGCATGGCTATAACGAAAGTCGGGCAACTAAGAAAATTGAAGAAATTTATGAGCAGATGGACAAAGTATTTGAAATTGCTAACCGGGATAACATCTCTACAGCGATGGCAGCAGATCGTATGGCTGAAGAAAGAATCGATCAGATGATGCGTGTGAGAAGCACATTCAGTATCAATGAACATTCGCTTATCTCAAGAAGAAATAAATAATGGCAAAAATATTAACGCTCAATCTTGGTAGTACATCTTCCAAGATTGCTTTATTTGACAACCATACATGTATGATTTCTGAAACCGTACGACATTCGGTTGAAGAAGTGAGCGGCAATGTTGAAGAACAGACAGCTTTTCGTCTGAAAGTCGTCATTTATTTTTTGGAAAGCCATAATATTACATCCTTTGATGCAGTAGCAGCCCGTGGAGGACTATTGAAACCCATGGCAGGCGGAACCTATTTAATTAATGATACAATGACTGCTGATTTAAAAATTTCTAAATACGGAACTCATGCATCTAATATCAGCACATTACTTGGCGGAAGGCTTAGTAAGGAGTACAATATACCTGCCTACATCGTTGATCCAGTTGTAGTGGACGAGATGATTCCTATGACTAGAATGACCGGGTTACAGCAAATAGAGCGCCGTAGTATATTTCACGCATTGAATCAGAAAGCTGTTGCTAGAAACTACGCTGAACGCATCCATAAAAGTTATGAAGATTTAAATCTGGTCGTCGCTCACCTCGGTGGAGGCATTACGGTTGGCACACATGCCTACGGCCAAGTCGTTGATGTCAATGATGGATTAACTGGTGAGGGACCATTCAGTCCTGAACGTGCAGGATCTCTTCCGGCTGATCAATTAGCTCGTTTAGTGATAGAAGAACAGTTGACTACTAAAGATGTAGCAACTTTGCTATCAAAAAAAGGTGGGTTTGTATCTCATTTTGGTACGACCGACGCAATTATCATTGAACAAAAGGCTCAAAATGGAGATCAGAAAGCACGTCTTGCTTATGAAGCGATGGCTTATCAAATTGCCAGATCTATTGCTGCCGCAAGTGTTTACTTTAACGGCAAAGCAGATCAGATCATTATTACCGGTGGACTCGCATATAGTAATCTGCTGGTGAATATGATTATCGAGCGAGTGAAATTTATTGCTGACGTCACAGTAATGCCAGGAGAAAAAGAAATGGAAGCGCTCACGGCGGGTGTCCTAAGAGTCATCAATCAAGAAGAGCAGCCTAAAGTTTATGAGTAAGGGAGATTAATATGGCAAATGAATATGATTTAGTCGTTCTAGGCGGAGGCACAGCAGGCTATGTGTCTGCTATCCGTGCCTCTCAGCTTGGAATGAAAGTCGCAATTGTCGAAAAAGAAAAATTGGGTGGAACATGCCTTCATAAAGGCTGCATACCTACAAAGAGTCTGTTGAAATCAGCAGAAGTCTTCTCCTACATGAAGCATGCTGATCAATATGGGATTAAACCGGTAGAAGCAAATTACGATTTTAAAGAGATTAGAGCACGTAAAGATGAAGTAGTAGAAAAGATGTACGGCGGTGTCCAGCATCTGATGAAAGCAAATAAGATTGATATCTACACAGGAACCGGAAGAATTCTTGGACCTTCCATCTTTTCACCTCAGGCAGGAACGATCTCAGTGGAATATAGTAATGGTGAATCAGAACTACTGGTGAACAAACATGTATTAATCTGTACAGGAAGTACGCCGCGCGAACTTCCATTTCTGCCATTCAATCATGAGACTGTACTATCGAGTGATGATATGATGACTCTTGATCAGCTGCCTAAATCGATGGTGATTATCGGCGGTGGAGTAATCGGCCTTGAATTTGCTTCATTACTTGCTGATCTTGAAGTAGAAGTAACCGTCGTAGAAGCTGGATCAGCCATTATTCCGGCTGAAGACAAGAAAATCAGTAGAATTCTTCAGAAAGAACTAGAGAAAAAAGGAATTAAGTTCTACATCGGTGAAAGTCTGTCAGTTGATAACGTTGATCACAATGCTGAAGGAGTCACATTTAAGTTGTCACAAGAAGTCAGTGCTGAAAAAGTGCTGGTCGCTATCGGCAGAACGCCGAACAGTACGGACATCGGTCTCAGCAATACTAAGATAAAAGTCAACAACGGCTTTATCGAAGTCAATGAGTACTACCAATCAGAAGATCGACATATTTATGCAGTCGGTGATGTCATCGGTAACCTTCAGCTGGCTCATGTCGCGACGAAAGAAGGAACCATTGCTGTAGAGCATATGAACGATGCCGCACCGATTGCTCTCGATTACAATACTGTTCCGAAATGTATATATACGAGCCCTGAAGTTGCGAGTATCGGTATGACTGAAGAGCAGGCTAAAGCTGCAGGGTTCGATACTCAAATCAAAGCTGTCCCTTTTGCAGCTATTGGTAAAGCCGTAATCAGCGGTAACAGCAATGGTCAAGCTGTCCTTGTCAAAGATAAAGACAGTGATGAAGTACTCGGTCTCTCGATGATAGGACCAAATGTCACTGAAATCATCAATGAAGTCGCACTGGCGAAATTCATGAATGCGTCAACGCTTGAACTCGGACTTACAGTTCACGCTCATCCTTCAGTGTCAGAAGTGCTGATGGAGCTTGGACTCGCAAGTGTTGGCCGTGCGATTCATATTTAGGAGGAAACAATTATGATGGATTATAAAGAAGCAGGACTGTCTCCTGACGACTTAAAGGCAATGTACCGCTCGATGCTGCTCGGGCGAAAACTTGACGAACGGATGTGGCTGTTGAACCGGGCAGGGAAACTACCGTTTGTCATCAGCTGTCAAGGTCAGGAAGCAACTCAAGTAGGTGCTGCTTATGCACTTGAACAAGGAGACATTACGTCTCCTTATTACCGAGATCTCGCTCTAGTCACACATATGGGGATGACTCCTGAAGAGACAATGCTCTCAGCATTCGCCAAGTCTGGAGACGTTTCAAGCGGGGGCAAACAGATGCCGTCCCACTTCAGTAAAAAATCATGCGGCATTCTGACGCAGGGGTCATGTGTTGCTACACAAGTACTGCATGCAGTCGGAGCTGCTCTTGCCTTTAAAATGGATGGAGAGGAAAAGGTCGCATTGACGACGCTGGGAGAAGGCTCAAGTAATCAAGGAGATTTCCACGAAGGACTGAATTTCGCAGGTGTACATGACTTACCATTTATCTGTATCATTGAGAATAATAAATATGCCATCAGCGTTCCTCATACGCTTCAATATGGAGCTGATAAATTATCTGACCGT
This sequence comes from Macrococcus lamae, assembly GCF_004359545.1. Classification (GTDB taxonomy): domain Bacteria; phylum Bacillota; class Bacilli; order Staphylococcales; family Staphylococcaceae; genus Macrococcus; species Macrococcus lamae. The sequence continues at coordinate 147,271 of NZ_SCWB01000001.1, forward strand.
GCGATTGGTTATGGTATGCACGGTGAGCATATTGATGGGAACGATCCTATTGCCGTATATAAAGCAGTGAAAGAAGCTAGAAACCGAGGCATTAATGGAGAAGGTGCGACATTAATAGAAGCGATGTCTACGAGACTCACTGCCCACTCATCAGATGATGATGACAGTTATCGTACGATTGAAGAACGTAATTCCAATAAAGAGCTTGACTGTAACATCAGATTTAAAGCATATATGTTAGAAAACAACGTGGCAGATGAAACATGGTTTGAAGAAACCGACAAGGAACTTACTGCAATTGTCAATGATGCGACAAAGAAAGCAGAGCAAGCTCCTTATCCAGCACCTGAAGAAGCGCTACTGCACGTTTATGGAGGTTAAACAATGGCAAAAATATCTTATTTAGAAGCAATTCATCAGGCAATGGCTGAGGAAATGGAACGAGATAACAATGTCTTTGTCATCGGCGAGGACGTCGGTAAGAAAGGCGGCGTTTTCGGGGTGACTAAAGGACTGCAGGAAAAATTCGGAGAATACCGCAGTATAGACGCACCACTTGCTGAGTCTAATATTGTCGGTGCATCTATCGGAGCTGCAATGATGGGAAAGCGTCCGGTCGCAGAAATCCAGTTCGCTGAATACATACTGCCCGCAACAAATCAGATACTTAACGAAGCAGCAAAAATCAGATATCGCTCAAATAATGACTGGCATTGTCCTCTCACAATTCGTGCACCATTCGGCGGTGGCATTCACGGAGCACTTTATCATTCACAGTCTATTGAGACAATTTTTGCATCAACCCCTGGTTTGAAAGTTGTCATTCCTTCAACACCATATGATGCGAAAGGGCTGTTAAAAGCAGCAATCCGCGATGATGACCCAGTATTGTATTTTGAACATAAAAAAGCATATAGATTACTGAAGCAGGATGTACCGGAAGAAGATTATATCGTCCCGATAGGTAAAGCGGATTCAAAACGTGAGGGCGATGATATTACAGTTATTACATACGGCCTTTGTGTCAACTATGCGCTGCAGGCTGCTGAAAAACTTGCAGCGGAAGGTATTGAAACAGAAATTGTGGACTTAAGAACCGTCTATCCGATCGACAAAGAATATGTCATCAATGCGGCAAAGAAAACAGGAAAAGTGCTGCTCATCACTGAAGATAATCTTGAAGGCAGCATTATGAGTGAAGTATCAGCGATCATCGCAGAGAACTGTCTGTTCGACTTGGATGCGCCGATCAGACGGCTGGCGGGACCGGATGTTCCATCGATGCCTTATTCACCGCCGATGGAAGATTTCTTCATGGTGAATCCGGAGAAAATTGAAACTGCTATGCGCGAGCTTGCAAACTTTTAATGGAGGTTAATCATGGATATTAAAATGCCTAAGCTAGGTGAAAGTGTGCATGAAGGTACAATTGACAACTGGCTTGTAAAAGTCGGAGATACGATTAATGAATATGAGCCATTATGCGAAGTCATCACGGATAAAGTCACAGCGGAAGTCCCATCAGTCGTCACTGGAACAATCAGTGAGATCGTTGTGGATTCTGGTGAGACAGTAGAAGTTGGTACGGTGATCTGCCGTATTGAAACAGACGACGAACCCGGTAGTACAGAAGAACCAGCAGCAGAACAAGAAGAATTAAAGACCGTTCAACCAACTACACCAAAAACTACTGGTAAAAAGAATAACGGTAAGTTTTCACCTGTGGTCTTTAAGCTGGCGAGTGAAAATGGTATTGACCTTGAGCAGGTAACAGGCACTGGTTTTGAAGGCCGGGTCACTAAAAAAGATATTATGAATGCGATAGCGAACGGTGTTCCTGAAGCACCGGCATCCTATGAAGAAAGCAGGGTGCAAGAGCAAGCGGCAGTAACTTCAACTACACCGGCAACAAAAACCGTGTCGGCACCAGCTGCAGGCGAAACCATCCCGGTGAACGGAGTGAGACGAGCAATAGCGAATAAGATGGTTCAAAGTGTGACAGAGATTCCTCATGCTTGGATGATGATTGAAGTAGATGTCACTGAACTTGTAAAAACACGGAACAAACATAAAATTCAGTTTAAGCAGCAGGAAGGCTATAATCTGACGTTTTTCAGTTTCTTCGCCAAAGCTGTGGCTGAAGCACTGAAAGAATTCCCGATGCTGAATAGTTCATGGCAGGGTGAACAAATTGTCATCAATAAGGACATTAATTTATCGATTGCTGTTGCAAGTGATGATAAGCTCTATGTTCCCGTCATTCATCATGCAGATGACCTGTCCATTAAAGGGATTGCCAAACGCATCAGTGAGCTCGCAGTTAAAGGTCGCAGTCATCAGTTGACCAGCGGGGATATGCAGGGTGGCACTTTTACATTGAACAATACGGGTTCATTCGGCTCTGTCCAATCAATGGGAATCATTAATCATCCTCAGGCAGCTATTCTTCAGGTTGAAGCGATCGTGAAACGACCGGTAATCATTGACGGCATGATTGCAGTCAGAGATATGTGTAATTTATGTTTATCTATTGATCACAGAATTCTTGATGGACTTGTCGCTGGTCAATTCCTGCAGCACGTCAAAAAGAACTTGGAACAGATGACGGTTGACAATACCTCGATCTATTAGCCAAACAACTCTCTAGATTATTCAAGTTGATTTATGTAATATAATAATATGACTAATTGAAGAGGTGTTTTGAATGGAAATGGATTTTAATCTGTATATGAACCAGGTTGTGGATACTGCACGTCAGGAAATTGAAGGTGCTGGTTACGAACAACTGCGCACTGCAGAAGAAGTGCAGGAAACACTAGATAAACCTGGTACGACATTTGTCATGGTGAACTCTGTATGTGGATGTGCCGGTGGAATTGCAAGACCAGCTGCTGCTCATGCACTTCATTACGATAAGCTGCCTGACCGTCTTGTTACGGTATTTGCAGGACAGGATAAGGAAGCGACAGCTAAAGCAAGAGAATACTTTGAAGGGTATCCACCATCCAGCCCATCATTTGCCTTAATTAAAGATGGTAAAGTTGTGACGATGATCGAACGCCACGAAATTGAAGGACATGATCCGATGAGCGTCATCACAAATATTCAAGCCCTGTTTGAAGAACACGGGGGGGAGAGATAAGCCTGGGGATTTTCCCCCGGCTTTATTTTCATTTATGCAGAAGCTTACAATTAAACCTTATCGAATCGGCTACCGAACGATAAAGACTGCGTTCGGCATGGCAGTCGGTGTACTGATAGCTAAACTACTTGGACTGGAGAATTTTTCTTCAGCTGCTATTCTGGTCGTGCTGTGTGTCAAAAATACTAAGATCAAATCTATGGAAGCGGCCACATCAAGACTTGTCTCCTGCATCATCGCGATACTTTTTTCATACGTCTTTTTTGAATTTCTTGGTTATAATGCTGTTGTTCTTGGACTTATCGTTTTGTTGTTTATACCGGTGACAGTGATGTTGAATGTCCAGGAAGGCGTCGTCACAGCATGCGTTATTTTACTTCATTGTTTTAATTCGGGCAATGTCACGCCTCATTTAATGCTGAATGAAATCATCCTTTTAATAGTCGGTGTTGGTATCGCGTTGCTGTTAAACAGCTATATGCCTGACCGGGAGGCGGATCTCGAACATTATAAAAAGCGAATAGAAGGAGATTTCAAGATTATATTGGCTCAGTTCAGTGATGCGCTGAAACATGTGGATATCATTCTTGAGAAGGAAATACTCAATCAATTAGTCCAGACAATAGAAAAAGCAAAGTCTGTAGCATTCATGGATGTTGAGAACCATTTTGTGAGAAACGAGAACTCATACTATCACTATTTCGATATGCGAGGAGAACAAGTTGAACTGCTGTATCGTATGGTAGATTTAATCAATGACATGAACCGCTCTGATAAAATTCACAGTAAATGCAGTGACCTCCTTGGTGAGATGAGTCAAGGAGTATCCAGTAATGATTATACTGCTATTCGATTACATGACTTGTATGGAATCAGCCTTGAAATTAAGGAACATAGGTTGCCTGAAAACTATCAGGAACTGAAATCCAGAGCAGCTGCTATGCAACTGCTAAAGGAAATCGAATCATATTTAACAGCTAAATCAAGGTTCGGTTCTTTGAAAAAATATTAAAAAAAGTCTACCATTAAGTAGACTTAGTTTGCGAATAATGGAATTAAGCTTGAGAGAATCAATGATGCAACAATAGCAATTAGCATAAGATAAATAAATATTTGTCTGAACCGTTTGTTATTCAAGTCATGTCATCCTTTCAGGTTTTGTTATATTATAGCAAATTCTATAATTAAAGAGGAGTGAACTTATGATAAACTCGCAAAGATTAGTAGAAACGTTTGTCGAACTTGTATCAATTGATAGTGAAACAGGACATGAAAGAGAAATTGCAGATCACTTAAAAGGGCTGTTTACAGAGCTCGGACTTGAAGTGGCAGAAGACGATAGTCAGAAAAGTACAGGATTTGGTGCAGGTAATCTGATTATCAATATGAAAGGAACGACAGACCAGACACCTATTTATTTTTCCTGTCATATGGACACAGTGACTCCTGGAAAAAACATCAATCCGGTAATCAAGGATGGTATTATTGCTTCAGACGGTACGACCATTCTTGGAGCTGATGATAAAGCGGGGATAGCGACGCTTATTGAAGTGATAAGAGTGATTCAGGAAGAAAATCTACCGCATGGAGATATTCAGTTGATTATTTCTGTCGGTGAAGAAAGTCAGCTTGTAGGAGCAAAGGCTTTTGATAGTAAGTATTTAACTGCTGAATTCGGCTTCGCTCTTGATTCAGGCAATACAGTCGGTACTATTGTCACTGCGGCGCCTTCTCAGGCTAAAGTAGAAACAGTGATCAGTGGAGTGACGGCCCATGCGGGTGTTGCGCCGGAAAAAGGAATCAGTGCAATCAATATTGCTGCAAAAGCAGTCAGCAGAATGACATTAGGCCGAATTGACCATGAGACTACAGCGAACATTGGACGCTTTGAAGGCGGAACAGTGACTAATATTGTCGCTGATAGCTGCTATTTATTAAGTGAGGCAAGAAGTATCAATCAGGATAAACTCGACAAACAAGTGGCTCATATGAAAGAAACATTTGAGCGTACTGCTCAAGAGATGGGCGGCAGTGCTGATGTCAAAGTGATACCTGCTTACCCGAGTTTTAATGTTGCAGAAGATGCAAAAGTTGTGCAGGTAGCGAAACAGGCAGCAGAAAATATCGGCATTTCACCTGAACTTATTCATAGCGGGGGTGGTAGCGATGCTAACATTTTTAACAGCTTCGGTGTACCTACCATTGTTCTTGCAGTAGGTTATCAGGAAATCCATACAAAGCATGAAAAGATGCCGATTGATCAGCTTGAGAAACTGACGAAGCAAGTACTAGAGATAATAAAGTTAGTCTAAAATGCGATTTGGATTTCAGTGTTTCATTTAGTGACCTTATTTGTACTGTGATATAATGATTGAGTAAATGACTAGGAAAGAGGTATATACATGACTAAACAACAAATCGGTGTCATAGGTCTAGCCGTGATGGGTAAAAACCTGGCATGGAATATTGAATCAAGAGGCTATACTGTAGCGGTATTTAACCGTTCTCCAGAGAAAACAGATGAGATGGTTCGGGAATCTGTTGGTAAAAACATCTTCCCGACATACTCTTTGGAAGAATTCGTGGCAAGTCTTGAAGTTCCTAGAAGAATATTAATGATGGTCAAAGCCGGAGAAGCGACAGATCACACGATAGAAAGTCTGATTCCATTACTTGATGAAGGTGATATTTTAATCGACGGTGGGAATACAAATTATCTGGATACAATAAGACGTAACAATTACTTATCCGAAAAAGGATTGAACTTTATAGGTACAGGCGTATCTGGCGGTGAAGAAGGCGCACTTCATGGTCCATCTATTATGCCTGGAGGACAGAAGGCAGCTTATGAACTTGTTAAGCCGATTTTAGAAGATATCTCTGCGAAAGCAAGTGACGGTAAGCCATGTGTGACTTATATCGGTCCGGACGGTGCAGGTCATTACGTGAAGATGGTCCATAATGGTATTGAATATGCAGATATGCAGTTAATCGCTGAGAGTTATGATCTGATGAAGAATGTTCTGAAGATGGAACACGAAGAAATTGCAGATACTTTTGAAGAGTGGAACAAAGGTGAACTGGATTCCTATTTAATTGAGATTACGGCAGATGTCTTCCGTAAACTTGACGAAGATGGTACGCCACTAGTTGAAAAAGTGATGGATAAAGCAGGACAGAAAGGCACAGGGAAATGGACATCCATCAATGCGCTGGATCTTGGCATTCCACTGACAATTATAACGGAATCCGTCTTTGCACGCTTCATCTCAGCGCAGAAAGATGAGCGTTTAATTGCTGCAAAAGAATTTGTCGGTCATGAATATTCATTTAAAGGTGATAAAACTGAATTTCTTGAGCAAATACGTCAGGCGCTATATATGAGTAAAATTTGCAGTTACGCTCAAGGTTTCAGCCAGATGAAAGTAGCCAGTGAAACGAACAACTGGGACCTTAAACTCGGCGATCTTGCAATGATCTGGCGCGAAGGATGTATCATCCGTGCGCAGTTCCTGCAAAAGATTAAAGATGCTTACGACAACAATGCCGAACTACAGAACTTACTGCTTGATCCTTACTTTAAGGATATTGTTTCGAAGTACAATGGTTCACTGCGTAAAGTGACTGGTACTGCAATTGAAGCAGGATTCCCGGTTCCGTCATTTGCAGCTGCTATTACGTATTTTGACAGCTATAGAGCTGAAAATCTTCCCGCTAATTTAATTCAAGCACAGCGTGACTACTTTGGGGCTCACACATATGAACGCAAGGATAAAGAAGGTATTTTCCACACTGACTGGAATTAATATAAAACACCATGATGCTGACATCATGGTGTTTTACTGTATCGGCAGATAAAAAGTCATCTTTGTATAATGACTGTCAAAATCAAGTGGAAGCAGCAGTACGGAAACATAGTGATCATTTTTCAAGTAATTCAATGTCACCGATACTTGCTGTTCGATTCCCTGCCATACTTGATTGTAGAGAAAGTCAATATGTCCTTGCTGAGTGAAGACAGCACATTTTCTCTCCTTAAGATATTCTACTTCAAGCAGTGTATTCCCATCATGAGGAACGCCGTAAAAAATTTCAAGACCATCTACAAGCGGACGAACAGAAATATATATTTGTTGAGATCTGAGGTCATGAAGTTCATTAAGATGTCCTTTCTCCACTGCTTCAAACAGAAGATCAGGAATCAAAAAATGATTCAATAGTTCCTGATTAGGAATGAACTGACGGTAGCCTGCCAGCCGAATTTCCTGAAAGTCCAAAATAGTGTACGACAACGGTGGATGTTCAGTCACACCGTATTTGACATATAACCGGCTGAACCGTTTCACTGACTCTTTATGAGTTCGGACAAGTACCGGAGAAAAACCATGATAGTCACTGAAATCATGAGAGAAAGCATGCGCATCTTTATAACCATATTTTTCAGCCACATCTACCAGTCGCTGGTCGCCCTTTATAAGTTCATCAGCAGCATCAGACAACCGACGTCTGTAAACATATTCTTCAGTATTCATACCGCAGATCATTGTAAAAGTCTGATTAAGATGATAAGCGGTTTCTCCGATATATTCTGCTAATTGATTCATATCAATATTGTCAAGCATGTGATCTTCTAAATAAACGATGGTCTGCTGGACTATTCTTAAAGCTTCCATTCATTTCACACTTTCATATGTTTAGTCATCAGTCTAGCTGATATATTACGATAACATCGTTCTGATCTGTTGGATACCGGCTCAGAAGGATGCTCTTGATTTCAGTAAATTGTCCCGACTGATGGATGGCATCAATATATTCAACCTTTGCATAATATAATATCACTATTATTCTTCTTTTGTAACTGGCTTGAGATATAAGATGAGAAAGAACAGTCTTGAATATTTCTGCTGAAAATGGATTGAAGAAAAATAAAATTGATTCCCTGCCATTAAAGTGATAATCAGTGACATTCATGTTCAAAGCCTGAATGTCACCTGAAGAATTCAGTTGCTGACGATAGGAATCGACGTTCTTTAATCCATCTAAATATAGAGCTTTGTTAAGTTCTATACCGAGCGTATTAATCTGCAGCTGATAATTCATAAATATGGGAACACGCATCAGCCCTGAGCCAAAATCAACGAGCAGCTCATCCTCTTGAATCATAGGCTTTAAATAATTGCTTAAGGCTAACAGATCACTGTATGTCGTCGGTTCATAGCGATGATAATGAGTTACCGTCGGAAACTGATGATTTTCTTCAGTTGTCTTAATGTGAAGCAGATCGTCATAATTCATCATTTAATCTCCGTAAAAAAAGCTTGGAACAGCAAGCTGTCCCAAGCTCATATTTTAAAAATCCCACCAATGTAAATTATCGCGGCTGAGCAGCAGCTGACTTTTGACAGGACCATTTGAACCAGCTGGGTAATTCGGGAATGGGGCAGGGTGATCATGCCAGTACTGGTCCACTGGATCGACGTAAGACCATGTTGCCTTCAGTTCTTCCCAATGAGTGAAGTTCGTTGAATCGCCTTTTAGACAGTCATATATGAGTCCTTCATAAGCATCAACTGTATTCATTTTATCCTGAGTTGTCAGTGCATAAGATAATTTAATAGGTTCTGTATCAATGCCTTCGATGTACTTACGTGCATTTAAGTGGAGTTCAAGGCCTTCATTCGGTTGAATATTGATCACAAGAAGATTAGAGTCCAGATGCTGATCTTTCTTATAGTAAAGGTTCATCGGCACTTCCTTGAATTCAACAACGACTCGAATTTCTTTTTCCTTCATCCGTTTACCAGTTCTGATATAGAACGGAACACCAGCCCAGCGGAAATTATCAATCATCACTTTCGCAGCGACAAAGGTCGGTGTGTTTGATAGCGGATCAACATTTTCTTCATCCCGGTATTTCGGCACTTCTTCATTGTTGATAATCCCTTTATCATACTGACCGCGCACAAAATAATTTTTTACTTCAGATTCAGTAATATGACGGATAGAACGTAACGCTTTGACTTTCTCATTTCTAATATCTTCAGATTGCAGGGAAATGGGTGGTTCCATTGCAAGTAAAGACACAATCTGCAGCATATGGTTTTGCACCATATCCTTCAAAGCACCTGAGTTATCGTAATAACCTCCCCGATCTTCAACACCAAGAGTTTCTGAAGATGTAATCTGTATATTTGAGATATATTTATTATTCCATAACGGTTCGAACATAGCGTTGCTGAACCTAATAAGTTCAATGTTCTGTACCATGTCTTTACCAAGATAGTGATCAATTCTAAAAATCTCTTCTTCATCAAAGGATTTTGTGATTTGCTTGTTCAAGGCCTCCGCTGACTTTAAATCAGTACCGAATGGCTTTTCGATAATCAATCTTTTAAATCCTTTTGTTTTTGTCAGACCACTTGATTGCAATGCATCAGTTACAGTGCCGAAAAATTCTGGAGCCATCGCTAAATAGAAAAGGCGATTACCTTCTAATGTGAATTTACCGTCCAGTTCTTCTGACAAAGTGACGAGTTTATTATAACTTTGCAGATTGTTTACGTCATTTGACTGGTAGAAGACATGCTCCATAAAATCGTCAATTTTGTCGGTATCTTTTACATGCTCAGAAATAGATGCCTTAATTTCTTCACGGAACTTTTCGTTAGTCCAGTCACGTCGCCCGACACCGATAATAGCAATATGTTCATTAAGATTATTCTGTTGATATAAATGGAACAGTGATGGAAACAGTTTCCTGTGACTTAAATCACCTGTTGCACCAAAAATGGTAATTAAACATGGAATGTTTTGTTTTTCGATATCCAACTGAGTAACCTCGATTCGTTAAAAGTCTATTTTATTTTTTCATACAATCTCTGAAAACACAAATAAAACATGCTATAATGACATGATTAATTGAGTAGGTGAAACGAATGAAAATTACTTTTTTAGGGACAGGTGCAGGGCTTCCGTCGAAAGACAGAAATACACAGACGACCGTCCTTGATCTGAATCCTCTATCTAATGAATACTGGCTGTTTGACGCAGGCGAAGCAGCTCAGCATCGAATATTGAATACGAATATTAAACTTGGAAAACTGACGACTATTTTTATTACACATCTTCATGGTGATCATCTCTTTGGCCTCCCTGGTTTATTAACTTCCAGAAGTTTTCAGGGTGGCGAGGGCAGACCTCTTAAAGTTATTGGACCTCGAGGAATTAAATTATATGTTGAAACAACACTAATGTTGACAGGTTCTCATCTTAATTATCCACTTGAAGTGCTGGAACTGAACGGCGGTGAGGTATTGACAATCAACAAGGTCAGTGTGAACGTGCAGCCGCTGAAACACGGAATATCTTCATTGGGTTACCGCCTAAAGTTTCCTCCAAAAGAAGGACGGCTGAAACAGCAAAAGCTGCTGACAGCAGGTATAGAACCCGGTCCCATCTATAAGGAATTTAAGACGCGTCCGGTAGTAACTTATAACGGCGAAGAATATATCACTGAAGATTATAAGGAACATCCAGAGCCTGGTAAAGTTATCGCATTTTTTGGTGATACGATGCCGGTCGAAACTGAGCGGCTACTAGCTGATCACGCTGATGTGATGATTCATGAATCCACTTATCTTGACGGTGATCATGAGTTAAGTCACAAATATTTTCATAGCCATATAGACGATGTCATTCAACTGGCAGCAGAATGTCACGTTAAGATGACATTGATTAACCATGTGAGCAACCGCTATACAAAAGATGATATAGAAGCTCTGACTCATCAGTTGAAGAACAGCCATCCAGAGTTTAATTTTCAGATCACAGAAGATTATTTGTCTTACGAGATATAATGTTTCTTAGTTAAAATTGTTGAGCGTTAAGTAGTACATGATGACAGGAGATGAACGAATGCTTGGGAAAAAGTATTTGCTGACTGGTGGGACGAGTGGATTAGGAGAAGCGATTTTAGAAGAACTGATCGCAAACGGCGCTAAGGTGACTGTGATTGGAAGAAACCACGACAAACTGAAGAAACTGGTTGATGTCTATCCTGGGCAGGTTGATGTATTTAAGGCAGATTTAAATATACAGGAAGATCTTAATCGATTCCACGAATGGCTTAAAGGCGAGCAACCGGTCTATGACGGATTGATCAATAATGCAGGTTTTGGATATTTTAAGTCGTTTATGTCTCACACACCTGAGGAAATTCACGATATTTTAAACGTTAACTTAACACAGACGATTTTACTGACTCATATGATGCTGCCTTATTTAAGAGTAAACGGTACGATAGTGAATATCTCATCACAGGCTGCTCGAGTCACAACACCTTATAGTGCGATCTATGCTGCCTCCAAAGCAGGGCTGTCGTCGTTTACTAATGCACTGAGAATGGAACATCCATCTCTTCACGTCATGACAGTTCAGACAGGACCGATTGCAACGTCATTTTTTATGAGGGCGGATGCCAGCGGAACGTATGAGTCATTGACTAAACGTCTGCAGATTGATAAGTATAAACTGGCAGGAGAAATAGTGGAAGGTATAGGTTCAAAGAAAATTGAAATCAATCGTCCCCAGTGGATGCACATAGGTCTGTCTATCTATTCATTGTTTCCAAGGTGGATTGAGCAGAAACTTGAAAAGCCGTTTATGTCTAAAAGCGGATTAAAATAATGCTAGTCATTATAGATTAATATGAAATAGACCGCTCTATTCATTAGGAGCGGTCTATATTTCTACTTTTTTAATCTGGAATGAATCCATACTTTTCTAGAAACTTAGTTACTTTTTTGCGATAAGTGACTGGATTGACATTATAACTCGCTGCATGACCGCCATATTCAGGATACCATTTCATTTTTGGTCCTTGTTTCTTGTTGTATAAATCTACTGAGTGCGTGTATGGAATGAATGTATCCGGCTTGGAATGGATGAATAATATCGGCTGCTCGATGTTACTGATGATTTTTATAGGAGAAACGGCATACAATGAAAATTTTGACCGTAGTCTTAGGAATATATTGACGATATAGAGCAGAAAACCAGAACCAATTTTAAGTCGTGCTCCGATAATATGAGTCAGTACTTTTTCAAATGACGAGAAAGAGCAGTCTGAAATATAAAATTGTGCCTCGTTCGCCAGTTCTCCGGCATATAGAAGCATAGTAGCAGCCCCCATGGATTCTCCGTGGATTCCAAACTCGATGTCAAAGCCGTAATTTTCTTTTAAATATAAAATAACAGACTCCAGATCAAACTTTTCGTAGTATCCATAAGTAGAATAAACTCCGCCGCTTGAGCCATGTCTCCGGTGATCGAATATGATGGCATTGAAGCCGAGTTCTAGAAATAGATTCATATATTTGATGGAGGTGATTCGATTTTCTGTGACACCATGACAGAAAATCATCCATTTCTTATGAGAATATTTTTTGATGACTTCCGCTTCAAGGTGATAGCCATTTTTCGATGCAACTGTAACTTTTTCTGGATTAAGTGCACGATAGGCTTCTTCATCCAGCCGTTTCGCTTTGATTTCACGCCTGCGAATCACCTCAACATCACGCAGCTTAAAGTTCAGAATATAGTTGCTGGCGACTATGCCCGTTACTGCAAGAGCAGCTGTGACGATAGAAGAAGTAATAATAGCCGTATTTTTAAACGTCTTCATGTTCATGATAGATGATCCTGATAATCAATATTTTTAAAGTAATCTCGAGTTGAATTTGCTGCTGAATTTTTAATCTGTTCATAATGAGCAAGATTAGTCTGCAGCTGATCCGGGCTGCTTGCACCGCAGACAATTGAAGCGACAGGATGATTGAGTAAGTAGCTCATCGTACTCTCAGTAAGCGGCGAATCCATAGCTGCTTTCGATAAAATCTGCGTCAGTTCATCTTTTGAGTAATCCAGAATGCCTTTGCTGAATTTTTTGTCGACAACTTCGGAATAATGATCTGTCAACAGTCCTTTCATTACTGGACCACGCGCTAAAATTTTAACATCGTGTTCAGCAATAGTATCAGTCAGCATTTCCGGGCGGTTATCTAACATATTGAACTGCATCATAATGACATCAATATCACTGTGCTTCAAGTAATAGCTGATGACATTGGGACGGATGGAGCTAATACCATACGCTCTGATAAGACCGTCATTTTTCAGCGTGTTGAAAGCATCAATCGTTTCGTCTTTATCATCTTCCATCGTTCCACCGTGCAGCATATAAAGGTCAAGATAATCGATTTTCAGTCTTCTAAGACTTTCCTTGACGCTGTTTAATATATGATTTCTGGAAGGATTCCATTTGACATCATCATCTTCAAAATTGAATTCATTCCCGACTTTCGAGCCAATCAGAACATCGTTCCTTTTATGATGCTCTTTTAAAAATTTGCCGATGAGTTCTTCATTTTTTCCCTTATTATAGAGATCAGCGGTGTCGAAGTAATTAATGCCCTGGTTAATCGCTGAATCCATGATTTCTGAAGCCAATTGATAGTTCTCAGGCAGATTCATGCAGCCGAGACCAATTTCTGAAAATTCCAGCCCGCTTCTTGTCCGTCTAAAATTCACAAGCATTCCCTCCTAATGGTATGATAACAATAGTTTAACATGGAGAGAAAAGAGGGTAAAACAATGACATTTGAAGAACGTACATTGCATGTTGAAGAAATTTATAACGGTAAAATAATTAAAGTAGAAAAACATCAGGTCGAATTACCGAATGGACATGAGACGACGCGGGAAGTAGTAAAACATCCAGGTGCAGTAGCTGTGCTCGCTATCCATAATGGCAAGGTACTCTTAATTAGACAGTTTCGTAAAGCGATGGAGGAGCTGCTCATTGAAGTTCCTGCTGGTAAAGTAGAACTTGGTGAAGATCGAGAAAAGACGGCACTTCGTGAACTGGAGGAAGAAACAGGATTTACAACAGACAGCATTGATCATATTTATGATTTCTACGTGTCTCCGGGCTTCTGTGATGAATTGATTTCACTTTACTACGCAGAAAACCTAATTGAATCCTCAGAGCTGACTGCTGATGAAGATGAGTTCATTGAGAAAATGTGGGTTCCAGTTGAAGAAATCAATGCATTGCTTTTATCTGGAAAAGTAAGAGATTCAAAGACCATTCTTGCATTACAGCATTTCCTTCTAAATTATAATAATTCTAAATAACAGATGAATGGTAGTTGCAAAGTGTGACGATTACTGCTATTTTATTAATATAATATCAGGGTGCTTGAGGAAGGTGACACATGCAGGAACGAATTCAGAAAATTAAAGACCAGCTGCACGCAGCTTCCTATAAACTGACTCCGCAAAGAGAATCGACAGTAATTGTGCTGCTGGAAAATGAAGCCGATCACCTCAGCGCTGAGGACGTCTATTTAAAAGTTAAGGAAAAATCGCCGGAAATAGGGCTTGCAACTGTTTACCGGACACTGGAACTTCTTGCAGAGCTTAAAGTAGTCGACAAGATTAATTTTGGTGACGGCGTTGCACGATTTGACCTTAGAAAAGAAGGTGCGGAACATTTCCATCATCACCTTGTCTGTATGGAATGCGGGGCAGTTGATGAGATTGAAGAAGATCTTCTGGGAGATGTAGAAAAGAAAGTTGAAAGAGATTATCATTTTAAAATAATGGATCATCGTCTGACATTTCACGGAATTTGTCACCGATGTCATCATTAGCCGCAGTCAAAAGAATGCGGTTTTTTCTTTGATTATAAAATGATTATGGTAAACTTAATGAGAGGTGAGAATATGCGCGATGTTGTCGAAGAATTTTTACATTTCATTATGATTGAAAAAGGACTTAGTGAAAATACAATTGCTGCTTATAGAAGAGACTTAATAGGTTACATCAATTTTCTTGAGAAAGAAAAAATCGGGCATCTGGATAATGTAGACCGATTTACTATCACATTATATTTAGGTCATCTGAAAGAAGAGAATAAATCGCAGAAAACGATTGCCAGAAACACTGCATCCATCCGAGGATTTCATCAGTTTGCGTTACGAGAAAAATATGCTGTCAAAGATCCTTCTGTCATGCTTGAACCACCTAAAGTAGCAAAGCATCTGCCGGATGTATTATCTATAGAGGAAGTAGATATTTTTCTAGAATCACCGGATACTTCGAAGCTATTCGGTAGAAGAGACCAGGCGATGCTTGAACTGCTATACGCCACCGGTATGCGAGTCAGTGAACTGATCAATCTTGATGTAGATGACATCAATCTGATAATGGGTTACGTCCGTGTATTTGGTAAAGGAAATAAGGAAAGGATTGTTCCCCTCGGTACAAAGTCTATGACAGTGCTGGATGATTACCTTAAAAACACACGTCCTAAAATGCTGAAAAAAGAAGTAACGGATAGTCTATTCTTAAATTTCCACGGCAGAAGGATGACAAGACAAGGTTTCTGGAAAATTATCAAGCAGCTGAAAGAAGAGGTGGGGATTAAGAAGAAGCTGACACCTCATACTCTCAGACATTCATTCGCCACACATCTGCTGGAAAATGGAGCTGATCTGCGCGCAGTCCAGGAAATGCTGGGTCATGCAGATATTAGTACCACTCAGCTCTATACTCATATATCAAAAAAACAAATTCGCGATGTTTACAAGAAGACACATCCGAGAGCATAAGGAGGGGCCAATGAATCAGGAGAATAATAAATATATTTCATTAATCGTCTTATTCATCCTCGCAATCGGCTGGGGGATTTTTTACTGGATATTTATTGCGCATTAAGCGTGCGGCACGTTCTGCAATAATGGAGCTACGGTCGCGTGTGCGGTGGAAATCGATATAGTCTGAGTTGACTGGCTGATAAGGATCAAAGTCAGGGTGATGAATCATCATCGTCTCGAGACATTCTGTTGTCAGAGGCAGCTGAAGCGGTACGTAAGGATTAACGATATTACGTGCGCTCTTCTCCAGCAGGTCGATAATAGACGCGTTAACGCCATAGCTGTTTAATAAAGAACGGTGATTTTTAAAGCCGTTGATTGCTTTTGTCAAGCACGTTGCAGCACCCTTTACATTGCCACGTCTATAATGATACTGGCTTGTAGCAAGCATGATAAAAGCGACTTCAATATCCTGCTTGCTGAAGTTGTTTTTAGCTTTCCAAACTTCTTCAAGCAACTCGTGGCATTCAAAGTAATGCCTTTCATGTAAAAACTGGTAATAATAATCAATCATGAATGCATTCATTCTAAAACTCCTGACTGAGAGGTGAAGTTATGTATGAAGTAAAATTAGATATTTTTCAGGGACCTTTAGACCTGTTACTGCACTTGATTAAAAAATATGAAATTGACATCTATGATATATCGATGAAACATCTTACTGAGCAGTACTTTAATTATATCAATTCAATGACCGAATTGGATATTAATGTGCAAAGTGAATATTTGGTCATGGCTTCAGAACTGCTGCGTATCAAAAGTAAAATGCTGCTGCCGGTTCAGACAGAAGACGTTCAGGACGACCCTCGTGATGAACTAGTGTCGCAGTTAATTGAATATCAGAACTATAAATATTATGCAGAACTTCTCGAGGAGAAAAGACAGGACCGGGATCAATTCTTCATTAAAGCACCAGCGGATTTATCTCAATATGAACGGCCGGTCAAAGAAGAACTGGAACTCTCAATCATCGATTTAATGGCAGCATATCAAAAAGCGAAGTCCAGAAAGAAATTACAGGTACCTGAAGTGACACTTGCACGTGAAACTTATACAATCCAGCAAGGAACTGATTTAATAAGAACAAAACTTGCGACTAGCAGTCTTATCTGCTTCACCGATTTGTTTACATTCAATGAATCGAAGCATCGGCTCGTGACTCTCTTTATGGCCATGCTTGAAATGATGAAGCATCAGGAAATAGTTGTCAGTCAGACAATGCAGTTCGGAGAAATAGAAATTAAAAGAGGGAAGAAAGCATGTTGAATCATGAGGATATTTTAATCGGTCTTCTTTATACCGTAGGAGACGAAGGAATCGAGCAGTTGACGCTTTCTGAAATGCTTAAAGTGACGTCTGTTGAACTGGATGATCTTATAAAAAGTTA
This sequence comes from Macrococcus lamae, assembly GCF_004359545.1. Classification (GTDB taxonomy): domain Bacteria; phylum Bacillota; class Bacilli; order Staphylococcales; family Staphylococcaceae; genus Macrococcus; species Macrococcus lamae. The sequence goes on from NZ_SCWB01000001.1 coordinate 164,516, forward strand.
TCAATCATCTGTACTTCGTATAACAAAATATGGGAGCCGCTATTTTCTAGGGGTTGTGCCTGAGCTGAATCCTTTCATTAATCAGCTGGTGACCCATGAAGTCGAACGTAAACTGACCCAGGCATCCATGGAAACATTAGCGATCATTGCTTATAATCAGCCTGTTACAAGAAGTGATGTTGAATCGATGCGCGGTGTGAATTCAGATGGACCGGTCAAAACGCTGATTGAAAAAGGATTAATATTAACAAAACAAGAAGAAACAAGAAGTCAGCAGTTGTATACATCCGATTATTTTCTGCAAGTATTCGGAATTGAATCGTTAGATGAACTGCCATCAGACAGTACAGCAGAGAATGAACAGGAAATGGAACAGTTTTTCAAAACTATGAACGATAAAGGAGAATAACATGACCGAGCAATTTGAAAGATTACAGAAAGTCATCGCACAAAGTGGTGTCACGTCCCGCCGTAAAGCTGAAGTACTGATCACTGAAGGTAAAGTGACAGTGAATGGTGAAGTGGTCAAGACGCTTGGCACAAAAGTTAAACCGTCAGATAAGATTGAAGTGGAAGGTATACCACTTGAGAATCCGAATAAGCTGTATATTCTGTTTCACAAACCGACAAAAGTTATCACCAGCGTGTCTGATGATAAAGGACGGACAGTCGTTACCGACTTTTTCCCGCAGCTGAAAGAGAGAATATTTCCAGTCGGCCGACTCGATTATGAAACTTCAGGACTTCTGATCCTGACAAATGACGGGGAATTTGCCAATCATATGACCCATCCAAGATACAAAATGAAGAAAAAGTATGTAGCGAAGCTGAAAGGTTTTCTGCTCAGGGAACAAGTTAAAGAACTGGAAAAAGGTATTATGCTTGAAGACGGTAAAACCGCACCTGCTATTGTCAAAGTTAAGACTCAGGACCGTGAAAAAAACACAACACTTGTTGAAATCACTATTTCAGAAGGAAGAAATCGTCAAGTACGTCGAATGTTTGCACATTTCGGGCATGAAGTCGTTAAATTATCACGCATAGAATACGGCAATTTAACTTTAAAAAGTCTGAATGCAGGGGATGCCCGCGAACTATCACCTCACGAAGTCAAACAGCTCCGTCAGATGGCTCAATACAAAGGTTAAAATTCACATTGTTGCCACTCATTCTAAAAGGTTGAGTGCTATAATGGACTTAAATATGTCTGAGTAAGGAGTATATTATGTCAAAACAAGCTAAAAGCATCACACAGATTATTGTGATGCTGCTGATCGTTGCGGCGATTGGATTTATCATCTATGTCACACTCACTAAAAATCATGATAATGTGGCAAAAGTAGGAGACCAGGCACCTGAATTTCAGTTGAAGACGACTGACGGTAAAACGGTCAGATTAAGTGATTATAAAGGAAAAGGACTTATCCTTAACTTCTGGGGAACATGGTGTGAACCATGCCGTAAGGAGATGCCTGCCTTGAGTAATAATTATGATCAATACAAGGATAAAGGTGTTGAAGTGCTGGCCATTCATATTAAAAATACGCCTCAGCAGGTTGATCAGTTCTTCAGAGGGCTGGATAAAGAAGTTCATATACCTGTAGCTTTTGATAATAACAATGAAGTCTCTGATGCATTCGGTGTAGATCCGCTGCCGACGACTGTTGTTATCGATAAAACCGGCAAAATTACGGCTGTTCATGAAGGTGAAATGAGCACCAGCACTATTGAAAATTATATGAAGAGTATTACACCGTAAGTGAGGGTCTATTAATGGATGAAAAACAACTAATCTGCACATGCGGTCACGTCAATCCTCCCGGAACACAGCTGTGTCAGAACTGTGGACGGCTAATCAATGATGATTATGATAAGAAAAAAACAACAGACGTTATGCGCTATGATGGTTCTGCAGTACGAAGCAAGACAAGAAACAAAACACTGATCGATAAAATCTGGATTTTCTTCAGCTCAGTGAAAACTGGAGTGACTTTACTCGTACTGACTGTTATCGGTGCTGCGATGGGGTCATTGCTGCCGCAGCGATATTTTATTCCGGCTAATGTTGACCCGGAAACGTTCTACCAGGAGAAATATGGTTCAATCGGATATTTGTATTATAAACTCGGATTTGATAACCTCTATACATCATGGTGGTTCCTCATTTTACTTGCGCTTGTTGCATTCTCAATCATTGCAGCGAGTATTGATAGAGGTGTTCCTCTGTTTAAATCGCTGCGTAACCAGACGGTGAAGAAACATCCGACATTTCTTAAAAGACAGCGATTGACGTTAACAGATTCACATACACTGCCTTTAGAAGACGTAAAGGTAGAACTCGAAAAAAAACGTTACAAAGTAAAAATCGAGGGCAATTCACTATTGGCAGAAAAAGGACGGATCAGCCGCTATGGCCCTTATATTAACCATGCCGGACTGATTATTCTGCTGGCAGGTAGTATGCTTAGATTTATACCGGCCTTTTACTACGACGGGTCTATTGCATTGAAGGAAGGGGATACTAAAAGTGTTCCTGGTACAGAGAAACAGTATTATATCAGACATGATAAGTTCATTTTTGAGCAGTATGATCAAACAGCTCATTCGAATACAGAGTCAAAAAAAGCAGATGCAGCGCAAAATATGATCGCCAAAAATTATGAAACTAAATTGACGTTATATAAAAACAATAATGATAAAATACCCGGGGCAGAGCCTAAACTGTCAGAAATAGATAAAGGCAGCATTCGTGTTAACCATCCCTTTAAATTTGATCATTTCGAGCTTTATCAGAATAGCTTCGATCAAAGTCAGCTGAAAGAAATGATCTTTAAAGTAGTGGATAACGCTACAGGAAAAGAAACAGGAAAACAGTTCACTGTTAATCTTGATCAACCGGATACAAGCTATACCATCGCTAAAAATTTGAAGGTAAACTTAAGAAACTATGCACCTGATTTTGATAAAGTCGAAGCAAATGGAACACTGGCAACTAAGTCACCTAATACAGTTAATCCTGCTTTTGTCTTTGAAGTTGCGGAAGATGACAAAAAGGCTGAATATAGTCTTCTTAAAATCAGATCATCACAGGACATTACAGAAGGAAATAATTATTCCATTAAGTTTGTTGGCGCGACGAACCATGTACTGACATTCCTGACTGTAAAAAAAGATTTAACTTTACCGATTTTATTTATCGGTTTTTCCATCTTCCTGTTCGGATTGTTCATCGGTTCTTATATCAACCATAGAAGAATCTGGATCAATCAAGAGGATGGGATGAAACTTGCAGCACATACAAATAAAAATTATTTTGGTCTTAAAAAAGAAATCAACAGTATGTTAGACACTTATCATTTACCTGAAGTTAAGGATAAAAATGATGAATCGGAGGCTCAATCATGAATCATGATACATTACTGAATATAAGCAGTACGGCATTATACGCTGCTTTTATTCTCTATTTAATAGCGATTATCCCCTTTTCTGCCAGCATCAAAGCAAAGCGTAAAGGGAGTGAGCGGATTGCAGTTATTTTGACTACAATCGGCTTTATTATGCAGCTTGTTTACTTTATAACAAGGTGGATGGCGGCAGGACATGCACCAGTCAGCAATATGTATGAATTTTTGACGATGTTCGGCATTATGATGGTCGGAGGATTCCTGGTTATCAATGCCATCTATCATACACCGATTCTTGCTTTATTTTCATTGCCGATTGCGATGCTTGTCATCGTCTATGCAAGTATGTTCTCACGTGATGTATCGCCGTTAATTCCTGCACTGCAGAGTAACTGGCTGGCCATCCACGTTATAACTGTGACACTATCTTACGGTATTCTGTCTGTGAGTTCTGTAGCGGGTCTCATTTATCTGCTGCGTTTTGTAGACAGCACTAAAAAATCAAAGGATGCCTTCTGGCTGGAAGTCGTCATGTATTTTATTGTACTTGTCATTGCATTTATATTGACGACAGTCGTCATGAAAGGTATCGTCCATTATGAGGACAATTTCTTCTATACAGATAAAAACGGAAATGACGCAGTCGCAACTTATCATTTACCTGCCTTGATTACATTTGAAGGATCTCTGCCGGTTGATCCAAAAGGAAACAATCAATGGGAACCATCCGATCATTTTACAACTGGCATCGAAGTGCCACCAGTACTGAATGCGCAGAAGTTAACGACAGTGCTATGGTCTGTTATTATCGGTTCTATCCTTTACGGACTGATCCGACTCATCTCAAGAAGAACAATTTTTTCAATGGTTAAGCCGCTGACGAACAAAGTATCGCTTCCACTGATGGATGAAATCGGCTACCGGTCAGTTATCATTGGTTTTCCTTTATTTGCACTTGGAGGTATACTATTTGCAAGTATATGGGCTCAGATTGCCTGGAGCAGATTCTGGGGATGGGACCCTAAAGAAGTATGGGCACTGATCACGTTTCTGTTTTATGCTATCTTCCTTCACTTAAGACTTGGACGAGGCTGGGAAGGTAAAAAATCTGCATGGCTTGCCGTAGTCGGTATGGGTATCATCTTATTCAACGTAATAGCTGTTAACTTGATTATTGCCGGATTACATTCATACGCTTAGAAAAGGATGTGTCATATGAAAGAAAGAATTCTAATAGTTGACGATGAAGATAGAATAAGAAAACTTGCTAAGATGTATCTTGAACGTGAAGGATTTGAAACAGTAGAAGCAGCAGACGGAGAACAAGCACTCCAGCTGGCACTGGAAAGTAATTTCCACTGTATTTTGCTCGATATCATGCTGCCTGGTATGGATGGCCTGACAGTCTGCAGAAAGATTCGAGAAGAGAAGTCAACGCCCGTTATCATGCTGACAGCTAAAGGTGAGGAAAACAATAGAGTAGAAGGGTTTGAAATTGGTGCAGACGATTATATCGTTAAACCATTTTCACCGCGCGAAGTTGTGCTTCGTGTTAAAGCGATATTGAGACGTTCCCAAAGTTCGCTGTTTTTTCAGCACGATAATCATGCAAAGGATCTGATTGTCTTTGATACACTGGTCATCGATAATGATGCTCACCGCGTGAGCGCGGAGAATAAGGAAGTTAACTTGACCCCTAAGGAATATGAACTGCTGCTTTTCCTGGCAAAATCACCGGATAAAGTATTTGATCGTGAGCAACTATTGAAAGAAGTATGGCATTATGAGTTTTATGGTGATCTTCGCACAGTGGATACTCATGTCAAACGACTGCGGGAAAAACTGAACAAAGTGTCTCCGAAAACCGCTGAGATGATTCACACTGTATGGGGAGTCGGTTATAAATTCGAGGTTAAAGAACAATGAATCATTTAAATAGTGTGGTCATAAAACTGTGGTTAACTATCATTTTGATAGTGACTACAGTTTTAATTATATTGTCCGTGGCACTTGTCAGCTTTTTTAATGCTTACTTTATTGCTGAAACCGGTAATAATCTATATCAGAATGCGACAAAAATTGAAGAAGTTCTTATGAGCCATCATAATCAACAGGATTCACTTGATTATGCTAAGGAACTGATGGAGAATCCTGCTGGTCTGATCATTTTAAAAAGCGAAGATGATCTGAAAAAATCATATGATAATCCGTTAAAACAGGTCATGATTGATGAAGTAAAAACAAATAAAGATTACCAGGCAGTTTTCGATAAAGAAAAACATGTGACTAAAACGATCACTGTCCATTATCAGGAAGATCTGCACAGATATATACTTCTCGGATTTCCATCTCAGGCATTCGACACGAATGGTGCCATTATTTTATATCAGGACATCAATTCAATCACTGATACAATACAGTTTATTTGTCTTATTATTTTAGGGGTAACACTGCTCCTCATTTTATTGACGACTATTTTTGCTTTCTTTCTGTCGACGAGAATTACTAAACCGCTGTTACTTCTAAAAGATTCAGCATTTAAAGTTGCAAGAGGAGAACAGACTGGAAAACTAATCACGCATTCACGGGATGAAATCGGTGAACTGACAGTCGCATTTAATAAGATGGAGCATGATATTCGACAAAATATCAATTCCATTGAAGCAGAGCGAAATGTCAGAGATAAACTCATTGATGCTATGGCTGACGGAGTACTGAGCTATGAGCTTGATATTGAAACACAGCTGATCAATCCGATGGCTGAAAAATTTCTGGCACTTATCAGTGACGAGGAAAAACAGCGGTTAAAGGAAAAGTTTAAACGAGTGACGACTTTAGTACAGACTGAAAGTTATACTGCGGTACAGGATAAGCATTTTTTCGTCATCATCATCTCTCCTGTGAAAACCAATCAGAAAGTTGGGGCCGTTGCTCTTATTAGAGATATGACAGAAGAATATCAGAATGATGAAATGAAGAAAAGATTTATCGCTAATGTGTCCCATGAACTAAGAACACCGATACAGATGCTGCAGGGCTATACTGAAGCACTGCTTGATGGTATTGGGAACACAAAGGAAGAACGTGATGAATTCCTCTATATTATTCTTGACGAAAGTAAAAGGTTAAACCGAATGGTCAATGAACTGTTGAACGTGGCCCGCTATGACGCAGGAACTAATGAACTGATGATTGAAGAAGTCAATATCGAAACCCTTTTCAGTAAAGTAGCGGCAAACTTCAATCAACGGCTAATTGATAACAAAATTGAACTTAAATATGGAGTATCTCATCATTTAAACTGGATGCTTGACTATGACAAGATGATTCAAGTACTGACCAATCTAATAGATAATGCCATCAGGTATACGCATGAAGGGGACGCCATTACGCTCAAAGCATCGGTCCATCAAGAAATTCTTGAACTGACTATTCAAGATACAGGAGTCGGAATAGCAGCGGAACACCTTCCGCATATATTTGACAGATTTTACAAAGTGGAAGCGGCAAGAACGAGAGGAAACCACGGCACAGGGCTCGGCTTATTTATTGTCCAGGCTATTGTTCAGTCACATGCCGGTCATATACGAGTTGAAAGCCAGGCGGGTCAAGGAACGAAATTCATTATCACAATACCAAAACATTGATTTTTATTCTTGTTTTGATATGATAATAAATGGACTTCGGTCCAAAAATTTAATATTCATCTTCGGGGACGGTGAAATTCCGTACCGGCGGTTAAAGCCCGCGACCTGTCATTGTAATTTGATGATGGCTGATCTGGTGAAATTCCAGAGCCGACAGTAAAGTCTGGATGGGAGAAGATGGAGGGAACACATGAATATGGTCATGTTTATTTGTGCTGCAACCTCCTCATTCTCGGATGAATGTAAGGAGATTATCATGGCAAATATTCATAGAACAAAACGGCTGATTTTAATCAGTCTATTAAGTGCAATTAGTTTTGTACTGATGTTTATCAAGTTCCCGCTTCCTTTTTTACCACCTTATTTAACGATTGACTTCAGCGATATTCCAGCGCTCCTCGCTTTATTTACTGTAGGACCGGTCGGTGCCATCCTAGTCGAAGGTATCAAAAATCTTCTTAACTTTCTGATGACCCCAGGTGATCCCGTCGGACCAGCAGCAAATTTCTTAGCAGGGACTTCGTTCATTATCACGGTTTATCTGATTGCCGGCAGACAGCTCAAACACCGTCTTGTGCCAGCATTTATAGCTGCGACACTCGCGATGGCCGTAGTGATGAGTATACTGAATTACTTTGTACTTCTGCCATTGTACGGGATGATCATGAATTTAGAAGATATCGCTGCAAACTTAAAGGTGATTGTATCAGCAGGCATTATTCCGTTCAATATCATTAAAGGACTGCTTTTGTCACTAATTTTTATGCTGCTCAGCAAACCGTTACTGCCAATCTTAAAGAACCGTTTCTAAATAATCTATAAAATTAATCAATTCAATAACATGACATAAGGACCGGCTGATGTCGGTTCTTTTTATATGGAAATTTAATCTTGCATTCTACTGATTAATTGTTTATTATATATCTTATTAAGTCCATCGGAATTGTAGGAGGTTATAAAATTGGTCTGGATGATTATCAGTGGTTTAATCGTAGGAAGTATGCTCGGGTTCGTGATGCAGCGGACTCGGTTCTGTCTGACGGGCGGCTTCAGAGATATGTACGTACAAAAAAACAATAAAATGTTCTATGCATTATTAATAGCAATCACTATTCAGAGTATAGGGCTTTTAATATTATCTGTGACCGGAGTGTTTAAAATAACATATGAACCCTTTCCAATTGTAGGAACGATAATCGGTTCATTTATTTTCGGAATTGGAATTATTCTTGCAGGAGGTTGTGCGACAGGTACTTGGTACCGCGCAGGAGAGGGTTTAATTGGCAGCTGGATTGCGCTGTTCATGTATGCTCTTGGTGCTTCGGCAACAAAATTCGGTTTTCTGAAACCCATCAGCGAGAGTATTAACAGTAAAACTCTAGCGAATTCTAGCATGACTGAAACGACCGGTATTCCCTTCTGGGTTTTTGTAGTTGTTCTGTCAGCAGTCACTTTGTTCTTGGTGAATAGAACATTAAGTAAAAAGAAAATGATGGCAGTCCCCCAACTGAAGCAGCGTTTTACCGGTATCAAACATTACTTATTCGAAAAAAGATATCACACATTTGCTGCAGCGATAATTATCGGTCTGATTGCACTGCTTGCCTGGCCGATGAGTATTTCTACAGGTAGAGAAGGTGGACTTGGCATCACCACACCTTCAGCAAAATTAGTTCAGTTTATTACAACAGGTGATACTGCAATACTTGACTGGGGTGTCTTCCTGGTACTTGGAATTTTTGTCGGCTCATATATGGCAGCCAAGGGATCACGGGAGTTCAAATGGCGACTGCCGGATATTAAAACTATCAAAAATAGCGTCATCGGTGGATTGTTTATGGGCTTTGGTGCATCGCTTGCAGGCGGCTGTTCTATAGGTAATGGGCTGGTAGCAACAGCTACCATGTCGTGGCAGGGATGGATTTCACTTGTGTTTATGATATTTGGATCTTGGTTTATGAGTTATTTTGTATTTGTCAGACCAATGCAGCAATATAAAAAATCTGCAAAAACATCAGCAGTGACACAGACTGCTTAAAATTCAGGAGGATTAATTATGGTACATGAGTTAGGAACTGTTGGGATGGTCTGTCCGTTTCCTTTAATTGAAGCACAGAAAAAAATGGAGACACTTGCACCAGGCGAAGAACTTAAAATAGATTTTGACTGCACTCAGGCGACAGAAGCAATTCCGAACTGGGCAGCGGATAACAATTATCCGGTGACGAATTACGAACAGCTGGACGATGCATCGTGGTCAATCACTGTACAGAAAGCTTAATAAGACTAAAACGGCTGGAATTTTAAATTCCAGCCGTTTTTATAATGAGTTATTCAAATTTAAGTGCATCTCCATCAAAGGACTCGTCTGCTACTTTGATAGAATCTGTTGGACACCCTTCAAATGCATCAATCATATCTTCTTCAAGCTCTTCTGGTACTTCCTGAATTCCTTTGTTGTCATCGAGAATGACAAACGCAATACCTTCGTCATCGTAGTCGTATATATCGGGCGCAGCGGCACCACAAGCACCACATGCGATACATGTATCCATATCGACAATCGTATATTTACCTGCCAAACTATTCGCCTCCTTACTTAAAAGTGCTACACTATCAGTACATACTTATTTTAGAGATTCATTTCTTATTTTTCAACTTATATTATTTGGAGGAGTAAATGAATTCTATATTAACACTTGCAAAAATGAAGAAATTTCAATCAAAAACCGATAAAAGCTTTACTAATATTTTAACAGGCTACAAATCCCATCAGACTTATTTTGATGCTTTAATGCAAGGACTGCTGCCTTTTTATAATTGTTTTCCTCATGGACTAAAGTCTGACGACGAATCACATATAGTTATAAGGGATCATCAGTTCTATCCTTATTTCTATGATTCATCACAACTGACATTCCAGAGTTTAAGACTGCTTACTCAAAGCTTATCAGCTAAAACTCTTCAGCTTCCAAGTTTTTATCCAGTGACGAATCATCTGTTTGTTCAGCAGCAAGTAAGACAGTGTTTCATACTTTATAAAGACAATCCTGAAATATTCAGGAATGACCTGGTTAATCTTTATCAATCAGTGGAGAAATGTCTCGGAACTTGTTATAGTTATTTACTGCTGCCGGACGGTTCAGGTCAGCATTTCAGTAAAAGTGATATCTTGATAGAGTGTGGAATTACAGAAGATGAAATCGATTTAGCGCTCCTTAAAGAATACAATGTTATCACAGCGATGATCAGACAGCACCCGAAACTATCCGGATTGTATATTAGAATACCGCTTCATAGTGCAAGTGAAAAGACATCTACTCTCCTTGAGCAGCGATATACTGTTGAGCGGATGGCTGCTATCCGTCACGTTAAACAACATACAATAGAAGATCATTTAATTGAGATGATGATCAAAGATTATGCATTTGACTGGAAGCAGTTTATCAGCGAATCGGAAGTAGTAGAAATAAGACAGCTGTATAGACTACATAAGTTCGAGAAACTAAAGCCTTATTATGAGAATTCCAGCATCGATAGTTATTTCAAGATTAAACTGGCTTTATGTCTTGTCATAAAGGAGGCGTATGATGAAGCAGGAGCAAATACTTAGTGATGTATTTGGATTTGAAGGTTTGAGGTCTGGTCAGAAGGAGATTATAGAGCTTGCGAACAGAGGGTGTGACATATTAGCGCTGCTGTCAACCGGCGCAGGAAAGTCATTATGTTATCAGCTGCCTGTTCTCAATGTGAACGGGCGTGCTTTAGTCATTACTCCGCTTGTTTCTCTTATGGAAGACCAGGTGGCTGAACTTAAACGACTGAAAATTAAAGCGGTGTGTATTCATAGTCATCTTGATATACGTGAAAAGCGCATGATTTTAAGACAGCTCAACCGGTATCACTTTATCTTTTGTTCACCGGAATGGCTTGCTACAGACAGAGCACGTTCTATTATTTCTAATATGCAGTTCACTCATATCGTCATCGATGAGGCACACTGTATATCAGAATGGGGATATGATTTCAGGCCGCACTACTTGCTGCTTAATGAGCTGCTGGATTATTATTCTGAAGCTCAGGTGATTGCTTTGACAGCTACTGCCAATGATAAGACGATTCATGATATTCAGCATCTTCTTAATCGCAGATTGACTGTTATCGATCATCGAACAGCCAGAGATAATATTTTTTTGAAAGTGATGCCAGTACATACTTCACATAAAGTGGAAAAATTGATGCAACTTCTGCCAGCATCAGGACCTGCGATTATTTATTTTTCTTCTAAGAAGATGTGTGATGATGTTCAGCAGCAGCTGCTCAGTTCCGGCTTTAAAGGAATGACATATCATGCAGATATGAGTTACGAAGAGAGGATGAGTGTGCAACTGTCATTTCAAAATGATACGATCCAGTTTGTCTGCGCGACGAGTGCGTTCGGTATGGGAATCAACAAGAAGAACATTCGGACGATTATCCATTATCACGTTCCAAAATCAATTTTTCAATATGTACAAGAGATAGGACGAGCAGGGCGAGACGGAGAGCAGTCACAGGCCATACTGCTCTATCATCCGGAAGATTTAAACATCGCTTTTAAATTTCTTGAAGAAGATCGATTGACAGAAGAAGACCTTAAATTCTACAAGGAAGGTGTTCAGCTGCCTGATGAAAAGAAGGAATTCATCCATATTCTACTCAGAAGATTTTCTGTGAGTGTATTGAGACAGTTGTTAAATGATGAAACAGCAGCAAAATATAATGCTGTGAAGGCTATGATAAATTACGGGACCGCTAAACACTGTCTAAGCAGTCAGCTTTATGACTACGAGGGAACGTGTGAGCATTGTGAAGTCTGTCAAGGCACGCATGACTTTGAGTTTAAAACTATCGTGAAGGAAAAACGTTCCGTTCTTTTCGAAGAATACATTAATTCTTTATTTAAGTTTGACTAGTGCTTTACTAATAAGCGTTTCATTGTCTATAATAAATAATATATTTGAATAATTTATAAGCAGGTGAATTTATGTCAAAAGATGATTTTAGAGATGAATTTGAAAAAAGTAAGCAGCCGGTTGAAAGACAGGAAGAAGTAACAGAAGTACCAGTATCAGATGATACCGTAAACAGTGAGAATGTAGAAACAAATGAATCGCAGGAGTTTCCACCTCGAGGTGTTTCAAGAAGAAATCGCTCTGCTGAAAGACGTCGTCGTTCGGAAGATCATAACGATGAAACTGAAGAAGAGACTGGTAGTGAAAAGCGTCGCAAACGATCTATCATTGCTTCAGGTGTAGGCAGTTCAGCAGTAGGAAACGCTACACGTAAGAACGATGAAGATGACAGTGAACATGTCAGCCGTACGACGTATGTTGCCGGTGGAGCAGCAGCAGGTACTGTTGCTGCAGCGTCAGCACATGATGCCGAGGCTGAAGAAGTAGATTCAGATGAACATGATGATGACTACTATGAAGATCACAAGACAAGCAATAAATGGATCCCGTTACTTGCTGCTTTATTAATTTTGATTCCTATCATCTTGCTGGTAGGGATGTATATTAACAATCAGATTAATGGTCCTGACAAAGATAACAATGTGGCAGTGACTGACAGCAAAGATAAATCAACTGAAGAAAATAAAAAATCAGCGGACGATAAAAATGATGCGGCGACCACTGAGAAGAAATCAACTGAAGAAAAAACAACAGAAGAAAAGACTGCTGCATCAACTGAAGAAAGTACTTCTGAAGATACAACGACTGAAGTACCTTCAACTGAAAGTGCAGCAACAGAAGCACCAACATCAGAAGAACCTTCTACTGAAAAAGACAGTAATAACACTGTTGGTACCACACACGTAGTAGGCTCTAATGAAAACTTATACCGTATTGCTATTAAGTATTACGGCAATGGATCAGCAGAAAATGTTGAAAAAATTAGAAGAGCTAATGGTATTACGGGAAATGAAATTGGCGCAGGTCAAACATTAGTGATACCTAAGTAATTTTTATGTGTTTTAAACAAGGGGGATATCCATGTATTTAAAGACAATAATGATACCAAAAGGAAAATGTTACGTAGCAAGTCCGGACGATTCAGTGAAATCAGTACTCGACAAACTTGAGCACTATGGAATTGACGGAATGCCGGTAGTCGGCACAGGAAGTTATTACGGGACAGCGACACAGTTTGATATTTTCAGACACTTTTTCTTCATGAAAGAAAGAAAAGAAAGAGAAGATTTTCTTGATAATACGAAGATAAAAGATATTCTGGCAATTGATAAGTATAGTGTGAAAGATGACTCGTTATTTGAAGAATCGTTCTTATCTCTTCAGGATTTCCCTATTTTGAGCATTATCAATAATCGAAATGAATTTCTTGGTGTGGTGACACGATTTGATGTAATGGAGCAGTTCAAGAGCGCATTCGGTATGAATCGTAAAGGGGTCCGTATTGCGATTACATCTATCGATGCAGAAGGTCGAATTAAACGGCTCGCACAGGCGATGCAGAAATTCAAACTAAATGCTATTTCATTTGTAACATTTGATGAGACAGATAAAATGCATCGTCGTATGATCATTAAAGTTGAATCAGACAAAGACCTTAAGAAATTTACAAAATATTTGACGAATCATGGATTTAAAATTCTAGATATTCAACAAGACTAAGGGGCTCGCTTTGAGCTTCTTTTTTTTAGGAAGGTGTAGACATTGACATATATTGAAAGCATTATCATCGGCGCTGGTCCCTGTGGTTTATCTGCTGCGATTGAGCAGAAGAAACAAGGCATTGAGACGTTGATTATTGAAAAAGGAAATGTCGTCCAGGCGATATATAATTATCCGACGCATCAAACATTTTTCTCTTCAAGCGAGAAACTGGGAATCGGTGATGTCCCGTTTATAGTTGAAGAACATAAGCCGAGAAGGAATCAAGCGTTAGTCTATTATCGCTCAGTAGTTAAATTTTATGACTTGACTATTAATACAGATGAAACAGTACTTTCAGTGACATCAGACTCTGAAGGGTTTAAACTCGAAACGAATAAAACAACTTATCAGTGTAAATATCTGACTATAGCGACTGGTTACTATGGTCAGCCAAATGTACTTGAAGTGACAGGTTCAGACCTTCCAAAAGTTCACCACTACTTTAAAGAAGCTCATCCTTATTTTAATAAGAAAGTACTGATAATAGGGGGTAAAAATTCAGCTGTAGATGCGGCGATAGAACTTGAAAAGGCCGGAGCTGAGGTAACTGTCATCTACCGCGGATCCGAGTATTCAACGAGTATTAAACCGTGGATTCTTCCGGTGTTTGATTCACTAGTCAGAAATGAAAAAATCGATATGCATTTTAACGCAGCGATAGAGCAGATAGCTGAAGATTATGTCGTCTTCTCTGTAGATGGAGAAACGATGAAACTTAACAATGATCATGTATTTGCAATGATCGGCTACCACCCGGACTACTCTTTTCTTGAATCAGCAGGTATTAAGCTCATCACGAACGATTATGGCACGGCTCCATACTATGATAGAGAAACGATGGAGACCAATGTACCAAATTTATTTATCGCAGGTGTCATAGCAGCAGGCAATGATGCCAACACAATCTTTATAGAAAATGGGAAGTTTCATGGTGGCATGATAGCGGAGACGATTATACAGAGAAAGAATCAGTAGATTTTAAGATTTTAGTTGACCCGTCTTATTGAGAGATGGTCAATTGGGACACGATAAGGGGACAGCATGCAGTCAATAGCGCATACTGTCCCCATTTAGCAGGTTACTTGCTGAAATATTCTTTTAATCTTTCACCATACAGGCCATTACTCAGAGCGACGATAAGCTTCAGTCTGGCTTTCTGACCATTCAGACCATTGGAGAAGATAACACCTTTTTGGTGAAGCTCATAACCACCGCCTTCATACTGGTAGTTATTGCTGACTATACCATTAAAGCAGCGTGAAACAAGAACGACAGGAATGTGATTATCAAGCAGCAGTTCTAATCCTTCCATGGCGCTAGGAGGAAGATTTCCTTGTCCTAACGCTTCTATAATGACTCCGTTATACTGTGCTTCATTAAAGAAATTAAGCAGGGACGCATCTAAGTCTGAGTGTGCTTTAATCAGGCCGACTTTGACTGATTCATCAACTTTTACTAACGGCTGGTTAATTACAGGTAAATGGTGAAAATATATATTATTCTTAGTGATAATTCCGAGCGGTCCATAGTTTGGACTTTGAAAAGTACTTGTATTTGATGTATGTGTTTTCGTCACGTTTTTTGCGCTATGAATTTCATCGTTAAAAACGACAAGAACACCTTTTCCTTTGGCATAATTATCACAGGCGGTCCGTATAGCTGCAATGTAGTTATAGAGCCCGTCTGCGCCAATTTCGTTAGACGAACGCATCGCACCGGTTAATATGACCGGAATAGAGACATTGAGTGTTAGATCAAGAAAATAGGCCGTTTCTTCAAGAGTATCAGTACCATGAGTAATAACTACACCATCAAAGTTCTCTTCGTTGATATGTGAAATAATTGTTTTTCTGAGCAGGTTCATATGATGAAGTGTCATATGAGGTGAGGGGATCTGAAACGGATTCACTTCTGTTATATCTGCAAGGTGGTGAACTGTTGCTATATCTGACACTGGATTTTCAGTATTCGTTGTGACATATCCTTCTTTGTTTTCTGACATACTGATGGTGCCTCCGGTATGGAGCACTAATATTTTTTTCATGGCTTCCTCCTGATTACAAAGCTTTTGTTTCTATGATAAAATAAATAAGATTAAACAACAAGGTAGGTAACGTTATGGACAAGATTAACATTGCGATAGATGGACCGGCAGCTGCTGGAAAAAGTACGATAGCCAAACGAGTGGCGGCTGCACTCAATATGATTTATGTTGATACTGGTGCCATGTACCGGGCAATTACATTTGCACATTTGAACAACAAAGAAATTCCCTTTAATGAGCTGGTGAATCAGCTGGAGATCAAGTTAATTAATGAAAAAGGCCAACGTGTGCTGTTAAATGATGAGGATATCACTGATAGAATTCGCGAGAACGATATAACTGAAAATGTCTCTTTTGTTGCAAGTCAGCCTGAAGTAAGAGCATTTCTCGTAGAGTTGCAGCAGATGATGACTCGAGATAAAGGTGTGGTCATGGATGGTCGTGATATCGGAACAACAGTGATTCCTGATGCTGAGCTTAAAGTTTATATGATTGCTTCTGTTGAGGAACGGGCGAATAGACGTCTTCTGGATAATGAATCAAGAGGTATTGCCAGTTCCTATGATCAGCTGATTGCCGACATTTCAGAGCGCGATCATCTCGATATGACACGTGATATCTCACCGCTTACTAAAGCAGAGGATGCAGTCTCTATTGATACAACTGGTCTATCGATTGAACATGTGACCGATAAAATATTATCACTCGCAGAGGAACGTCTATAGTAAAGGCGTATTTCTTGACTTTTATTCCATATTATAAGAAGTTTAATATGGAAGTTTTATTATTAGGAGGACGAGACGATGACTGAAGAATTTAACGAAAACATGATAACTGAAATTAACGAAGGCGATAAAGTAACTGGTACTGTTCAAAAAATCGAGGATAAGCACGTTGTTGTGCAAATCGAAGGTGCAAAATATGACGGTATCATTCCTATCAGCCAGTTAACGAGTCTTCATATTGAAAAAGCTGAAGAGGCAGTATCAGTTGGTGATGAAATTGAAGCATTTGTCACTAAAATAGAAGATAAAGAAGAGGATGGACATTACATTTTATCCAAACGTAAATTAGACGAAGTTCAATCATTTGATTCATTACGTGAAAAATTTGAAAACAATGAAACACTTGAAGCTGAAGTGAAAGAAGTAGTAAAAGGCGGACTAGTCGTAGACGTTGGTCTGCGAGGGTTCATTCCTGCTTCATTGATTTCAACTGAATACATTGAAGATTTTTCTGATTATCAAGGACGTCAGCTGACGCTTAAGATTGAAGAGCTGGATCAGGAAAAGAATCGTGTGATTTTAAACCATAAAGCGATTGAAGAAGAAGAAAATAAAGCCAAACGTGCTGAATCCCTCAAATCGCTTGAAGCAGGTTCTATCGTTGACGGAAAAGTTGCACGTATTACTAATTTTGGTGCATTCGTCAATATCGGCAATGTGGATGGTTTAGTTCATATTTCTCAGATTACTCATGACCGTCTTGAAAAAGTGGAAGATGCACTGGAAATCGGGCAGGACGTTAAAGTGAAAATTCTGAACGTCGACGAAGACTCAGAACGTATTTCACTGTCGATCAAAGATGCATTGCCTGGACCATTTGAAACAATCGATGAGCAGTTCAAAGTAGGCGACATCGTCGAAGGTAAAGTGATGAGACTCGCTGCTTTCGGTGCATTTGTTGAGATTGCTAAAGGACTTCAAGGGTTAGTCCATATATCCCAGATCAGCCATGAACATATTGCTAATCCTGCTGATGTACTTGAAGCAGGACAGACCGTCCGCGTAAAAATTCTTGATATCAATAAAGAAGATGAACGTATCGGTCTATCCATCAAAGCGACTGAAGAGCAGTCAGAAGACTTTGATACTTCATACTTGAATTCATCTCAGCAAAATGATGATGCGCCGACGCTTGGTGATGTCTTCGGTGATAAGTTCAAAAATTTAAAATTATAATCTGTTAAGACTAAAGAAGTAACGTTTCGGCGTTACTTTTTTTTAATTATGATAACAATTCAACATATGATAAAATAGATTGGATATTAATTGAGAGGAAGAACAAATTGACTAAACCAACTATAGCTATCGTCGGCCGTCCTAATGTCGGTAAATCAACTATATTTAACCGTATTATCGGTGAACGTGTTTCTATCGTCGAAGATACACCAGGCGTGACACGTGACCGTATTTATTCCAGTGGCGATTGGCTGACACATGAATTCAACATTATAGATACAGGCGGTATTGAACTTGGAGATGAACCATTCCAGGAACAGATTCGTGCTCAGGCTGAAATCGCTATCGATGAAGCTGACGTCATTATCTTTATGGTCAATGCACGAGATGGTGTGACCCGTGATGATGAATTCGTTGCCCAGCTTCTTTATAAATCAAATAAACCTGTCGTACTAGCTGTAAACAAAGTAGATAACCCTGAAATGAGAAGTGATATTTATGAATTCTATTCATTAGGTTTCGGCGAACCGTTTCCTATCTCTGGTTCTCATGGTCTGGGTCTCGGTGATATGCTGGATGAAGCAAGCAAACACTTTCCTGAAGACAATGAAGAAGATTATGATGACAATATCATTAAATTCAGCTTGATTGGTCGTCCTAATGTTGGCAAATCCAGCATGATTAACAGCATTCTCGGAGAAGAACGGGTCATTGTATCGCCGGTTGCGGGCACGACAAGAGACGCAATAGATACAGTGTATACAATCCAGGATCAGGAGTATGTCATGATTGATACAGCGGGCATGCGTAAAAAGGGGAAAGTCTACGAATCTACAGAACGTTATTCCGTACTTCGTGCGCTTCGCGCGATAGAACGTTCTAATGTTGTATTGGTCGTAATAGATGCTGAAGAAGGAATTATTGAGCAGGACAAGAAAATTGCCGGGTACGCTCACGAGGCAGGAAAAGCAATTGTTATTGTAGTCAACAAGTGGGATACAGTTGACAAAGACTCTAAAACGATGAAAAAGTTTGAAGACAATATTCGTGCGCACTTCCAGTTTCTAGACTATGCTCCGATTGCTTTCGTTTCTGCATTGCAGAAAAAACGTCTGACTACATTATTCCCGCTGATCAATATGGCAAGTGAAAACCATAAAAAACGTGTGCAAAGCAGTACACTCAATGAAGTCATTACAGATGCAGTAGCAATGAATCCTACGCCGACCGATAACGGCAGCCGTCTGAACATTTTCTACAGCACACAGGTGGCGATTGAACCACCGACATTTGTTGTTTTTGTCAATGATGTAGAAATGATGCACTTCTCGTATCAGCGATTTCTCGAGAATAGAATACGTGATGCATTTGGTTTTGAGGGAACACCTATTCATTTAATTGCAAGAAAGCGTAATTAGGAGGAAATTTTTATGACGACAATAACAGTACTAGGAACAGGCAGCTGGGGTACAGCGCTTGCTAATGTTCTGTTAGATAATGGACATGATGTAATGATGTGGGGAAAAACACAGCAGACTGTCGATGAGCTTAATCATTCAAAGACAAATCAAAAATACCTTCCCGGCATTACTTTGAATGAGAATATGCAGGCCACTTCAGACTTAAAAAAGGCACTCTCTTTCAGTGATTATTTGATCATGGCTGTTCCGACTAAAGGTATTCGCGAAGTATGTCAGAAAATCAATAGAGAAGCGGATAGTAAAAAAGTCATTGTACATGTCTCCAAAGGAATTGAACCACAGACTTTTAAACGAATCTCACAGATGATCGAAGAAGAAATTCATGAAGATTTTTTTACAGGGGTAGGGGTGTTAAGCGGGCCGAGTCATGCCGAGGAAGTCGCACTCAGACAACCGACCACGGTTGCAGTAGCCTCAGACAATGAAGCTATCAGAACAATGACTCAGGATTTATTTATGTCGGATTATTTCCGGGTCTATACAAATGATGATCTGATTGGTGTAGAGATCGGCGGCGCTTTAAAAAATATCATAGCTCTCGCTGTTGGAATTACAGATGGTCTGGGTCACGGCGATAATGCGAAAGCGGCATTGATGACTCGTGGTCTTGCTGAAATTACAAGGCTCGGAACAAAAATGGGTGCTGATCCGATGACATTTTTAGGACTTGCAGGTATAGGTGATTTAATCGTCACGTGTACATCTGTACACTCTCGAAACTGGAAGTGCGGGAATATGCTCGGTAAAGGTCTGTCTCTTGAAGAAGCATTAAGTAGAATGGGAATGGTAGTTGAAGGCGTGAGAACGACTGAAGCAGCCTTTGAGATGGCACAGACTTATAACGTTGAGATGCCGATTACTGAAGCGTTATATGGCGTACTGTTCAACAATGAACCACTGGAAACTAATGTCAAGACCTTAATGAATCGTGAAAAAACAAATGAATAGGTGACTGTAATGTTTAACATATCAAGAATGGATTTAATGTGGGTATCTTTCTACTCACTCGGATTGATGCTTGCAGCTATGGCGCTTATCTATTTCGCCAGATTCAAAGTCAAAAATAAAGTTTTGTCTACAGTACTGACAATTGCGGCTTACTTAAGCCTGATTATCAGTGGTCTGCTGATGATTGTGGTGTTAGGTGGTTCAAGCCATGCTTAAACGTCTATTACTACTCATCATACCTGTCTTTCTTCTATCCGGTTGTCTCTATCCAGAAGAACAACGTACTGAAAACCAGGTGGCGCCTGACGACCAATTGAAGATGGTGCAGACTGCAGTCGACCAATATCAGCAGGATAATGATGGTCTTCTGCCGATTAAAGAACGGGATACAAGCTATGACATCTATGTCAAACACCCCATTGATTTTGAAAAGCTGTCACCACGGTACTTATCTCAATTGCCTGGTTCTTCCTTTGAGAAGGGCGGATATTTTCAATATGTGCTGGTGGATGTCGAAAAAAATCCGACAGTTAAATTGATTGACCTACGTACCTCTGAGGTGCTGAAAGATTTAAGGATACGGCTGAATGTAAAAAATAATGAACTGCCGCTCAAAAATAAAATCGGACCAAATGTTTATGAGATTGACTACAAGAAATATGGTCTAAAAAAATATCCGACTGTTAAAAGTCCATATAGCGGTGAAGCACTGCCGATATATATTAACGGCGG
Source organism: Macrococcus lamae (assembly GCF_004359545.1). GTDB lineage: Bacteria > Bacillota > Bacilli > Staphylococcales > Staphylococcaceae > Macrococcus > Macrococcus lamae. Next base: position 185,449 of record NZ_SCWB01000001.1, read on the forward strand.
AAATGATTTCATCATTGATTACACAGTTGACCTCGGCAAAAAAATAAGCGACAGCCATTTAAATCTGGAAAAAGGATCCGATATACGCCATATCCTATATGACGATTCACCAATACTTCCAGCATACAGCGTCCCTTATACTGTAGACGATAAAAATGAGCCTGTATTTAAAACGCACGCGATAATTAAGTGAAAAAATAATTAAACTGACAATAAACATTGCAGTAGCAACGTTTGTTATGTTAAAGTCATTACATAATGATAAACTATTATCATTACATAACCTTTGGGGAGGTGAATTGACGTGAATAAAACAGATTTAATCAATGCAGTTTCTGAAAATGCTAATTTAACTAAAAAAGAAGCAGGCTTAGCTGTTGATGCTGTTTTTGAATCAATTCAAAAATCATTATCTAATGGTGAGAAGGTTCAATTAATCGGTTTCGGTAACTTTGAAGTTCGTGAACGTGCTGCTCGTAAAGGGCGTAACCCACAAACTGGTAAAGAAATCGAAATTCCAGCAAGCAAAGTACCAGGATTTAAAGCTGGTAAAGCTTTGAAAGACGCAGTTAAATAATTGTGACTTTTAAAAAAGCCCGTTTTCGGGCTTTTTTATTTTGAGTTTATTGGTTTAACTCTGACGTATTTAAGTTATAATATACAAGTAATGACTGGAGGAATAACGATGGGCTTCATTGCACAATATAATCATGACAATCAAATGCTTGAGCAGCGGTATACTTCATATAAGTGCCCTGAAATCAATCCTTATATAGCAGCGATCGTTGAGCGGCTGAACATCAGCAGCAATGTCAAAAAAGCTATCATCGCTATTGATTCCAGCATGAGATATGCTGATTTAATTGATCATGACAATAAGGCGACGGCCTTACTGACGACTGACCTTCTTAGTGCTTTATTTTACCGCTACATGGCAGAAGAGTTCAACGTCGGTCAATTTAAAGTGCTGACTCAGGCAGTAAAAGCACAGAATATGTGGAAATCGATGTTTAAGGAAAGCGGAGATCAGTCATTAATTGCTAAAATCGAAACTGCCTTTGTGGCGCCGTTCATATCGATTCAGGATAGTGATATGCAAAGATTGATTCAGCATTCATCACTTAATAATATTAAAAGTAGGTGCAGTATTGAATAAACAGGAAATGCCTAAGACACAGGAAGAAAAAACAGAACTGGTACATGGTGTATTTGAAAATATTTCAGCCCGCTATGATCGTCTGAACGATATCATTAGTTTTAATCAGCACAAAAGCTGGCGAAAAAAAGTTATGAAGCGCATGGCAGTGAAGTCTGGCGCTAAAGCACTTGATATCTGCTGCGGAACAGGAGACTGGACCATTCAGCTGGCACGGGCAGTCGGAAAGTCAGGTCAGGTCACAGGACTCGACTTTAGCGCTAACATGCTGAAGGTGGCTGAAGAGAAAACAAGACAAATCAATAATATCAGCCTGATACAGGGTAATGCAATGGAACTTCCTTTTCCGGATAACCAGTTTGATTATGTCACCATTGGTTTTGGGCTGAGAAATGTTCCTGATTATTTGCAGGTGCTGAAAGAAATGCACCGTGTTGTAAAACCAGGTGGAATGGTTGTCTGTCTCGAGACGAGTGATCCAACTATGCCGGTCTTTAAACAAGGCTATCAAGTTTACTTTAAATTCATCATGCCGCTGTTTGGTAAGATCTTTGCCAAGTCGATGAAAGAATACAGCTGGTTACAGCAATCTGCCTTTAACTTCCCAGGTAAATTCGAACTAGCTAAATTATTTGCTGAAGCAGGTTTTGTTAAAATTGAGTTCAAAGGATTCACAGGCGGCGTTAGTGCAATGCACATCGGCTATAAACCACATTAAGGATGATCATTATGAACGAAAGTATCAAATCAGTTGAATCATTATTAAATGATGTCATCAGTGATGATCAAACATCATTGAACGAAGCGGGAAAACATATTCTGACATCTGGTGGTAAAAGAATCCGACCTTATTTTGTGCTACTGTCTGGTACTTTTGGGAAAGCTGATGATGAGACACTGATTAAAACTGCCACAGCTCTTGAAATTATTCATATGGCAAGCCTCGTACATGATGATTACATTGATGACAGCTCAAAGCGGAGAGGAGTCAATGCAGTTCATGAAGAGTGGGATGCACCTGTTGCTGTTCAGACAGGTCACTATCTTCTTGCAGCAGCGTTGAATTTAATCGCTGATATCGACAATGAATATTATCATCAGTATTTAGCAGATGTTATTCTTGAAGTTTGTTACGGTGAATTCGCTCAAATGGAAGACCAGTTCAACAAAGATATCACTTTCAGAAAATATTTAAGACGGATCAACAGAAAAACAGCTATATTACTTGAGGCAAGCTGCAAACTCGGTGGTATTAGTACGGGGGCATCTGAGCATGATATTTATCATTTAGGCAGATTCGGACACTATATGGGAATGAGTTTTCAGATTATAGATGATGTGCTGGATTATACAAGTACTGAAGACCAGTTAGGCAAGCCGGTCGGTGGCGATATTCGTAATGGACATATTACATTGCCGTTATTGTGTGCCTTGAAAAAGGAGCCGCAGTTAGTCGAGCTGCTTGAAAGCCTTCACCCAACTCAGACATCAAGTTACTATGATCGGATCATCGCTTTGGTGAAGACAAATGGTATTGATGAAGCGCTGCTAATCAGCGGCCAATTTACACAGAAAGCCTATGAGCATTTAAAACAGCTTCCGAGTACAGATGCAAGATATCAAATGCAGGAGCTGCTCGAGAGAATGACGGGGCGTACACATTAGGGATTGAAAGAAATCGTTTACAATGGTAAACTGTTTTTGGCTTTATAATAAACAAAGGTAGGGATAATGATGGAAAGAACTTTCTTAATGATTAAGCCGGACGGCGTTGGGCGTAACTTAATCGGTGAAATAGTAAAACGTATTGAAAACAAAGGTCTGAAAATTGTCGGTGCAAAACTGATGACTGTTTCAGAAGACTTAGCTAAAACTCATTACGGAGAGCATAGTGAAAGACCGTTCTTCGGTGAGCTTGTAGATTTCATCACTTCAGGTCCTGTATTTGCAATGGTTCTTGAAGGTGAGAACGTGGTACAGGTCGGCCGTACATTAGTAGGAGTCACTAATCCTTCTGAATCACTTCCTGGCACAATTCGCGGGGACTTCGGGCTGACTGTCGGTAAGAACATTATTCATGGGTCTGATTCCGTTGAATCAGCAGAGAAAGAAATCGCATTATGGTTCAACAGCGAAGAACTAGTTGACTATTCTTTAGTCAATTCAACATGGGTCTACTAATAGACATTAAACAGGTCGTGCGATGGCACGACTTTTTTTATTTATGGTAAACTATGAGTACTTAATGGTGTGAAAGGATGTATACGTGTGAGATTTTTAACAGCGGGCGAATCACATGGCCCTCAACTGACAGTGATTATAGAAGGAATGCCTGCAAATTTGTTTTTGACAGCAGAAGAAATTACAACAGAACTTCTCAAGAGACAGGGTGGGTACGGTCGAGGCCGCAGAATGCAGATTGAGAAGGATACTGTAGAAATCATGTCTGGTGTAAGAAATGGTTATACGCTCGGCAGCCCTGTTACATTAGTCGTCAAAAATGATGACCACAAACATTGGCTGAATATAATGGGCGTATCACCGATTGCTGAATCTGCTCAGGAACAGATGAAACGAGTGATTACAAAACCTAGACCAGGTCATGCGGATTTAGTCGGAGGAATGAAGTACGACCATCGTGACCTTAGAAATGTTCTTGAGCGTTCAAGTGCCCGCGAAACAGCTGCCAGAGTTGCAGTCGGTGCAGTCTCTAAAATTCTTTTGCAGCAGCTGGACATTCACGTGATGAGTCGTGTCAAGGAAATCGGCGGAATAAGGGATGAGTCTAATTATACTCCGGAAGAGATTGCAGCTGGTAATGACTTGAATGACGTGAGATGTCTGAATGAAACCGTTGCAGCTCAGATGCGTGAACGAATTGATGATGCTAAAAAAGCAGGTGACTCCATCGGCGGGGAAGTAGAAGTTTGTGTCGTCAACTGTCCACCAGGTCTCGGCAGCTATGTTCACTACGATAGAAAACTTGATGGACGTATTGCTCAAAGTGTCGTCAGTATCAATGCATTTAAAGGTGTCTCGTTCGGAGAAGGATTCAAAATGGCCAGTATGCCTGGGAGCAGTGTGCAGGATCCAATTGCTTACAATGAGACAACTGGGTTTTACAGACTCAGCAATCATCTCGGAGGTTTTGAAGGCGGTATGACAAATGGGATGCCGATTATTGTGAATGCAGTAATGAAGCCTATACCGACGCTTTATAAACCACTTCCTTCCGTTGATATTATTTCAAAAGAGAGTTATCAGGCGAGTATCGAGCGTTCAGACAGCTGTGCTGTCCCTGCGGCATCTATTGTCTGTGAGCATGCTGTAGCATTTGAGATTGCCCGTGCTGTATTAGAAGAATTCCAGTCCAATCATATGGATCAGCTGAAAACTCAGGTAGAACGTTACCGGGAAGAGCTGAGACATTTTTAATGGAATTGATGACAACTTACACTGAGAATAATTATCCTATCATAGTCGGTGATGAAGCGCTGCACAGTCTGTTAAAGCTGACTCATTATCAGCATTACATCTATATTATTGATCGCCGGGTGATGTCAGAACATTCGTCGAAAGTCAACCAACTGCTGCTTCAACCAAATCTGATTTTTGTAGTAGAAGCAGGTGAAAGTTTAAAGACGCTGGAACAGTATACTGAAATCATTGAACAAATTTTATCTGCTGGTATCACACGGCGCTCAGTTGTCATGGCTGTCGGTGGAGGCAGTGTTGGTGACTTTGCTGGTTTTATTGCAGCTACTTTACTTCGGGGAATAGATTTTATACAGATTCCTACAACGATACTTGCACACGATTCCAGTGTCGGAGGGAAAACCGGACTTAACAGTTCAGCAGGTAAAAATTTAATTGGTGCTTTTAAACGGCCGGCAGGTGTATATTATGATTTATCTTTTTTAACGACGCTCTCATACGAAGAAAAACTGAGTGGATTTGCCGAAGTCATAAAGCATGCGATGCTTGAATCTGTTGAACAGAGACAAAAACTTGAACAGGATGTTCCCTCATCCAGCGAACTGAATCAGCTGAAAAACATGGATTACTGGATTATGACAGGAATCAGAAGAAAACTTGAGATTGTAGTTGCAGATGAGTTCGAGCACGGCGTTAGAAGTTATTTGAATTTAGGGCATACACTCGGGCATGCTATTGAATTTACCCATAAAATACCACATGGTCATGCAATCATGATAGGGCTGCTCTATATGGAAATACTATCTGGAAGAAATCCAGTTCTCCTGCTTGAGTGGTTTAAAGCATTGAGACTGCCGTTACCAGTCTTCAAAGATTTTCATTGTTACTATGATTTAATGAAGAAAGATAAGAAAAATAACGATGAAAATATTCAGTTTATACTGTTGAAAGATAAGCCCTGTATGGAGCATTTCACGAAAGAACAGCTGTCTGAAGCATTTGATTCATTAATGTCATTGTTAGGAGTAGATTATGACTATTAAATTAAAAGCACCATTACGTGGAAGTGCAACGGTACCCGGAGATAAGTCGATGACCCACCGTGCCATTATTTTCAGTTCATTGGCCACTGGACAATCTGTTATCTATGATCCACTGCTTGGAGAGGACTGTCTGTCAACAATTGATGTCTTCCGGAGACTCGGTGTTGAAATTACTGTCTCTGATCATCAAATAACGATTCAATCTGATGGATGGAGTAATTTCAAGGAGCCCGTACAAGTACTTTATACCGGCAATTCCGGTACGACCACACGACTATTGGCAGGGGTCATGAGTGGACTTCCGTTTAGAACGATTTTATCAGGAGACGCTTCTATCGGCAGACGTCCGATGAAGCGGATCATTGAACCATTGAATGCCATGGGCGCTCAGGTCAGTGGCAGTCATAACAATACACGTACTCCCATAGTCATTGAACCTTCAATGATCAAAGGAATAGATCACCAAATGACTGTCGCCAGCGCGCAGGTTAAGTCAGCACTTCTACTGGCTGGATTATTTGCTGATGAAACTGTACGTATCACTGAAAACGTTAAAACAAGAAATCATACGGAGACGATGCTTCCGGTATATGGAGTAAACATTCAACTAGAGGACAATGTTATCACCCTTCCTCAACGTTCAATAGATGAGATGCGTCCAAGTGACTTCAAAGTCCCGGGAGATATTTCGTCCGCGGCTTTTCTAATGGTAGCAGCATTGATTACACCTGGCAGTGACATTACTCTTAACAATGTCGGAATCAATAATACACGAAACGGCATTGTAGAGGTCATTAAAATGATGAACGGTAATATTGAAGTATCTGTTGTAACTACAGATGGCGAGCCGACTGCAGCTATTCGTGTTCAATATACTTCAGAGTTAAAGCCTGTCACAATAGAAGGAGCTCTCATTCCGAGGCTTATCGATGAACTTCCGATTATCGCATTATTAATGACTCAGGCTGATGGACAGAGCATCATTAAGGATGCCGAAGAATTGAAGGTCAAGGAAACTAATAGAATTGATGCAGTAGTTGAAGAACTCGGGAAGGTAGGATTTCACCTCACTGCCACTGAAGATGGAATGATTGTCAATCCAGGACGGAGCAACCGTCATAAAGCAACAGACAGCCGAGGTGATCACAGAATCGGCATGATGCTTGCAGTTGCAAGCTTGCTCACACCAGAGCCTGTTGAAATCAAAGGGTTTGACAGCATCGCGGTGTCATTTCCTGACTTTATGGATATGATGGAAAGGTTGGGAACATATTAATGGATATTTATCATATAATAGACAAAGTGCATTTGCAGAAGATAGAACAGATTGATAACGACATTAATGATGCACTGATGTCAGAAGACCACGAAGGTTTATTTGTCCTTGGAGAAACACTTTATCAGTACGGACTTGTGCCCCAAGGGATGAAAGTTTTTGAAGCACTCTATCATCAATATCCAGAAGAAATAGAGCTGCTCGTCTACTACATCGAAGGACTCATTGATGAGAATCAAATAGACAAGGCACTGGAAATTCTGCATCATGCACCAAAGACAACAGAACGACTGCTGCTTGAAGCAGATGTCTATCAGCAGCAGGACATGATAGAAGTCGCACTGGATAAGTTGAAGTCAGCGGAAGAGCTGGCACCTGACGATTTGATCATTACATTTGCGCTGGCAGAGCTGTTTTATTTCGATGCACAGTATCTTCAGGCAGCCCGTCGCTATGAAACACTGCTAAACAGTGGAGAACAAGTGATTAATCACGTGAATGTAAACAGCCGGCTGGCAGATGCTATGCTGCAGAGCGGAGACTATGAACAAGCAGAAATTTATTTTAACACATTGGAAGAACAGGAAATGACCAGTGATGACTTTTTCAGGAAAGCCATCGCGCTTCAGAAAAATGATCATGTGCCTGATGCCATTCAGGTGCTGAATACACTGCTGGAAAAAGATCCTGATTACATGCATGCCTATTTATTACTCGTCAATCTCTATGAAGCGGAAAGATTATATGATGAAGCGATTTTGATAGGTAAGCAGGGCCTTGCTTTGAATGAGTTTTTCAAGGAGCTTCTTGTCGATACAGCACGTGTCATGCTGCATACTAAGAATCAAGAGGCAGAACAGTACTTGATTCAAGCATTGACAATCGATCCTTCATATACAGAAGCAGCACTTCTGCTCTCTGACTATTATAAGGAAAATGACATGTTTGAAGAATCAGTGAGGTTATTTTCTTTAATTGATGAAGAAGATATTGATCCGATTGTTAAATGGAATCTTGGATATAGTTATCAGCAGCTTGAACGGGATAATGAAGCTAAACATTTCTATGAACAGGCCTATGCTGATTTAAGTGATAACTTGGATTTTCTCTATGATTATCATGACTATCTTCTTGAAATCGGTGAAGATACAACCAAAGTCCGTAGCCAGCTTACTGCACTTGATCCAGGTTTCGATCCGTATGAAAGATGATCCGATTCTGGTCGATATTGTTGGCAAACGACAAGGGTTTTTAAAGTATCTGCTTTTCCACCATACAATTGAACAGAAAGAAGTGGTCTGGGTATTAAATTTTCTAAAGGACCACGAAGTTCTTGAACACTTTACTTTCAGTAATCCTCCTGCAGAAATCAATGAAGGTATTACACTGACCAGGTCTCATCAGTTACTCTTTCATTATAAAGATCGTATTATTACACAAGCCGATGTGATCTTCCATCTTTTAAATCAAGTAGAAGGAAACTACTACTTTTATATAGCATTTAATGAACCGAAATTTAGCGAACTCGAACGCTATGAAAAAATCAGGAAACTTATCCTCAATAGACAACTGCCAGATGATTTCCGGATGCTTAATGCTCAGGATCACAGCCGGTTGACAGAAATCATCAGCGATAAAATAGAGGTAGCGCTGCTATTGCATGATAGAACTGATTTTAATTATTACAGTGCTTTAATAAATAGACTGAAGGAATGATGATATGTTATTTAACTACAGGGATTTAAAAGATATTAAACATCAGCTCGAATATATCGACACCGCTATAATTCCCATCATTGATGTTGATTATAGAGGGCAATTGATGACTATCGTTGATCATTACGAAGTCATCCAGGCGTTGACATTGGAAGTAGAGAACCAGTTCAAGGGACGCGTCCTGCTCATTCCTCCGGTCCAAGTGCAGGAGGATTATACGCTGCCTGTTGTTATAGGTGAACAGTTAAAAGGTTATGGAATGAAAAATGTCTTATTTGTGTCATCTATGAACAGTCATTTTCAAACTCAGCTTGAGCATTTCAAAGTCAATATTTTTCCGCTTGAGACAATGGATGACGATTTTAAACAGGAAATGATTCAAACTCAGGTGAAAGACTTGATGCGTCATATTATAGCAATGTGGAATAAGTAACCTTATTTTAATGGACTTATTTCTTCCATCATATTGACCATCAATAGTTATTAAGCTAAAATTGATATGTCCTAGTATATTTTTAGAAAAAGAAGCGTTAGAGGGGGGGAATCTAAATGAGCCAACGTGTCACAAGACGCCAATTTTTAAACTATTCCCTGATGGGAGTTGGGTCATTTATGGCAGCAGGCATTGCTTTGCCGATGGGTCGATTTGCTCTGGATCCATTATTCAAATCAGGCTCTGCAGGCGGTATGATAACAACAAGCGTCAAAATTTCTGAGCTTAAAGAAGAGCCGACAAAGGTTGACTTCAAGTTTGAACAGAAGGACGCATGGTATACAAGTGAAGTGACGGCATTTGCATGGGTATATAAAGACGGCGAAAATGTAGTCGCACTTTCACCAACATGTAAACACTTAGGCTGCACTGTCAACTGGAATGGTGATAAAGAGAATCCGAACCAGTTCTATTGTCCTTGTCATAGTGGTCGTTATGAGAAGAACGGTAAGAATATTCCAGGTACACCACCACTTGCACCGCTTGATCAGTATGAAACCGGCGAAAAAGGCGGTATGCTGACAATCGGTAAAAAGCATCCAAATGAGTTAGCAAAATAAGGAGGGTAAATAATGATCGAGAAAATCTATGATTGGGTCGATGACAGACTTGATGTAACACCAATCTGGCGTGATATCGCGGATCATGAAGTGCCTGAGCATGTCAACCCTGCTTATCACTTTTCTGCTTTCGTCTATTGCTTTGGTGGTCTGACATTCTTCATCACAGTTATTCAAGTTTTGTCAGGAATGTTCCTGACAATGTACTATGTACCAGATATCGTTAATGCGTGGAAATCAGTATACTATCTTCAGCATGATGTTGCAGCTGGAGTCATTGTCCGCGGTATGCACCACTGGGGTGCAAGTTTAGTCGTCGTGATGATGTTTTTGCATACACTACGTGTATTCTTTACAGGATCTTATAAACAGCCTCGTGAGTTGAACTGGGTTGTTGGTGTATTAATTTTCTTTGTAATGCTTGGTCTAAGTTTTACAGGTTACTTATTACCGTGGGATATGAAAGCATTATTCGGAACGAAAGTCGGACTTCAGATTGCTGAAGCTGTTCCGTTCATCGGCGGCTGGGTGAAAACACTTCTTGCAGGTGATCCTGAAATCGTCGGAGCTCAGACGTTGACACGATTCTTCGCTATTCATGTCTTCTTCCTGCCAGCATGTTTATTCGCTTTATTAGCGGCGCATTTTATCATGATCAGAAAACAAGGTATTTCAGGCCCACTATAAAACCGAATATACTATAAAGGAGGTAATGAGGAATGCATAAAGGAAAAGGTATGACATTTGTTGGTGACTCTCGTATTAAACAGTACAAGAAAGCCAAATTAAATAGAGATTATTCAGAATTTCCCGGAAAAACAGAGAGTTTCTGGCCGGATTTCTTATTGAAGGAATGGATGACAGGCGCAGTATTTTTAGTCGCATTCTTATGTCTGACTGTTGCTCACCCATCACCACTTGAACGTGTAGCTGATGCTTCTGATACGGGTTACACACCGCTTCCAGACTGGTACTTCTTATTTCTGTATCAGATTCTGAAGTATACGTACGCTTCAGGTCCATTTAATACATTCGGTGCAATCGTATTACCTGGTCTTGCATTCGGTGCCTTATTACTCGCACCATGGTTAGACCGAGGTAGTGAACGTAAATGGTATAAACGCCCTATCGCCTCAGGGTTGATGCTTGCAGCTTTTAGTATTATCTTTTATACAACATGGGAATCAGCAGCATACCATGACTGGGAAAAACAAGAAGCTCAAGGTGCGATTTCATTTACTAACTTAGATAAAAAGGATCCAACATACGAAAATATCATTAAATCTAACTGTACAAGCTGTCACGGTGGTGAGTTGACAGGTGGTGCGGGTCCGAACTTAGTTAAAGCTAATTTACCTGCTGCCGGTGTTGAAGCATTCGTCACTAACGGTAACGGAGCTATGCCATCTTTCAAAGATACACTGTCTAAAGAACAAATTAAGGAAGTCGGTAAGTTTATCGAAGGGCTTCATGAGACCGATGAAAACGGCAAAGAGTTGAAAAAGTAATATACAAAGAGTCATCTGAGAAGATGGCTCTTTTTTTATAGGAGGTCAAAATGAAACAGCAGTTCTATTTCTGGATGATGAACCGTTATTTTCTTGTTTTTCTTATTATGTGTAATCTGCTTGGAACATTGTATGGATATTATTGGTACGGGAGTCAACTTGCTCGTACGAAGTGGTACTTCATGCCGTTTGTGCCTGACAGTCCGACAGCTTCACTTTTTTTAGTTATAGCACTTATCTTCATAGTTGCTGGCAGACATTCAGGGCTGATGGAATCTCTAGCATTTGTGACTTTAATTAAATATGGTGTATGGGCAGTTGTCATGAATATTTTTACGTTTATAGAAATTGAGGAAGTGACAGGAACAGGATTAATGCTTTGTCTTTCTCACGGAATCATGGCGATTGAAGCACTGATATTTCTTCCGTTCTTTAAAATCAAAAAATGGCATATATTGGTGACAATCATCTGGGTATTTCATAACGATGTCATCGATTATGTCTATATGCAGTATCCTGTATACAGCATGTTGGAACAATATATCAGACATATCGGTTACTTTGCTTTCTGGTTGTCAGTAATTCCATTGGTCCTATTATGGAACAGATATATTAGATAATATTATTTGACTTAATCTGACCATCTTATTAAAATAAGATTAAAGGAGAGTGTATCAATGGGTTATATTATATATTTCGTATTAATCATGTTAATTCCTATGTATTTTCAGGCTCGAGTTAAATCTACTTATAATAAATATTCAAAAGTAAGATCGACTTCAGGAAAATCAGGAAAACAAGTCGCAGAAGAAATTTTAACAGCAAATGGTATTCATGATGTACAGGTAGTAGAAGGTCAAGGATTCTTATCTGATCATTACGATCCACGTTCTAAACGCGTAGTTCTCAGTCCATCGAATTTCAGACAGCCAAGTGTAGCGGGAACAGCGATTGCTGCTCATGAAGTTGGTCATGCTATCCAGCATGCGACTGGATATGGCTTTCTAAAATTCAGAACAAGTTTATTGCCGCTTGCTAATTTAGGTACGTCTTTCAGTTATTTACTGATTATGATTGGAGCTGTTCTGACAAGTATTTCTAATGCTGGCGGTGGTATCGGTGCCATGGCTATCTGGGCAGGTGTTGCGTTAATGGCATTTGCAGTATTGTTCTCCATTGTGACGCTACCTGTAGAATTTGATGCAAGTAAGCGAGCAATGAACCAGATCGAGGCACTTCAAATGGTTGATGCTCAAGAATACCGTCATGCAAAATCAGTATTATCCGCAGCGGCAATGACTTATGTCGCAGCAACAGCAGTCGCGGTAGCAGAATTTGTAAGAATGTTCATGCTTGCAAGAAGCAGTGATTAAATAGCAAAAAAGAACCGGATTTCATATCATGAAGATATGGATCCGGTTCTTTTTTGTATGATTCAAGTTAATGATCTTTAATCAGCTGTTTATTTTCATCCAATGTAAACCCTTCACCTAATACATCATGAACTTCAAGTAACGAGACAAAAGCATGAGGATCAATGGAATGGATAATCTGTTTCAATCGTGTCAGCTCATTTTTAGGGACAACGCAGTAGAGCATTGGACGACTTGTTTTAGAATAATGGCCCAGGGCAGAAATCTGTGTGACCCCTCGTTCTAGCAGCTCATTGATTTCATCTCCGATTCTTTCATGATGTTCAGAAATAATAAGTGCACCACGTGCTGAATAACCGGCATCCTGAATCGCATCGATGACACGTGCACCGACAAACACACAGACCAGTGTATATAATGTCAACTTGTAATCCCCGATAGTGATAAGAGTGAGGAAAATGACAAAACAGTCAAAGATAAACATCGTCCGTCCCATAGCAACATCGAAATATTTCTTCATAAGTCGTGCTACGATATCTACACCTCCGGTCGTGCCGCCAAACCGAAAGATAATTCCGAGGCCAAGTCCAATTAATACCCCCCCGCATAAAGCGACAAGCAGCAGGTCATTCTGTAAATGAATCGCTGCTGGAAAAAGCTCACATAAATATAGAAAAACCGATACACTGATAGTCCCAACTAAAGTATAGATGAATGACATTTTTCCAAGCAGATGATAACCGACAAAAAATAACGGAATGTTAAAAATTAAGTTCAGTACAGCAGGGCTCCAGTTAAATAAATGATATAATATAAGAGCGATGCCAGTGAAACCACCTTCTGTCAGATGGTGCGCCATATTAAAATTAACGATACCGAAACTAAATATAAAACTTCCAAGTAGAATCATTACTATATTAAGCGGCTTGATAGTCATGCGCAGTAATACCCCCTTTATAATTCAATAATAAACATCAACACCATAGATATGCAATAGGAGGTTCTATGAAAAATTTAACTGAAATGCAGCAGGAAGTAGATGTCTATATCAATCAATTTAAGTCCGGCTACTTTACACCGATGGAGAATATGGTCAGATTAACTGAAGAAGTCGGAGAATTGGCAAGAGAAATCAATCATGTCTATGGTCCTAAACAGAAAAAATTATCTGAACGGGAAAAAGAGATCGGTATGGAACTTGCAGATAATCTATTTGTGTTAATATGTCTTGCTAATTCGATGGATATCGATCTGACAGATTATTTTAATAGAACAATGGACAAGTTCAAGACAAGAGATAAAAATCGATTTGAAAGGAGAGAACAATGAAATTCGCAATTATTGCTCACGATCAAAAAAAAGAAGCACTGGTCACCTTTATCAAACAGCATATAGAAGAGTTCACTAAGCATGAATTATATGCTACAGGTACTACTGGTCTACGAGTGTCAGAACAGACAGGTCTGAATGTTCATCGGTTTAAATCAGGTCCACTTGGCGGCGATCAGGAAATAGGAGCACTGGTCGCTAATAAGGAAATAGATGCGATATTCTTCTTCAGAGATCCACTGACTGCACAGCCGCATGAACCAGATGTTTCTGCGCTGCTCCGATTGTCAGATGTCTATGACGTTCCACTGGCGACGAACGAGGGGAGCGCCGGCGCAATCATTAGTTATTATGAAAGTATAGGTGATTAAAGTGAAGATAGGAATTACTTGTTATCCGACGATGGGTGGCTCAGGAATCATTGCAACTGAACTAGGAATGATGATGGCAGAACGTGGACACGATGTTCATTTCATCACATCAAACACGCCATTTAGAATACAGTTTCAGCGACCGAATATTACATTGCATCAAGTAGATGTCAATCAATATGCAGTATTCCAGTATCCTCCGTATGATATTACGCTTGCAACTAAGATTGCTGAAGTTATTAACAACTATGATCTGGACGTCCTGCATATGCACTATGCTGTTCCCCATGCAATCTGCGGTATACTGGCAAGACAGATCGCTCGGAAGGACGTCAAGATTGTGACGACTCTTCATGGGACGGATATTACTGTGCTCGGCTATGATTCTACTTTACGAGAAGCCATTAAATTCGGTATTGAAGAAAGTGATGTCGTCACTAGCGTGAGTGATGCTCTGATTGAAGAGACAAAACAGGTCATAAACCCGAATAAAGATATCGTCACCGTCTATAATTTTATTAATGAAAAAGATTTTGCGATTAGCATTAATCCTGATATTAAACGAAATTATGGAATACCTGATGATTATAAAGTCATTACTCATGTCTCAAACTTCCGAAAAGTCAAACGGATTCAGGACATTATACACACGTTTAAAAAGATACGTTCACAAATAAAAGTGAAATTACTGTTGATCGGTGATGGTCCGGAGTTATCTAAAATGCGTCAACTGGCTAAAAAATTAGGAGTCGCTGAGGATGTATTATTTATCGGTAAGCAGGAGCAGGTGGCACCGTTCTATCAGATGTCGGATTTGTTCTTATTGATGTCCGAGAAGGAAAGTTTTGGTCTTGTACTCCTTGAAGCCATGTACTGCGGCGTCGTTTGTATCGGTACGCGCGCAGGGGGAATTGGTGAAGTCATCAGACATAATGAAACCGGACTTTTAGTTGATGTAGGAGATACAGAAGCTGCAAGTCAGTATGCCATCCGGCTTCTTACAGATGAGGAATATTACAAAGATCTTCAGCTGCATATGCTTGTTGATATTAAAAAGCGGTTTGCATCAGCACATATTACAGACCAGTACGAACAGTTATACCAGGAGTTAATCGATGGACAATCTAAGTAAACTTAAAGAAGCGTTACCTATTATAGAGACACTGGAAGCACATGGACACACAGCGTTCATAGTAGGAGGGGCAGTGAGAAATTATCTGCTCGATATCCCGATCAACGATGTCGATATCACTACAAGTGCATTACCGGACGAAGTAGAACAAATCTTCGCCCGAACAGTTCCTGTAGGTAAAGAACATGGAACGATAATGGTACTGGATGCAGGGGTGCCATTTGAAGTGACGACTTATCGGATAGACGGTGAATATAAGGATTTCAGAAGACCAGATGATGTCATATTTGTTTCAGACTTAAAAGAAGATTTACTACGCCGTGATTTCACGATTAATGCTCTGGCGCTTGACCGTGACTTTCGCGTTATAGATTATACGGGCGGGCAGAATGACTTACAACATCATCTTATTAGAGCAGTAGGAAACCCTTATACCCGGTTTTATGAAGACGCACTTCGCATGCTGCGTGCCTGCCGCTTTCAAAGTGTGCTTGATTTTCAGATTGAAAATTCTACAATGACAGCAATGAACCGACATAGTGAACTTATTAGACATATTGCCATCGAACGAATTATTCTGGAATTCAGGAAGTTGCTGCAGGGGAAGAACCCGAAAGCTGCCATGAAAACGATGGAGGATTCGGCATTACATACTTATATACCAGTGCTTGACCAACTGACACCATTATTATTGCCTGAAAAGGATGTCACTCTTGAAGCTTATTTTGGTTTTTGTCTATATAAACGTATGATAACTGTGCAGGATATCGTTAAATTAAAGTTATCGAATCATGAAGTAAAAGCGATAAAAGACTCCGGAAACATTTACGAGGAATTGTTCAGTGCACAATACACCGAACGGCTGCTGTTATATTATTACGGGAAGAAGCTTGTCGTTAACTGTCTTCAGCTGCTTGCAGCTCTGCAGATTGAAGTCAGTCTTACGAACCAGCAAGTTGACTCAATCTACCGTGAGTTGACTATAAAAGAACGAGCTGATATTGCAGTAGATGGCTATGTATTGATGACTCATTTGAGTCGTCAAGGTGGCAGCTGGCTGAAAAGTCTGCTGAGCAGTATTGAAGAACAGATTGTTCTAGGTAAACTGCTAAATAATAAGGAAGATATTTTAAAGTGGGTAGATAACAATGTCAAAATATAAATTTACTATATTATCCTATCTGTATGACCATAAAGATCAACATGTATCTGGACAGAAAATTGCTGAGCAGTTGAACATTAGTCGTACAGCAGTATGGAAGACAATTGAAACCTTGAAAGAGGAAGGATTTGTGATTGAGTCCATTCAGAACAAAGGGTATAAGATCATTCAATTTCCTGATGTCTGGGATAATAATCTCATGCGACTGCTGATTGGAAATTCCGAGTATTTCAAATCAATCTATGTATACAAGGAAGTCACTTCAACTCAGAAAATGGCTCATGAGAAGTTGCTGACTAATCAGGAACCTTTTATCGTCATCAGTGAGGTTCAGAATTCAGGACGTGGAAGATTTAATCGTGTCTGGGATTCTCAAGGAGAGAAAGGATTATGGATGAGCCTTGTATTTAATCCGCATATTTCTTTTCAGAAAATCGCGACATTCAATTTATTTATTTCGCTTGCTATAGCTGAAACAATGCGCTCTGAATTTAAGGTTAATGCTCAAGTCAAGTGGCCGAATGATATTTATATTAATGATAAGAAAGTATGCGGTTTTCTTACTGAAATTAACGGAGATTCAACAGGGGTTCATCATATTATATGCGGAATAGGAATTAATTTGAATCATGCACTGATGGATTTTCCTGAGGATCTTCAGCGTAAAGCAACGAGTATCTCTCTTGAGAGCGGACATACAATTAATCGTTATACGTTCTTTGAGGCGTTATATCGCCGTATTGAGCTGTATTATCAGCGATTCATGACTACGGAGTTCAGTGAAATCAAGGAGCAGTACACAGCCTACTCAAATATTTGGGGGAGAACGCTGCGATACACAGAAGGCAGTAAGCAGGTGATGGGGGAAGCTATTGAAATCAAGGACGATGGCCGACTTATTGTTCGTGACGCGGATGGAATGACTCATCAGTTTATCAGTGCTGACATAGAAATGCAGGTGGAATGACATGCAGTTTGCAGTCGTCGATATAGAAACTACAGGTAATAACGCTGCAGTTGATGACATTATTCAAATAGGAATTGTCCTGATGGAAAACAACAAAATCATCCATCAGTTTGACAGTTATATTTACACGGAAGAAACTATCACGCCGTTTATTGAATCATTGACAGGAATCAATAACGATATGCTTCAAAGTGCACCGACGTTCAGTCAGCTGGCTCCTTACATTCTTGAACTTCTGGATAACAAAGTGTTTGTCGCCCATAATATTAATTTTGACTTGAATTTTTTGACACAATTGTTTAATAAGTATGATATCGCATTTAAACCTAGGTATACGATTGATACAATAGATGTGTTTAAAATTTTTTATCCCGATCAGACGAGTTATCAGCTAGGAGTTATAGCAGCAGCGCTTGACGTGCCGCTCATTACTGCTCATAGTGCGATAGCTGATGCGGAAGCAACGGCGAATCTTCTCATTAAATGTCTTGATAAAGCAGCATCGTTACCGAAAGAAACATTGATACAGCTCTATCATCTGGCAAAACGGCTGAAAAATGATATCGACCATATGCTTTTTCCGATCATAGAAAGCCACAAGACTTCTCAAGTCTTTTTGGAAGCAGCAGGTTTAAAGTACATACCGTCAACCAGATTATTTGTTAGAGGTGAAATTGATAAAAGTCTCCCTGAATTCTATGAACAGATCATTAAAGCTAACCAATTGAATTATCGAAAAGAGCAGCTTTATTTAGCGGAACTACTATACGCTAACATGGTGTCAAATAAAGTGAAAATGATTGAAGCAGAAGTTGGAAGCGGAAAGACGCTGGCCTATTTAACTGCTGCAGTTTACTATGTTTTAACCCATGGTGATAATATTTTATTGACGACGGCTACTAAGGCACTGCAGCAGCAGCTACTACATGCAGATGCAGCTAAGATTGAGAAGACACTTGGCTACCAGTTACCGCTCGTCCTATTAAAAAGTAAGCGGAATTATATTTCAGTGGAGTTTGTTAAATTTATCCTTGATGACCAAAAAGAAAATCATGATATTCTACTTCTTAAAATGCAGCTCCTTGTTTTTCTGCTGGAAAAACAGGACGGAGACATTGAACGGATGAATCTGAATGGTGGCAGGAAAATTTATTTTGAGCTGATGAGAAACCTCTACAAGGCGAAGCAGGATACTTACCTTTATCAGAATGTCAAAGAAATTGATGTGCCGATGCTCGGTATTACCAATCATTCTCATCTGCTGCATTCAGGTCACGAAGGCTTTCCTAAATATTTCCGGCATCTCATCATTGATGAGGGGCATCAACTGCAGGAAGTTGCCTTAAATCACACTTTCACGGAATGGAACTATCAGTCAGTGAAATATAATTTGTCACAATTGTCTAAGGAAGATGGACTGCTGTTTACAGATTATAGAAACATCAAGACGGATAAAACATCCATACATTCTATGAAAACTTCTCATATTGAGCTGAAGGATCTCCTACTCGAGATAGAACGGTTAAATGATTTATTTTTTGATGAGCTGAGTAGTCATGACCATCATCGTTCACTTTTAGAGCTGAAAACCGGTAATATTGTTCTGCTGCAGCTCGTTGAAAAATTGCAGTTATTCAATGCTCTAGTCGAAGAGCTGCCATTGAACCGTATGGTAAAAAAGCAGGCGCGAAACGTCCTTCATATCTTTTTGCAGATTAAACAGGCGATTGATAAAGGACAATTGGTATTCTACGGAGCTTACAGTGCTTCAAAGTCAACAGTGTCAATCTTTGTCAAAGATCGCAAGCTTGACGATGTATTTAATAAGCAGCTGCTAAGTCATTTCGATTCTCTGGCTTTAATTTCTGGTTCACTGCTGCTTGATCAATCAGTGAAACATTTAAGGCCGTTGCTGGGCCGATATGAGCGTGAGATTATTGCGTTTAATCCAATGCACCGCGATGAGAAAGTAACTTTCTTCATACCAGAAGATATTCCGCTGTTTGACTACCGGTCAACAGACAATTTTGTCGAGCAGGTCGTTCTATATATCACATCTTACTTATCGACAGGACATAAGAAAATGCTGATTTTATTCAATAATTATCAGCTGATTCAGGAAGTCGAGCAATACTTGTCAGCAGTAACAGATCATGTTCTGCTCGTACAGACACAGCAGTCTAATCCCCACAAACTTCTGACTCAGTTCAATCAGCTCGACAGAGCACTGCTGCTCGGGACTCAGTCATTTTATGAAGGTCTGGATTATCAGTCTGATACGTTTAAATGTGTGATGATTGTCAGCCTGCCGTTTATCCATCCTAATGACAAGAGAGTCATGCTGATGCAGGACGAGACAGCTGACAGTTTCGACCAGTACCAGCTGCCATACGCCGCGACTAAAGTGAGACAGGCAGCAGGTCGTCTGATTCGAAATGAAGATGATGATGGAATGATTATCTGTATGGACCGGAGAATAGTCGAGGCACATTATCATCAAGTCTTTGACAGTGTGCTGAATCATTATCATGTTAAGCGCGGTAAATTGAATGACTTTGTCTCATGGATCGAGAAAAACAAGCCTGCCAAAAATAAATGATTTAAAGAATAGGATTAACTTTGGTAAACTATAACTAACTACTGTATAAGGAGCTGTACCCATGGAATTATCACATCGTGTTCAACAATTGACACCTTCATCAACACTTGCCATTACAGCTAAAGCTAATGAACTTAAAGCAAATGGCGAGCCGGTCATCGGTCTTGCAGCAGGAGAACCTGACTTTAATACTCCAGCTAATATCATTGAAGCAGCTTTCAAAGCGGTCAACGAAGGAAAGACTAAGTACACACCTGCAGGGGGACTTCCTGCATTGAAACAAGCCATTCAGCAGAAACTGGAAAAAGACAATTTATCTTATGAACTGAATGAAATTATGGTAGCTTCTGGTGCAAAGCATGCACTTTACAACTTGTTCCAGTCAATCTTAAATGAAGGTGACGAAGTCATCATACCGATTCCATACTGGGTGAGTTATCCTGAACAGGTGATTCTTGCCGGCGGAAAACCCGTTTTTGTCTTTACAGACGAAACTACAAACTATAAACTGACGAGAGAAATGCTTGATACTGTCGTCACTTCAAAAACTAAGGCCTTGATTCTAAATTCACCAAGCAATCCATCAGGTGTCATTTATGACAGAGAAGAGCTGGAGCAGGTTGCGAATTTCGCTGTAAGTAATGATATTATCGTGATTTCTGATGAAATTTATGAGACATTAATCTATGACGGTACTCACGTCAGTATAGCCAGCCTAAATGAAGACATTAAACGCCTGACGATAGTCATTAACGGTGTGTCAAAAAGCCATTCGATGACTGGCTGGCGTATCGGTTATGCAGCAGGCGATGCGAAACTCATCAAAGCGATGACTGACCTTGCCAGTCACTCAACAAGTAATCCGACAACACCGTCCCAATGGGCAGCTGTCGAAGCTTACAATGGCGATGATTCTTTTATTAAGAAAATGAACGGCATCTTTAAAGATAGACTTGAGACCATCTATCCGAAACTGATGGAAATACCAGGTATACAATGTATTAAGCCACGAGGAGCATTCTATCTTTATCCTAATGTCAGTGAAACGATAAAGTTCTGTGGATTTAATACTGCTGACCAGTTTGTAGAACAACTGCTGGATGAAGCACTCGTTGCGGTCGTACCGGGTTCAAGTTTTGGTTCACCGGATAACATCCGGCTGTCATATGCCACTGATCTAGATTCGATGCTAGAGGCAATTGAAAGAATGAAACAATTTGTAGAGAAGAGAATGGAGAATAACGATGAAGATAACAATTAATCAGGCCGGCAGTCATGTCGGTGAAACAGTGACGCTAGGTGCGTGGATATTAAATAAGCGCTCAAGCGGAAAAATTGCATTTCTGCAGCTGCGTGACGGTACTGGCTTTTTGCAGGCTGTTGTTGTGAAGGAAGATATTGGAGAAGACTTGTTTAAAACGGCAAAAGGAATTACTCAGGAGAGTTCATTATATGTGACAGGAGTCATCAAAGAAGACGCGCGTTCAGACTTCGGCTATGAAATGGAAGTCACAAATCTTGAGATTATCCATGAAGCAGTAGACTATCCGATTACGCCAAAAGCTCATGGTCCTGAGTTTCTGCTGGACAATCGTCATCTATGGCTGCGTTCCAAGCGTCAGCATGCAGTGATGAAAATTAGAAATGAAGTCATCCGTGCGACTTACGAGTTTTTTAATAACGAAGGCTTCACGAAAATTGATCCGCCGATTCTGACAGGAAGTGCACCAGAAGGAACCAGTGAATTGTTCCATACTAAGTACTTCGAAGAAGATGCATTTCTTTCTCAAAGTGGTCAGCTCTATATGGAAGCGGCAGCGATGGCTCATGGTAAGGTATTTTCCTTTGGACCGACATTCCGTGCTGAAAAATCAAAAACAAGACGGCATTTAATCGAATTCTGGATGATTGAGCCGGAGATGGCTTTCTGTGAACACGAAGACAGTCTTGAAGTTCAGGAGAACTACGTCAGTTACGTCGTCCAGTCTGTCCTAAAAAACTGTGTACTCGATCTCAAGATTTTAGGACGAGACACTGAAAAGCTTGCAAAAGTAGCAGCACCATTTCCACGCATTTCATATACTGAAGCGATTGACCGACTTAAAGAATGGGGATTTGATGATATTGAATGGGGAGATGATTTCGGGGCACCTCATGAAACAGCTATCGCTAATCATTTCGATCTGCCGGTATTTATCATCAACTATCCAACAAAAATCAAACCGTTTTATATGCAGCCGAACCCCGATGAGGAAGGTACAGTAAAATGTGCTGACTTAATAGCACCTGAAGGATACGGTGAAATCATCGGTGGGTCCGAACGTATTAACGATCTTAAGCTGCTGGAAGAACGCATTAATGAACATGGTCTCGATCCAGAATCATATTCTTATTATACTGATTTACGAAAATATGGCAGCGTACCTCACTCAGGATTTGGTCTCGGTCTGGAACGTACAGTTGCCTGGTTGTCCGGTGTCGAGCATGTGAGAGAAACAAGCCCATTCCCGCGACTACTGAACAGATTATATCCATAATAAAACAAAGAGGCTGAAACGCATGTTTCAACCTCTTTCTTGCAGGTGAAAAAATGTTTCAATATATTAATCAACAGCTAGCTGTCCCTAAGCGCCTAATTAGTAATTACTCAAAGCTCGGCATCAATGAAACAGAACTAGTTATTCTTCTAAAAATGATTTTGATCAGCAGTGAAAGCAATGAAATGCCTTCATTTGAAGCAGTAGCAAAAGAAACATCTCTCGACGTTAATCAAGTCGCGACATTAATCCAGGGTCTTATTCAAAAAGACATGCTGCAGGTGACTGTCAATCATTCTGACAGTCACTATAGTGAACATTTCTCTCTTCAGCCCCTTGACGATAAACTAGCGGCATTAGATATTCCAGCTGATGTCATCAATAAGCAGCTTGATTTTACTCAGCTGTTTGAGCGTTTTGAAGTTCAGTTTGGACGGCCCCTTACACCGATTGAGATGCAGACATTGACCCATTGGATTGATACAGATCATCATTCTACTGAGCTGATCAATACAGCACTGGATGAAGCGACAGTTCATGACAAACTCAGCTTTAAATATATTGACCGGATATTGCTGAATTGGAAGAAACGAAACGTAAAAACAATCGATGACTCTAAAGCGGTAAGAAAAGATTTTCAGCAGACGAAGCAGTTCACTAAGACAATTGAGAACTTCCCGGTGTTTGACTGGGTCAATGGAGAAAACCCTTATGATAAGTAAGAAGAAGACAATTGAAATGATCGATGTTATCGGTCAAATGTATCCGGATGCTGAATGTGAGCTGGTTCATGAAAATCCATTTGAACTGACCATAGCAGTATTAATGTCTGCACAGTGTACTGATGCAGCAGTAAACAGAGTCACACGTACGTTGTTTCAGAAATATAAAACACCGGAAGACTATCTTTCTGTACCAGTAGAAGAACTGATGGAAGACATCAGATCAATTGGTCTGTTTAGAAACAAGGCAAAAAACATTCAGGCACTGTGTCAAATATTGATTGACCAGTACAACGGTGAAATACCACGTGAGCATAGTGAACTAGTGAAACTTCCGGGGGTAGGCAGAAAAACTGCTAATGTCGTTGTTTCTGTAGCTTATGGTGTGCCGGCCTTAGCGGTCGATACGCATGTTGAGCGGGTATCTAAACGACTCGGAATATGTAAGTGGAAAGATAATGTCCTGCAGGTAGAGGAAACTTTATGCAATAAAATTCCACGAGAACGCTGGAATAAGACGCATCATCAGTTAATATTCTTTGGTCGATATCATTGTCTCGCGAGAAATCCAAAATGCAATGAGTGCCCACTGCTTATAGACTGCAGAGAAGGGCGAAAGCGGAAGAAGGTGATCATAGATGCAGGCTGAAGAATGGTTTTCAATGAAAGAAACAGAACTGGATAAACTTGCAGATAGTAAGCATCTTCATCAGGAAGAAGGTGTACAGCTGATTGCGGAGTATAGAATCGCGCTACTTGAAATGATGTTTGAGATCAATGATCGTCGGACTGTTAACCTATCCGAACTTTCGGAACTTGAATATAAACCACTCAATGTCGTTGAACGCGTTGATTATTTTTCTCAGAATAAATTTCACTTCATGCGTTACCAGCAGATGAAAACGATGAGACAAGAACTGAAGAAATTAAAAGCAGTGATGGAAATCAGAAAGAAACGAAAAATATAGTTAAAAAGACCTTGAAGGATTGCTTTGTTCCATTCAAGGTCTTTTTTGTGAAGTTGTAATAATTATTGTCCTCTCGCTGCTCTTTCACGTGCAGCCTTGAGGTCAGCGGCAGCTTTTTCACTCGCCGCTTTAAGCTCGGCTGCTGCTTTATCACTGGCTGCTTTTAAATCTTTGGCAGCCTGCTCATTGGGGGTAAGTTCTGTCGTAGGAACTTCAGTTGTTGTTTCTGTAGTTCTTTGTTCCATCTTGGTTTCGGTCGTTGGTTTTTCTGTCGTCGCTTTTTCTGTCGTCGTCCGCTCAGTTGTCACTTTTTCTGTCGTCACAGCTTCTTTGGCAGCCTGTTCAGTCGTCACAGCCTCCTGCTCAGTCTGTTTTGCAGAAGAGGCTGCACGTTCATTGGATGATCGTACAGCTTCTGTGGTGTTGGTAGGATATTCTATTGATGGTTTATTAGGATCAGTTGTTATAGAATTATCAGGATTTGTTCCTGTGACTTTCAACTCTGTACCGATATCAGTAACAGAAGCCGGCTTGTCAAAGTCTTTGCCATCAATCGTACTGATTTCAGTCATTACATTTTTATAAAGGATTTGCGGCAGTATTTGTTCATCATGACCGACAAATGAATTTTCACCGTTCTCAGCAATCTTTGTGAAACCCATCCATACTGACACCGTATACTGCGGTGTATAGCCGTTAATCCACACATCTTTTGCAGCAGAATCCGGCAGATTATATTCCTGGTATGTTTCATCGGCATAAGTCGTTGTTCCTGTCTTTCCTGCCATATTAAGTCCAGGAATTCCGGTGCCATAACCAGAACCATACGGCTCAAATACATCTTTCAGCATATCTGTAATCATGTAAGCAGTATAATCTTCCATCACTTTTTCAGATTTGCGGGTGAATTTAATCGTTTCATCATCTTGAGTAACGATTTTTCTGATAGCAGTTGCTTCATTGTACTGGCCGTTGTTGCCGAAAGCAGAGAAGGCTGCTGCCATCTGTTTGGTCGAGAATTCAGCAGCACCACCACCTAATGCTTCAGCAGGACCCAGATCTTTAGTAGGGAACTTAAGACCTAAATCTTTTGCGAAGTTATAAGATGCATCTGTTGAATCGTTTTTCATAACTTGGAATGTTTTCAATGCAGGAACATTGTAACTTTTTCGAAGCGCATCACGCATCGTGACTATTCCGTGACTTTGCGTATCATAGTTTCTGAATTTGTTCCCGTTGATATCATATTCACTTTCATCCTGTATTTTATGGTCAGTCGGCCATTTTTTGTTTTCAATGATCGGACCGTAACTTAAGATGGGTTTTATCGTAGAACCTACAGCATGAGCATCAGTGGCCTGATTTCGATCAACGACATCTTTATAGTTACGACCGCCGGAAATTGCTGCGAGTCCACCGGTTTTAGTATCTAGAATTGTTACACCAGTCTGGTTATATTTATTTTTATAGATGTTCAGATTATCGACATTATTTTGTAGTGTCTGCTGAGCGTTCATATCCATATTGGTGTAGATACTAAGTCCGCTCGTTAATATATCATTGATGGATTTTCCTTTAAATTCTTTATTATTTTTGATTTCATCTTTGATGACATTGACATATGATGCATATCTCTCATCATTCTGTTCGATATTTTGACGGTCGGCAGTTGTTCTTTCTACTAAATTCGCCGTTAAATCTTCGTTCTGAGCCTTCTCCATCTCTTCTTTAGTGATTCTATTATGACGGTTCATTAAATATAGAACGGTATCTTTTCTTTTTTCTGCTGCTTCTGGATGGTCGTATATGTTATAAGCGTTAGGAATTTGAGGGAGGCCTGCAAGATATGCAGATTCAGCTAATGTCAGCTCATTTAAATCTTTATTAAAATAATAATCGGCTGCTGTTTTGATACCGTATATTCCGTCAGAATAGTAGATTTTGTTCATATACATTTCAAAGATATCATTTTTACCATATTCCTGTTCAAGACGGTAAGATAAATATGCTTCCTGGGCTTTACGCTCAATAGATTTTTTATCTGTTAAAAATGAACGTTTGACAACTTGCTGAGTCAAAGTTGATGCCCCTTGTGAACCGAATCCACCGGTAATATTCTTGAATACAGCACCAGTCAGCCGTTTAAAGTCAAGTGCTCCGTGTTCGTAGAAACGGTTATCTTCAGTCGCAAGGACGGCGTCACGCATCTGGTCAGGGATGTCAGCGAACTTCACACTTTCCCGTTTTTGCCCCATGTACAGGACAGTAGCAAGATTATCATTTTTGTCATATATTTTTGTCGGAAGCTGATCTCTTAAGCTGCTTTCGTTAAAGGAAGGCGCCTTCCATGCATAGTAGATGAACATGCCAAGACCTAATACCAGCATCAAAGCAGCGGCGATGACAATACCCCCGATTATCTGTAGTATTAATTTCTTAGTATTTCTTTTTTTCTTTTTGCTTGTGGCCATGAATTAATCCTCACTCTCATCTTTCATGTTTAAGGCTGCTAAATAATCCAGCCGTGGTTGATATTGATATGGTATTAATATACCATCCTTCTTAATTTCTGTTAAAGCAATTGATTTTCTGCCACCGGACATATAGCGATTCCAGTAAAACATTAAATGTTCCAGAAGGAGTAGATAAACTTCTTCCCAGTGAGTGAATTGAATCAGCAAAAAACAAATACCACCCTGCTGATCGACCTGCTGCATATGCTCAATTTGGTGGTGATGAATGTTCTGAAGAGGGAAACTTGTTTTATTATGTGTTTCCTTTGCCTCAAAATCAATGTGTTTACCACTGTAGATGCCATTATAATCAGTAGTTGACGGAGTTTTGAAATAAGCCTCCTTGATCACTGCTTTACTTCTCATCGGATAATCCACTTTAACGATTTGAACTGGAGTAGGTTTCTTATGAATTACTGCAATCTGACGTGTGATATAATATTGATTGGTCTTATCTATTGCGTCTTCAAAAGACATCCCTCTTTTACCATATTCAATCTTACTATGTTTCTCCTGCTTTGTAACTAAGTCTTTAGTTGTATGTTTTTTTCCGTTAGGATAGTTTACCATTCCAATTCATCCCGTTTTTCTTGTATTATAGACATATAGATGATTTTACCATATCTAAAGAGAGGTTACGCTTAATGTTACATGAATGTATCCAATTTTTAATCGAAGACTTGTCCGCCATTGATAATAATTTTGACGCTGCTAAAAATGGCCGTGAGTTTAACTTCGTCATTGATATACAGCCATTTACTGAACAAGTAGACGGCCACCTCAACGACTTTCTTCTTTATAAGGATGAAATCATTGCGATGAGACTGATGAATCCTATTAAACTTGATCTTATGGTTACCCATTTAAAAGAACTGTCGGTTGCGTGTTTCTTTGAAAAAACAAGCAAGAAGGTTTTTATCGATCAGTTTAAAGCTGTCCAGCATGACCTTCATTATATTGAAAGACAGTCAAGCTTATGAAGACAATGTATGTCACTGGGTATAAGCCATTTGAACTCAATATATTTAAGAATAGTCAGCCGGAAGTGAAATATATCAAGCTGTTTCTTCAGGAACGGCTGAAGCAGTATGCTGAAGAAGGATTGGAATGGGTGATCATTAGTGGTCAGCTTGGTATTGAATTGTGGGCAGCAGAAGCAGCGATTCGTCTGAAAAAGAATTATGGGCTAAAGCTTGCTATAATTACTCCTTTTTTAGAGCATACATCAAAATGGAATGAAGAGAATCAGCTGTATTATCAGAAGATCAATGATTCCGCAGATTTTATCTCAACTGTTTTTGAACAGCCCTACCTGGGAGGATACATGTTCAAGGCAGCTACTGAATTTATATTGAACAATACAGACGGCACACTTCTGCTATATGATGATGAACGAGAAGGAAGTCCGAAATATACATTACATACCCTCATTGATTTTACGGCTGAAAATGACTATACTATGGATATTATTTCACTTGATGATTTATCAGTGTTCATAAACGACTATTTAAGTAATCAATGGGAGAATGGATGAGGTGTAATAAATGGAAGATTTAACTTTAAAATTATCTGCAAAAGATATTTACGAAAAAGAATTTGAAAGAACAATGATCCGTGGTTTTAAACCAGAAGATGTTGATGGTTTTCTTGATGAAGTGATTGCAGATTATCAGAAGATGGACGATCTCAACAATCAGCTGTTAAAAGTAATGGATGAAAACAAAAAGCTGAAAAGAGAAGTAGAAGACTTGAGAATTCGAGTGGCAACCGGCAGACATGAATCAAGTGCTCAACATAATAACTATGATCTTATGAAAAGAATTTCTAATCTAGAAAAAGCTGTTTTTGGAAAATAGTATTTTTTTTAGTAATGTGATATAATTAAAAACACTTGCGAAGATATCTCGGATAATCGCTATATACTTAGTATGTAGAGGAAAGTCCATGCTCACACAGACCTGAGATGGCTGTAGTGATCGTGCCTGGCGAAACAATAAGCCAGGGCATTAATTTGACGGCAACGAACAGACCTAAGTCTTTAGATATGGTTTCAGTAGTTTGAAAGTGCCACAGTGACGTAGCTTTTTTAGAAATAAAAAAGGTGGAACGCGGTAAACCCCTCGAGTGAGCAATCCAAATTTGGTAGGAGCACTTTTCTAGCGGAAATGAACGTATAGAAGAGGTATGGTTACATACAGACAGATGATTATCACCGGCGTACGAGAGTAACTAGACTCGCTAGCAGTACTAAGGAACAGAACATGGCTTACAGAGATATCTTTCTAGGTTAGCTCTCCGGTTAAAGGAGAGCTTTTTTGTTTGTCATTTAATCAAATATAAATGATATGATGGAGAGGAACTATTTTTTTGAATAATTAATTATAATAACAATATTATGTAAACTTATATTTAAAGGAGAATAATATGTATCAATTATTAGCGACAACACCGATGGGAATTGAAGCGGTGGCTGCGAAAGAAGTTCAGACATTAGGATATGAGACGGAAACTGAAAATGGACGCGTACTGTTTAGAGGAGATGCACGAGCAATCGTGAAATCCAATCTTTGGTTAAGAAGTGCAGATCGTTTGAAAATCGTTGTCGGAAGATTTAAGGCAACTACTTTTGACCAGTTGTTTGAAGGGACGAAGCAGCTGCCATGGGAGGAGATTATTGCTGAGAACGGTAGTTTCCCGGTATCCGGTAAAAGTGTTAAATCAACGTTGCACAGTGTGCCGGATTGTCAGGCGATCGTCAAGAAAGCAATTGTAGAACGTTTGAAAAAAGCTTATCAAAAACAAGGTTGGCTTGACGAGAACGGGGCCCTCTATAAAGTTGAGGTTTCAATTTTAAAGGACGAAGTGCTGCTGACAATTGATACTTCTGGTGCTGGACTGCATAAACGTGGCTATCGACTCGCACAAGGCGAGGCACCAATGAAAGAAACTTTGGCGTCGGCTCTCGTACTGCTTTCCAACTGGAAAGGTGATACTCCTTTCATCGATCCATTCTGCGGGTCCGGCACGATCGCTATCGAGGCGGCAATGATTGCACAGAATATCGCACCAGGATTTAACAGAGATTTTGCAAGTGAAGAATGGAGTATTATTCCTGAGGGGATGTATGACGAAGAGCGAGTGAAGGCTGAAGATGCGGCTGACTATGACAAAGACCTCTCAATTCAGGCAAGTGACATTGATCCGAAGATGATTGAAATCGCGCAAAACAATGCAGCAGAAGTCGGATTTGCGGATATTATCGATTTTAAACAGCTGAATGTGCATGATTTAAACGTGTCTGCAGAAAAAGGTGTTATCATTGGAAACCCACCTTATGGTGAACGTATCGGGGAACGGAGTGAAGTAGAGGCGATGTATACATATTTAGGAGAGCTGCTAAAGCGCAATCCGAAATGGTCTCTCTACATTATGACAAGCTATAAGGAATTTGAAGTGTTAGTCGGTCAGAAAGCGACGAAAAGAAGAAAGCTTTTCAACGGCTACCTTGAATGTACGTATTATCAGTACTGGGGCAGAAAATAGCAATAAATAACAACCGTAAAAAGGCAGCATAAAACATGCTGTCTTTTTACGGTTGTTTTAAAGCGTATTCTTTCTTTATAATAGGACATATCATTTATTCAAGCTAAGGGGATTCAGATGGACGTTAAACAGAAGATTGATTTGCTCTATAAGTTGAAAAAAGAAGTCGAAAAATCAAGCAATACACTGCTGGTCGCTCAGATCAATGAAGTCATAAAGAAAGTTTACGAAGATAAAAAGATCATCAGCTTCGTCGGTCATTTCTCATCCGGGAAATCATCACTGATCAATAAGCTGCTAGGAGAAGATATTCTGCCGAGTTCGCCTGTGCCGACGACCAGTAATTCAGCGCAGATCACGGTCAGTGCCCGTGAAGAAATCATTGTCAATCTTGAAAACCATGAATATGCGGTCGTAGAGGACTATGATACGGTGAAGAAAATCAATACTGAGAATCAGCGGATAGAATCTGTTGAAATCAAGCATCAGGCACCGCATCTGGCTGAAGGGCTGACGCTGCAGGATACGCCGGGAATAGATGCGACATTCAGCAATCACGAAGAAAACACCATGAAGTACTTGCTTACGAGCGATCTCATCATATACACGGTTGAGTATAACCATGTGGAGTCTGAGAAGAACTTCAAGGAGATGCAGCGGCTGAATGCACTGGGTGTGCCGCTGATTTTAGTCATCAACCAGATTGACAAACATGATGAGACAGAAGTTTCGTTCGAAGATTTCAAAGCAGCCATCTTATCAAACATCAACATGTGGAAAATCAAGCTGGAGTCATTATATTTCACGTCGATCTATGACCATCCACTCAATCAGTTTAACCAGCTGAAGAAAGAACTGATGACTGACCAGCAGATGCTAAATGCAAGTGCTGCAGGCTTCTTTAAGCGAATCATACCTTATATTACGACTGAACAGCTGCGTTTTCTGGAACAGACACAGAAAGAGCTGCTGGAACAGTTCGGCATTGAAAAAGACGAGTTCCCTGCCTTCAAAGTAAAGACGCTTGAGCAGTCACAGCTGTCAGAAGAACAGGCGATTTTCAGCGATGAGCAGACGACGCGTGACGCATTCCTGAAACATATACGTGACATTCTGAAGAATGCTTATATCATTCCGTTCGAAATTAGGGAGCAGATTCGTGAACTGCTGGAAGTCTATGCGTCTGACTATAAAGTCGGCGGATTGTTCGGTAAAGAGAAAAAGCGGGAGCAGCTGAGAAACGATATGATGGACGCAGTGCTTACCGCGCTTAATCAGTCGGTTGAAAAGCAGGTAAACTTCCATATTCGTGCGTTCTATCAGAACTATGCGAAGTACACAAAAGATAGCAGCTGGATTGAAAACTGCAAAGATTATACATACAGCGTGACTGCAGAAGATGTGCGCACCCAGATGAAATCACAGGCACTGATCAACAACGATTATGTCCAAAACTACACCGACCAGCTGAAAAAATATATCGAACAGGATGTCGTCCGTGATAACCGGGCGATCATCGATAAGTTTATTCAGGAGCTGGACCGAACGCGTATACAGTCGTCAGGTGATAGTCAACAGATGAAGCTGCTTGAGCAGTATGAACAGAATGATGAGCTGATTGACTCATTAACGACTGAAAACTACCGTCATTACTATATACACGTAGACGAATCAATCGATAAGCTGATCGATCGTCATTTAGTAACGCTGACGCTGCAGAAGAATGTACAGGAAATGCAGCGCGTATTCATAAGAAAAGCAGCAGCAGAAACCGACATCGAGCAGGCAGTGGAGACACTTGGTCAGTTCAGCAACATCAGCTATTTTAGCGACATCACGGCACGTTTGAGTCAGCAGCTGGACCGCATTAATAATGACGTCACTAGAATCGTAGTCTTCGGCGCGTTCAGTGCCGGGAAAAGCTCACTGATCAACGCGATGCTTGGTGACAAGAAACTTGTCTCCTCTCCAAATCCGACAACTGCAGCAATTACAGAAATCAGCTATGGCCATCAGCATACGATGAAGTTCAAGACAACAGCCATGCTGACAGCCGAACTCAATAAAATCGGGCGCGCGGTCAATATTAATGAGCCGACGATTGAAGCATGGTTGAAAACTTATGATAAAGCGCAGCCGATGCTTGATAACCAGTACAAAAAGTTTATCCAGGCACTTAAAGAAAACTATGCCCATTACATGCCGCATCTGGCTGAAGGTGATATCATTGCGATTTCTGAAGAAGAAGTCGTCAAATTTACAGCGGTTGACGTGCATTCAGCATTTGTAGATAGAATATACCTTCAGTACGACATTAATTTTCTGCGTGGCAAAGTCATTATCGACTCCCCGGGCATCGGCTCGACGAATATGCGGCATACTAACGAGACGACTGAAATTATTGCTGACAGTGACCTGCTGATTTATGTGTCATATTTTAACCATGTCTTTACTGAGAGCGATAAAGCATTTATCTCTTATTTGAATGAACTGCAAGTATTAAGTGAGGACAGCGAAACTTTTTACGTCATTAATGCGATCGACCTTGCGAGCAACGATGCAGAGATTGATCAGGTGACACGCTACTTCGAATCAGAGCTCGCGCAGTTAAACGTCCCGGCGACATTGTTTCAGCTGTCAAGCAAACAGGCACTCGCAGCACAAGACGACCGTTTCACTGAATTCAAGACTGCTATTCAGCACTTTGCAGCAGTAGACAGCAAGACGCAGAAAATTCAGCAGTTCGAACGCGGTGTGAATCAGCTGGCGGCGCATGCCAACTACATTGTTCAGAACTTTGAGACCGCTAAAGCAGAAGAAGCTGAGCATAAAGTTTATTACTCGAAGCTTGAGTCAGAGCCGCCATTTAATGCATCTGTCATTGACAGCAGTATTGACAAAGCAATACAGGAACTGAACGAGCAGCTGACGTTCCTTACTGACCGCTTTAACATTCAACTGTATGACCTGATTAAGACGTACTATAACAGGCGTACAGTAGACGATTCAACGGGCTATTTAAATCATTTGTCGAACCGGCTGGAAGAAGAATTATCAATGATTTCACCACGGCTTAATCATGTCTTCAATCAGGCGGTGCAGAATAACTCAAGTTTAATCCGCCAAGAACTGCTGGACCATCAGATCATCAGCAGTCCGGCTGAAATGAAGTTAATACAGCTCACAGAATCGTTCATCGATGCCAAAATCGGCCGCATCCCGGTTAAAGTGACGACGCGGAGCTATAGAACAAAGGAAACTATCAACGAATTGTACGAACAGGTTCATGATGTATCTCTGCAGCTGCTGGCAGCGAAGCTGAAAGACTATAAGGCAGCCGTCGCTGACTATTTAAATGAGCGGCGGGAATCCATAATCGCTGAGTGGACCGCTAACAATGAAGAAGTGCTTGCGGATATTCAGGAAAGACAATCTCAGCAGCTCGATGAATCAGTTGTGACCGAGATTCGTGCTGCTTTATAGGAGGGATAACCATGCAAGTCTGGATGGAAAGTAAAGACTTAAGCGCTGTGCATCATCAGTTATTTGACTGTCGAAATGTTATGGATGATATAGAACAAAGCACAGCTCTTTTTAACAAGGGGCACATCGACGGTGCAGTATTTGTGTCTGGATTTCCTGTGCTCTATAACCAGAATAGACCTGAAGAAGGGCGTCATCCGCTGCCGGAGCTCTCGTTGTTCTATACTTTTGTTAACTATCATACAAACGGTAGAACAGCTGTATGTTATGACCAGTCAGAAGGATTCATGGCAACACGGTTTTTCTTTCTCTGCTATCTTGCGGGTTTACCATGTCTTATTCTTAAAGAGAATTATAATCAACTGGAACTGCCGAAAACAGTCAGTGAGTTATCTCCTGTCCACTATCTTGCTTCTATTAGTGAACTGCCGCGCATTCAGCCGGATCATATAAACAAAGAACTATTGGCGTCTCGACAGGAAGTTAGAAACTCACGACAGACAAATGATATACTAATTGATGCACGTGCAGAACAGCGTTATCTTGGAGAAGTAGAGCCCATTGATGCGCGACCAGGAAGAATTCCAGGAGCAGTGAACTTTCCGTATCAAAATGTATTAAATTCTGGCGGGGATTTCTCTGAACTGCAGCATATGGTTAAGGATAATCCGGCGATTGTTTACTGCGGATCTGGTTTATCTGCCACTCCGCTTTTCGCTGCGCTGACATCATTAAACCATCCGGTTAAGTTGTATGCTGGCAGTTATTCAGAGTGGCTCTTCCATTACCCTGACGATATAGAAAGAGGTTGAACAATGAAAAACTTATTAATTGTTGATGGAATGGCCCTGTTATTCCGCCATTACTTTGCGACAGCCATGAATCACCATTTTATGCGCAATTCAGAAGGCATAGCGACAAACGGCGTGCAAGGTTTTATCAGACATGTGGCAAGCGCCATCAAGGATGCAGAAGCTGATCACGTGATTGTGACATGGGATATGGGAGCAGTGACTTTCAGAAACACTATTTCAGCAGATTATAAATCCCATCGACCGGCACCACCAGATGAACTTAATCCTCAGTTTGAAATGGTACAACGCTTATCTGAGGAACTAGGCTTCTTCAATATCGGTGTCAGAAACTATGAAGCAGATGATGTTATAGGTACGATTGCTGATAAACTGAAAAGTCGGTTTCAAATTAAAGTTATCAGCGGAGATCGGGATCTACTGCAGCTGCTTGATGATGGAATAGAAATCTGGCTGATTAAAAAAGGATTCACTGAATATAATAAATATGATGTCCGTCGTTTCAGAGAAGAATATGGTATTGAACCTAAACAGCTAATTGATGTCAAAGCCTTTATGGGTGACACATCAGATGGCTATCCGGGTGTTAAAGGAATCGGGGAAAAGACCGCCTTGAAGTTTATTCAGACGTATGGCTCAGTTAAAAATACACTGGCTCATAAGAAGGAACTGCCGAAAGGTCAGCAGAATAAAATAGACATGTTTTATGAGGATCTAATCATCAGTCATCAACTTGCAGCGATACATACAGAAGTTCCGCTCGATTTAGAGCATATTAGCTCATCGATGTGTTATACGCTTGATATTGATAAAATGAGTATGATATGTGATCAGCATGAGCTGAAAGTGGCTAGCAATTTTCTTCTCAAACTGTAATTGGCATATGAAAACCCCTGAACTTGATTTTCACGTCAAAGTTCAGGGGTTTTCATATGCTCTATCAAAATTCAGTTCTTGTGATTTAAATAGTGCCTTGCCACGTGATCTGCATGTTTGTTCTGGTCCCGTGGAATCCAGTCTATGAGGATGAGGTCAAAGTGCTGTTCAAGAAGCTGATACTGTTCAAGATAAGTCTTGAATTTAAGATTCTTAGTATATTTTTTACTAACAGCATCTACTACTACTTTCGCATCGCTTTTAATGATCAATGTACGTATATCAAGCAGTATGGCCTGCTCCAATGCTTTGATCAGCCCTGTCCATTCAGCCTCGTGATTATCGAGTTCACCCAGATACTGGCCGAACTCCAGTACCTGACCATCTATTTTGAAGACATACCCGATACTGCTCTCAAATGGATTCTGCCTTGTCGCTGCATCAATGAACAGCTGGGCCATCATCATCCACATCTTTCGCTATATATTTCGCAAGATAACCGAATGGCACATTGCAGATTGTTGTCAGCAGTTTGAACAGATAAGTCGTCAGAAAAATTTCCATCATGACTGATTCTGGCATCAAGCCGTAGAAGGCAATCAGTGTGAACAGTGCAGTATCAAAAATAGAACTGACCGCTGTACTACCATATGCCCTTATGATAAATGTTTTATCGCTTGAGAAAAATTTCTTGATGACGTTGAAAATATATACGTCAAAGTACTGTCCGATGATATAGGCGATGATTGAACCAAGAGCAATTCTTGGAACCAGTCCGAAGAGTGTTTCCATGCTCTGCTGGGCAATATCGGATTCAGCGGGTTTGAAACTGAGCGAGATGGTCATCAATAGCACCATTACAATGACTGATGCAAATCCGAGCCAGACAGCGCGCTTTGCAGTTCTTCTTCCATATATATCATTCAGAATATCAGTTGCGAGATAAATTGAGGCAAACAGAATATTGCCGAGTGTTGCTGTAATGCCGAATACTTCAACAGTTTTCGTTACCTGTATGTTTGCTATGACTGTACCAATGGCCACCCAGACGAGTAAACCGCTTTTGCCGAAAAAACGGTACATCGCGATTAAACAGATGAAAGTCACAAAAAAGGCAATGACAGCAATAAGTTCGTTGGACAAGATGATTCCTCCTTTTATAATTCAACTTTTCAATTATAGGGGAGCGATATCATTTAAGCAAGGACAATTACAGAGAAGTTCTTATCTGCTATAATCATGAATGAGGTGATCAAGTGAAGCAAACAGTTGAGACTGTGAAGAAAATCAATCAACTTGAAGATCACTACTGTCATCGATGTCTGATTAAGAAAACGCTGCGTTCTGAAAGCAAGACAAAAGCGCATGCTTACTGCATTTCAAAATGTTCAATCGGCCTCCAGATTAAACAGTGGGGTAATAATCTTCAGTAAGGAGTACAACATGAAAATCTTAAAGATAGAACCTACACCAAGTCCTAATACTTTAAAAATTGTACTGGATTATCAGCGTGATGATAATAAAAGTAGAACATACAAAGTGGTTGACAGCAGCAACCCGGAGTTTATTAACGGGTTGCTGGCAATAGAGGATATCCAGTCAGTATTTCACGTCATGGATTTTATAGCTGTCGATAAATCACCGAAATCAAACTGGGAGCAGCTGCTGCCACAGATCAAACAACTGTTTGATGAAGAAGTATCCGCTGAACCTGAACTTCAAATAGACACTGGAGAACACACGGTAGAACTGCTGACCTTTAAAGAGATTCCATATCAGGTGAAAGTGACAAATGTTGAAGGAGAGAAACGTAAACAGCTGGATTTAAGATTTATTGATGCAATGCTTGAGTCCCAGCTGGACGATGACAACATCGTTTTCTTGAGAAAATGGGTGCCGTTCGGTATCCGTTATGGTCAAGTCGATGAGATTATTCAGTCGGTAATTGAGGAAGTGGATGCACTGTTTCCTGAAGAACGGTTAAGCATGCTGACTGCAGCTGCTAAAGCAACAGAATATATCTTCAAGGAAAAACAGCTCAAAAGAACGCCGATAGACGCATATATAGATGAAACTGACTGGCAGGAACGCTACCGTATGCTGGACCATTTCCCTGAACCGGACGAGAGCGATATTCCGTTTCTTGAGGTAGTGATGCAGGACGAGAAACCTCAGCTGCGCAGACTGGGAATTGTTTTCCTTGGTATGATCGGCGGCACTGAAGTGCTGCCGCTGCTACATGCTGCGATGACAGATAATAATCTGACGATACGCCGTACTGCAGGTGATACTTTAAGTGATCTTGGTTTCAAGGAAAGTCTGCCAGTCATGCATCGTGCACTTGATGATAAACATCCGATCGTCAGATGGCGTGCCGCGATGTTTATCTATGATGAAGGCGATGACTCAAGCCTGCCGTATTTAGAGAAACATCTCGATGATCCAGCGTTTGAAGTGAGGCTGCAGGCGAGGATGGCAAGAGAACGAATCACTAAAGGCGAGGAAGCGGTCGGTTCCGTTTGGAAGCAGATGGCTAACAGAGAAAGGGAGCAGTAATATGAATGCATACGAGGAATATATGAAGCAACTGGCAATGCCGATGAGAAATGAATTAACAAACCAGGGGTTTAAGTCGCTAGAAACAGAAGAAGCAGTAGCTGATTATTTCAATAGCGTTGCTGACGACAAAACAACCTTTGTTGTCGTCAATTCCGTGTGCGGCTGTGCGGCAGGGCTGGCACGTCCCGCAGCGGTGACAGTAGCACAGCAGAATGACCATAAACCTGATGCAGCGGTCACAGTCTTCGCAGGTCAGGACAGAGAAGCAACCGATATGATGCGTCAGTATATCGGACAAGTACCGTCAAGTCCATCGATGGCACTTTTCAAAGGAACAGAACTCAAATATTTTATGCCGCGTGAACATATAGAAGGACGTCCGATCGAGGAAATCTGTATGGATATCAAGGAAGCTTTCGATGAACATTGTCAGTAAGGTAAGAATCACATCACCGGTAAAGACCGATGATGTGATTTTTTTAATGATGAAACAGGCATATTCAGAACTACAGTCACTAGAACTGGATTTATCGGTTGAAATAATCCCTCGTCGCAAGCGGACGATAAAAGAACTGTTCAAAAATGATAGTTCTCCTGTTATCGTTATCAGTCATCATATGCCTGTCCTTTATTTTTCGGCGGAAGAGAAAGTGTTTTACCATGAGAATACGATGCGTTTTAAGCTGAAGCGCTTTAATAAATATGGTGACTTACCACCGCTT
The DNA here is from genome assembly GCF_004359545.1 of Macrococcus lamae. Lineage (GTDB taxonomy): Bacteria > Bacillota > Bacilli > Staphylococcales > Staphylococcaceae > Macrococcus > Macrococcus lamae. The sequence goes on from NZ_SCWB01000001.1 coordinate 224,304, forward strand.
ATTGAAATTCTGCCTGTGGCATCGTCTGATGCTGTCACTATTGTCGATGCGACGATGGGAATGGGAAATGATCTGATGCTGATGGCACATATTTTGATAGCGGCAGAATTTCATGCGTTTGAAACGCATCCGCTTATTTATTTTGTAATCAAAGAGGGGATTGTGAAGTATCATGCAGCAGATATCACTGAACGTATCACTTTTCACTATGGTTCAGCTGTTCGTAACAGTCTGGTATCTACAGCTGATATAGTGTATGCCGATCCGATGTTTGAAACGACTATCGGTCAGAATTCAGGAATGCAGGTTATTAATAGACAAATCACCACTGAGCATAATGAGCAGTTAGTGTCGGAATTAGTGAAGTCGTCTCAGTGTATAATTTTAAAAGCTCATTTCAGAAGTCAGCTGTTTGTACAGTTTGGTTTTGATGTCATCATCAGAAAAAGTTCAAAGAGTCATTTTGGAATATTAAAAAAACAAACAAGAAAGTGAGACAGTAACTCAGCTCCTTGTTTGTTTCGTTATGGAAATTAAAAACTATTCTGTGATCATCATGCTGATCATATATGCCAGTAATAAGAATAAACCAGATACTACCATGACTTCTTCCATTGTTCTTCCTCCAATACAACGATATTCATGCTTCAAAAATTTATCGTTTTATTTATTATTCATCTATATGTATTATAAAGTATAGTAGACAATTATGAAAGAGGTGAAGTCATGAATTCATTTGATCATGTCTATCATGAATTATGCAAAGAAATTTTAGCGGCAGGACAGGAGAAGGACGACCGGACGAATACCGGAACACTATCCAAGTTCGGTCATCAGATGCGGTTCAATCTGGCGGAAGGATTTCCGCTGCTGACCACTAAGAAAGTATCGTTTAAACTGCTGGCGACAGAGCTGATCTGGTTTATTAAAGGCGATACAAATATCAGGTATCTACTGCAGTATAACAACAATATATGGAATGAATGGGCATTTAAAAAATGGATTGAAAGTGACGACTATACAGGTCCCGATATGACTGATTTCGGACATCGCTCATTATCTGACGCTGCGTTTAATGAACAGTATAAAGAACAGCTCGCGATTTTCAAAGAGCGTGTTCTGACAGATGATGCGTTTATGTCAAAGTACGGAGATCTCGGCAATGTATATGGTAAACAGTGGCGCCATTTTGAAACGAAAAATCGAGTAACTGATCAGTTGAAAGACGTGGTTGAAAACATTAAGACCAATCCATCTTCAAGGCGTCATATTGTTTCGGCATGGAACCCGGGTGAAATTGATACGATGGCGCTGCCGCCTTGTCATACATTGTTTCAGTTCTATGTTCAGGATGGTAGACTGAGCTGTCAGCTCTACCAGCGCAGCGCTGATGTATTTTTAGGTGTACCGTTCAATATTGCAAGTTACAGTCTACTGACTTATTTAGTGGCAAAAGAATGTGAGCTGGAAGTTGGAGAATTTGTTCATACACTAGGTGATGCTCATATTTACAGCAATCATCTGGAAGCGGTAAAGGAACAACTGTCCCGGAACTCTTACGAACCGCCGCGACTTGAGATCTTATCAGACAAATCACTATTCGATATCGAATATGAAGACCTGGCAATTAAAAACTACGAGGCTCACCCTGCCATCAAGGCACCTATAGCCGTTTAAGGAGACAATTATGCTTTCAACTATTGTATGTCATGATCTCAATTTAGTGATAGGTCATAACAACAAGATGCCATGGCATCTGCCGGATGATTTAAAGCGTGTCAAACAGCTGACAACGGGTCATACGATTGTTATGGGGAAAAACACATATTTATCACTCGGAAAGCCGCTTCCGAACCGTCGTAATGTTGTACTGACAAGTGACCCGTCATTTTCATCAGAAGGAATTGATGTGATTCATTCTTTGGGTGACATCAGTCGACTTGATGGCCATGTCTTTATTTTTGGTGGTCAGAAGCTTTATGAGCAGACAATGGATATCGTTGACGATATGTATGTCACTGTCATTGAAACAAAGCATATGGGGGATGCTTTCTTCCCTCCGTATAGCTTTACTGACTGGGAAGTAGAGTCAGTCGAACAAGGGTCAGCTGACAATGGTCAGCCGCCACATAAATTCTTGCATCTGGTGAGGAGAACTCATGATCAGAATGATTAAAACTGTCGGTGTCATTATCGGCTACGCGGCACTGGCGACCACTAAAATTGATTATATGGAAAAACATCAGCAATTGCTGTCAAATGTCAGCACACAGGACCGTTATGCCAGTTTAATGTCTAGAAACTGGGCGCGCCGCGTTCTGGAAAGTGCTGGTGTCACGGTGACTGTTACAGGTAATAATACGGATAATGGACAGCCGGTACTGTTTGTCAGCAATCATGAAGGTAATTTTGATATTCCGGTGCTCATGTATGCCATTGATAAACCTTTTGGTTTCGTCTCAAAAGTTGAAGTACGGAAAATTCCGTTCCTGCATCGCTGGATGATGCTGCTGAACTGTATTTATCTTGACCGTTCAAATAGACGTTCATCACTTCAGATGATTAAAGACGGTGTGCAGTCGTTACAAGAAGGGCACAGCGTCATGATTTTTCCTGAAGGCAGTCGGAGTAAGGGTAGTGGTCTGCAGGAGTTTAAATCGGGTTCATTCAAGCTTGCTAAATCTGCAGGTGTTTCAATTGTCCCGGTAGCTGTTTCAGGCACATCGAAAATAATGGAGCAGTACAACAGTAAAAGAATGGTTCTGGGTCACGTTCATGTACATTTGTTTGATCCCATATCACCAGATATTTTTCAGCAGCTGCCATTACAGGAAGTGGCGGATATGGTGAAATCTCAGATAGAGGACCATTTAAATGAACAGCATATTTAAAATCAATGGCTGGACTGCTTTGTTCGGGTTGTTACTGATAGTTAATATCATTGCTGTCATGACTATACTGAACGTTCTGACAGAAGAACCGAAAAGCATTGAAGTAAAAAATCAGCATCCTGCTCAAAGTGAAAATACTCTGACATTGAAACCAGAAGTAGTCAATCATTATTTAAAGCAGGAGAATACTGAGACAATGAAACTGACCTTATCTGACCAGCAGCTGCTGATTGAGCAGGAAAGTGAAGTCATTGGTCAGAAAATTAAGACAAATGTTTTGACGACACCTGTTGTCATTGGTCATAATAAACTCAGGCTGAATATAAAAGAAGTAAAAGTGGCCGGACTTCCGTTGTCAAAAAAAAGAACGTTGAATATTATTAAAAGGTTCGGCACTTTACCGAATAATGTAGAACTGGATGTTAGAAATGAATGTTTTTATTATGACATGGAACCCATTAAACTAGATGGAACTGCCTTGGATCTTACTCATATAGATCAGACAGGATGGCACTTTAACATAATAATCGAGGAGTGATATATATGGCAGTAGCAACATTAGCAGGCGGTTGTTTCTGGTGTCTCGTCAAACCGTTTCACCAGTATGACGGGGTAGAATCAGTGATATCTGGTTACAGTGGAGGACACATTGAAAATCCGATATACAAAGAAGTATGTACGAATACCACTGGACATCGTGAAGCGGTGCAGATTACTTTTGATGAGCAGGTCATCTCATATAAAGAAGTACTTGAAGTGTTTTTTAAGACATTTGACCCGACTGATGCATCCGGTCAGTTTTATGACCGAGGAGAAAGCTACGAACCCGCAATCTTTTATCATGACAGCAAGCAGCAGGAGACAGCACAGGCACTCATCCATGAATTAGATGATAAACATATTTTTTCAAGTTCAATCGTCACACCGGTTATTCCTTACAAAAACTTTTATCCTGCTGAAGATTACCATCAGGACTATTATCAGAAGGATCCCGGACATTATCAGAATTATCAGGAACGTTCAGGAAGAAAAGCTTTTATTCAGCAGCACTGGGGGAATTCAAATGCTTAAAAAAAATATTGATGAACTAAATGAAATGGAATATATCGTCACTCAACAGAATGGTACAGAACCACCCTTTCAGAATGAATATTGGAATCACTTTGAAAAAGGAATCTATGTCGATAAAATCAGCGGTAGACCATTATTCACTTCTGAAGAGAAGTTTGATTCCAGCTGTGGCTGGCCAAGCTTCTCAAAAGCACTTTCTGATGATGAAATCATTGAACTTGTAGACAAATCCCATGGCATGGTTCGTACTGAAGTCAGAAGTGATTCAGCGAACAGCCATTTAGGTCATGTTTTCAATGATGGTCCGAAAGAAACGGGAGGTCTGCGCTACTGTATCAATTCAGCAGCCGTTCAGTTTATCCCGTACGATAAACTAGAAGAATTAGGGTATAGTGACCTTAAAGGGCATTTTAAATCATAACGAAAACTAAAGGAGAGATAAAATTTGTTTAAAAAATTATTTGGTAAAGGTGAAGAAGCTGCTAAAACGATAGAGATTAAAGCACCAATTTCGGGACGTTATATTGAACTGTCAGATATTCCTGATCCGGTTTTTGCTCAGGAAATGATGGGTAAAGGCTTTGGTATCGAACCTACTGAAGGTACGGTAGTTGCTCCTATAGACGGTGAAATCGTCAATGTATTTCCGACGAAACATGCTATTGGACTGAAAGCGGCAAATGGACTTGAATTACTGTTGCACATTGGTCTTGAAACAGTTGCAATGAATGGAGAGGGCTTTACGACGCATGTCAAAGCCGGCGACAGAGTAACTACAGGCGATAAACTTCTTGAATTTGATATTGAACTGATTAAACAAAAAGCTGCTTCAACTATTTCACCGGTCATTATTACAAATAGCGATGTCATTGATAACTTCGAAGTGATACAGAATGGAAATTTACAAAAAGGTGCTACAACTGTGCTGAAAATTGATGTGAACTAATGAGCAAGTCATTTTCATTCTATCAATATATACTGACAGTTAGAGGGAGCAAAGGACCAGAAGGAACGTTTGCTGAAGAAGCGTTCGAGGACTTGATGTTTCCTAAATACGAAACAGATTTCAATTTACTTTCTGACTACATAGAAAACTATGGCAGTTCTAAAATGCAGCTTGCTGTTTTTGACGAGCTGTATGATAAATATCAGGAATGGTTGAAATTTTAGTAGTGCTATAACGGACACTTTAAATGGATGTATCATTCATCATTAAAGTGTCTTTCTTTTGTGGAAAACTTTTGTTCTAACAATTATACTGATAAGATGACGTATAAAAAATGATGGATGTGAAAAAATTGGATAATGAAAATAATAAACATGAATCTCATCTCACTGAGAAAAAAATAACGCTCAGTCTATTTAAATTTATTATGCTGCTGCTCACTGCAGTTATTCTGACTGCAGCGGTTACTGCGTTCGCTATGCTTGGCGGCAGTGAGAAAGTATATGAACAGCAATCACCCAAACGCTCAGAATTTTTAAAATTATATCAAGTTTATGATACTTTGAATTCTAATTATTATAAAGATGTAAATAAAGAGAAGCTGATAGATGGTGCGATTAAAGGTATGGTCAATGGACTTGATGATCCTTACAGTGAATATATGACTAAATCAGAACAACAGGAATTCAGCGACTCGATGAGCGGAGATTTCCAAGGCATTGGCGCAGAAATGGGTGAAGAAGGTGATAAAATCATTATTACCAGTCCGATTAAAGGAGCACCGGCCGATAAAGCAGGTATCAAACCCAATGATGAAATCGTTGAAATTGATGGGAAGAGCACTAAAGGAATGAACAGTATGAATGTCGTCAAAAAAATACGTGGAAAAAAAGGGACTACGGTTACTTTAACATTGAAGCGGGATAACGATGATCCTTTTAAAGTGAAAATCAAACGTGATACCGTACATGTGAACAGCGTAGAAACAAAGATGCTGAAAAATAAAGTGGCATTAATTACGGTTACAAAGTTTCAAGAAGGAACAGCTGCTGAGTTCAATGAAGCATTAAAAGATATGGACAAGCAGGGTATGCAAAAACTGATTCTCGATTTCCGCAATAATCCCGGAGGATATCTGGATGAAGCAACCAAGATGGCAAATGAGTTTATCGGTATGGGAGATGTACTCTTCTATACAGAAAAAAATCATGACAAAGTAAAAGCATTTAAAGCTGAGAATCCAGCGAATCCTATTACCAATGATCTGCCGACAGTAATCATCTTGAATGAAGGGTCAGCCAGTGCCTCTGAAGTCTTTGCCGCAGCATTAAATGACCATGATAAAGCAGAAATTGTAGGGACAAAATCATTTGGCAAAGGCATCGTACAGACTGCTGCACCATATAAAGATGACTCCATGCTGAAATTTACTCAGATGAAGTGGTTAACTCCTGATAAAACATGGATTCATAAAAAGGGAATTACGCCGGATCAGACGATTGAACTTCCTGTATACGCAAACATCCATATACTCGATCCTGACGAAGTGTATGTAGAAGGAGAATCGAGCTCTAAAGTGAAATCTCTTGAAACGGGATTAAAAGCACTGGGATATAACCCTGGCAAAGTAGACAAAACGTTTGACGAGGATACAACGCTAAGTGTTCAGCAGTTCCAGCAAGAAGAAGGACTTGAAATTACAGGTAAGATGACTGGTGATTCGACAGTCAAATTTACAGAGCTCTTGAGAAAGAAATTGAATGATAATGATACACAGCTTAAAGGTGCTGTTGATTATATTAAGTCAGTACAATAATTGAGGTGAACCCATTGAAAATCGCTTTTACAGGTGGAGGGACGATTGGTCATGTTGTTATTAACATGGCGCTGATTCCTGAAGCTGTCAAACAGAACATCGAATGTATTTACATCGGTTCTAAAACAGGGATTGAAAAGGAAAATATCAAGACACAGTTCCCCGATATTAAATATTTCGGGATATCCAGTGGAAAACTACGGCGTTATTTTTCGGTAGAAAATCTAAAAGACGTCATTAAAGTACAAAAAGGTGTCGCTGATGCTTATCGTGTCCTTCGTAAGGAAAGACCAGATATTGTTTTCTCCAAAGGAGGATTTGTCACTGTTCCGGTGATAATAGCAGCAAAAATGCTTGGAATAAAAACAATTATTCATGAATCTGATGTGACACCTGGTCTGGCTAATAAAATCGGTCTGAAATTTGCTGCAAAGTTTTACACGACTTTTGAGGAAACTTTAAAATATGTTCCAGCTGGAAAAGCTGATTTTGTGGGCGGCATTGTAAGAGATGATATCTTCACTGGCGATAAAGCACAAGGTTATCAACTTACCGGATTTAATCAGAATAAAAAAGTGCTGCTCGTCATGGGCGGATCACTTGGCTCTAAAAATATTAACACAGCTATACGAGAAAATCTTTCATCGCTTCTAAACGACTATCAGATCATTCACATAACCGGTCAGGGACAGAGTGATGAATCGTTCAGTCAGCCGGGCTACATGCAGTATATGTTTGTAAAAGAAGAGCTGCCTCATCTGTATGCTATTACTGACACGATTGTTTCTCGGGCGGGATCTAACGCTATTTTTGAATTTCTAAGTCTTAGAAAACCAATGCTGCTCATTCCGCTCGGACTAGACCAAAGTCGTGGCGATCAGATTGAAAATGCCAGATTGTTTGAGGAGCAAGGATATGGAAGTGTGCTTCAGGAAACTGATCTTACAAGCACAACTCTCATAGCAGCGCTTGAAGTAATAGAGAATAATCGTCTTGCAATGATCAACAAGATGACTCATTCTCGTTTGTCGTATACACCAGCTCAACTGTTACAAAAAATACTGGATGATGCCAAACAAGGAGATTGATTATGTCAAGAGTACAAAGAATCACTTTAATCATCATTTTCACTATTATATTTGGAATGATAGCGTTCTTCCATGAATCCCGACTTGGTAAATGGATTGATAATGAAGTTTATGAGTTCATCTACTCATCAGAAAGTTTTATTACGACCTCCATTATGCTTGGGTTCACTAAGATGGGGGAAGTGTGGGCAATGATTGTCATGTCGTTGATCGTGATCTGCTACTTAATGCTTAAACGTCTGAAAATAGACGCATTATTTTTTGCTCTGGCAATGATTGTTTCTGGGACACTGAATCCATTACTGAAAAATATTTTCGACAGAGAAAGACCGACTTTGCTGCGATTGATCGATATAACAGGATTCAGTTTTCCAAGTGGGCATGCAATGGGTTCCGCCGCTTTCTTCGGCAGTCTTGCCTACTTAATCAATAAACATCAGAAAGGGCCGCTGAAACCATACTTGATTGGATTATGTGTGCTATGTATTATCATGATTTCTTCTTCACGTGTCTATCTAGGCGTCCATTATCCGACAGATGTGATTGCAGGAATACTTGGTGGAGTCATCAGTATTTTATTAACTCAAACTTTTATGCACAATCTAATTGACAATGATTCTCAATAAGTTATAATTTAAATGAAAGTGATTCTCAATTATAAAGAGTTCCCCCTCTAAGTGAGATTCGGTTTCAAATTTCATTTATGCCTATTAACCTGACGGAAACGTCAGGTTTTTTGTTTAATTTGAAAATAAATACTGCTATGATTTGATTAATACAGGAAGTGAGGCCGAAAAATGAAGAATATTCTAATTGTTGAAGATGAGCAGAATTTAGCACGTTTTATTGAACTTGAACTTATCCATGAAAACTATGAAGTTGATATTGTAAATGATGGCAATACAGGGCTTCAGAATGCTCTGAACTTTGATTATGACTGTATTCTCCTGGACTTGATGCTGCCTGGAATGAATGGTCTTGAAGTATGCAGACGTATACGTAATGTTAAAAATACACCGATTATTATGATTACGGCTAAAGGAGATACTTATGACAAAGTCATCGGACTAGATTACGGAGCGGACGATTACATCGTCAAACCATTTGATATCGAAGAATTACTGGCACGTCTGAGAGTCATTATGAGGAGAAATCAGTCCAAAGCAAGTGTTATTACCATCGATCAGCTTGTCATCGATCTCGACGCATTCACAGTCTCTGTTGGAAATGAAATCATTGAACTCACTAAAACTGAATACGAGCTCCTGAAGCTGTTGGCAGAGAATCAGAAACATGTTTTGACACGTGAACAGATTCTGACACATGTATGGGGATATGAGAGCGAAGTAGAAACAAATGTCGTAGATGTCTACATTCGTTACTTGCGAAATAAGCTGAAACCTTATCAGCTACAGTCTATTATTGAGACAGTCAGAGGGGTAGGATATGTGATTCGATGAATAATTCAACATCACTGAAAACGAAGTGGACTTTGATCACAACTAGTATCACATTCATTATTTTCATGCTGTTTAGTTTTTTCATTATTTATTTCATCAGCATTTATTTGAAGGAGCAGGAATATGACAGCGCCAGAAGAAGTACGGTTGATGTAGGAGAACTTCTTGGCAGTGAAACTAGAGGAGAAGTATCCACGGTTGATATTAGAGCAGCTATTACAGATCATCAGAAGGTCATCTTCTATGATACTGCGGGACAGCCGTATTCCAGTGTTTCGAGTGATCAATCAATCACTGTGACACCGGCTTTTAAAGCGGTTAATCGTGTTGATTTCTCAGAAGAGGAGCATAATGACCAGTCTTATATCATAGTCAGAGCTCCCATCAATACCACTCAATCAGCAGGCTATGTGACGCTCGTTCATCCGCTTAATATATATCATTCGATTATTCAGTATATGTCTGTTCTTGCAAGTATTTTTGGACTCACAGCATTACTAATTACCGCTATTATCAGTTACTTTTTCTCTAATCAGATTACAAAACCGATACGAAAGCTTTCTGAGCAGATGAAGCAGATTCAGCGTGACGGCTTTCAGAACAAGCTGACTTTACCAAAGAGCTATTATGAAACAGATGACATGATCAATACATTTAATAATATGATGGCGCAGCTAGAAACATCATTTAATCAACAAAAACAATTTGTTGAGGATGCGTCTCATGAACTAAGAACGCCACTCCAGATCATTCAAGGGCATCTGAACTTGATCAATAGGTGGGGGAAAAATAAACCTGAAGTCATGGAAGAATCGCTGGAAATTTCATTGGATGAGATGAATCGGATTACCCGGCTCGTCGAGGAGCTGCTGCTTCTGACTAAAGATAATCAAGGACAGTATAACCGTGAACTTGAAACTATAGTAATTAATGACGAAATACAGGCGCGTTTAAAGTCACTGTCACAGCTGAATCCAGATTATCGCTTTGAGTTTCATTCTTCTCATAAGCAAATCAAATTAAATATAAACCGTCATCAGTTTGAGCAGATGCTGCTGATCTTTCTCGATAATGCAATGAAATATGATAAAGATGAACAGCACATCATCGTAAGGACAACATTGAAGAATAAAGTAGTACAGCTGGAAATCATAGACCACGGGGCAGGAATTCCAAAAGAAGATCTTCCATATGTTTTTGATAGATTTTATCGAGTGGATAAATCCAGGTCACGAGAAATGGGAGGAAATGGACTGGGTCTCTCCATTGCGAAGAAAATCATTGAAAGTTATGGTGGAAATGTAAAGATTGACAGTGAGCTGAATAAATACACAAAAGTCATCATTCAATTTCCAGATCAATGAATATAATTTTGATAAAAAACCAATACAGCCTTTAAAATCAATATTTAGAGTGCTAAAATAAGTTGTGGAAACGTTTTATATTAATTTTCGGAGGGTGGAACTACAATGAAAGGGAAAAACCTCGAAGAAGCACCGGCTAGATTTGGTGCAAATTTAGGTTATCTTTTAGAGATGTATGATCTGTACGCGCAGAATCCGACATCTGTAACAGAAGAACTTCAGGAATTATTTTCGACAATTTCAACGGGACAGTCTTATAGTCCGGCGAGTGGTGTCGATTCTGAAAAAGTAAAATCAGTGATGAGATTAGTAGATAATATTAGACAATATGGACATTTAACTGCTGATATTTATCCGCTGTATAAACCTAAACGCGAAAATCTGCCAAAATTAACTATAGAAGACTTTAATCTGACAAAAGAAGAACTTGAAAAACTTCCAGCAAGCCTTGTATCGGCACATTTTGAAGAACAGGCTGGCAATGCATATGAAGCAGTGATGCAGTTGATGAAGATTTATCAAGGGACTATCGCCTATGAAGTCAGCCATATCAATAATACGGAAGAACGTGACTGGCTGAAAAAGATGATAGAGTCAAACGATGTAAAAGCGCATAGTAAAGAAGAAAAAGTCGCTTTACTTAAAAGCCTTGCACAAGTTGAAGGATTTGAAAAATACATCCATAAAAATTTCGTCGGTGCAAAACGGTTCTCTATTGAAGGGGTCGACGCATTAGTGCCGATGCTTCAAAAAGTTCTCGCGATCGCCAGCGACAACAGCATTAAAAATATTCAGATTGGTATGGCTCATCGCGGGCGTCTAAATGTATTGACTCATGTGCTTGAAAAGCCGTATGAAATGATGCTGTCTGAATTTATGCACACAGATCCGATGAAATTCCTTCCGGAAGATGGTAGTTTAGCGGTAACTAAAGGCTGGACGGGAGACGTTAAGTATCATCTAGGCGGTGTCAAAAAGACAGAACGTTATGGTTCTCCTCAGATGATTACACTCGCAAACAACCCGAGTCATCTTGAAATAGTCGCACCTGTCGTGCTTGGTAAAACACGTGCAGATCAGGAAGTGACGGAAGGTATCAATAAACCAGAAGTGGACTTCAACCAGGCACTTGCGGTTCTGATTCATGGTGATGCAGCTTTCCCTGGTCAGGGCATTAACTTTGAAAGTATGAATTTAAGCAACCTTCAAGGGTATTCTACCGGCGGTTCACTTCATATCATCACTAATAACCGTGTCGGCTTCACAACTGAAAGCTATGATTCTCGGTCAACGGTTTATGCTACTGATGTGGCTAAAGGTTACGATATTCCTATTATCCATGTAAATGCAGATGATGTAGAAGCATGTATTGATTCCATTATTCTTGCGATGCAGTTCCGTCAACAGTTCAATAAAGATTTTGTCATCGATTTGGTAGGTTACAGACGCTATGGTCATAACGAGATGGATGAACCATCTGTAACCAACCCGATGCTTTATAAAGAAGTAAAAGGTCATCCGAGCATCGAAATCAAATACGGCAAAGAGCTTATTGCTGAAGGCACGATTACGGAAGAAGAGATGAATGAAATCTTCAGACAGACAGAAGAAACAATCAGAACAGCTCACAATGCTATCGATAAAAACGAAAAAGTGCTGGATGCTGAAATGGCTATGCCTGAAGCAGTAAAAATGGGGCAGGATAATATAGACACAAGTGTTGCTCTTGATAGATTGACAAAGTTGAATGAAGAGATGCAGCAGTACCCTGAGGGCTTTACTCTCTTCAATAAACTATCCAAAATTCTGGAACGACGTAACGATCCGTTTACGAAGAATGGTTTAATTGACTGGGGACATGCAGAACTTCTTGCTTTTGGTACCATTATAGAAGATGGACACCCAGTACGATTGACAGGACAGGATTCTGAACGTGGAACGTTTGCGCAGCGCCATGCAGTTTTAAGTGATGAGAATACTGGGGAAAAATATATTCCTCTGCAGCACTTATTAGACAGTAAGGCATCATTTGATATTCATAATTCACCGTTGTCAGAAGCAGCAGTCGTCGGCTTTGAATACGGATATAACGTTGAGAATAAAAATGCGATGACGGTTTGGGAAGCACAATATGGTGACTTCTCCAATATGTCACAGATGATCTTTGATAATTTCGTTTCCAGTGCCAACGCGAAATGGGGCGAAACAACTGGTCTTACATTACTTCTTCCACACGCGTATGAAGGACAAGGTCCAGAACATTCTTCAGCACGTCTTGAAAGATATTTGCAGCTTGGAGCTGAGAACAACTGGACAGTGGCAAATGTTACAAGTACAGCTAACTATTTTCATTTATTACGCAGACAGGCACATTATTTAAATACAGACAACATGAGACCTTTAGTGGTTATGACGCCGAAGAGTCTGCTTAGAAACAATTTCGTTTCAGATCAGGTTGAGGCTTTTACAACTGGTTCTTTCAGACCTATCATTGTAGATAGTTACAAAAAGTCAAAAGTTAAAAAAGTATTGATAGCCAGCGGTAAAGTCGCAATTGATTTGTACACAGAACTACAGAAAACTCCAAACGAAGAAATACTGTTAGTAAGATTGGAACAGCTATATCCACTGCCAGCAGAAGAAATCAAAGCAGTGCTGAATGATCTTAAAGGTGTTAAAGAAATTGGATTTGTGCAAGAGGAACCTGAAAACCAGGGTTCATGGAAATACATTTATCCGCAACTCGAAGAACTGGCAGCTGAAAATACGACAATCACTTACTACGGAAGAATTAAGCGTTCAAGTCCATCTGAAGGCGATAATGAAATTCATAAGCTTGTACAAGCTCAAATCATTCAAGATGCGTTAACTATTTAAGGGGGAAACTAAAGTGGCAGAAATCAGAGTTCCAGAATTAGCAGAATCAATTACAGAAGGTACTATTTCAACATGGTTTAAGCAAGTCGGAGACCGTGTAGAGAAGGGCGAAAATATTGTCGAGCTTGAAACGGATAAAGTCAATGTCGAAGTCATCTCGGAAGAAGCAGGCATCGTAACTGAACTGAAGGCAGCTGAAGGAGATACAGTTGAAGTAGGCTCAGTCATTGCAGTTGTTGATGAAAGTGGTACTGGCGCTGCACCTAAAACAGAAGCACCGAAGGCTGAAGAACCGGCAAAACCAGAGTCACCGGCAGAAACAGGCAAAACGCCGACAGTAGAGCAGTCTGTAGAAGAAACAGGTAAAGTTGAACGTATTGTAGCGACACCATCTGCACGAAAACTTGCACGGGAAAAAGGAATTGATTTAAGCGAAATCAATGCAAAAGACCCTAGAGGTTTAATCCGTAGTCATGATGTCGAAAACAGCACGAAACAAGAAGCACCTAAAGCGGCTGCTCCAGCTGCCAAAGCTGCTCCGAAAGATAACCCGAATAAACCGGTTATCCGCGAGAAAATGTCACGCCGACGTAAAACAATTGCTAATAAATTACTGGAAGTCTCTCAAAATACAGCGATGCTTACAACTTTCAATGAGGTTGATATGACGAATGTTATGGAGCTTCGTAAACGTAAGAAAGACAAATTCCAGGAAGATCACAATGGGACCCGCCTTGGATTCATGTCATTCTTTACTAAAGCAGTTGTTGCTGCGCTTAAAAAATATCCGGCGGTTAACGCAGAAATTGATGGCGATGATTTAGTACTGAAACAGTTCTATGATATCGGTGTTGCTGTTTCTACAGAAGAGGGACTTGTTGTACCAGTAGTACGTGACTGTGACAAAAAGAACTTCGCTGAAATTGAAGGAAGTATTTATGACCTTGCTGTTAAAGCGCGTGATAAAAAATTAGGCCTTGATGATATGATGAATGGTTCATTCACTATAACGAATGGTGGAGTATTCGGCTCATTAATGTCCACTCCGATTATCAATGGAACACAAGCTGCTATTTTAGGGATGCATTCAATTGTTACTCGTCCGATTGCGATTGATAAGGAACGTATGGAAAATCGTCCGATGATGTATATCGCTTTGAGTTATGATCATCGAATTATCGATGGAAAAGAAGCAGTAGGCTTCCTGAAAACAGTTAAAGAATTGATTGAAAATCCGGAAGATTTACTATTAGAAAGTTAATTAGTAATAACTCAGAACGTCCTGACTGCTGTCAGGACGTTTATTTGCTGGGTGGTCACAGTTGTATTCAAACGGCTGAAATATTAAAATAATAGAGAAAGACTATAGGGTCAATATATAAGGAGAGTAGTTATGAATTTATCAGGTATACATCATGTGACTGTGAAAACGACTGATATGCAGAAATGCTATGATTTTTATCATCACATTTTAGGTATGAAGCTTGTGAAGAGAACAGTCAGCATAGACGATACATCAGCACATCACTTATATTTTGGAGATGGTACTGGCAGTCCGGGGACTCAACTATCTTTTATGGCAACTCATGCCTCAGATTACAGACAGGGGACTAATGATGTGTTCGCTTATTCTTTAAGAGTGCCGACAGACCAAAGCCTCTATTACTTTAAGCTGCGCTTTGATGAGTTCAACGTAAATTATGACAGTGTCATTCAGTTAAACGGGAGACATGCTCTACCGTTCTATGATATGGATGATCGGCTCGTATATTTGGTGTCAGATGAGAATAATACAGGGGTGAAGTATGGTACTGCTGACATTAAGTCTACTGTAGATTCTATCCACCAGATCGTTGGACTGGGACCTATTCTGCTTTCCGTCGTCCATACATTGTCTACTGCTTCTGTCTTAAATCAAGTGCTGAATTTTGATAGAACAGGAGAATACAGTCATGTTAAATCCGCTCAACCTGTCCAGGTTTACAGCATCGCTGAAGGCGGAAACGGAGGAGAACTCCATCTCATGCAGAGTGATGGGCTGACTGGTCAGAGCAATGTCCATCATATTGCATTGAGAGCCGATGGTGAAAATAAGATTAACCAATTATTAACGGTTCTTGAAACTGGAAACATACCTAATTCAGGGGAGATTGATCAATTTTATTGTAAATCTCTTTATTTTAAGGACTTAAGTGGTGTATTATTTGAAATAGCTACTGATTTACCCGGGCTTACAGTCGATGAATCAGAAGAAAATCTAGGGTCAACTTTAAGTCTGCCGCCCTCATTAAATAATGAGAGGACAGCTATTGAAGATAACTTGACTCCTATTAATCTGGAGGTATAGCATGCTGCATGAAGAATGGCTGACTATAGAGTCTGTCAAACAAGTGAAAGTTGTACAGACCGATGCTAAAAAATATAAAGTAAGTGATATGCTGACAGTCGGACAGACCTATGATGTTGTCAATGAAACAGAAGAGTATTATCATATAAGGGATAACAGTGGTAAAGTCGGCGGTTATTACAAAGAATATTTTGAAGAAATTTAAAGGGCGAAAGCCCTTTTTATTATTGAAGGAGACGGTAATTAATGAATTTATATCAGAATGCGGATACGACTATACTAGAGGACGCAGTGAATATGCTTCAGCTCAAGAAAAATATTCTTCTTAAAGGACCTACTGGTTCAGGAAAGACGAAGCTTGCTGAGACACTGCAGTTAAAATTAAACCGTCCGATGAACAGTATTAACTGCTCGGTTGATCTTGATGCTGAAAGTCTGCTTGGTTTTAAGACGATTGAAGTCATTGATGGCCAGTCACAAATTTCCTTTGTTGAAGGACCGGTCATTCAAGCAATGAAAGAAGGTCATCTGCTCTATATTGATGAAATTAATATGGCAAAGCCTGAGACGCTCCCGATCTTAAATGGCGTGCTTGATTTTAGAAGAACAATTACGAACCCGTTTACTGGTGAAGTAGTGAAAGCACATGACGATTTTGCAGTTATAGCGGCAATTAACATCGGTTATGTCGGCACTTTACCAATGAATGAAGCACTTAAAAACCGTTTTGTTGTCATCGATATGGAATATATTTCAGGAGATATATTGAAACAGGTTATTCAGGAACAGACTTTGCTGCAGGATGACCTTTTAATAGACCAGTTGATTCAATTCAACAAAGATTTAATTACAATGGCTGAACAAGGACAGGTCAGTGAAGAAGCGAGCTCTATCCGGGCGCTACTTGATTTATGCGACCTAACTTCAATCATGCCGGTAGAACGTGCGATTAAGCGTGCAATCATTGATAAGCTGGAAGACGAGCGGGAACAGCAGGCAATCATCAATGCGATGGAACTGACGTTTTAATGGCTGATAAATTTATATTATTTAATGATGAAAAGGTTGATCCAACGCAGCTGATGATGCTGACTGATCTTGCACAGCTGATCATGGAAGACAATGAAGTAAAAGTAGGCTTTCAGAAGTTCGGTTATTATGATCCGCTTGAAAAGCAGTTGAATGTCAGTTTTAAATGGCGTCACCGAGAACCGCATGATGAACTGCATGCGCTAAAAAGCGATTGTCTGCTGTATGGTCTCGGCTATGCAGAGACTGACCAGAAGGCGATTCATGAAATGCTGGACACAGATATCAGTCACCGGAAATTTTTCATGCAGCTGTTTGTCATGCTTGAAGAGCAGCGATTAATACGGCTCATTGTCAATAGAAGACCCGCTGTCCAAAAATTCTTTAGAACTAGACAGAGGCTGAAACGTCAGGATAACTTAAGCCAGCTCAAAGTATATCGCACTAAGAAGATGCCGACAGACTTACTATTTCTTCAACTGGAAGAAGCCTTGCTTTGTGAAAACACTCTTTATCTTGAAACTGAATATGATGAATTTATAGATGCAAGGCTTCGTACTCTGTTAAGCCAAGTATTTGAACTGACTTCTACAAAAGCAAGTGCAGATCTTGCTATCAGTATGATGTATGTCATTGACGACCTGCTGACTCGGGACATGTTGAATGATTACTACTACCTGCCTGTCAAACTACTGGAAGAACTTACACGGTTCAAAGAAGTGAAAGCAGTAGAACTTTCTGGGACAGATAAAGTGTCATCAGAAGTTGAGACGGAAGATGTATTATCAAAGAGTCAGTCCTCTGAAGGAGATTCAAAGAGTTATCTTGAGACTGAAATATCTGAAGGACAGAACAGCCGGGCCCAAACTTCTGAAGGTCGGGAAGGCAATGTAACAGATGAAGTCACTGACATCATGGCAGGTAGAGGTAAAAGTGAAGTTCAAAAAGATGGCGATGGTTTTGACATTTCTGAGCATTTAGGAGAGGAGAACAGCCATGTTTCGATTGAATGGCAAACACCTGTCATTACTGATGTTATAGTCAATAACTACTCGTCAATGCTAAAGGAAGTACTGCCAGAAGTCCGAAAACTAACAACTATCATTCAGAAGACCATTGCCCACCGCAATGAAAGTTCACGTACTCACCTGACAAAAGGCCGACTGGAGAAAAAATTAACCAACTGGTTTTTAGATGATCAAAAACGACTGTTCTATAAAAATGACCAGCAATCAAAAGAGTTGGATGCTACTTTTACTTTACTTGTCGATGCTTCATACAGTATGGAAGATAAAATCGAAGAAACGAAGAAAGGGATTATACTATTTCATGAGACTTTAAAGAAATTAATGATTCGTCACGAAGTCATAGCATTCAATGAGGACACTTTTAGTGCAGATAAACAATCACAACGTAATATCTTCGATTATCTGATTAAGTATCAGGAATCTTTAGATTCTGCAGCAGGACCAGGGATTACTACAATAAAAGCTCAAGATGATAATAGAGACGGACTGGCAATTCGTGTTGCTGGTGAAATGATCAGACGTCGCAGTGAACAGCAGAAGTTTTTAATTGTTTTTTCTGACGGTGAGCCTTCAGCTTTCGATTACGAGATGAATGGAATAGTGGATACGCACGAAGCGGTGAACAATTTAATACGGCAGGGCGTGTTTGTTATCAATGTTTTTTTAAGTCAGTCTGCTATCGATTCAGAGGTCGAAGCGACAATTAAAAATATTTATAATGATTTCTGTGTATTTGTTGAAGGAGTGGAAAACCTTCCTTATGTTATTTCACCATTACTCAAAAAATTACTATTGCAATCAATAAATCAATAGAGTAATATTTAATTAATTTTTAAATATTCAGAATTCTGTAGACTTCAATCCTTTAAAGTGTTATGATTTTTTTGACTTTATTTTTGTATAGGAGGAATGTTATGAAAAGAAATACATGGGTTGTTGGGTTTATGTTATTCGCTATTTTCTTTGGAGCAGGTAACTTAATCTTTCCGCCTAAACTCGGGTTTGCCAGCGGTGAATATTTCTGGCCGGCAATTTTAGGATTTATCTTTACAGGGGTAGGGTTGCCACTGTTAGGAATTATTGTAGGTTCTCTTGATGAAGGAGGATATAAAGAAGCACTGAGAAAGATCAATCCGGTATTCGGTGTTATTTTCTTAATGGCGATTTATTTGACCATCGGACCATTATTTGCGATACCACGTACGGGAGCGACTTCTTATGAAATGGCAATTGTGCCGTTTTTAAAAGCGCCATCTGCTATATCATTATTTATTTTTACGCTGATCTATTTCGCTATCTCATTATGGCTTGCTATTAATCCTTCTAAAATGGTTGATAGAGTTGGTTCATTTTTAACACCTGTATTGCTTGTATCTATTGTCTTACTTGTTATTAGAGGAATTTACATTCTATTCACTGAGCCTGTAACAGCAACTGATACTAAAACTTTTACATCAGGCGGAGGTAGTTTCTTTAAAGGATTCACGGAAGGCTACTTAACGATGGATGCGATTGCTGCAATAGCGTTTTCGGTGATCGTACTGAATGCTATAAAAGCAAAAGGTATAACAAAAGAAACCGGTCTGTTTAAACAAACTGTCTTAGCAGGATTGATTGCTGCGACAGCGTTAGGATTTATTTATCTGACGCTTGGCTGGATCGGTAATCATTATACAATTGCCGGTAATACAATGGCTAATATTGAAAAACACCAGTTAGATTTAGGAACTTTTGTATTAACTCATGTCGCAGATGATACATTTGGTAGTTTTGGTAAGATTTTAATAGGAGTGATAGTGTCACTTGCTTGTTTAACAACTTCAGTCGGCTTAATTGTAGCAGTTAGTGAATACTTCTTTGAGATCTTCCCGAAAATCTCATATAAAGTATACGTAGTGATCTTCACGTTATTTAGTTTCCTGCTCGCAAATCAAGGTTTGTCAGCAGTTATCTCAAAATCTGTTCCAGTGTTGTTAATACTGTATCCAATCGCGATGACTCTCGTACTTGTCATGCTGCTGGCGAAGTTTATACCGACGCCGCCGCTCGCACAGCAGCTTGCATTAGGACTCGTCACAATTGTTTCTATTCTGTCCGTAATGCATGCCTATAAAGTGCTTAATATGCCGTTTATTGATCAGTTACCACTAAAAGGTCAATCAATGGAATGGCTGTTATTTGCACTTATAGGTTATATTGCCGGCTATCTTCTCGGTTTACGTCAGGAAAAAATAAAATATTCATAATAAAAAAATCAATCGAACTGATTAAAAGTTCGATTGATTTTTTTCACTCTGCAATTGCAGCAGTTGATTTTTAAGGTCACTCTCCATCTTAGAGAGCTCGGCTTCAGCGGCGCGACGTCTCGTTGCGCCTTCCTGTTGAATGGTCAATGTTTCACGTATCGTTTCAACAATATTATTCTGCGTGGTTTTCAGTGTTTCAATTTCGACAATTCCGCGTTCATTTTCCTGGGCTGTTAATATCGTATTCGTTTTCAGCATCTCAGAGTTTTTGAGCAGCAATTCATTGGTCGTGTTAGTGACTTGCTGCTGTGCCTTTGAGGCTTTTTGCTGGTGCAGGAGAGAGAGGGCAATCGCCATCTGATTTTTCCACAGTGGTATGCTCGTTAAAATCGAACTCTGAATCTTCTCAGCCAGTGTCTGATTGACATCCTGAATCATCCGAATCTGAGGTGCAGATTGCAGTGTAATCTGTCTTGATAGTTTCAAGTCATAGACACGCTTATCGAGACGATTGATATAGTGACGCATATCGTTTACTTCCTGAACCATCAACTGATCATTTGATGCTGCTGCTTTCTGTTGTAGTAATGGAAGGTCAGCATTTAATTCGTCCCGTTTTTCTTCTGCCGCCAGAATAAACATATCCAGTGCTTCAAAGTATGAACGGTTTTCTTCATACAATCTGTCAAGTAAGGCCACATCTTTCATCAGCACGTCTTTAGAGTGTGATAATTCGACTGATATCCTATCAATCTGTCCGGAGACTGACTGATATCTTGATAACAATTCGTTGATACTTGAAGATACTTTCTTGAAGAGTCTTTTAAATCTGGATTTTTCCTGTTCATTTAACTCATCAGGATCAATTTCCTTCAGTTTCTTCATCAAATTATCAAGGTTATCACCAATAGGACCGATATCTTTTCGCTGCACCTCGTCAAGTATCTGATGAGAAAACTGAGATAATTTCATCTGTGCATTGGCACCATACATCAGTAGATTTTCACTATCGAGAGGTTTGATCTGATTTTTAATCTGATTGATTTTTTCTCTTTTTTCAGGTGAAAGTTGAACAGTCTGTGTTGTTATATCCGGGCGGGCAAAAGGCTGAGCTTGTACTTCAGGCTGAAGAGTAGTATCAGCAAATGGATTTGCTGTTAAGTCATCTAGTAAATTGTCTTTTGGCATCGTTAGTGTTCAATCCTTTCTTTTTGCTGCGATCTTTTTAGGACATGTACTTCAACCTGTTCATGATGTTCTAATGCTCTCGGTTGATTGATTTTAGCAAGATCAACTTCAACAGACATTTGCTGATAATCTTCAGCATTTAAAGCTCTTAAATCTGCCTGTAATGTTCGCTTCAGTTCTTCAAGTGTGATTTTTGCTGCATTTAACTGATTAATTTCATCATGATTTTTATGAGGCATGCGGACAAGATGGACATATTGATTAATTAAATTGACCGTGTTATCAAGATGAGAAAAAAAGAAGCTGTCGACTTTGAAAAACTTTCTCGGATTTTTTTGAACTGTCTTATAAATTGTTCTAGCAATCCTGTTAATTTCATTGATGTTTTTAAAGTCTCTGTAACTGCGTATTTTTGTGTATTGACTCAATAGTACTTTAATTTTGGGATTAGCTTCATTTAAATGTTTTCTCACATATTTGTATTCACGGCGGGACAGTCCCATTTCATTTAAATACTGATTTGAAGTTGTCATTTGTATAGGAATATAAGCACCAATATAACTGCCTGCCATTAATAACCAGTCAATCCACTGATCAACGACAAAAAAGTTGATACTGATGAACCCAACAATTAGAGCAACCGGCACAGCAAAAATCGCGCTGATAAAATGTGAAACACTATACTTCATAAGTCATCATTTCCTTTTTATTATAAAACTAAAATTATATTTGTTTGAACTGTTTAAAATCCCGAAACGAAATTTCCTTAATTTCATAAGATATAACTTTGGAAAATGGAGCTGGACCTTTAATCACTTTGTCTGAAAATGCCTTCACTTCATCGTATTCACCAGAAATAAAAACTTCTACAAAATCATCAACATTCTGTACAGTTCCAGTCACTTTAAATTTAGATGCAAGTTTAGCTGTAGCATTGCGAAAACCTACGCCTTGGACTCGGCCATAGACTCTTATGTGTTCAGTTATCATGTGTTTCACCTCTCAAATATAATTATATGGATTTTTATATGAAATTCCTAATAAATAGCATTATCAAGTTAATTACTTGAATTACTGAAATTTTGCTTACATAATAAAGATTGGATTGGAAAGAAGGGGAATGATATGTTTCAAATCAAAATTATGAGAGCTGATTATGAAGGCTGGTGGCTTTTCGAAGACTGGCAGGAGAAAGTAGTACTGACTAAAACATTTGAAACAAGAGCCGAATTTATGGCAGGATATCAAAAGCAGTTAATCGATTTAAGACAGCAGTATCCAAATGAAGTGATCGGTAAATACAATATACATGCATTCTATAAAAACTGCGAACTGGAATTTTGTGAGGAATGTGATGAAGATGTGCAGATATATCACAGTGTAATACCGCTTGAGAACGGTGATGTATTACAAGATGGTAAACTATGTAAATGTATAAATTAACACAAAATAGTATTGATTAATCAACTTGCTTATTTTATAATTAATACAAGCAATAAGCATTATTCCATATTACAAAGTGAATAACAGCCGCTATTTATTTTGTAATATGTGAATAATTGCATATTGAATTTTTAGTCTTGGAGGTTTCAAACATGAAACAAGGTACAGTTAAATGGTTTAACGCAGAAAAAGGTTTCGGTTTCATCGAAATTGAAGGAGAAAATGACGTATTCGTACATTTCTCAGCAATTAACCAAGAAGGTTACAAATCTTTAGAAGAAGGTCAAGCAGTGGAATTCGAAGTCGTTGAAGGCGATCGCGGACCACAAGCTGCTAACGTTGTTAAATTATAATTTATAATTATACAGAAACGTTAATAAGACACACTAACTTTTAGTTAGGGTGTCTTATTTCGTTAAAGAACAACTAAAAAATTTTGCTTATTAAAAATTATAATTATGTTATGTAAACTAATATGAATACAAAAAACAAAAAAATAATAAGAAAACTCCTGAAGTAAGGAGTTTAAGCTAAAACATCATTTTGAATGAGCTGATCAAGTGTTTGACGACGGACAACTTGTTTTATACTATCTTCAGTGACGAATATTACAGCGGGTTTTAACATTTGATTGTAATTGGAACTCATGCTGTAATGATAAGCACCTGTGGATAGAACTGCCAGATAATCACCAGTATGAATACTTGTAGGGAGTTTAATATCACGACGGATGATATCTCCTGATTCGCAAAGTTTACCTGCAATTGTCATCATTTTATCATGCGGTTCTTCACGATTAACGAGTTTCAGATCATATTGTGCGTCATACAGAGCAGTTCTAATATGGTCGCTCATGCCACCGTCTATAGATACATAATAATTAACATCTGGAATGTTTTTCACTGTTCCTACCTCATAAAGAGTAATGCCTGCTTCACCGACAATTGAACGTCCTGGTTCAAGAGAAATTTCGGGCAACGTAAAGTTATTTCGATGACAGGCATTTTTTAAAGCATCCGTAATAGATTTTATACCTTCCTCAATCGGGTAGCTTATATCTTCTTCAGTATATTTAATGCTGAAGCCGCCACCGATGTTTAGTACATCTATTTCAATATGATTTTCTGAAAGCCAGTCAATGACTAAATCAACTGTTGCGATGGTACCGGTGGATTCAAAGATTTGAGAACCGATATGGAAATGAACACCTATAAATTCGAGATGTTCTGCTGCCTGTATTTTTTTTATTCCTTCTAGAGCAAGTCCTTTTTTTACACTGAGTCCAAACTTGCTGTTTTCCTGTCCTGTCTGGATAAATTCATGAGTATGAGCTTCTACTCCTGGATTGATTCTTAGGACTGCTTTGACAGGACGTTCTGCTAGTGTGTTCAGACGCTCGATTTCATCCAGACTATCTATAACAAAGTATTCCACACCGGATTCCATCGCATATTGAATTTCTCGGTTTGTTTTATTGTTGCCATGAAAATGTATTTGATTTTCAGGAACCTTTGACTGTAAGGCGGTAAATAGTTCGCCTTCGCTCACTACATCAAGACCCATCTGTTCTTCTGCCATAAGGTTAAATAATTGAATAGAGGAGAACGCTTTAGAAGCATAAGAAATAGTATACCGTAGACCTGATGCTTTTAAAGCTGTGTGGAATCGCCGGCACTGCTCCCGAATCATTGTTTCATCATAAACGAATAGGGGTGTTCCATATTTTTTAGCGATATCGCTGAGACGGTGACCGTGCATGGTCAGTTCGTTATTGATATATTGTAAAGTCATTATATGATCTCCTTAAGTAGTGAATGGTGATTAAGTGCACTTAACTGTTCTGAATTAGCACCGACGCTTTTAAATGTCATCTCATCGA
Organism: Macrococcus lamae; assembly: GCF_004359545.1. Lineage (GTDB taxonomy): Bacteria > Bacillota > Bacilli > Staphylococcales > Staphylococcaceae > Macrococcus > Macrococcus lamae. The sequence goes on from NZ_SCWB01000001.1 coordinate 248,977, forward strand.
TTCTTATATCATTGCTGTATATGATAACTTCATCGCCTGCTTTAACATCATCATCCACTTCAACAAACATATGGCTCATCATCAATGCTCTTATCGGATAGCGCTTGTTATTGATGATACATTCATGCTTGCTTCGCGTTCTTAGAATGCCATCTCCGTAACCAATATCCACAACTGCTAGTCGCGTTTCGTGTACTGCGGTAAATGCAAAGCTATAGCCCGCAGATTGATCAGCGTCTAATAAACGAATCTGTATTACATTAGCACTGACAGTTAATGCTTGATGCGTAATTGACTCTGGTAACGAAGAATAGGGGCGTGACCCATAGAGAATGATACCGAGGCGTGCATGACTATGTCCAGGGAATAAGCCGTCACGTACAAAGCTCGCACTATTTTGTGCGTGAATCTTCTTAAAATCATGATGATGTCTTATCATTGCCAATCCTTTAAGCCATGATTCTTTTTCTTTATCGTAGTCGCTGACCTCAAATTCATCTGCGTAACCAAAATGTGTCCATATGCCTGTTATATTCATCTGATCCTCTAATGGTAGAAGGTTATTTGTTTCAATCACATCAAGCATCTCGTCAAAGGTATGAAAACCTGAACGGTGAAGTAAGTTTTCATATTCCAGATGAACAGTAAGTCCAGCTAGTTCATGCTTATAGGTTAAATAAAATTCTGTAGAAGGCAGGGTCATTTGAATATCGTGTTCATGAAGTATGTTAAATTCTGTGCTTGGATTCATCAGAAAGACGATAGCATCAGGAGCTAGTGCTCTTATTCTGACAGCTTCTCGGAGTACAGTTGTGCTAAAAGTGTTAATGCCTTGCTCTAAAAATGCATGAATTGCAAAATCAAGACCATAGTGATATGCATTATTTTTCATGACGGCCATAACCGGCTGGTCACCAATGACATGACTCACGTTTTGTTTAAAGGCGTTAGCGTCGAGTATCCAACGAGCTGTCATATCTTGTCCTCGTACTGATTTAATATGGCTTCAAAGACATTAATTCCTTTGATCAATACAGATTCGTCGAAGTTAAATGTTGATGTATGGAGGCCGGTCACGTAGCTTTGTTCCTCATTGCGGCAACCAAGAAATGCAAAAGCAGTGGGAGCAATGGTACTGTAAAAGGCAAAATCCTCACCAAACAAATAAGGATCTTCTTTTTCAATCCATTCCAGGTCTGTGGTTTCCGCTGCTTGGTGCATTGTGCGATACGCATCAGAATCATTGATAGTAGGCGGGTAACCTTCAGCGAATTCAATCCTGACTGAAGTTCCAGTCACTATTTCACAAGCTGACCGGATACGTTCCATCTGATTTTTCACAGTTGTAAGGTCATCCATATCAAACGTCCGGATAGTTCCTTCGAGATAGCCGCTGGAAGGGACTGTATTGATTGCTTCGCCCGCACTAAATTTCCCGATGTGAATAATATTATGTCCTAATCCCGGTAGGTGGTAATGCTGCAATTGACTCAGCTGATTCAAAAGAAAAGTCACTGCTTTGCCGGCTGAATGTCCCTGCTCTTTATTAGCGACGTGAGCAGAGGTTCCGTTGATAAAAAAGCGATATTCAGTAGCACTTGCCGTTAATACTCCAGGTTTAGATAGAATTGTCCCTTCGTCATTATCAGGCATCATATGGAGACCATAAATCGCGTCAAGTGATTTAAAATCATATGAATTAATCAGTTGATTTGCACCGGCCATCGTTTCTTCTGAAGGCTGGAATATAAAGTGGACCGTCGTCTTTAATTCGTTATTATCTGCCAGCTGTTTCACACGTCTGGCAAATCCGAGTAACATCGTTGTATGTCCATCATGACCGCAAGCATGCATGACGTCATCGACTGTCGATTTAAATTCACAGTCATTCTCCTCATGGATAGGAAGCGCATCAATATCTGCTCTAAATGCAACAGCGGTTGAACTGCTGCCAGGTATTGTAGCGATTAATCCAGTCGGAAGAGGGGACTCATAGCTGATCTTCATATCATCAAGCTGACGCTTAATAAATGCTGTTGTTTCAAACTCCTGCATGCTAAGTTCGGGATGCTGATGAAGGTGACGTCTCGTTTCAGTTAAATATTGCAGTTCCATAAACATGCTCCTAATCAGAAAAATGGATTATTTCAAGTTTCTTAATGCTTGGACGATTTCAATTTTAGAGCCTTCCACTTCACTTGCTTGTTTGATGACGCGTGCCGGTGTTCCGGCGACGACTGTGCCGGCAGCTACATCTTCAGTTACGATTGCGCCTGCAGCAACTACTGCTCCTTTGCCTACACGAACCCCTTCCAGCACGACTGCATTTGCTCCAATCAATACATCATCTTCAATAATGACAGGCTGTGCACTGGGCGGTTCTATGACACCTGCAAGAACTGCACCGGCACCAACGTGTACATTTTTTCCAGTTGTTGCACGGCCGCCAAGTGTGGCATTCATATCAATCATCGTTCCTTCGCCGACAACAGCACCGATATTGATTGTTGCACCCATCATGATAACAGCGTTGTCACCAATAACCGCATGTTCGCGAATGAATGCACCGGGTTCAATGCGTGCATTAATAGTTGTCTGATCGATTAATGGGATAGCAGAATTTCTTCTGTCACTTTCCACGACGAAATCAGAAATTACAGACTGATTTTCGTCATAGAATGCTGTCCATTCACTATAATCAGCAAAAATTGTTTTAGAAGTATCAGAGCCGAATACTTTGAAGGTCGCAGGAAATGTCACGTTATCAAAAGTTCCGTTGACATAAACTTTAACAGGCGTTTGTTTTTTTGAATCGCTGATATACTGGATAATTTCCTGAGCTGTAAATTCTTTCATGAATAATTCCTCTTTTCATTTTATAATGTATCAAATGTGTAAAAACCTGGATTTTTACTGATCAATTGTTCAGCAACATCAATACTGCCATTTGCGAATATATCTTTGCTCTGTGCCCGGTGGATAATCTGTATCGTCTCATCGTGCCCGGCAAACAGCACTTCATGCTCACCGACGATAGTGCCGCCACGGATTACGCTGATGCCGACTTCGTCATCTGTTCTTGCAGCATGTTGATCTGACCGGTTGTATACAGGATGGATTTTATTTCGCTGTTCTTTAATTGCATCGTAAAGTTTGACGAGCGTACCGCTAGGCGCATCAACTTTTTTGCGATGATGTTTTTCGGTCAGCTCTATATCAAAGTTATGAAGCAGTGGAACACTATATTTAATAATTTCTGTTAATATATGGACCCCGTAACTCATGTTAGCACTGAAGAAGACCGGAAGTTCAGACGCTCTGACGTTTAAGGTCTGGATTATTTCTTCTTTCTGTCCGGTTGTTGCCATTACTAAAGGCAGCTGCGTTCTTTTAATAACTGGCAGTGATAATTCAGGATGAGAAAAATCGATGATGACATCCGCTTCTGGCCAGTCATGATCAACCATGAAACTTGGATAAGGATAATCTTTGCCTTCACGACCGACTAAAATACCTGAAATAGAGTGACCGCGTTCTTCGGCAAGCTTTGCAACACGAGCGTTTGTAGCACCATAGCCAGCGAGTAGAATTTTCATAGAATTCCGTCCTTAATCTGCTGATACACATGAATGATTGCTTTTGTTTCATGAGGAGGTAGCGCAACAAGGGGTAATCTCAAGCTGCCATCTGCATAGCCTAAATAGGTGACAAGTGCTTTAATTGGCATTGGATTAATATCGATATTCAATGCTTCAATCAATGGGCTGATTTCTGCAAATAAATCTCCTGCCTGATCCGGATTTTTTTGATAAGCATCATAGATTTCCTGAAATTCGTACGGGATCGCATTGGCAGCAACTGAAATGATTCCATCACCGCCGCGGTTTAAAAATTCTATGAAGGAATCATCATTGCCACTATATAAGGCAAAATGCTCAGGAACGAGACTTTTGACTGTTTCAACATACTTCATATCTCCTGTCGCATCTTTCAATGCCACAATATACGGATTTTCCGCTAATTGTTTCACTGTCTCTGGTTCAATAGTCATGTTCGTACGTGAAGGGACATTATATAAAATAACCGGTAATTCTACTGCATTGGCAATCGCAGTAAAATGAGCGATTAATCCACGCTGGTTTGTTTTGTTGTAATAAGGTGTAATGAGCATAATTCCGTCTGCTCCGGCCGCTTTGACATTTAAAGAATGCTGGATGGAAGCTGCAGTATCATTGGTACCAGATCCGACATAGACTGGAACACGCTTATTAGTGACATTGACCGCTGTTTCAACTAATTTTATTTGTTCTTCCTTTGTTAAAGTAGAACCTTCTCCAGTCGTCCCGTTGATAAACAGTGATTTAACCTGATTGTTTAATAGAAATTCAATATGTCGTTCAAACGTTTCGTAATCAACGGTTCCGTTATTAAATGGGGTTGTAATGGCAACGCCTGTTCCTTGGAAGAGTTTAGACATGTGATTCACTCCTTGTTTGATGAAGTTGTTCAAGAATCTGCACTGCGTTTAATGCAGCACCTTTAAGTAAGTTATCAGCAGTACACCATAGATGAAAAGAATTCGGCAGAGAGTCATCCGTTCGAATACGACCCACAAATACTTCATCTTTACCGGTAGAATTGACAGCCATCGGATACTGGTTATTTGTTACATCATCTATGAGTACAATGCCCTCAGCATCTGCAAGGACTTCTCTAATTTCCTCAACAGTAGCAGGGGTCTTTACTGTCACATTAATTGCGACACTATGACTGTCCTGCACAGGTACACGAACACATGTAGCAGTAACTTTTAAATCAGGTATTTCAAGAATTTTTTTGGTCTCATCAATCATCTTCTGTTCTTCTTTTGTATAGCCATTTTCCTGGAAGACATCAATATGTGGCAGCGCATTGTTATAGATAGGGTGTGGATAGTTCGTAGGTGCAAGTCCTTGTTCTCCGTTTGACAAGTCATTTTTTCCTGCGATACCGGATCCTGACACAGCCTGGTATGTTGTATAACTCACTCGCTCCAGACCGAAGCGATCTGCCAGCGGTTTTAAAGGGACGACCGACTGAATGGTTGAACAGTTCGGGTTAGCGATAATTTGACGATTTAACTTAGGTGAATTCACTTCAGGGACAATCAGGTCAATATCGTCATCCATTCTGAATGCGCTGGAATTATCGATGACGATGGCACCGCTTTGTTCGAATAGAGGAGAGAATTGAAGTGAAGTTCCGCCGCCTGCACTCATCAGTACATAATCAAATGGCTCTTGCGCTGCCTCTTCAGTCAGTTCTCTCACAACGTAAGTCTGTCCTTTAAACTGTACTTCAGTACCAGCTGATTTCTTTGAAGAGAATAATGTCAGATTACTAAAGGGAATATTTTTTCTGTCTAGCACTTCAAGCATTTTAGAACCTACAAGACCGGTTGCTCCGACTACTGCTAATTTATACATATTTTTTCCTCCTAAAGATTAAAGACTTTGCATAGTTCTTCAACGGCTAGCTGACCATTTTCTTCATTGACTACATAAGAAATGCTGATTTCTGAAGTGGTGACTTGATAGAAGTTGATGCCATTGCCCAGTAGAGTCATAAAAACTTTTGAAGCGACACCGGACATATCTCTCATTCCTGAACCGATCACTGATACTTTCACATAATTTTCTTCTATATTAAAAACAAGTGACGGGAACTGACTAATTAAAGCACCAAAGATTTCATCGATCTGGTTGACGTCAGTATCTTTCATCGTAAATGACATCTGGAGTCCATCACTATTCACAATCTGAGAAATCATATCGACATTGATTTCACCTTGTTCAAGCAGTAAAAATAAATGCTCTAATAAATGTTTATCATACATCGGATAACTAAGTGTCACGTAATTCATATCTTTATCGAGTGCAACACCGGTCACTGCTTTTTTCTCAAGTATATCTTCTTTAGGCATAATCCATGTTCCTTCCTCGTCTGATAAGGTTTTTCCAAGATAAATCGGAATATTATAGTTCTTCGCAATTTCAACACTTCTCGTTTCAAGTACTCCAGCGCCAAGTGCACTCATTTCCATCATTTCCTCATAACTTACTATATCGAGACGTTTAGCATCAGGATAAACTCTAGGGTCTGTACTATAGACGCCCGCAACATCGGTATAGATTTCACAAGGAGCATCGAGCGCTGAAGCAATTGCGACAGCAGTAGTATCACTGCCGCCTCGACCAAGCGTCGTGATTTCGCCATCTTCGTTCATCCCTTGAAAGCCGGCAACTACAAGAACATCATTGACTTCAAAGTTTTTATTCAGTATATCAGCCTCTATATTCTGGATTTTACTTTTCATATGGTGGCCCATCGTCTTAATACCTGCCTGGAAGCCGGTCAATGCTTTTACTCTGACACCTAGTTCATGCAGGACAATAGCAAGGTAAGAAATGGTCTGTTGTTCACCAGTTGTCAGCAGTAGGGCAAGATTTTCTTCATTCGGATTAGAGGATAGTCTGCCTACATTCTCTATCAGCGCATCAGTTGTCTTTCCCATTGCTGATACGACAACGACAAGCTGTTCCTCATGATCAATCCGACTTTTGAGATAACTTCCGATATTTTTAATTTTCTCGAAATCAGCGACAGATGTACCGCCGAATTTTAATACACTTTTTTTTATAACCACAAGCCTGCCTCCTATGGCATCAATAAACAAAAAAACAAGTCCGCGTGCGGACTTGTTTAATCTATTTACAAGTGATGCACTCCATTATTATCAAATAATGACAGATTCCTAGCTCTTAACCTGTGAATCCAACCAGATAACTGCTGCAACAATTTATCCGATTTCGGCATCTCACCCTTTCAGTAAAGTATTTGCAGATTCTCACCTTACTTACTCTTGATTGACGCGCCTCATCTCTAACTATTCAATTGATGGTTTTTATTATACATAACTTGTATAAATTTGTATAGTAAATTTATAATTATTTGACAATATAAAGGTCGAACTAAAATTCATAAAATCCAATGCATGCTATTTCAATACACCTTGTTCTTTTAAGTACTCTTCATAAGTAATTTCTTTAGATAAAGCACCTGATACGTTTAAATCAATAACTCGGTTTGCGATTGTATTGATGAACTCAAAGTCGTAAGAAGTGAAAATGATGGATCCTTTGAATGCCTTCAAGCCATCATTGACTGCTGTAATACTTTCTAAGTCCAGATGGTTTGTCGGTTCATCAAGCAGCAGCACATTGGCAGATGACAGCATCATTTTACTCAGCATACAACGGACTTTCTCGCCACCAGATAAAACTTTCGCTTTTTTGCGGACTTCTTCGCCAGAGAACAGCATACGACCGAGGAAACCACGCAGGAATGTTTCAGTCTGTTCTTCTGGTGGGGCATATTGACGTAACCATTCGACTAAATCAATGTTCTGTCCTTCGAAAAATTCTGAGTTATCTTTCGGTAAGTAGGATTGTGACGTTGTAACGCCCCATTTATAGCTGCCTTCGTCAGGTTCCATTTCGCCTGCAAGAATTTTAAGCAGGGTCGTTTTAGCGATTTCAGAATCACCGACTAAAACTGCTTTATCATTTGGGTTCATAGTGAAGGATAAGTTATCAAGAACTTTTACACCATCGATAGTTTTTGACAAACCTTCGACTTGTAGTAATTCATTACCGATTTCACGTTCAGGTTTAAAATTAACAAATGGATATTTACGTGAAGACGGCTGAATGTCGTCAAGTTCGATTTTTTCCAGCATTTTTTTACGGCTTGTCGCTTGTTTGGATTTAGAAGCGTTCGCTGAGAAGCGGGCAACGAAGTCTTGAAGCTCTTTAATTTTTTCTTCTTTCTTCTTGTTGGAGTCCTGCAGCATCTGCTGTGCTAATTGACTGGACTGATACCAGAAATCATAGTTTCCGACATAGATTTTAATCTTGCCATAGTCAAGGTCAGCGATATGGGTACATACATTGTTTAAGAAGTGACGGTCATGGGATACAACGATGACTGTGTTCTCGAAGTTGATCAAGAAATCTTCCAGCCAGCTGATGGCCGGGATGTCAAGACCGTTTGTCGGCTCATCCAGCAGTAGCACATCAGGCTCACCGAACAATGCTTGAGCAAGTAAAACTTTGATTTTTTGGTTATTTTCAAGCTCTGACATTGTTTTATCGTGAAACTCATCTTTAATGCCGAGTCCTGACAATAATACTTGCGCATCACTTTCAGCAGTCCAGCCGCCCATTTCTCCGAACTCACCTTCAAGTTCAGCGGCACGCATGCCGTCTTCATCATTAAAGTCTGGCTTCATGTAAATTTCGTCTTTTTCTTTCATGACAGACCATAACTTTTCGTTACCGCGAAGAACTACGTCAAGCACACGATCATCTTCATGCGCAAAGTGGTCCTGCTTTAATACTGAAAGTCGTTCATCTTTGCCAAGAGAAACGTGACCTGTCTGTGAGTCAAGTTCACCAGAGAGGATTTTAAGGAAAGTTGATTTCCCGGCACCATTGGCACCAATTAGACCATAGCAGTTGCCAGGAGTGAATTTAATATTAACGTCTTCAAACAATTTACGGTCACCGAAGCGTAGGCTGACATTAGATACTTGTAACATAACATTCTCCTTAATATTTGTTTTCCGCTCAAAATTATAACATATTTCATCATACGCTTATACTTTAATTATTTTGAGATGTTATAATATGACTAAAAGAACAAAGGAGTTAGTATGGAAAATAATGAAAAACGCCTGTCCGGCAGTATCGACTTTTTAAAAGTAATCGGACTTGAAGGATCTACTTATAAGCTTGCTGGACCAAATAACGAAACCGTAAAATTAAATGCATCAGAGCTTGAAGATAATGATGAGCTGGAAATAGGAGAGGATTATAGTTTCTTTGTCTATCCAGGTCGAACAGGAGATTTATTTGCAACGCAGAATATGCCGGTCATCTCGACCAATAAATATGACTGGGTAAAAGTAATTAAGAAAGACAGGGACGGCGTGACGGTTGATACAGGTCTGCCTAGAGAAATCATTATCCCTTGGGAAGATCTGCCTAAATTAAAGGAGGTCTGGCCGGAGAATGGGGATGAGCTGTTCTGTACATTGCGAGTTGATAAGAATGACCAGATTTATGCGCGTCTTGCAAGTGAGACAGTTGTCACAAGTCTCTATACGCCAGCTGAGGAATCAGTGCTGCATACGACGATTGAAGCATATCCATATCGACTTCTACGCATCGGGACATTCCTGCTGTCAAAAGAAGGTTACAAAATATTCGTACATGAGTCTGAACGTAGAGAAGAGCCAAGACTTGGTGAAAAAGTATCTGTACGAATTATCGGGCATAAAGAAAACGGTGAGCTTAACGGCTCATTTCTGCCACTTGCCCATGTCCGGATGGATGATGACAGCGAAATGATTATGAGCATGCTTGAAGAATATAACGGAGAACTGCCGTTTTCAGATAAATCAGATCCGGAAGCGATACGTGAAGTTTTTAAGATGAGTAAAGGCAGCTTTAAACGTGCACTAGGCAAACTTTATAAAGAAAAGAAAATTAATATTGAACAGGATAAAATAATAAAGCTATAATTGAGAAAGAATCATCAATCGATGGTTCTTTCTTTATGTTGTAATCGATTACAAAAAAATGAATGTCTATTCAATTTTTGTTTGAATTTTCTAATTTCTTTGATATAGTAAATTTATAAACATGATGAGGTGTTGCAAGTGCACGATGATCTGCAGAGCAGGCTGATTCAGTCAGCATTAGTTTTATTTGAGGAGAACGGCTTTAAAAACACAACGGTCAATAGCATTGTTACCCATAGTAGTTCTTCTAAAGGCGGTTTTTATCACCATTTCAAATCGAAGGATGAGCTTTTATACCGTATTCATGAAAGCTTTATCAACCATGTGAACCGATTGGTGGATGAACTTGAAAAGAAAGAACTATCACCGGCTGACAATCTGGACTATATTTTGACGCATTTTATATTCGTCTATGATCGTTATAAAGCTCATATCACCGTGTTTAATGATGAAAACAAATATCTTGCTGATGAATACAAGGCAGAGATTGTTGCTTCCAGACGAAAGTTTAAATCTGCCATCGAAGCAATTATCATCAAAGGACAGCAAGATGGTTCGTTTACCAGTGATATTCATCCGACCGTAATTACGATGTCAATTCTCGGCATGGTCAACTGGATGTACACTTGGTACAAACCGGACGGTAAAATGACACTGGATGACATCGCCAGGGAAATGAAGACTTTTGTATTCAATGCTTTAAGAAGTCATTCTTAAAGTTTTTACTTTTGACATTAAAGACCAAATGGTCGGTTTTTAATATATAAAATCATTTAAGGGGTGCATGAAATGAATTTTGAATTATCAAAAGAACAGCAGATGATTAAAAAAATGACAAGGGATTTTGCAGAAGAGGTGATCCGTCCGCGCGCTATTGAAATCGATGAGACAGCCAAGATGGATGTTGAAATTTTCAAGCAGATGGGGGAACTTGGACTGTTCGGTATTCCGTTTTCTGAAGAATATGGTGGATCTGACGGTGGGACGCTCAGCTACTGCCTCGCTGTAGAAGAAATAGGGCGAGTGTGCGGCGGTACGGGTTTAAGCTATGCCGCTAATGTCAGTCTTGGTGCGACACCTATCTATCAGTTCGGCACTGAGGAACAGAAGCAGGAGTTTCTCGTGCCGATCATTGAAGGGAAGGCCTTCGGATCATTCGGTCTGACAGAACCGAATGCAGGTAGTGATGCTGGTGGTACTCGGACAACCGCTAAAGAAGTAGATGGAAATTTCGTCATCAACGGGGAGAAGTGCTGGATTACTAACGCTCAGTATGCCAATGTCATCACAACTACAGCTGTCACAGGTAAGCGTGCTGATGGAAAGAACATTATTTCTGCTGTACTGGTACCTACTGATTCAGCGGGACTTAAGATTACGTCGCCGTACGAGAAGATGGGTGTGCGTGGATCTAATACGTGTGAGATTGTCTATGAAGATGTCACAGTACCGACTGGAAATCTGTTAGGAGATCCTGAAGCGGGATTCAAGCAATTTTTAAAAACGCTGGACGGCGGGCGTATTTCGATTGGCGCGCTTGCTGTCGGTATTGCTCAAGGTGCTCTTGAAAAAGCAGTGAACTATTCAAAAGAACGGAAACAGTTCGGGCAATCCATCTCTAACTTCCAGGCGATTCAATTCAAGCTTGCTGATATGGCGCTCGAAGTAGAACTCGCACGGACAATGGTTCACAAGGCAGCTTGGCTGAAAGATAATGGCAAGCCGTTCACAAAAGAAGCGGCAATGGCGAAACTGTATGCTTCTGAAACAGCATTCCGTACAGCTAATCAGGCGATTCAAATCCATGGCGGCTACGGTTATATGCGTGAGTATGAAGTTGAGCGCTACTTAAGAGATGCGAAACTTCTTGAAATCGGAGAAGGAACGTCAGAAATCCAGCGTATGGTCATTTCTAGACAAGTGTTGAATTAGGGGGAACGACAGATGGAGATGGGATTAAAGGAACAAACAATCGGTCAGCTGCTGAACGAAAAGGCACAGTTGAATCCCGATCATACTGCCTATATTTATCCTGAACGAAGTGTCACTAAATCCTATAAAGATTTTGATGACGAAACAGATACACTCGCTAAAGCACTGATGGCTTATGGAATAAATAAAGGCGATCACGTAGCAGCATGGAGCGATAACAAGGAAGAATGGCTGCAGCTGATGTTTGCCCTGGCAAAAATCGGTGCAGTACTAGTGACAATCAATACAAGTTATCAGAAGTCTGAACTTGAATATATTCTCAGTCAATCCGATGCTAAGATGCTGATTCTGACAGAACATGTGTCACGGACTAATTATAAGAATATTGTGTGTGAGCTGATTCCTGAACTTGTGGATGGTAATGGTCATAGCATTAATTCAGCTGTTCTGCCGCGACTAAAGACTGTCGTCTCAATGCGTGACTTTACGGATAGCCGCTTCGTCAGCTGGAACGGACTGCTTGATAAAAGCGATGATATTTCAGACGAAGATTTTCAGATAAGAGTGAAGTCACTTGATTTCAATGACGTCATTAATATCCAGTATACGTCCGGCACAACCGGTTTTCCGAAAGGGGTCATGCTGACTCATTACAATATCGTCAATAACGGCAATATCATTGGCGGTCGGATGAATTATTCCCCTGCCGATGTCGTCTGTATTCCGGTTCCCTTTTTCCACTGCTTCGGCTGCGTACTAGGGATCCTTGCAGCAGTCAATCACGGCGCAACGATGGTCCTGATAGAAAGCTTTAAACCGGATACCGTACTTCAGGCTGTACAGGATTATCGATGTACGAGTCTGCTTGGCGTACCGACCATGTTTATCGCTGAACTGAACTCTCCTAACTTTAAGAACTTCAATACACAGTCACTTAGAACAGGTATCATGGCAGGTTCCATCTGTCCGATCGAAGTAATGAAGAAAGTCGTCTCAGAGATGGGAGCGAATGAAATTACTATCTGCTATGGCCAGACAGAGTCATCACCCGTCATCACCCAGACTACAACAGATGATCCCATTGAACTGAAAGTATCTTCTGTCGGGAAAGTTCATCCAAATGTAGAGGCAAAAGTCATTAATCCTGAGACAGGAGAGGAAGTACCTCCTAATACACCAGGTGAACTGGTGACTCGTGGCTATCTCGTTATGAAGGGTTACTATAAGAACCCCGAAGCTACTGCTTCTGCTGTGGATAATGACGGCTGGCTTCATACAGGCGATATTGCAGTGATGGATGACAAAGGTTACTTCTCCATAACAGGACGAATCAAAGATATGGTCATCCGCGGAGGAGAAAACATATATCCACGTGAAATTGAAGAATATCTTTACGAGCATCCGTCGATTCAAGATGCACAGGTTGTCGGCGTGCCGGATGAGAAGTATGGCGAGGAACTAGTTGCCTACATCATCTTAAAGGATAATCACGAACTGTCCGTTGATGATGTAAAAGATTATTATCAAGGTAAGATTGCCCATTACAAAATACCTAGATATATCAAGTTCGTCAGTGAATATCCGATGACAGCTTCAGGTAAAATACAAAAGTTTAAATTAAGAGAACTTGCGCAGGAAGCCATATATAAAGAGGAGGAATAATGTGTTCAAAAGTGTATTAATTGCTAACCGCGGAGAAATCGCCAGAAGAATTATCAGAGGATGTAAAGAACAGAACATCAGAACAGTCGCTATATACACAGAAGCAGATCAGGACATGCCATTTGTCAGAGAAGCAGATGTAGCAGAACTGATCGGTAAAGATCAGGTGAAAGACAGCTACTTGAATATTGATAAGGTCATTGCAGCCGCTAAAAAGCATGAAGTAGATGCGATACATCCAGGATATGGTCTGTTGAGTGAAAACATCGCATTTGTCAATGAATGCCGCGATCATGGGATTACTTTCATTGGACCAAGTCCTGAAGCAATCGAGCAGATGGGTGACAAAATTGCTTCGCGTGAACTGATGGCTAAGCACCATATACCTTTAGTTCCAGGAAACAATAATATAGCTGATGCAGCAGCTGCTAAACAATTTGCAGAAGAAATCGGATATCCTATCATGCTGAAAGCAAGTGCTGGAGGCGGAGGCATTGGCATGCAGCGCATTGATGACCCGTCAAAACTTGAAAAGGCATTTGAGAGCAATCAGCGGCGAGCAGAGAATTTCTTCGGCAATGGAGCAATGTTCATTGAGAAGTTCATCGAGCAGCCCCGTCATATTGAAATACAAGTGCTTGCAGATAAACACGGAAATACCATTCATCTTTATGAACGAGAGTGCTCAGTACAGCGCCGGCATCAAAAAGTCATCGAGGAATCACCAAGCGCCAACCTAACTCAGGAAACGCGTGAGAAGATGGGTGCGACAGCGGTTAAGATTGCTGAAGCGATTGGGTACTATAATGCTGGGACAGTCGAATTTCTAGTTGATAAAGATGAAAATTTCTACTTCCTTGAAATGAATACCCGCCTTCAAGTGGAACATCCAGTCACTGAGGAAACTACAGGAGTCGATCTTGTTTACTGGCAGTTGAAGATTGCAAATGACGAGCCGCTTGAAATCAAGCAGGAAGATGTCAAGCAGAGAGGTCATTCTATTGAGCTCAGACTGTATGCAGAAGACCCGAAGACATTCTTTCCTTCACCTGGTGAAATCACGCATTTGAAGTGGCCTGAAGGAGCTATCAGACTTGATGCAGCCATCGACGGACCCATTAAGATTACACCGTTCTATGATCCGATGATAGCGAAGATCATCTGTCATCAAGATACACGAGACGCTTCCATACAGTCATTGGTCGATTATCTCGAACAGCTTGAGCTGGAAGGTATCAAGACGAACCGTACGATGCTGATTGACTGTCTTACAAACGCAGTCTTCCGTTCTGGAAAGTATACAACGAATTTTGTTGAAGAAGAAATCGCAGTGAAAAAGACTGGTCAGCAAAAGTGAATTAATTCATAATTAATTTAAGCGTGCAGACGCAATAATGTGTAAAGGATGATATTAATGGAAGTATTAGCTTCAATGTCAGGTAGTGTGTGGAAAATAGTTAAAGCAGTCGGTGAATCTGTAGAGATGGACGAGGATATCATGATTCTCGAATCGATGAAAATGGAAATACCGATTATGGCAGAAGACGCGGGAACGATAAAAGAAATTAAAGTCGCTGAAGGTGACTTCGTCAATGAAGGGGATATCGTCGCGATTATTGAATAAGGGGGATTCTTATGATGCCATCTCAAGTGCTCATAAAGGAAGTCGGTCCTCGGGACGGCCTCCAGAATGAATCACAGACGGTACCTATGGAAGTCAAACTGAAATTAATCGAGATGTTAGAAGCAAGTGGCCTATCTTATATAGAAGCCACTTCTTTTGTACATCCGAAATGGATTCCGCAGCTGAGCGATGCCGACGAACTGCTCAAACATCTACCGGGCAAAGCGCGCTATAGTGCATTAGTACCGAATCTAAAGGGGATCGAACGAGTAGAAAAAACCAGCCTGCAGGAAATTGCAGTATTCATTTCTGCTTCTGAAGTTCATAACAAAAAGAATTTGAACAAATCAGTGCAGGAAGCGATGGCTGACATCGAACAAGTCATTAATAAAAGTAACGGTCATTACCAAGTTCGTGCGTACATATCCATGGTCTTCGGATCGCCGTTCGGAGACATAGTCAGTATTGATCATGTCAAACAACTGATGACAGCGCTCTTTGCTCTCGGTGTGTACGAAATCTCACTCGGTGATACGACAGGCATGGCCAATCCAGCACAAGTCGATGCAGTGCTCAGCGATCTTCTTAAACATTTTGACAAAGATAAGCTTGCGATGCATTTTCATGACACTAACGGGCTGGCGCTTTCAAATATCTATGTCAGTCTGCAGCATGGGATTTCAGTGTTTGATACGTCAGTCGGAGGTTTAGGGGGCTGTCCGTACGCGGAAGGTGCATCGGGTAATGTCGCGACAGAAGATGTCGTCTATATGATGGAGCAGCTTAATATTACTACCGGAATCCATATGGAACGTCTGCTCGCGACGTCTGACTTTATTTCAAACGAACTGAACTTCAATCGATTAAGTCATCAGCTGAGAAAATATAGAGGAGGTCAATGATGAAATATATTGAGTTGACACAGCATTCGGATCATATTGCTATCTTGACATTAAACCGACCTGACAGCAAAAATGCGCTGAATAGAGAACTTCTCGCTGAATTACAGGAAGTAGTCCGGAATTTAACAACCCGTGTGCTGATCATCACAGGAGCCGGCAATGTATTCTGTGCAGGAGCTGATCTCAAGGAACGTCTCGGAATGTCACCGGAAGAAGCCAATCAGACAAGTTTGAACATCGGCGCTAAAATTAAATGGATTGAAGACCTTCCTTATGTGACGATTGCAGCGATGAACGGAGCTGCATACGGAGGCGGCCTTGAACTAGCTCTAGCCTGTGATTTCAGAGTGGCAGTGCCGGAAGCAAAAATTGGACTCACTGAAACGTCACTTGGTATTATACCTGGAGCCGGGGGGACACAGCGGTTAACAAGACTGATTGGTCCCTCACAATCGAAAAGGATGATTCTGACAGCCGAACCGATCTCAGCAAGTGCAGCACTTGACGCAGGTATACTTGAGGAAGTATCAGAAGATGTCATAGAAGCGGCTTTGATGCTTGCTGAACGTATCGCAAAGAACGCACCGCTTGCTTTAAAAGCTGCGAAGATGGCTGTGAACCGAGCGACGGATCTATCGATTGAAGAGGGCTTGAAATATGAGCGTGAATGCTATGATATCGTACTGAACTCTGAAGATCGTGTAGAAGGATTGCAGGCATTCAAAGAGAAACGGAAACCAAACTATAAGGGGAAGTAGGGATATCGTGGAACTTAACGAAAGAATTGAGAAGATTCATACAGGTGGTAAGGAAAAATACCATGCGGCTAACAGCACAAAAGGAAAACTATTCGTCAGAAAGCGTCTTGAACTGTTGTTTGATGATGCAGACTTTATAGAAGATGCCCGTTTTGCCAATCATATGGCGGAAGATCTGCCGGCAGATGGTGTGGTGACGGGAATAGGAAAAATACATGGCCGATCTGTTGCATTTCTCGCGAATGATTCAACAATCAAGGCTGGATCGTGGGGAAAGCGCACCGTAGAGAAGATGATTCGTATTCAGGAAAAGGCAATGAAACTCAATATCCCGATGATTTATCTTGTAGATTCAGCAGGTGCGAGAATCACGGATCAGATTGAGATGTTCCCAGGTCGTAGAGGAGCAGGAAGGATCTTCTATAATCAGATTGAAATGAGCGGGAAAGTACCTCAGCTTTGTCTATTGTTTGGACCGTCTGCTGCTGGAGGCGCTTATATCCCAGCGTTCTGTGATGTGGTCGTCATGGTGGAAGGAAATGCATCAATGTACTTAGGATCTCCGCGTATGGCAGAGAAGGTCATAGGTGAGAAAGTGACACTCGAGGAAATGGGAGGCGCTAAGATGCACTGCTCCGTATCGGGCTGTGGAGATGTGCTTGTTAAGTCAGAAGAAGAGGCATTGAAGTTTGCAAGAGACTATATGGTCTACTTTCCGCAGAATTACAATGAACGACCGGTCAATATTGAAACTAAAGATATTAAAGTAACAGAGAAGACATTATCCTCGTTGATTCCTGAGAATCAAAATGCACCGTTGAATATGATGGATGTGATCAATCAGTTAATCGATGAAGGTTCATTCCTTGAAATTAAGAAGCTGTTCGCCCGTGAATTGATTACTGGGCTGGCAAGAATAGATGGAAAAGCGGTCGGTATCATTGCTAATCAACCGCGTATGAAAGGTGGGGTATTGTTCCCTGATTCTGCAGATAAAGCGGCGAAGTTCATCAACTTGTGCGATGCGTTCAATATTCCGTTATTATTCCTGATGGATATTCCAGGATTTATGATCGGCACGCAAGTTGAACGTGCAGGTATCATTAGACATGGCGCTAAAATGCTGTTTGCGATGAGTAGTGCCTCTGTACCAAAAATATCTGTTGTCATTAGAAAAGCATATGGTGCCGGACTCTATGCGATGGCCGGACCAGCTTTCGAGCCGGATTACAGCATCGCTTTACCGACAGCATCCATCGCAGTCATGGGACCAGAAGCCGCTGTCAATGCGGTCTATGCTAATAAAATTGCTGAACTACCTGAAGAAGAACGTGCAGCTTATATAAAGCAGAAACAAGATGAGTATAAAGATGACATCGATATTTACAGATTGGCAAGTGAGATGGTCATCGATGATATTGTGGATCCCGATCATTTAAGGGAAACACTAATTAACCAGTATGCCTCTCTTGAAAATAAGTTTCAGCTGACTAATAAGAAAAAACATGGTGTTTATCCAGTGTAATTTTTCAATGGTGTCCTCTGTAATTACTAGTAAAAATACTTATAATATAAGTTTATATATTATAAGTATTTATATAAAATTATTCTGGAAAATTGTTTTTAGGCAAAAATCCTTATAATAAATTTTTATCAATAGAATAAGCTGTCATTCACAGTGCTTTTATCTCTGCTTCACAGCTTATTCTAATAGTTATACTTATATAGTCAATACTTGGAAACATATCTTTTGAAATATAAAACGATAGATAAAGTTACTACACCAGAGATGATGTATATATAGTTGATTGGAATGATATCACTTAAGAAACCTATGATTAGAATGGATAACATAAAGCATATTTGTATCATTGAATTTTTAAGACCAGAAAACTTCAATAGTTCTTGTTCAGGAATTACATTTATAAGATAGCTTTCTTGCACAAGGTCTTTTGATTGCATGACTGGACCCATAATAACTACTAAAATCAATGAAATCAATGCCATTTGATTGTTGCCATAGATAATGAGTAACACACCATATATAGTCATGCTTATAAGAATTGTTTTTAAAGGGTTAATATTTAATAGCTTATTAAACTTTATCACTAGCATTGAGCCAATTATACTTCCGATGTAATAAGCAGCATTAATATATCCCCACCATTTAGGACTCACTTCTAAATAGCTTCTAACAAAATCTAATGTAATGGAGCCAATCCATATAGATCCGATGAAAACTTCTATACATTCTATAATGATCAGAATAAAAATATGCTGGTGACTTACTAACTGTCTAAAGGAAGTAGACATCGTTTTAAATGGATTTTTACTTTCTATTTTTTCCTTATCCTCATCTACTGACAGTTTTAATACAATAAAAAAGGTGAGTAGCAGTAAACAGGCAGCTAATAAGATGATATTACTTTGACCTATCATGACTACTAACCAGCCACTGATGACCCAGCCTGCTAACGATAATGTTTGATCAATACTGCTGATTATTGAAATCCCTTTAGTCAATTCATTTTTAGTTAGTACTTGTTTTAACAGTAAAGTTTTTATCGGAGTGAATATTCCTGCCGTATAGGAGAGAAGTGATATCACAATATACAGTGCTATAAGTTTATCATTATTGATCAAAAAATATATAATGATCAGCAGTGAAATCTGAACAGCTGTATTGAAAACTAATAGGAGTTTCTTCTTTATAAATGATGTGACAACTGTAATCGTTAAACCAGCTATCATTCTGAAAAACAGGCTTAAAAAAGTAATTAAACTGGAATAAAACACTGAATGTGTATGTGTATAAACATAGTAAGTAACGCTTATAGTATAAAAAGAAAAAGCAAGGTTTGTTAAAACTTGAGTCAATAAGATGATGATATAATTGGCATTATAATTCATCAATCAATCTCCTTGTTTTTATGTAGAGAACCCAAAAAGGTTAACTTTTTGGGTTCTTTTTTATGTGATATGTCGTGAATACTCTTATTTATTTTGCAGCGTCTATCTCGTCAGTCAGTTTTTCCAGCTCGTCGACTAAGGAACCGATATAGGCGATGGTTTCTTTCAATGGCTGATCAGTGGACAAGTCAATACCGACCATCTGTGCGAGTTCTACTGGTGGTTTACTGCCGCCTGCTTTAAGCACTTCTATCCATTCTTTAACAGCAGGTTCTCCTTCTTCCAGGATGCGCTTCGCCATTAATGTTGAAATAGTCAATCCTGCTGAATAGGTATATGGATAGAGTCCCATATAGTAATGCGGCTGTCTCATCCATGTCAGTTCTGCGCCTTCTGTAATCTCAACAGTATCTCCCCAGAATTTAGAGATAACGTCCTTCTTGATCTCATTTAAGACAGGGGCTGTCATGTTCTCACCATTATCAACACGGTTATAGACTTCACGCTGATAAGCTGCTTCCAGCAGGTGAGTGACAAAGTTATGATAGTACGTTCTTGAGATGATGGTTGAGATGACCCACCGTTTAAATTCAGGGTCGTTCGATTCACTCAATAAATAGTTGGCCATCAGCATTTCATTAGCTGTACTTGGAGCTTCTACAAAGTACATGGAACTTTCGGCATCAAAGACGTTCTGATATTTGTTAGCCAGGTTGAAGTGCCCTGCATGACCGAGTTCATGAGCCAGAACGAAGACTTCTGTCATCTTTGAAGTCCATGAGATTAGAATAAAAGGATTTGTCGCATAAGGGCTAGCGCAGAATGCACCTGTTGACTTCCCTTTGTTCTGAGCGAAATCAATATATCGGTTATCATAGGCCGCTTCTACAAGATTCATATAGTCTTCACCCATAACCGAAAGACCTTTTCTGATATAATCTCGTGATTCTTCGACCGTGATCTCCGGTTCATAGTTTTCATCAAGAGAGATCTTAAGGTCTTCGAACTTCATTTCTTCCAGTCCGTTTGTCCGCTGCAGCAATTTGGCATAACGGCGCATATGCGGCGCAAGTTCAGTAGTGATCAGGTCAATCTGGCGGTTGTATAGATCACGTGACACTTCCTGTCTTTCCAGTAGGAAATCAATCACAGACTCAAAACCACGCAGCTTTGACTCTGTCTTCTCCTGCTGAATTGCCATATCATACGTCTTAGCAGTTGTATTCTCGTATTTTTTTAATGTATCTGAGAACTTTCTGAAGGCGTTTCTTCTCACTTCAGTATTGGAATCCACTTCAAGTTCACCTTCAAAGGATACATAGCTAAGTGGGATCTCCCTGCCATCTGCTTCAAACGTTCCGATGTCGATGTCAAGCAGCTTTGTTGTATCGTATAAATTAGCTGGTGCATTAAATGTAGAAGAGAAAGCTGCTAATGTTTTTTCTACTTCAGGGTGCAGCTGATAAGGCTTTTTCTTCAGCACTTTCTCTATATATCTTTGATATTCGGCAGTGGAATCCTTCACTTCTTGAAGCAATGAATCGTCCAGCTGCAGCAGTTCAGAATCAACGAACGATAATAGACTTGCAATTTCACCGAATGAAGAATCAAACTTGCTGTAAAGTTTCTGAGCAGCAGGATTAGACTGATCTGTACTTAAGCTTAGTGAGGCATAGTTGCCAAGTCGGTCTAAATCAATTTCAATTTCAGCGAGCGCATCCAGCATCTGTTCAATTAGTGCCGCATCTGTTAGCTTCCCCTGGTAGTCCGCATTAAACGCTCTGACTGCTTCAATAGTCTGAGTCAAGCTGTCATAAAACTCATCATCCCTGTTGAAAAGGGGACTTAAATCCCATGTTTCTTCAATTTTTACATCTTTTCTTAATGGTAAACTCATATTATAACTCTCCTCTCTATAGTTTAATTATACCGTTCGGTTTCCGATAAAGCACTTGTAATTTACTGAACCCTCTGAATTATCTCAAAATTATAGTATGATGTTTATATAGTAAGAATAGGGTAAAATAAAAATGTTATTAAAATGATTGGGGAGGAGGTTACTATGATGTTTATATTAGGAGATATCAGCTATACTCAAATACCTAATTTTCTACTGATAAGTATTATCGGCATGCTGATTTTGTCTTTGATATTCGGTCTTTTTATGAATAAGTTTATTCTGGCACCTGTCTTAACTTTTTTAATTTCAGCGGTATGTGCGTTTATTTTACCGAACTTCTTTGATATTAAATATCCGGCATTATTAGGTTATGCAGTTTTTCTTACTGTCATCTCACTTATTTTAAGTGCGATTTTCTGGTATGTGACTAAAGATAGCCGCGATAGAAAGAATAGAGAACGACGCGCTAACAATGAAAGACAGGAATTTGAAGATAGACAGAATAGAGAACGTTTCAATGATTCTAATGATGTTCGCTAATTTGTTTGAGAGGACGCTGTAATAGGCGTTCTTTTTTGCGTTTAAAAATTTATCATACTGCAACTGATTGTTTACTCAATGTTTACAATGTTTATTCAGAATTTACATGGAATTACTACAATAGAATTATCACAATCTTGGAGGATAATGTTATGAATAAAGCAGTCAAACTTGCAATAGCAGCGTCTATGTCAGCGGTTCTATTATCTCCTGTAGCGGAAGCGGCCTCAGTATCATCTTACGGTTCTAACAGTCACTTGAAGGTTTCTCAGCTGGCGCGCTATGATTCGCAGACAACATTCGGGGAAAGCGGTACAGAAATTGTCGCATACGACAAAAAGTATAAGCGGGCTTATTCAATCAATGGTGCATTAAACGCTCTTGATATTCTTGATGCATCTCAATTAAAGTCTGGTAAATTTTCACTGTATAAACGTGTGCTATTGAAGGATTTGAAGGTTGAAGGATCTGATATTACTAGCGTTGCGGTACATCCGAAGCACAAATACATTGCTGTCAGTATTCCAGCGGCTAACAAGACTGATAATGGTCATGTGGTTTTCATGTCTATGGAAGGTGAGCTTTTAAGCGAAGTAGAGGTCGGAGCATTACCTGATATGCTGACATTTTCAAGCAACGGCAGACAGCTGGTAGTTGCTAATGAAGGTGAACCGAATGATGACTATACTGTCAATCCTGAAGGTTCAGTTTCTATTATCAAGACCAATAAATCAGGCATCATTAAGCAGAAACATGTAGCAACACGTTACTTTAATTCTAAAATGATACCATCGAATATAAGAACATTAGGCAGAACTGCTGAAGAAAGCTTCCGTAATCTTGAGCCTGAGTATATCACTATTGATAAAAAGAACGAATTTGCCTATGTATCGATCCAGGAAAGAAATGTTATTGCTAAGGTCGATCTTCATACGAAAGCTATTGTTTCAGTTAAAGGGTTAGGATATAAGAGTTATCGTTCTCAAGCCAGGCTAGATGCATCAGACAAAGATAATAAGATCAGCATGAAGAACTATCCAGTATATGGAATGTTACAACCGGACGGTATTAGTCACGTTGATTATAAGGGTAAAACTTATCTGTTAACAGCCAATGAAGGAGATACACAGGATTATGCAGGATTCAGCGAAGAAACACGTGTAGAAGACATCGCTGAGCAGTATAATACGTCTTCCAGCTATTTTAAAGGTTTCGATTCAAAGATTCTGACGGATAAGAAGGCATTAGGACGCTTGAAAACATCAATGTACAATCCTTTAACTGGTAAAGACGGTAAGTATAATGCAGTGGTAACATTTGGAGGACGTTCGTTCTCGGTTATTGAAGCGGCTTCTATGAAACGTGTCTATGACAGCGGAGACGATTTTGAGACTATTACAGCAAAAGCATGGCCGAATGTATTTAACGGTAACCAGGAAACTCCAGGTAAGATTGAATTCGATTCAAGAAGTGATGATAAAGGACCTGAGCCAGAATCAGTAACAGTCGGAAAAATCGGCAGTCATCAATATGCATTTATCGGTTTGGAACGTACAGGCGGAATTATGGTCTATAATATTGATAATCCAGTAAAACCTCAGTTTGAGACATATTTTAAAGCTGCTGATAACAAAGATATTTCACCCGAAGGATTGACATTTATTCCTAAAGAACAGTCACCAGTAAACAAGCCAGTGCTTTTAGCGAGTCACGAGATGTCAGGAACAATAGCAGCTTACGAGATGAATTATATTAAATAGTTAGAGATAAATTCCGTCAGGCTGTATATCAGTCTGATGGAATTTATCTTTACTGACAGATTATCTAAGGTCAGTATTGTAGAATAGGGATATCAACACATACTCCCTTTACTAACATATAGCTTCCTATAATATATATTATGTAAACTAGAATTTATAAAAAGAATGACCCCATAAAAACTCCGGACTGATTTGTTTCAGTCCGGTTATTTATACCTTGTATTTATTTACGTAAAATTTGTTTACTTATTTTTTTTGTAACACGACCGAACTTACCAGCTGTTTGATACAATCTTTGCTTCGGTTTGTTAATGGTCTTCGTAAAATCTCCGACGAGTTCTTCAATCTGTGCATTGAATCCACGTTTAAACCGATAAACACCGTAATCTTCGCCATTTTCCGTGAAATCACCAGAAACCCCATAGAAATTGTATCTGTTATAACCATGTTCAAAACAATAATTGATCATATACCAGTGCATGGCATACGGTCCCATAAACTGGCTGTATGTTTTGCTTGAACCGCCAGAAAAATAATTAATCTCAAAATTATTGCTGAAAAAGATGCCCGCTGCAAGATTGAGAATCTGACCATCTGTTTTCTTCAGCTCGGTAGTATCAAGTAAGTTCTGTTGTAACTGATCGATTTGCTTATCCAGTTCTGATATCTTCTTGATAAGTTTGTCGCTTTTGTTCTCCTGTGCCATCATTTGGTCCCGTTTTGACTCTGTGCTGCTCAGTTCTTCTGATGCAGCCTCGATATATTCATCTAAATCAATATATGCGAGCGGCATGATGACTTTATTACTGTAATTGATAGCAAAGTTACGGAAATAATCATCGTCTCTTGAGATCATTCCAGTTCTTTCTTCTGTTTTCTTGTACAGATCAAGGAATATATCGACTTCATCTGGTGACAGCAGACGGACTTTAACGCCGTATTTCTGTGCTTTCTTGATGTTACGTTTACGCTGACTGTCAAACTGCTTCATAACGGAATTTGGCGTTTCATCGTCAAGATACATCACGCTCATCCAGCGCACCTGTGAATCTGGTCGGTAACCTACTGTATAACCTGTATGATGATAACCGAGTGCTTTCATCAGCTCAACAATTTCCTCATTCGTACCATTTTCCTGCTTATAGATGACATCTCTATCGTATGTTTTATAGATCCAGTAAGGATCAACTTTGACAGACAGACATTGATTGCGTTTTAAGTACTGGTCAAGTGATTTAAAATAGAAGGTGACTACTTCTTTATTATGGAAATCAAGCACTGGTCCTCTGTTTGAGTAATACATATAGCTGCCGAACGTCGGAATTTTTGAGAACAGACTGGCTGCAATGACTTGATTGTCCTGCTTCACTCCTAGAAGTACTACAGGATACCCTTCGCCTTCCCTGTTTTTAATATTTTCTTTTACCTGGAAGTAGTGACTCATCAACGGTGTTGTTGACATGAAGTTGCTGTATTCCTTGACGGTCAACTCTGTAAACTGCATTGTCATTCCCCTCTTTCTGCTATCCTCTGACTCGTTTTAAAGTGCTGTATACTTTATAGACCGGTTTGTTAATCGGTGCGACAAAGTCCCCGACATATTCAATGACGTCAGCATTGAAGCCTTTTTTGAATTTAATGACACCTGCATCTTCAGCATCTTCGCTGAAATTCCCGCTGATACCATAGAAATTATAACGATTGATCCCATGCTCCAGTGCATAGTTGATCATTTTCCATTGAATAGCATAAGAACCTGCAAAATGACGGAATTCATTAGATGATCCTCCGGCCAGGTAAACAACTTCATACGGGTTAATCAAGAAGAATGAGGCAGCGATCGGCAATGTATCTCCGTGTTCTGCATTCAGATTTTTTGCTTCTGACAGTTTTTCTTCTACTGATGTCAGCTGCTGTTCTGCAGCAGCCTTTTTATTGACAGCTTTTTTATTATCGGGCTTTTTGTTGATTTCCTGGTCCGCTTTCTCTATCTCTTGATTTAACTTTTCCTGTTCAGCTTCCAGTTCAGGGATATATGTCGTGAAATCGATATATGCGAGCGGTACAAGCACTCTATCGCCGAAATGTTTCATGCGGTCAGTATAAAACTTATCATCTCGATCGACGAATTCTTTTTTTCCGCTTGTATCTTTCATAAACTGCCTGAACAGATGAATTTCATCACTATCCAGAAATCTGACTTTAACACCGTTTTTGACGACTTTTTTAATATTACGTTTCCGCAGGCTGTCCATATCTTTCAGCACTGTCTTGTCATCTTTACCTGTTAAGTCAAGCACTGAATGCCAACGTCCTTGATGGATGGGATCGAAACCCACTGTAAACCCTTGATGATCAAACTCAAGGTCTTTCATCGTTGTCACAAGCGAAGCCGTTGGATAAGTTTCCAACTTCTCTCCGTCGTGGTTCCAGCGTTGATAAGGAACATATGGATCTACTCGAACCATTAAGGCATGATGACTTTTGACGTAGCGTTTCAGTTCCGTGAAGAAAAACTTGACCAGTTCTGTGTCCGTATAATCCATAACTGGACCGCGGTTTGAATAGAAGTACTTGAATTTTTTGAGAACGGGCATCGCTGTTAAAAGACATGCTGCAATGACCTTCTCTCCTTCTGTAACACCGACAAGATGTGTATCTACCCCATCCGCTGTTTTTAAATCGTAGTTGACTGCCATTTGTGTGAAGTGACTATATGACTGTTGATCACTGAACTCACCGAATTGTTCTCTAGTTAAAGTTGTAAATTTCATTGTTGACTCCCTTTAAGTCTATTGATTTTATTTATTATACATTAGTACATGACTTTTTATTAACTAATAACTTCATTTTTACTATGAAATACGTTATAATTCGCTTATATAGAAGAATTTATAAAATTTCGTTTAAATAAGCGAATTAGGAGGATGCTTATGGTTGGAATCTTTATTATGGACGTTTCTCATAGCACATCCTTTAATAATACCGAACAAATCAGCAATTTCCTAATGAATCTGGAAAAAAACATTAAAGAGTGGACCGCTGTTCTACCGCATTCATATGTGAACTTCCGTATGGGTGACGAACTGTTCTTCGTCAGTGATTCACCAAGTGCTGTACTTGTACTTACCTATTATATCAAATTATTATGGCCGTTTAAAAATCAACCGGTTAAATTCGGCATTGCAGTTGGAGAAGCTGTACTGCCTGAAGAACAGTTTGAACACTGGAATGATCCACTCATAAAACAGGCAAGAATCGCCCTTGAAGAAATAAAAAATAATGAGCTCGTTGATTTTAAGCTGGCAGCATCAGAAGATGTCAATCTTTACAATGATGTTCTCTTTTATTACTTGACTGACATTATCCATTCTCAGACAACTATACAAAGACAAGTGTATCTACAGAGTTTGACAGTGGTCATGCAAAAAGATCTTGCCGAGCAGTTCAACAAAAGTGTCTCCACTATTTCGACTCACTTGAAGAAAGGGCATGCCCGTCAATTAATGCTGATTCAGCAGTCACTTGAACAATATGATGATACATTTGTAGCTGATATGACAGAGCGGATTACTGCTTATATTAAACAGGAGGTTAGTCTATGAATTTGATGAACCTGACGTTGTACTTCCTTTGTTTAGTGCTTTATGTGTACAGCGGACCATTGATTAAGTTCATTCTGATGAAGATGAGTACAACACAGATGCCTAAGTCAGACCATGTTGGTCTCTTGATCGGTTATCTGGAAAGATTGCTTATCATCATTTTTATTCTGTTGAAGGAATACACTGCTATCGGTCTCATTATCGCCAGTAAGTCCATCTTACGCTTTAATGACATGAAGCAGGACCCTGTTACAGATATTCCTGAAAAGGTAGATAAACGCTCTGAATATATTCTGCTCGGGACTATGCTGTCACTGACTACCGGTATGCTCATTGGACTGCTCGCTTCTATTGATTTTTCAGGACTCGAAAAAAAGTAGTATTATTATGATTCTATAAACTTACAAAGAGAACACCTTATCACTAAGACGTTCTCTTTGTAGGTTAAAGCAGTTTACTCTGGACATAAGCATAGAGTAATCGTTCCGTCTGCTCGATAGAATCTTTATGTGTTCGTTCCATAGCATGGGAGGACTCTATTCCTGCTCCGAACAGTGCATGTTTAATATCATGTCCTGCATGAACTGGGGCACTGGCATCCGAGCCGTAATTTGGATAGATATCGATTTTATAGTTAATGGCATTTACTTGACAAAGCTTGACAAGGTGCTGCCGAAGATCGTAATGATAAGGTCCTGAACTGTCTTTCGCACAGATGGACACGGTATATTCATCTGATGCCTGCCCGTCTCCAAGTGCCCCCATGTCCACTGCAACATATTCCACCACCTGTTCTGGGATGTTTGAATTACCTCCGTACCCTATTTCTTCATTGTTTGACAGATAAAAGTGTGTTGTATTTGGAAGTTCTACATTTTCATCCTTTAAATGACGGAGCAGTTCAAGTATCATTGCAGCACTTGCTTTGTCATCCAGATGACGGGATTTGATAAAACCGCTGTCTGTTACTTGAAATCTTGGATTAAAAGTGATGAAATCACCGACACTGATTCCGAGTTGTTCTGTCTCTTTTGCAGAAGTCGTCTTTTCATCAATTCTGACTTCCATATTCGTATCGTCACGTTTAATGTCCATCGCTCCCCGGTAAACGTGAACACTTGTCTCATGGACACAAATGGTTCCTGTAAAAACTTTTTCTGAACTGTGAATTTCGCAGTACTCTTCTTCAACTGCGTTCCAATTGAATCCACCTACCATAGTCATACGAAGACGACCATCCGGTAGTATAGCTTTAACCATTGCCCCGAGCGTATCAACGTGTGCTGTTATAAAACGATGACGGTGGTCATCACGTCCTTTCACAGTTACCAGCAGTCCGCCTTTGTTAGTCTCAGTTATTGTATAGCCATATGACTGCAGCTGTTCTCTGCAGTAATGGATAGCGAGATGAGCGAAACCTCATGGTCCCGGGATATTGACGAGCTGTTCAATTCTTCTAACTGTTGCTTCTACATCTGGGTACATATTATCCCTACTTTTCTGTGGCATATTTTCTTTAATAATAGCCAATTTAAGAACTGTAGACAAGTTACGCCTTATGACCGGCAATTAGTCCACTGCGCTTCAAGGCAGTACCGGCAGCAGTGTAGGAACTTGCACGGACAATGCTTGCTGGACCAAATTTTCTTTTTAGTTGATCAACAGTCTTCAGCAGCTGTTCTTCTTTTCCGCGTTTAAACTCATCCATGAATAAAGTCAGCTGTCGGTCTTCCTCGGGAACGAAATTAGACAATGTAATAGCGACAGTACGATATTGACGTTTCTTATCGCACAGCTGCTCCATAAAGCCCCAGACAACCTGAAAAACATCGCGTGTTAAGTTTGTCCCTTCAGAAAGTGTATAAGTTTTACTGACTTTGCCTTCATCGCTGTAGCCGACAGCGAAAGACAGTGTCTTAGCCAGACGATTTTCTGCTCTTAAACGGAACGTCACTTCTTCCGCCTGCTCAAGTACAACAACTCTCAATTCCTCAAAGTCATAATCCCGCATTAAAATCTGACTCTTGCAGATAGAAGGTTTATAAGCTTTATGTTTTTCTCTGATAAGACTTGTATCTATTCCATTAGCATGTAGATGGAGATCTATTCCGATGACACCCAGATCCCGCTTTAAATAATGATGCGGGTAATTAGCCAGCTGCCCTATGTTGAATATCCCTTTCTGGTTCAGTCGTTTCTCCATTCGGCGGTTAATCCCCCAGAACTGATGAAGCGGCTCAATAGACCACATCTTCTCGGGAACATCCTGATAGCGCCATTCAGCGATGTCATCAGGTGATTTCTTAGCTTCAAAATCCAATGCTACTTTACTTAGCAGCAAGTTCGATCCTATACCGATGGCACATCTGACTTGTGTTGCTTCGTAGATTTCGTGTTTCAGCATAAGTGCAAACGCTGTGACACTGTCAGCAAATCGCTTATAACTGTTCGTCACATCCATAAAGAATTCATCAATACTGTACTGATGATAGTCTTCAGAGGCCACATACTTCAAAGCAATTTCAGTGATTTTGTTTGAGACTTCGAGATAAAGCTTCATTGACGGGTTAATAATGTAAATGTCAGGATGATGAGGAATTTCAAACAATCGTGAGCCGGTCTTGATTCCTAAGTCTTTCAGCGCAGGTGTTGCGGCCAGCACAACAGAACCTTGGCGTTTGGTATCAGCTACTACTGCCAGTTTCACTGTAGAGGGATCAAGCCCTTTATTAATACAGGCTACACTTGCGAAAAAACTTTTCTGGTCAATACAAAGAACTTCACGTTCCTGACACAGATGATAATCATACATTAACATCCCCTCCTCTAATATAATTTATAATTTAATTATAAGGGAACCTACGTTCCTTTTCAACGAAAAACAGAACATATGTTCTGTTTTTCGTTGAAAAGAAAACCTGTCTCATATTCAGACAGGTTTAAATAAAATAAATTTCATCTTCATCATAAGCATCAACGGCACCATCGATGTATAACTGCGTAATGATGAAAAACTGATTGTTTAAGGACTTGATTGTTGTCGGTACAGGAAAGGAAAAAGGAACGTTATTTTGACCATCGTCAACTATAGAGACTTTTTCAAGGATGTGATCATAGGTTGCAAAATCGCTGGTATCATCATCATTAAAGATTCTTTCAACTAAAGTCAGTTCAATATGGTCAATATGATGACGATCCCTTCTTATATGAATAACGCCTTCTACACGTTCATTTGTATCAAACCGATTATTATTGACAAGAGTATCGACTGTCATACCATCGATACCGATTGACGATAAGAGATGTTTAAACATAATAAACCTCCAAAAAATTATTATTTAAGACTATTTTCGCATATAATAGAGAAGTGAACAAACAAACCAATTATTGCAAAGGAGTCATGTTATGAAAAATTTGTTCAATCTGCTTAAGAAAGGGAGTAAATCTTCCTTAATAGCAGCAATCGTCAACTTTATATTGGGGTCATTAAAGTTCGTAGCTTATATCTTCACAGGTAATGTGGCAATGTTCGCTGAAATGATGCACTCATTCGGTGACGCAGCAAACCAGCTGTTCGTCTGGGTCGGTTCAGCAGTATCAAGAAAAGAACCAAATGAGAAATTCCCATTCGGTTATGGGCGACTTGTCAATATCGTCTGTCTATTTGCAGTCATTATTGTAGCCATCCTTGCTTATGAAACGGTTCTTGAAGGAATCCACCATATTCAGCATCCTTCAAATGGCGATCAGAATTTCAATCATTTCTTAATTAATGCTGGTGTCCTGCTCATTGGTATTGTCATGGAAAGTTATGTCCTCTATAAAGCAGGTAAGGAAGTTCTTGAAGAAGCACATTTACCGACAACAGGTCTTCACCCGTTCACGACAAGTTACGCTAATATGAATAAAGCGAAACCTGCTACGAAACTTGTATTCCTTGAGGATACAGTAGCAACATCAGGCGGAGTCGTCGCCCTTATAGCAATAATCATCTCAAAAATGACAGGTTTCGGTCAGATTGAAGGTATTGTATCAGTCATTATCGGTCTGATGATGTTCTATGTTGTCGCTCGTGTGTTCCTTGAGAATGCAGCAGGTGCTATCGGAGTATCTGATGATGAAATGGAAGTTCGTGCTTCAAAGATCATTCTTGAAAATCAATACATTTCTGATATTAAACGCTTAATCGTATTAAAAGAAGGCGTCGATCTTCATTTAGAAGCAATTGTAGAAACTCTCCACCATGACTACAACTTAAGACAGCTTTCTGAGATTAAAAAAGACCTGGCTAATCGTCTTCTGCAGGAACCGCACGTAGTAGATGTTAATATTGAGTTCATGGAAGCTGACGCAACACAGGACTGGATTGATGGAAAAGGTTCATCTATCTATAACCCATATGACAATAAGGGAGTATAAATTATGCCATTTATAACGATTGAATTATTAGAAGGACGTTCAGAGGAACAGATTAAAGCTATGGTTCAGGAAGTGACAGAAGTTGTCAGCAGAACTACGACTGCGCCGAAAGAAAATATTCATGTATTTGTAGAAGAATTAAAAAAAGACAGATATGCTGTTGGTGGCACATTAAAATCAGACACCCAGTAAGGGATTGTAAAATAAACTGTGTAAGTAGAGGGCGTACGACTCTGCTACGCAGTTTATTTTTTTAGTGATAAAATCGAATTAACTTTTTAAGGAGGTCTATAGATGGCTAAGAAAAGACGTGATCCAA
>NZ_SCWB01000020.1 GCF_004359545.1 Macrococcus lamae
GCACTCCCGTCTGTCCGCTCGACTTGCATGTATTAGGCACGCCGCCAGCGTTCATCCTGAGCCAGGATCAAACTCTCCATAATAGTTTGTCTGATAAAAGCTCGTTGATTGCTTATGGCAATCACTCATTAAAGTACTAAGTACTCAAATTATTGGAATTAACGTTGACATATTGCGATTCAGTTTTCAATGTTCATTTTTCGTTGTTACAAGATTAAATTATATCAGCTGTCATCTTTTGAATCAAGCTTTTTATTTTGGAATTTTTACACTCAAGCATTCTCTGCTTAGATGTTTTTTGTTCCGTCTTGCATAAAAAATTTTACTCGCTTTTTACTTGATAGGCAAGCGTCTTTTTTACACTTTTTTAATTTAATTATGTAATAAAGATGATGTGCGTCTGCTGTTTTCAGCGACTTTTATATCTTACCAAGTTGGATAAAATGAGTCAACCATTTTATTTAACTTTTTTTGAAAACTTATTCAGTTCATTGTACAGTTGTAGTTATGCTATAATGCTTGCAGTAATTAATCTAGGAGATGATCATTTGAAATTCGGCAAAAAGCCAACGAGCAAAATTAATCGCATCAGGACTTGGGCGCTTGGTCTCATCTTTATTGCGATGATTGTTATGTACTTAGGTGTCGTCCTTTTCTACTTCACTAAGAGCCAGCTGTTGTTCTCTTTATTTCTGCTTCTTGGGACACTTGCTTTCATATTAAGTTTCATCGTATATTTCTGGATCGGTATGTTATCGACCCGTGCGGTCACTGTCTTGTGTCCTAACTGTAATCAATATACAAAAATGCTCGGTCGCGCTGATATATGTGCTCGTTGCAACGAACCTCTTACACTTGATCCGTCACTTGCCGGTAAAGCGTTTGATGAAGATTATAATAATAAGCGTAAAAGTCAGAAGCTTGAACAAGACTCTAAGTTAAAATGACAAAGTCACAGAAAAGACCATCTTACAATTTGTAAGATGGTCTTTTTGCTATTCTTGCTGTGCATTTTGCTGACAGTCCGGACATACGCCATAAATTTCCATTCTGTGATGAGTGACATTGAAATTTGTGATGTGTTCTGCTATATTTTCTACTTCATCTAATCTAGGATAATGGAAATCATTGAT
Organism: Macrococcus lamae; assembly: GCF_004359545.1. Lineage (GTDB taxonomy): Bacteria > Bacillota > Bacilli > Staphylococcales > Staphylococcaceae > Macrococcus > Macrococcus lamae. The sequence continues at coordinate 1,134 of NZ_SCWB01000020.1, forward strand.
TTTTCCGCATTCGCTGCAGATGATGTGATAATGATTATGTGAATCAAAATCAAATCGGCTGGCCGCATCCCCATATGTCAATTCCTTAACAAGTCCGCTTTCTTTGAAGACTTTTAAGTTATTATAAACAGTGGCTACACTCATACTGGAGTATTGTGGAGATAATGCCTTATAAATTTCATCTGCTGTCGGATGGCTATCCGCTTCAATCAAGTAGGTAAGTACGGCTTGTCTTTGTGGTGTAATTCTGACACCGCCGTCGCGGAGCTGCTGCACAGCTTCATGCAGTTTAGTTTCCACCGAAACACTTTCAACCGCCATACTCGCACCCTCTTTCTACTTAAATTAGTTTTCTTCATGATAACTGTAAAAGACAAAAGATGTCAATGTAGATGTCAGTAGCCTTTAGTATAATCTACAAGATTGATAAAATCTTTACTATTATCAATACCTATTTTTAAGTTTTCCTTAAATATATTCGTCGCTCTTTCGTTATATCGTCTACTTAAACCTGTGATGTGCGGCGTCATTATAATATTATCAAGTTTATATAAAGGGCTTGCCGCATCCAGTGGTTCCTGGTAAAACACATCAAGTGCTGCTTTCCTGATTATTTTATTCTTTAATACTTCTATTAATACTGCTTCTTCTACAACCGTTCCTCTTCCTACATTGATGAACAAAGCTTTTTCACCCATTGCCTGAAAATCTTCTTTCACCAGCAAATTAATTGTGGCATCCGTTTCTGGAAGGACGTTGACAACGATATCTGCCTTTTTAAATGCTTCTCTTCTATAATTCAGGGAGACCGTCTCATTAAAATGTTCTACCTCTCGTCCATCAGTATTAATACCTATTGTCTTCATACCGAAAGCTTGAGCGATGCGCGCTGCATTTTCAGCGATTTCCCCAGTGCCAATAAAACAGATGGTCTGTGCGTATAGCTCAGCCGTTCTGATCTTCGTCTGATAGCCATGTGATTGCTGAAGATCATGATAGTCATTGAGATGTTTATAATCCTGCATGATATAAGCAAAGATAAACTCAGAAATTTGTATTTTGTGGACTCCGCGAGCATTGGTCAGTATGATTCCCCGTTCTTTCATATAAGTTAACGGCAGGTTATTGACGCCTGCAGCATACCAGACGACCCACCTGAGGTTCGTCATCTGTTCAAGTAACTGCTGATCGAGCTCTGAATCATAAGCAATCAGTAGTTCTGCTTCTGCTAAGTCTTCTGCTGTCAGATGATCAAGCGATTCTCGTTCAATGAATTCGTGCTCGTTAAATTCCTGTTGCAGATCATTAAGCAGTGATTTCAATTTGACCGTTGAGATGATTTTCATATTCTGTTCCTCCTGTACAAAGTCTGCTTACATTTATGTTACGATAAGTCTTGTAAAATATTAAGTAAAGAAGGTTATCACATGAAATTTACAGAATCAGAACGTATTCAGGAACAAGCGAACCAGTATATTCTCGGCGGCGTCAATTCTCCATCACGCTCATATAAAGCAGTAGGCGGCGGTGCTCCTGTTGTGATGGAACGCGGTGATGGTGCGTATTTCTATGATGTAGACGGGAATAAGTATATCGATTACTTGGCAGCATATGGTCCGATTATTGCTGGTCATGCTCACCCTCATATCACTGAAGCGATTAAGAAAGCGGCAGAAACAGGCATTCTCTATGGTACACCGACGAAACATGAAGTGACTTTTGCGAAAATGCTCCAGGAAGCGATTCCTTCTCTTGAGAAAGTACGCTTCGTCAATTCAGGCACAGAAGCAGTGATGACGACTATTCGTGTCGCTCGTGCCTATACCAATCGTGATAAAATCATTAAATTTGCAGGCTGCTACCATGGACATTCCGACTTAGTACTCGTTGCAGCAGGCAGCGGACCGAGTCAGTTAGGCACCCCGGACTCAGCCGGTGTGCCAAAAAGCGTCGCTCAGGAAGTCATCACTGTTCCTTTCAATGACATCGAATCGTTCAAGGAAGCAGTTGCCCATTTCAGTGATCAGATAGCTGCTGTCCTTGTAGAACCGATTGTCGGTAACTTCGGCATTGTTGAGCCAGCTCCTGGTTTTCTGGAAGCAGTTAACGATATCGCTCATAGTAACGGTTCACTTGTTATATATGATGAAGTTATTACAGCGTTCCGATTCTGTTACGGCGGAGCTCAGGACATGCTCGGTGTTACACCCGATTTGACAGCGTTCGGCAAAATCATCGGCGGCGGACTTCCGATAGGTGCTTATGGGGGCCGTCAAGATATTATGGAACAAGTCGCACCTCTCGGCAAAGCATACCAGGCAGGAACGATGGCAGGCAATCCACTCAGCATGCAGGCAGGCATCGCACTATTGGAAGTCATCCATGAAGCAGGAACGTATGACTACCTCGACAAACTAGGGAGGCAGCTGGAAGATGGCATCAATGACTTAATCGAGAAATATAATATTCCTGCTACAATCAACCGGTTAAAAGGTGCGATGACTTTATACTTCACAACAGAAAAAGTGACAACCTATGAACAGGCAGAAAATACTGATGGTGAATTGTTCGCCCGCTTCTTCAAACTGATGCTTAACGAAGGTATCAATCTCGCTCCATCTAAATATGAAGCATGGTTTATCACCATCAGACATACTGAAGAGGATATCAAGCAGACATTAATTGCTGTTGAAAACAGTTTCAAGCAGCTTTCTCTTGTAAAGTAAATGTCTATACGGTATAAGGATAGTAATATCATAATAAATGAGGTTACTATATGAAATTAGGAGCTCGAATATTTAAAACAGGCGTCTCCATAGCACTGGCACTATTTCTTGCTCAATTTATCAGTATCCAAGGCTCTGTTGTTGCTGGAATATCTGCTTTATTCGCTATGCAGCCGAGCGTTTATCAGTCTTATAAGACGATTATCACTCAATTCCAAGGTAATATCATCGGGGCCCTATTATCAGTCGTTATGGTTCAGCTGTTCGGTAACCATATATTAATCATCGCCTTATCATCCATCATTCTAATTGCTCTGCTTTCTCAGCTGAACCTCCAGAATGTTACTGGACTCGCTGTAGTGACTCAACTGATTATTATGGATCACCACGAAGGAGAATTCTTTCAGACGGCTTTAATGCGGTTTACCTTTGTCATGATCGGTGTCATCAGTGCATCTCTCGTTAATCTCGTCTTTCTGCCACCGAAATATGAAACAAAGCTGTACTACAATTGTCTGAGTATTTGCGGAGACATCTTCAAATGGATAAGACTTAGTATTAACGGTACAAGTGAATATCATATCGTCAAAAAAGATCTGGAAGATTTTCAGTCGCGCATTACCGCACTAGATACACAGTTTAATCTATATAAGGATGAACGGGCTTATACAAAAAAGCAGGCATTCAGAAATACACGTAAGAAAATTTTATTTAAAGAATTAATCAGCTCGACAAGAAAGGCTTACGATCTGCTCAAAAAACTGAATCGCTATGAGAATGATATATTGAATCTTCCTGAAGGACTCAGAATCCAGATTAAATTTGAACTTGACGAACTGATGGCTTATCATGAAGAACTCTTAATGCGTATTACAAATAAAGTATCATTAGGACGTACAGCAGATACCTCACTCGTAAACGATCAGTTTAAAGAAGATTTACTTGATGTCTATCTTAAAGAACTGAACAGCTATAGCAGTCACAAAGAAAATTATTATAAACAGCACGTGTTTCAGGTCATCGGAGCCATGTTTGAATACCGGGAGAAATTAGAGCATCTTGATACACTCACTCACAGTTTCTACCATTATCATACAGAAGAGAAGAAAATACGTGTCGAAGATGAAAACTTTGATATGTAGTTTCAGCTAAAAAATCCCCTGCTTTCTCAACTAGAGATAGCAGGGGATTTATTAATGGTATGGCGAATGATGATTATACCCAGCCGTTACTATCCGCAGGTTTCACTCTATCTTTAGAGACATACGGGTTACCTTTGACGGTGAAGCGGTATAAATAATCAGTCGCTTCTTCCTTATTATCAATACCGATCCGCTTCGATTCAAGTATCAATTCTGGAACACGTCCCTCTTCAATCATCACCGGCCCTTCGTTGAGCTTTAGCCCATTATGGAGCTCTCGCTTCACCCCGAGACTCTTCGTCAGTTTTCCCGGACCATCCGTCAAGTGATCCATTCTGCCGCGACGTTCCTGCATCACCTCTATCCCTTCCAGTGGTTCAACAGCCCGTATTAAAACCCCTTCCGGCGATTCTGCGTCACGTGTAATAAAGTTCATACAGTGATGCCCATGCATCGTATAGACGTAAATCGTACCGTAATCACTATACATCATGTCGTTTTTCTTCGTCCGTCTTCCTTGATAGGCATGGGCAGCTTTATCAGTGATCCCGAGATACGCCTCGACTTCAGTAATATATCCTGACGTCACACTCCCGTCTACAAGGGTCGTCAATTTCTTACCGAGCAGCTCTTTTGCTGCGCTCAATGTATTCTCTTTCATAAATGCTAAATCCACTCATATCTCCTCTTTCAATGACCGATACAGTCGTCTGACGTAATGTTCACCTGTAATGACGTCACCATGCTCCGTCTTATAGAGCAGATGTTTCGCTGTTATTTCCGTCGGGGATGTTACACCGCAAGCTGCTGCAAGGTTAAATAACCCTTCATGCATGCTGATCATATAATTGGTCACCCGGTACTGCTTCTCTTCAATGACAAGCGCTTTTTCTTTATCCGGGTCCGTAGTCGCGACTCCGACAGGACAGTCATTCGTATGACATTGCTGCGCCATGATACAGCCGACGCTCATCATCATAGCACGTGCTACATTGACTAAATCAGCGCCTAACCCAAGTGCTATGGCTACTTTGTCCGGGGTAATAAGCTTACCTGATGCAATTATCTTAATTTCGTCTCGCAGCCCATATTCTCTCATAGCTAAATCAAGTATTGGAAGCGCTGAGAATAAAGGCAGCCCCACCGAATCCTCAAGCTCCTGATAAGTCGCTCCTGTACCGCCTTCCCCACCGTCAACAGTAATAAAGTCAGGATAAATGCCGGATGACTTAATGTCTTCCATCAATTCATACAGCATATCGAGATTACCGACAACCATCTTGAAGCCGACCGGTTTTCCGCTCATCTGCTGTAATTTGTCGACGAAGTTCAGCAGATCCATATTATTATTCATGAACGTGAAGCGATTAGGAGAATTAATCGTTTTATAAGGTGTGACATTACGTATAGCAGCGATTTCTTCTGTCACTTTCTCTGCCTCGACGTGGCCGCCACGAGTCTTGGCACCTTGCGCGAGTTTGATTTCAAATGCTCTTATCTGAGGGTTATTTACTTTCTTCATAAATTCTGCGTCACTGAACTCTCCGACGTTGTCACGGACTCCGAATAATCCCGGACCAATCTGGAAGATAATATCAACATCACCTTTCAAGTGATGCTCACTTAATCCGCCTTCTCCTGTGTTCATCCATGTACCGCGAGCGAGTCCCAGCCCTTTACTTAACGCTGTAATCGCATTTTTTCCAAGCGCCCCGTAACTCATGCCCGACTGACCGACAAGGCGTTTGACGTAAAACGGCTGAGGCCTGTTCTGTCCGAGAATCACCGCATGTTCATCGCTCAAGAGATAAGGATCAACCCGTTCTTCCTCGGTATGTTCTTCGCGGTCAAACAAACGCTCATTATCAAGCTTATAAATATTTGTTGTAATCTTTTCACCTTGATCAATCGCAAGTTCACTTGCTTCTTTCGGAAAGATTGAATTTTGGATGTAAAATCCCGGCTCTGTGAAATCTCTTCTTGAGCCGAAACCACCGATGCGTGATTTATATTTACCTGCCTTAACGACATCGAGATAATCCTTTCTTGAGAAAGGAGTAGATTCATTATCAGATTGCAGCATATACTGTCTGATTTCCGGTCCTATCTTCTCGAAGAAATAACGCACGCGCCCGAGAACAGGATAGTTTCTTAGCACACTATGCTGTCGCTGGTTTTTATCGACAAATAATAAATAAATAACAAATAAAACAATCCCTAAAAAGCACACCAGTATAATGGTGTTGACGATCAACTGAACAGTCTGTAAAAAGTCCATCAAAATATCCCCCTTTGTATGATTAATATCATCATACATGAGGGGGATAAGGACTTCAATCTCAGTTAACCTTCCAGGTGCTGGATGGTATAAAGGTTATAGTAATGTGACTGGTTCTGCATCAGTTCACTATGCGTTCCTGTCTCAACAATTTCGCCGTTCTGCACGACAACAATTTTATCAGCGTGAGTGATCGTTGACAGGCGATGCGCTACAATAACAGTCGTTCTGTCCTGAGATAACGTCTCAAGTGCTTCCTGGATAACTGCTTCACTTTCAAGGTCAAGCGCACTGGTCGCTTCGTCGAGTATTAAGATCGGCGGGTTTTTCAGAAAGACACGTGAAATCGCAACACGCTGTTTCTGCCCGCCGGATAATTTAACACCCCGTTCGCCGACTTCGGTATCATAGCCATCTGGAAGGCTCATGATGAAGTCGTGAGCATTAGCGAGCTTCGCCGCATAGATCATCTCTTCTTCTGTCGCTTCCGGTTTACCGAGCAGTATATTCTCTCTGATTGATTCAGAGAACAGAATATTGTCCTGCATGACCATACCGACCTGGTTGCGCAGACTCTCAATTGTATAGTCATCGATCGGACGGCCGTCAATCAGGATAGTTCCCGATGTAACGTCATAAAATCTAGGAATCAGACTGATCATCGTTGATTTACCGCCGCCGCTCATGCCGACAAAGGCAACGGTCTGACCGCTTTCGATATCAAGGTCAACGTGATGCAGTACTTCCGTTTCATCTTCGTTGTATTTAAATCCTACTTGATCGAAAGTGATATCACCATGTTTTATTGCGATATCTTTCGCACCTGGTTTATCTACAACATCATAAGGCTCATCAAACAGCTGGAACATTCTGTCCATCGACGCTAAACTTTGCGTCAATGTCGTTGATGAAGATACAAGTCTTCTTAACGGTCCATATAGACGGTCAAGATAGGCAATGAAAGCAGCGAGACTTCCGACAGTCATGCCATCATCAATTACGAAGTAAGCACCGAAGCCGACAACAAGGAGTGGTCCGATATCTGTGACAGTGTTAATCACAGCGAAGCTCTTAGCATTCCATTTTGTATGGTCAGTGGCTTTCGTCAGGAAGTTCATATTGCGTTTATTGAAGCGCTCGCTCTCATTCTCTTCAATCGCAAAACTTTTGATGACTGTCATCCCTTGCACTCGCTCATGCAGAAAGCCCTGCACTTCAGCAAGTGCCTGCGACCGTTTACGTGTCAGTTTTCGTAGATTGCCGAAGAAGTAGTACACACTGAAGATATAGAACGGGAATATAATAAGCGAGACTAACGTCAGCTTCGGGTCCATTGTCCACATGATTGCCAGCGCTATAATAATTGTGACGAGGTCCAGCCAGACGTTCATCAACCCTGTGACAATAAAATCTTTCGTCGATTCTACATCATTGATAACTCGAGAAATCACTTCGCCGACTTTGTTGTTGGCATAAAAGCGGACGCTTAATGCCTGAAGATGCCGGTATAATTTCTTACGGATGTCATATAGAATTTTGTTGCTGGTCCACTGTGCGAGATATTGCCGGTAATATTCCACAGGCGGACGGATAACAGTGAAGATAAAACCGAAAATCAGCAGTACTCGGATCAATGCATCTTTCTTGTCCGCTATGCTCATCGTCTGACTGCCGATTACATCGTCAATGACATATTTGATGAGCAGCGGTATAAGCAGCGGTATACCAAACTTCAATATACCGATTAAAATCGTCAGTATGATCAGCCATGTGTAAGGCTTAACAAACTGGAGATACCTTCTAAACATTCAATCATCTCCTAAAAAATTAAGAACCAACCTATACTATGACAGGTTGATTCATTCTTCCATCATACGTTTTTGCAGATGAAATCGTTCCTGCCAGACTTTAATGAAATCTGGCGCAAATGGTCCTTTTTTTCGTTCAATCCATTGCTGCAAAGTATCAACGTTTCTTCTCAGGATCTGATCAATCTCCACTGGATAATTCATCTGTTTCATATGCTGCTGATACTCATCCTCATCCAACAGGTGATATTTGCCATTTGGGTAGACTTTGATATCCAGATCATAATCAATATATTTGATTGCCTCTGTATCATAGACAAAGGGCGATGAAAGATTACAGTAGTAATAGACACCGTCTTCTCTGAACATGCAGATGACGTTGAACCAGTACTCTGCGTGAAAATAGACGATTGCTGGTTCTCTAGTGATCCACGTCCGTCCATCACTTTCAGTGACAAGTGTCCGATTATTCCCCCCAATAATGACATGATTCGTTCCCTTTAAAATCGTTGTTTCAGACCAGACACGGTGAATTTTCCCGTTATGCTTATAACTTTGAATCTGCACGCTCTGGCCTTCTTTTGGTATGGATTCTTTGACCATGTTCCACACCACCTAATCATTAATATTTGCATACACATTATACCATAGATTAAATAGCATGAAACGAATTTGTCTAGCCTTCTCTCTCAACATAGTAATCGTATATTTTATTCATAGAAACAGGGAATGTATAATTGTCTTTTTCTGCTCTCGTCATAAAACGATATTCACCTGCAGCATTATCTATCGTCCGGTACAGATAGACATCCAGATGCCAGTCCAGATGGGTAAATTTATGCGTCACCGTATGGAACAGTTCTTCTTCCTGATGCAAGTTCATCTGCAGCATTTCTTCTATATCAGCAAGTCCTAGATCTTCATCCACCATCGGGAACTGCCACATGCCGCTAAGAAGTCCCTTTTTCGGACGTTGTGCAATGAGCAGTTCTTCATTACTGTTGACGACGAGCAGAACCTTATAGCGATAAGACTTCCGGTTGATTTTCTTAGATTTAATCGGTCTGACAGCTACTGTGCCTTTAGCGAATGCTTCGCAGTGTTCCTGCACAGGACATAACATACAGATTGGATTTTTCGGTGTGCAGACTGTTGCTCCGAGCTCCATCAACGCTTCATTGAAATCACCGGCAGCTTCAGGCATGACGGTCATCACTTTGTCTTCGAAGTGCTTTCTTGCAGTACTTTTGGCGATATCTGTCGCATCATCATCGAGTCTCGAAAATACACGGTACACATTGCCATCTACTGCAGGATATTTCAAATTATAGGCAATGCTCATGACTGCGCCTCTCGTATACGGACCGACGCCTTTCAGCTTTAAAAAAGCCTCACCGTCACTAGGAACAACACCGCCGTACTCCGACTGAACTTCTCTGACACCTGCCTGGAAATTGCGGACACGAGAATAATATCCAAGTCCTTCCCAGTATTTCAGCACTTCGTCGTCATCCGCTGCTGCAAGGCTGTCAATTGTCGGAAACCGTTCAATAAATTTGTTGTAATAACTTTTTACGGTAACGACTTGCGTCTGCTGCAGCATTACTTCTGACAGCCATATTTTATAAGGATCATCTGTCTCACGCCACGGCATGGATCGTTTATATTTATGGAACCAGTCGAGCAGTCTATCTGAAAATGTTTCTGACTTATACAATATCTTCACCTCTAAAGACTAAATGTTTATGTAAACGTATATATTCGCTTATAATAATAATAAAGGAGGGGTAATATGGATACAGCTACACACTTTGCCATGGGAGCAGCTATTGCCGGACTTGCTACTATAGATCCTGCAGCCGCAGCTCATTATCCGATATTTGTGACAGCTGTTGTTGCAGGTTCCCAGATACCGGACATAGACACTGTCTTGAAGTTAAGAAATAATGCCGTCTATATTACCCATCACCGTGGAATCACGCATTCTATCCCTTTTACGCTGATATGGCCGTTGCTGATTACTTTACTGCTCTATTACTTTAATCATGATGTCAATCTGCTGCATTTATGGGCATGGACTCAGTTTGCTGTATTTCTGCATGTCTTCGTTGATATCTTTAATTCCTATGGTACGCAGGCCCTTAGACCATTTTCAAAAGACTGGATTCAGATCGGTATTATCAATACATTTGACCCGATTATCTTTTCACTGCTGCTCTTTGGATGCGTGATCTGGGCGTGGGGAGGTCATCCGTTTTATACCTTTATCATCATCTTTGTCATACTAGTCCTATACTATATCATCAGAAGAAAACTTCAGCAATCGATTAAGAAGAGAGCGATGAGATTAATTTCCTCGCGGGAAAAAGTTGAAAAAGTATTCGTTGCTCCGACTGCAAAATTTTATGAATGGCGTGTCGGAATTCAGACAGATAAGTATGATTACATCGGACGCAGCTACGGAACGACTGTCAACTTCAGCGATCAGTTCACAAGAGAACCATACCCACCGGATAATATCATGATTCATGCTAAAAATGACCCTAATTTAATTGCATTCAGAAGCTTCAGTTCAATTTACCGCTGGACGCTTGTCGAACGTCCATTCGGCTCTGAACTACGGTTGATCGATCTGCGTTATTTAAAAAATGGACACTACTCATTTGTTGCCATACTCAATCTTGATCATGACTATTACGTAACTCACAGTTACACTGGCTGGGTATTCTCTGAAGAAAAACTACAGGACAAGTTGATGCATAGTGCTATTAAAGAAAACATCCAACGTGCATAGGTGTTAAAAGGTTAATCAAACCCGGCTGAAGAGCGATATCTCCAGCCGGGTTTATTATGTAAACTATTTATTGATTGAAGTAAGCATCAGTTTAAGACTTATAATTTTTATTCATGTTGATTTCATCTTTCATGATTCTATACAAATATCCTGTCCATACATAGATGAGTACAAGTTCCAGTATGAACAACAGATGATTCGGATAATTATAAAACGCTGCTGTACCAAGTACCACTGCTTCTTGAAAACCATTCACAAGAAAGTAAAATGGGTTCAACTTCAGCAGATTAAGCAGTGTAGTAGGAATCGTCGATGGAATCCATATAATTGGCAGCGTAAAAAATAATATAACAAGCGCGATCGCAATGATCTTACTGCGTTGAATGAACAGACTGATCAGAATACATATAGGAATCAAGAATAGACATGTCATCACAATAAAATATATTACTCCTATCCAGCTCGTTTCCACATGTATACCATTGGCCGCCTTAATAATCATCAACATGATGAATGACATCAGGAACATAATGAAGAAGTTGATAATTTGTATCATGACAAGTACATATAACGGCAAGTTTGTTATATTCAATATAAACCCTTTTCTTGCCAGAATTAAATTCGAGATGAAAATCGCACCTGTCATCCAGAAATATATAACGTAGCCGCTCAGCTGAAAGACACGTGTCGACTTATCAATAGGCAGGCTGGTCATTAAATTAAGCAGCATAAATGTCAAAAAGATGACTACGAGATTCATCGCCAGAAAGAATATATACTGCTTTAAATGGTATCTTAGTTCGATTAAAATATTTCTCAGCATATAGGGAACATATTTAACTAAATTTATCACTTCATTCATCTGATTCACCTACATCTTAAAATATAGCCATTGGTTACGATTGAAGTCAGCGACAGCATAGCCTTCCCCGATTTTTACGATCCACTGCTTATCCTTAATGTTGTATTTCTTCTTAAGTTCATCTTGTTTTACGATAGGAAAACTGATGCCTGTCATCTTATTTTCATCATTAAAGTGAAGATAAATATCATTCTTCGTCAATTTAATACGGTATCTGTTGTTCGATTCAGGATAGAGTTCGTCATTAATGGTTGAATGACTTTTACCGAGATAACCGTTGAAGAAATCTTTGAAGTTTGCATAATTGCCGTACATATATTTATCAAGATCAGCAAACAGATATTCGTCATATAGCGCTGCCGGATTAATATACAATAGGTGTTGACGATTCATCGTCATATCATTATTGCCATAGGATATCCGGTAATGACTATTGTTATTGCCTGTGATTTCAATCAATGTGCCGGCAGGTACTTTAACGAACGGTTTATCTTTATTTGTAATCTGCTGTCCATCAGCCAGCACAACTGCAAAGGCGTATTTATCAGTGAATTCCTCTTTCTTTTTAACGATAGCTGTTTCATCTTTAACTTCAGTCTTTGGTATGTAGCTGACTTGCTTCCACACAGGAATAGATATTAGCAGGCAGGCTATAAGTACAGCAACTGTCAAGAGCAGCAATTTCCTGATATTTTCATCAATTCTAGTCTTTGACTGCTTAGATACTCGGCGCATCACTTCTTCATTACCGATTACCTGCCGCTGCATCTTATAATCGAGATCAAACAGCTCTTCATTCTTTGTCCCAAGTGACTGCTTATACTGCGTTAAGTAATTCGTGTAGAGTGGAATCACTTCTCTTGGAGTACCGGATTTTCTCACCTTACCGTGACTCATCCAAGTCATATAGTTCGCTTTTTCCTTAATGATATCCGGCTCTTCCTCAATTAGAACAACAGCCTTCTCTTCGCGCATCAATAGTTCAATGACTGTTTTGAATTTTTCTCTGAACGGTTCATCTAAATGTTTGGACAATTCATCATAGATGACTACTTCAGGTTTCAAAAAATATGTCAGCGCAATAAAGAGCTGTGATTTTTCTCCTATCGTCAGCTGATCAAACGGCTCTTTTGATTTATTCATGAGTTCTGCGTATGCCAGTATCTTTCCCTTTTTCTCAGAGAACTTCTGCAGCGGGACATTATATGACAGGAGAACTGTCTCAATGATTTGATTGAGTGAATGCTGACCCGTGAAATGGTGGTTATGACTGGCAAGAAATGTCGGATAGTTATTTCTTACTTTTCCACTCGAAGGTTCTATGACTTTAGACATGAGTTTACCGATGACTGATTTCCCTGAACCGGCAAGTCCTGTAATTCCTAACGTCTCACCCCGATATAAATGAATGGTCACGCGATTGACTTCCACATACCGCCGTTCTTTCCGTCTGAGTAATTCTGCACTTAAGCGGTTAGAACCTGTTGTGTCCCGGAAATATTTAGTTACATTAACCAGCCTTACAAGTATTTCGCCGGACATATCGTTACTCCTTTACTATTTCAGCTGCAGCAGGGCAAGTGGTATTCCTTCTTCACTGGAAGTCCCATTCAATCTGAATCCCCATGCAAAAATCCCTTTGATGCGTTCAACTTTAAAGTAATGATCCTCGATTCCTATCAAACGATAGACATGACCAATTTCAATATTTTCCGAATTAACCATATAGCTTTCAGCAATCAATGCTTTACGCTGATAAACCTCGTATTCGTTGACGATGCCCATCGTTTCGGCTTTTCTTGCTTTCTCTCTATATTGTGCAATCACTGCGCGCAGTTCATGCTCGTTCATTTCCACTAATTTTTTCTCTTCATTCATCTTCAATACCACTTTCCTTTAGCACTGGTACCAGTTCATCATACGAAAATCCTTTACGCATCATCGCTGTGATGACTTTCTGCTTTAATTCATTGCCGGAAACTTTACGAGACCATTTGGAAAACTGTTTTTCAAGTTCATTCTGTAGTATGTCCCAATCTCCATTATATTCCATATCTTTCATATAAGGAATGACGATATTCAAATTATAACCTTTTTGGACAAGTGTTTGTATTGTTTTTTGTTCAGCAAGACGCCTTGATGATTTACGGGCATGTTTATTAAGCTGTTTTTGAATCAGCTGTTTCATCCGTTCACTGTCCATCCGTTCAGAATAAAGGTCGTAGTACTGATCAATTAAATCACGTTCTATCCCTTTTTCAAACAGCTTCTGCTTATAAACATCCGGACCTTTATCAGTTGTGTTGATCATTGTATTCATTAAACTCTGTGCATAATCATCGTGATTGATGTATCCATTTTCATAACAATATTTAAGCACTTTAATAATGGTTTCTTCAGGAATTTCATCCTGTACTAAATAATCTCTGACTTCTTTTTCGGTACGTTTTTTATATGACAAATAATTGATTGCACGATTAATCGCCTTGCGATAATCATCGTAAATCTTAATTTCCGCAAGGCGCTCTTTTGATATTTCATCGTCTTTCTTTAAATTGAAGTGCACATAAGTGGCACTGTCAATTCCCATACTGAATTCACCATTGATATAAAGATTAAAACGGTCCTTATTATTTTTCTGGACTTCTATCATTGTAATCTTCATCTGTTCATCCCCTTTATCAGTTCAACGGGATACCTGCTGCTGCTTCATTATATTGAGCTTCAGTAATTAACTTCTGATCAAGCATCTTAGACAGTGTATTTTTTGTACGAGTCTTTAGCGCTGTATCAGTACTAAAGTTTTCGACATCATAATTGCTCGGTGCATTAATTGTACTTGCAAGTATCGCACTTTGCAGCAGTGTAATCTGAGGCAGATATCCATTCATGTGAGTCGTTGTTCCGAAATATGTGTTCGCCGCTTCTTCTACATTATAAATATTATCACCGAAATAGATGGAACTTAAATAATAACTCATGATCTCGTCTTTCGTATAATTGTTTTCAATACGTTTTGCAACAACAATTTCTTTAAATTTACGAGAGATAGACTTTTCATTATTGAAGTAATAGTTTTTCGCCAGCTGCTGAGTGATAGTGCTGCCGCCCTGCGTTGCTTCTCCATTTTTCCAAGATATGACAATGGCACGTCCAGTACCGAACCAATCCACCCCGTCATGTTTATAAAATCGCTTATCTTCAACAGCAATGAAGGCATTTTTCACATAATCAGGCATATCATTTACTGCTACAAATGTTTCTTCGTTATTGATATCCTGCAGTGTATCTATATTGACTTTCATCCCCTGGTAATAATAAAATGCAATAATCAAAGCGAGAATTAATATAGGAATAAATAATACTAAACAACCGCACCCGCGTTTTTTTCTTCTCATCGATTTTTCCTTTCTTCTCTTTGTATGTTTATTAAATATTAACAAATAAAGATATACGAAGAAATGCTAACCACTCTAAAACGCAATAAATCAGTCTAAAGCCGTAGAAAGTTTATCGATTCAAATGCTGTAAACAGAAAAAATAAGAGCCATCACGGCTCTTATTAAAGTTATATTATTATTGAAGCTGAGCTAACAGTTCTCGGTTGAAGTCCGGCAGATCATCCGGTGTTCTTGATGTGACAAGTTTGCCATCTACAACTACTGATTCATCAACCACTTCGGCACCGGCGTTTTCGAGGTCTTTACGAACGGATAAGTAACTCGTCAGCTTGCGCCCATTTAATTCATCTGTATCTATTAATAATTGCGGACCGTGACAAATCGCAAATACAGGTTTGTCTGCTGTAAAGAATTCTTTAGTAAATTTACCAAATCGTCCTTCTTTATCCCCGCGCAGCTGGTCTGGTGAGAATCCGCCTGGAATCAGCAATGCATCATATTCATCTGCTGAAACGTCTGCAATCCCTTTATCAACTTTAACTTCAGTATTTTCCTTTTTACCTTTAACACTTGTTCCTGCTTCTTTACCGATGACTTCCACTTCATGCCCTTCGCCTTTTAAAGCTTCAACCGGGCTCGTATATTCAACATCTTCAAATAAGTTATCTAATACTACTGCTACTTTCTTAGTCATGAATTAATTCCTCCTAAGTAGTGATAGTAGTTTTTACCCGTTTAATAAATCAATCAAACTTAAGAGGCTGCATGAATCAACCGAGTCTTTTTTTTCTGACAAGTTTCACTACCATCTCTACTTGCACAGTCTGTGGAAACATATCGACAGGCTGAATATATTCAACGTTGAATGCTTTCGTCAAATGTGCCAGGTCTTTCGCAAGGGAAGAAGGGTTTCTGCTGATATAGATCAATGTCTTTGGCTTAATTTCATTGAAGACGTTCAGCTCATCAAACGACAATCCGGCTCTTGTCGGATTGACTGTGATGACATCTGGATAAAAACCTTCTTCAATCCATTCTTCCAGCTTATCAAGCGGTTCCCCCACTTCAAACGTGCAGTTTTCTAAATGATTCAACGCTGAATTATAGACGGCATTAGTAATCGCTGCTTCATCAAAGTGAACTCCCCGTACTTCTTTTGCTTGTTCTGAAAGCCAGAGTGCACTGCCTCCTGTGCCGCAGTAAATGTCAGCGACCATTTCAGTGCCAGTTAAATCGACCGCTGCTTTAATTGTTTCATAGAGTACTACTGTCTGCTCCGTATTAATCTGGAAGAAACCTTCCGGCGTTAAGTCATAGTCAATATGTTCAAGCTGTTCACGGATCGTCTGTTCTCCTCTAATTATAAGCGTTTCCGGTCCGAGTACACGAGATTCTTTATCTGCGTTGACATTGAGAGCGACACTTACCACACCTGGAATTCGCATGATTCGTTCAGACAGCATATCCTGTTTGTTGAGCGACGGGGTTGTTGTTACAAGAACAACTTGAATATCACCTGTATGTTTTGCGATTCTTGTCACGATAAAGCGCACACCATTATCTTTATGAGGATTTCTGCAGACATCGATATTCAGTTCGCTCATAATTCGCTTCACTTCATTAGTCACGGTCATCGTACGGTTATCCTGGACGATACAGTCGTCTATATCTATCAGCGTATTAGATTGTTCTTTATATAAACCTGCTCGTATGGTCCGTCCTGATTTTTCAACAGGGAACAGATTCATGTTTCGGTATCTGAACGGTTCCTCCATACCGATAGTGGCTTTAACTTTATCCGCTGAAATATGTCCGGCATAACGTTCCAGAGAATCCTTAATAATCTGCTGCTTATAGTCAAGCTGTGCCGGATAACTTAAATGCTGTAGTTGACAGCCGCCGCACAGATGGAACACAGGGCACGGAGCTTTCACTCGGTCTTTCGAGCGCTCCCGGATTTTCAGCATCCTGCCTTCTAAATATTTCGTATTGACTCTCGTCACTTGAACAAGTACTACTTCACCGGGCAATGCATCAGGTACAAAGGTCGCCTTACGCTTGTAGTAGCCAATGCCTTCTCCGTTGATTCCGAGTCTTTTAATCGTCAGTGGGAATTTCTGTCCTACTTTTACATTGATATCTGCCATGTATTACTCCTTAAGATTTGATTGACTTCACTTTAAGTTCCAATTGATCCAGGATGGCAAGCCATTCATCGATATCAGCTATATCCGTTGTTTCAGGGTTTACAGATTCAATCTCTTCAATAAAGTCCGATAGTTTTTCTTTAATTTCATTTAATGATTCGTTAGCCAAAGTCATCTCTCCGTTCCTGTTATTTAGACGCCCTTAATTATGACCCAGAAAGCGATAAGTTTCAATGAAATTCTACCCGCCATCTCTGCAGCTGAACCAAAAAAAGGACACTGATTACCAGTATCCAATCTATATCTATATATATAATTTCGTCGCAAAAAAATTAAGTAAGTCTTTGCTTTGAGTCACTCGTTCTTTCCGTTTCTCTGCTCTTTCCTTGCCGGTTTCATTCAACCACATCTGGTCTTCTGTTTCACCGTATACTTCAGGCACTTGAACAGGTTTGTTGTTCTCATCAAGCGCAACAAACGTCAGGAAACTGATCGCTGCAAGCTGCTTCGACTGTTCAAGCACATTCTCAGATATTATTTTGACGCACACTTCAAGAGACGAATTCCCGGTGTATGTAACGAGTGATACGAGTGATACAATTTCTCCCGGCCGGATTGGTTTAATGAAGTCCACTGAATCTGTTGAGGCTGTGACTACTGAGCGGCCGCAATGTCTTGTAGCGGCGATTGCTGCTACATCGTCTATCATCGCCATCAGTTTACCACCGAACAAAGTATTATGGTGATTAGTGTCTGTTGGAAATACTTGCTGAGTTTTAATCGTCCGGGACTCGGACATGGATTTCCGTTGTCTTTCAGTCATCATCTGTTCCCCTTGCTTTAACGTAATAACTACATTTTACATGATGAAGTTAAAAATTGACATAATAAAAAGAGATAGCGGACTATCTCTTCTGATTAAGCTATTAATGATGATCGTCAGCAAAGACTTTCTTCTCAAGTGCTTCTTCCGGTGTATCAATCTTTTCAGATTCTGACGATACAAATGCAAAGCGTAAGAAGTACATTAACGCTGCTCCAAACAAAAATATTGAGAAGAGGAAAGCAAGTACTACAAACCACATCATCGGTTCAGACATCATTGGATTTTCTGCCATTGTTCATCCTCCTGTTCATTAACAAATATATGCTTATCATATCACTTAAAAGATTAAATTAAAATGCCCAATTCCCTTTGATGAATATTGGTTCTTCGTTACCTTCTGCAGTAATTCCACTGATGTTCATTTCAGCATTGCCGATCATAAAGTCTTCATGTGTAATGGAATTATTGAGACCAGCAGCCGCCAGTTCCTCATCAGACATCTTTTTTCCGCCTTCAAGACAGAATGGATAAGCAGAACCAAGCGCAAGATGACATGAAGCATTCTCATCGAACAATGTATTGTAGAACAAAACATTACTGTTTGAAATCGGTGAATCGTGTGGGACCAATGCTACTTCTCCAAGGTAAGAAGCAGCGTCATCAGATTCCAACAGTCCTTTTAAAATATCCTGACCTGTCTCCGCCTTGTAATCAATGACTTTTCCGTCTTTGAAAGTCAATGTGAACTTATCGATAATATTTCCGCCGTAGCTGAGTGGCAGCGTACTGCTCACTGTCCCATTGACCTGATCTTTATGAGGCACAGTGAATACTTCTTCTGTCGGCATATTTGCCATAAATTCAATACCATCACTATTAATGGATGATGCACCGCACCAAATATGACCTTCCGGCAGACCAATGGTTAGATCAGTCCCGGGAGCTGAATATCTCAGTGCCTTATAGTTCTTTTTATTTAAATAATCTGCTTTAATATGAAGGTTGCTATTATGGTCTTCCCATGCTTTAACAGGATCTGCTACATCTGCACGAACTGTATAAAGAATCATTTCCAGCAGTTTATCAAATGCCTCTTCCTCTTCAAGATCAGGAAAGACGAGCTTTGCCCATTCCTTTGATGGATAAGCTGCGACTAACCAGCTGAAGTGGTCTGACTGCATCATCTTCATATAATCTTTGAACGCCGTTCCATAAGCTCGCATATTGGCCGCTAATTTTTCTGGGTCTGCCTCTTTCAAGCTTTCCGGACTTGAAGACATAAGCGCCAGCTGAGCTGCTTTGTCTTTCGCGTAATCCATTCTTCGATCAACGACATAACTCGGAACGTGCTGCACCGCTTCAAGTGAACGATACTGGAGATTGAGCTGGGTAAGTCTGTCATCTCCATATTCCACATGAACGTCTTCAGAACCAGCTTTATAAGCTTCTTCAACTATTAAATGAACAAATTCTGCCGCATCTACTGTTGCTCTAATATACACCCGTTGTTTCGGCTGTATATTCATTCCTACATTCACCAATAACTGAGCATAGGTTTTTAATCTTTCATCCCGATTGTTTATCATATTTATATCCCCTTTATCTTCTTAAATTCCCAAGTTCTTCTGTTATTGCAGTCATCTCGCTCGGTGAAATATTATCGCGTTTCATCACCATGTCGTACAAGTCTTTCAGTTCGTTGATTTTTGAATCATCTATACTTTCCGGTTTAATAACTCCTACATTAACTAGCTTCAATTTGCCGGCTATTGCATTCATCATTTCTTCTTTAGTCATTAGTATCACCCTTTCTATTCCATCTCAATTCTTCTTTATTCTAGCAAAAGTACACAACTCATGAAACATTTTAATTAATTTCTTGCCTAAAAGAAGTTTATCACTATATGATTATGGATATACTTACATTAACAACACAAAACATTTATATCCAGGAGGAGATTCAACATGAATAACAAACTAGTACCAGCAGTAGTAGCAGGTGCAGCAGTCGGTGCCGCTATCGCATTATTAGACAAAAATACTCGCAGCTCAGTAAAAGGGCAAGTTAATAACGTGGGTCAAGTGACTAAAAACCCATCAAGTGTTAAAGATAAAGCAATGAATATTAAAGACGAAGTAGTTTATTGGAAAGATCAAGTTGAAGAAATTCGTCGTAATAACCCAGAACTTGAAAAAGCATTAGTTCAAGCTAAAGACTTAGTGGTTAGTTTACGTAATGGCGATTCTAATGGTGGTAGTTTAAGCGATGTTTTAAAACAATCATCAAATGATAACAGCAATAACAATGCTAATACAAATGCTAATAAAGCGTTTGACCAAAACAAAACTAACAATAATAACAACAAATAGTTTTAACTTTTAACAGAATAAGGAGTGAGTCATTTGGCTAAAAACCAAAAGAACTCCTCTAAATACTTGACTCAGGCGGCTAACCCGTCTGAGTCTAATCATTTAGAGGAGAATTATGTATCCACACAGAAATTTAAGTCGAAGAATGCGAAGAAATCTGATGAAGAACTTCACGTATCAAAAATTAATAAGCCCGCCAAGTATAAAAAAGATGGCAACTTCCTGCAGAAATTGCTTTATCGTATCTCCAGAGATGATGCATCAGGATTAGCAGCTCAGCTCGCTTATTATTTCCTTCTTGCATTGTTCCCATTACTGATTTTCTTATTGACACTTATTCCATTATTCAACATTGATCAATCAACTATTACAGATGCTATTTCTAAAAATGCTCCGGGAGATACCGCAAAAACAATTAATGGTATTGTAGGAGATGTCATGAAGAATAGTTCCGGCGGATTATTATCATTCGGTATCATCGCCGCTCTATGGTCTGCTTCAAATGGTATGACTGCTTTGATGAATGCTTTTAACGTAGCTTATGAAGTTGAAGACAACAGAAATCCTATCATTGCAAAATTATTATCAGTTTTATTCACTATTATTATGACTTTAGTTCTTGTAGTAACTTTAGCATTACCGGTATTCGGAGAGCAGATTGGCAACTTATTATTCGGTAAGCTGGGTCTTGAAAGCCAGTTTGTATGGGTATTCAATTTAATAAAAATAGTTCTTCCAGTACTTGTGACGTTTGTCGTATTTATGACCTTGTACACACTTGCACCACATGTTAAACTTAAATTAAAATCCGTTCTACCAGGTGCATTGTTCGCAACAATCGTCTGGCTTGGCGCCAGCGCTTTATTTGGCCTGTATGTCAGCAACTTCGCTAACTACTCTAAAACATATGGTAGTATTGGTGGAGTCATCGTATTGATGTTATGGCTGTATTTAACAGGTTTCATTATTATCATCGGTGCTCAGATTAATGCGATTTTTCATCAGAATAAAACGGGTAAAACGAGTAGCAAGAACAACTAGGAGGCAATAATGACATTACTTGATGACGTACTCTCATATAACAGACAATTTGTAGCAGACAAAGACTATGAAGGATTTCAGACTTCTAAAGTTCCTTCCATGAAAGCAGTTGTGTTAACGTGTATGGACACACGACTAGTGGAACTTTCTTCTAAAGCACTCGGCTTTAAAAATGGTGATATTAAAATTGTGAAAAATGCCGGCGCTACTATCACCCACCCGTATGGCGCAACAATGCGCAGCTTGTTAGTAGGTATCTATGCTTTAGGTGCCGAAGAAATTATTATTATGGGGCACAAAGACTGCGGGATGGGTAACCTTGACGTGGAATCAGTACTGAACACGATGAAATCGCGTGGAGTTAAAGAAGAAGTACTGCATACTTTAGAACACTCTGGAATAGATATCCATCATTTTCTTGAAGGCTTCAAAGATGTGAGAGAAAACGTAAGTAATAATATTGATCTTGTATACAATCATCCGCTATTTGATAAGTCAGTCCCTGTTCATGGATTAGTCATTGATCCGAATACCGGAGAACTAGAACTGATTCAGAATGGTTATGATAAAGTAACTCAATAATCGGATAAAAAGCCAATGCAGATGCCTCGGCTTTTTATTTTTGGAGCTTGCTTTACTGAGCAATAAGATGGTGCTTGAACGCATAGATTACAGCTTGAGTTCTATCCTGTACTTCTAGTTTACTTAAGATGTTGCTGACATGAGTTTTAACCGTCTTGATCGTAATATGACTGGCATCTGCGATTTCCTGGTTCGAATAGCCTTTAGCAATCAGCATGAGAATTTCCATTTCACGCTCTGTCAGCATTTCATGCAGCTCTGCTTTATGACTGATCCGGTTGCGCATTTTCGTCATGACTTCTGTTTCAAACACCGATTCTTCGTTAAATGTCTTACGGACCGCTTCAGCGATTGTATCAGCGCTTGACGTCTTTAATATGTAGCTGTCTACTCCTGCATCAATAGCAGCATAGACTTCTTTGTCATCAATAAAACTTGTCAGCATGATAACCTTTATATGCGGCATTCTACTTTTAATAATAGTAGTCGCCTCAATGCCGTTCATTTTTTCCATCACCATATCCATCAATATAACATCTGGATTCAATGATTCTGCTTTTTCTATGCCTTCTACGCCGTCACTTGCTTCGCCGACTATTTCAATATCCGGCTGTGTCGATAAAAAACTTGATATACCGATTCTGACCATTTCGTGGTCATCTACAAACAACACTCTCATGATGTTTCTCCTCCTGTATATGGAACTTTCACTTCTATTCTCGTTCCACTATCTTCTGCTGAGATAATCTGACAGATACCACCAATCTCGAGCGCCCGTTCTTTCATCGTGTTGATACCGTATCTTGATTCATCGCGCTTAGCCATATTAAAACCTTTACCGTCATCGGATATCCGGAGTATGACAGTATCACTCACTTTGAATAACTCAATTGTTAAACAACCGGCCACAGCATGTCTGAGCGTATTGGATACTGCCTCCTGAGTAATTCTGAACAGATGATCTTCTACACCTTTTGGCAAGTTGATATCTTCAATATCCATTTTGATGTCCAAAGGAATTTTTTTCTTAAGATCTGCTATCAAGTCACGGATTCCAGCTCCAAGAGACTTATTCTGCAGCGCAAGCGGCCTTAAGTGAAGCAGCAACGCGCGCATTTCAAGCTGAGCCTCGTGCAGCATGTTCTCAAGAATCGATACTTGCTTTGCTGCCTGTTCTTCAAGCGGATGATTTTTAATCGCTGACAGCATCATACTTGCTGCAAACAACTGCTGACTGACAGAATCATGAAGATCACGAGCAAGGCGCTGCCGTTCTTCCTCGACGATTTTTTTGACAATTTGTTCATTGACACCTGTTGTTACAAGCTGATTCTGATGTTTCACTGTTCTGACGGTATCATTCAGTCTGACAATCGTCTGATATAGCTCATTAATTTCCGGCTGCATGATTATCTCTTCATTGTCATCAAGTGATTCGCCATAGTCAATCGCTTCCATCTGCCCTTTGACCCATGACAGCTGCGCATTCTGCTTATAGGCAGCAAGTGATCCCATGATAATACATGCCAGAATGACAACGATATTCAGAAAGAGAAATGCCGGCACTCCGATAATCTGTGTGTAAAGCATCCCTTGAAAATAAATGATATTCGTAAAGATACGGTCCAGAATGTAAAAGATAAAGACAAGAGAATAAACGAGAATGAGCATGACACCAATCATGCGCGTATAGTTATTCATCGATGAACGACCTCCAGATCCCCAACAATAGAAGACACGATGATCTTAATTAAGATGCCATTATGATAGTCCTCGGAAAGATAAGTCAATCGTTCATTTTTAGCTCGTCTTGTAAATTCATGATTCACTTTCAGCTGTCCGTACAACGCTGAATAATCAGTCTTCGTCTGATAATGATGCGGAACAATAATAGTCGTCTTCCCGACCAGGTGATTCACTACGATCAAGTTTTCCTGCTGAAGATTAGCAGCGTTTGTCAGATCAATCGTCACATCCCCTACAGCGTGTTGAAGATGTATGTCATCAAAGCGGTACACTTCCTTAGGCGTCTCCTGTGTGTTGAACCACTTCTGACTGTAGACATGTACGTCCTGATCTGCTGTGACAATGACATGCACAGGCTTTCTGCGCGTTATCAAATAACGTACTGCAAGAATGACAAGAAAGCTGAACAGTAAAATTAAAGTATAGGGATTGGACAGCATTCCGAACAGCACGAGACTTAAACCAGACCAGAACAGAACCAGCCCACGTAATTTTTTTCTGAAATACTGACTGATATAAATCAGCAGCGCCCCAAGTACTAGTACGAGCAGCATTCCTGTCTTTACAAAGAATATATAGTACAAGTTAGAAAGTAATAGCAGTATTAAAAAGCTGATTAATATTTCTGTAGAAACTAATTGCTTCACGTACTCACTTCTTTCCCTTTCAATTTTCTAATCATCATTATCTCATATTGCGTCTCTTCTTTCATATGCTCAATCATCTGAAGAGATGCTTCGATTTCTCTGAGTTCGTCATCAATCTGATTGAGTGCATTAAGTGTCGCATACCGGTTCGACCGGAAATCACGAGTACTGCCATCTTCAGAATCAATGACAGTCAATTTAAACTGCTGGCTGTCATACACTTCAATCAGTCGTTCATGTTCTTTAGACTTTAAGGCTTTTAAAACATTCAAGTCAGTCATTTTCTGCTGGAGTTCTTTCAGTTTAATATAGAGACTTTGTCTGATACTCTTCTTCACTGTCTGGTTCAAATAGGACTTCAAACGTTTCATATAAACATCTCCTCACGATTCATCCTATTATAAAAAAAGTTCCTGAGGCTGTAAAACGTCTCAGGAACGATTATTTTCTCATACTTTAGTCGGAGGGACGATCAGTGAGCAGTAATGCACCATTCTCAGTCACGACGATTGTATGTTCAATCTGAGCAACATAGCTGTTGTCGCTCGTTTCAAATGCCCATTCATCTTTACCATCTGTCACTAATGTCGCTTTAGAAGAGATAAACGGTTCGACAGCGAGCACCATTCCTTCTTTCAGCAGATCTTTCTCAAATGGATCATAGTAATTCAAAATATGTTTCGGATCTTCGTGCAGGCTTCTGCCGATACCGTGGCCAGTCAGATTCTTAATAACTGTAACGTCATTCTTCTTAGCAGTCGTATTGACCGCACGACCGATCTGACTGAGCTTCGTGCCAGGCTTCACTTTCTTCATCGCTTCTTCAAAAGCCATTAAAGCCACATCCACCACTTTCTGTTTCAGAGGATCAGCACTTTCACCGACAACGAATGAAATACCTGTGTCTGCGTAAAATCCATCCTTACAGCCTGACACATCGACGTTCACAAGATCTCCGTCATTGATCACGCGGCTGCCAGGAATACCATGTGCTACTTCTTCGTTGACACTGATGCACGTGTAGCCGGGAAAATCATACTCAGTAATTGGTGCAGATTTAGCGCCAAGTTTATCAAATAGTTCTCCTGCAATATTATCAAGTTCCTTAGTCGTCATTCCTGGAACTGTTTTTTCCTTCAACGTATCTCTGATTTCTGCGACAATCTGACCGATTGCCTTTAATTTTTCGAGTTCCTCGTTTGATTTAATAATCATATAATCTCTTCTTTCATATAGTTGTCTCTCTATATTATAACAAATATTTAATGGTATACTAAATTTAAAAACAGGATGGTCTCAATGAACTTCAAACATCTACTCGGACCGCGCATCATCAAAACAGGACTTGCGACATTTTTGACGGCACTCATCTGTCAGATGCTGACGCTCCCTGCAATATTCGCAGTCATCACATCCATCGTTTCGATTGAACCGACCGCGAAAGCATCGCTGAAAAAAGCTTATATCCGATTTCCAGCCTCCATACTCGGAGCCTTCATCGCTGTGATGAGCACCTTTTTTCTCGGAGACTCGCCACTGGCATACAGCATTGCAGCGACACTGACAATCGTCGTCTGTCATCAGCTGAAACTCTTTGACGGCATGCTCGTTGCAAGCTTGACAGCGGTCGCCATGGTACCGAATATACACGATGCCTTCGCTTACAACTTCTTTTCGAGACTTGCGACAACAACAATTGGACTCACAACAGCAGGACTGGTGAACTACCTCGTCCTTCCGCCGAAATATCAGCATCAAATACAGGAGCTCATCAGTACTATAGAACGCGATACACTAAACCTCTTCATACAGCGCAGCAAAGAAGTGCTGATCGGCAACTTTCAGTCAACAGCAAGTATTAAGCAATTAGAAGCCATCAACACCAAAGTCAGCAGAGCACACCAGTTGATCAAGTACGAACATGAGGAATACCAGTACCATAAAGATTTAAATCGCAAACGCTCGATGACTGATCTTGAGAAACAACTGCAGATTGACCAGCTGATCATCCTGCACCTGTCCAACATGATCTACCTGCCTGACGACCAGTACTTCGACTTCACAATGGACGAACGAGAAGCATACGTGCAAATACTAGAAGCAACGGAACAACAAAAACCCATCCCAAGACCCGCACTCTCAACATTCAAATCAAGCGTCAAACACCTGAATGAGTTCGATGACAACCAGCTGAAAAGTCATTATATCTATGAGCTGCTGATGATACAGAAACTGATGAAAGACCACTAGATTACAAACTAGTGGTCTTTCAAATGTTCTAGAAGTCATTAAAATCAGTATATAGCTATTACTTTACATCTACTTCAACATCACCTGTATCTACTTTGACGTTGACTTTAGCAGTACCTTTACCTATTACACCATTGTCCTCAGCGATGCCATTCATATTAACATCGCCAATATCAGTATCGATATTAAAAGTGACGTTGTCAGGACGTTCGACATAAATGAAATTCGCTTCACCAATATTGACGGTACCATTAATAGTTGTCGCTTTTTCTAATCCTTTAAGATTAATCTCACCTGTATCCACTGAAAAATCAATAGTTTCTGTTTTTAGCTCTTCTACATTTATTTCTCCTACATCAACGTTAAGATCTGCTGATTTAACGTTGATTGACTGAATATCAATTTGTGCGACATCTGAACTTATATCCAGCTTATCATATGTCTTCTTAGGCAGGTAAATGATCAACTTACCTTCATTGTCGTCAGACATCCCGAAATTGAAATTAAATTTATGAAGTTTATTATCATTATGAACTTTGAGCGTCTGATCTTCTACTTTATATTGAAAAGTTTTTTCAGATTTCGCATGCTGAATTTCAATTCGGGTACTGCTGTCATTGTTTTCTTTAATTTCAACATCACCGAGTGCCATATTGATATCAATGTTATTAAAGGTTTTATCCAATGTCTCCTCGTGATGATATGTTCCAGTATGGTTGACAACTGCCTGTGATCTTGTGAAAAACATCCCTATACTTCCGATCAAAAGCAATATAGAACCTATCCATAATCACTAGTGTTGCATAAAAGTATTTCAACCTGCGGTTTTAAATTGAATATTCTAAAATTTTATTTTCTGTATAAAAAAATTCCTTTATAATGGTTGGAGGTAGTAATACTCATCCAAATTCCGAAATAAAGGAACAAGCTATGGATAAGTTTACTAGAAAATCATCATTTGAACAATGGATTTTACCTATAGATTTTAAAAAAGTTTCTGCACATGTAAGATATCTGAACTTGGATCACTATACAAAGAAACTGAATACCTGTGCTTTCATCAAGCTGCTGCTG
>NZ_SCWB01000021.1 GCF_004359545.1 Macrococcus lamae
TATACGAAAGACAGGTCGAAGACCTGGTCAACTTTTCGAAGTAAATGGTTCTGTGGCACAAGGTCTTCCAGACTGTACATTTCAAGTTGATTTCGTTTTTGTTTTGTAAACTCCTGATCGGACATTCTAATCAATATAATCACCTGCTGAACTTATTTCTTACATTTTAACAAAAAAAGACTGCAGACATCACCTCCTGAGGAGACTTTGTCTACAGTCTGAAACCTGCTGTAATCAGCAGGTTTTAGACATTACTGGACAATGCCAAGTACTTCTCCATTTTGAGTGGATTGATGATTGGGAACGTTTTCAGAACGTTTGTTCGTTTTGTTATTATCTTGTGACGACTGTTTGTCAGCTGTCAAAGCTTGTCCATCTTCATAAATTGCTTTAGATTGAGCCATATATAGTGTACCGAACGTAGTAATCATTAAAAAAAGAGTAGAATAAAGTAAAAATTCCTTAGTAATTCTGATTGTCATATTAATTTACCTCCAGAACATTTGTTTGTATACCTACAATAACAGAACGTTTGTTCCCTGTCAACAAAAATACGAACAAATGTTTGTTCACCCCGAACATGTATGCTATAATAGCTATAGAACAAACACTAAGGAGTGTTCTCATGAAAGAACTAACTAAAAGACAACAAGAAATATATGAATATTTAAAACATATCGTTTCAGCCAAAGGTTATCCGCCAAGTGTACGAGAAATTGGAGAAGCTGTAGGTCTTGCTTCAAGCTCAACTGTACATGGACACTTATCACGACTTGAGGAAAAAGGTTATATTAAACGGGACCCAACTAAACCAAGAGCCATTGAAATAGTTTCCGACAATGTACAGGCAGCATTGCATGAAGAAACAATCCATGTTCCCGTCATTGGTAAAGTAACAGCAGGTCTTCCAATCACTGCTGTAGAAAATGTAGAAGAATATTTCCCACTACCCGCTCATTTTACTTCTAGTCACAACAGTGATATCTTCATTCTGGAAGTTGTCGGTGAAAGTATGATTGAAGCAGGGATTCTTGACAGCGACAAAGTTATCGTCAGACGTCAGGCAATTGCTGAGAATGGTGATATCATCGTAGCGATGACTGAAGAAGATGAAGCGACGGTTAAACGTTTCTATAAAGAAAACAATCGTTACAGACTTCAACCAGAAAATCATTTGATGGATCCGATTTATCTCGATAAAGTCACTGTACTAGGAAAAGTCGTTGGGTTGTTCCGTGAATTTTAACACTACTTCATTGATGAAGTAGTGTTATTTTTTTCAAAATAAATACCGGCTGGTCAGCCGGTACGGGTAAATGTGGAGTTTTATAGGTTATTTTATTAACTGCTTCACTTACGTCCAAGTATTTCTTTGACTTGCTCAAGAATATCTTTTTCTTTTGGTTTCTTTGTTTCCATCGTTCTATCCCCTTAATATCCAAATACAAGTATTAAGTACCCGGATAAAAATTTACTAAACATATTAGCGAGATATTACAATATCGACTCCACGTTACCCTTCTCTATTATTCTACCTTACAATTACTAAGAATTGCAAAATTTTAACAGCAATTTTAATATGTTTTGTTTTGTGTTATATCATTTAATTAAAATACTGATAGATGTTTAATCAGTCGAGTAATTATATGCTGCAAGGGTATAGTTAATTATAAATCATATTCTAAAGGAGAATGAAATATGACGAATGAATACCTATGGGTTAGAAACGAAAGAGAACAATTACTCTCGAAGCTGCAGCACTTAAGCGAATCTGAGTTTAATTATAATTTCGGGTTCAGTCAAGGAAGTATCAAATCAACGTTACTCTCGATTGCTCATGCCTACCAGGAGCAATTTGAACAAACTGATTATCAGAACCTGCACGATTCCAGTTTGAAGGACTATAAGAAACATTTGGATACATTGAATTTTGATGATGTAGTGGAATATTTTAATCGTGTGAACAATGTATTTGCATCCAAAAGTACTAATAACGAAAAAGATCAAAAAAACATTGTCAATGAATTTCGTCATCTTGGTCAAATTGATATTATGCTGCATCTTATTGAAAATTCAGATCATCCGTTGATCAACCGAACTGGCAGACGTGAAAAGGTAACTGAACGCCAGAATATGAGAATTACTAGATTATAATTTTATCCTACTACCTGTTGCTTATTCAGTAGCAGGTGTTTTTGTATGGTTTTTTGATAATTAGCAGTGTCTATAAAATAATCACCATGGCGACAAAAATCCCCGCATCTTATTAAGATACAGGGAATAGAATCAATTATTCAAATTGATAAGTGGAACACTTGATTTAATGACCTGATTAGAGACGATGAGCTGTTTTAGTTCATCCGCAATGTCCAGCTGATTTAAATATTCAAACGGTAGCCAGTAATAAGGTCGGCTGACTTTAAACTCTTCTTTATTTCTTACATTAAAGACGAATGCCGTTTCGTTTGCATCCGTTGTGAAGAACAGTCCTTTATGCTCCACTCGTTCTTCTACTACAAAAAGAATTCCACCGACTTTTACCTCATTATTCAATCGTGCTGCAAAGGCATGTGCACTATCCTGGATAGACTGAGTTCCCTTTTTGACGATGTACGGCAGCTTCATACGTTTATGACCTATATCCTGTACTAATATTTTTTCTTCTGTTGTGATTAAAAGTGATGAAACAACAATTTCTTTTGACATAAAATTCTCCTAATTCTCAGTAATATAATTTTCCGTGTAGAACGGGATATTTTCAGGGTTAAATGCAACACCTATCCCAACTTGTTCAAACTTCTCATTCAAAATATTTTTGCGGTGTCCAAGCGAATTCATTAACCCATGATGCGCTTCTATTGGTGACACTTGACCGTAAGCTAGGTTCTCTCCTGCTACGCTGTAATGAAGTCCATCACGCTGCATTCTGTCAAATGGATCAAGACCTTCAAGATTAGTATGACTGAAATAGCCTTGTTCTGACATATCACGTGAATGGTTGAATGCGGTAATGCTAATTTTATCATGATAACTTAAGGCAGGTAAACCATATTTGACTCTATCCGCATTGATCAAATAATAGTCAAGCGTTTCGAAATCTTTTTTTAATTCATCAGATGGATTGGCATACAATCTTGGTTTCTGGTTTTCCATGGACTGAGTCACGACTTTCATTCCGACAAGTTTGTTATTCTCGTGCTGATCAAAATAGTAAGTATAATAAACACCTTTGTTCAAATAAATAATTGTATGAGGTTCATCCAATTTCAGTCGGTAGTCCTGTCCATTAAATACTTTAAGCGGTTCACCAAGAATATTCTTAACATTTTTCTCGTTCATCCCATATTTAACACCTTTAATAGAATTAAATGGACTTGCAACAATATAAATCCCTTCTACTCGCTGTTTTTCGTAACTAACGAGAATAAAATGGTCAAAATGATGGTGATAAACATACCAGCTATTATTATACTGATTAGTCAATTCATCCTGTGGTTTTCCGAGAAGTTTATCGACTGCAGTTTTAGTCATACCAAGTTTTATATCATTTATATAGCTTTTAGGTACATCATTAGTCGTACTGCTTTTTTCTTTTGTCTGCTGCGAGACAAACTCCCGAACATTGTCTTTAACACTTAAAATCCAGTCGTCAGGCAGTGACATCATGCGAAGTGGAAAGATGAATACCATGATGAGAAGCAGCAAAAATAGTAATAGTATTTTCATAGTGCTCCTTAACAACATTATTTAAGGATTAATTATAGCTTTGTTACGAAGATACTTGCAATTAAAAAACATGACAGCGGCAAACTGTCATGTTTTATCGATTTATCGGTCCATGTCTCCGTTAAAGATAGAGTTTTTAACAACGACATAATCTACTTTACGAATAGATTCTAAATCTCTACCTCCCGCATAAGAGATAGAAGACTGAAGATCCTGCTGCATTTCAACTAAAGTGTCATGCAGACTTCCTTTATGTTCAACAAACATTTTCTTTCCTTCAACATTCTTTTTCTCACCTTTTTGAAACTCAGAAGCACTGCCGAAATATTCCTTATAAAGTTTGCCGTCAAGTTCAACCGTTTCACCAGGTGACTCTTCATGTGCAGCAAACAGAGAGCCGACCATAATCATATCAGCGCCGAACCGAATAGATTTCGCAATGTCACCATGTGTACGAATCCCGCCATCAGCGATGATTGGTTTACGGGCCGCTTTAGCACAAAGTTTAATAGCCGCAAGCTGCCAGCCGCCTGTACCGAAACCTGTCTTAATTTTAGTGATGCAGACTCGTCCTGGTCCGATACCCACTTTAGTAGCGTCAGCACCAGCATTTTCAAGTTCTCTCACTGCTTCAGGCGTTCCGACATTACCTGCAATCAGAAATGTTTCAGGGATATGATGTTTAATATGCTTGATCATATTGATGACTTGATCGGAATGACCATGTGCAATATCAATTGTCATATATTCTGGAATCACATTTTTATCTTTTAATTCTTCTACAAACGAGTATTCATTATCTTTGACACCAACAGAAATTGAAGCAAATAACCCTTTTTCATGCATTTTTTCAATAAACGGGATTCTTGCAGCTTCGTCAAAGCGATGCATGATATAAAAAAAATCATGAGCAGCAAACCATTCTGCTAATTCTTCATTCATGACAGTCTGCATGTTAGCAGGTACTACAGGTATTTTAAACGTTCTAGGTCCAAATTGAATAGAAGTATCACATTCACTCCTACTTTTAACTATACACTTATTGGGGATCAACTGAATATCTTCATAATCAAATACATCAAACATTTATATAACCACCTTTTAAATACGAACTTTTTTTAATCAGAATAAATAAATATTCGTCCAAAGGGTAATTTACAGGTTTTTTCGTCATTTGTAAAGCTAAATATGCGTTTTTTCGAAAATTATATATTTTTTGACTAATTTATAAATTTATCGGCTCTTAATCATTCAATGCTCTGTCCAATGTTTTAATATTTTCCTTCATCAATGTTTGATAAGTTGCTCCATTGTCGTCTTTAGTCAGAACAGACATATTGTGAAATTTAAGTGGTTTGACAAATGTATCTTCTTTAATAATATCAGTTATTTTAGAAGAAATATTCTGTTCATAAATGATGTATGGAGTCTTTGAACTTTTAATATCCTTAATCATATTGACTATTTCATTTTGCGATGGTTCATTATTATTCATTCCTGAAACACCCACTTCTTTGAAATGATATCTATTTGCTAAATATCCTAGAGACTCATGAGAAATGTAAACAGTATCTCTTTTTGGATTTTTAGTGATGTTCATCATCTGCTGATCAATGTCTTTTATATCACTAACTAAAGATTGAAAGTTTCTCTCATAATCCTTTCTATTGACCGGATCTTTAGCAATCAATTCGTTTTTTATTTGTATGGCAAAAGATTCATTTAAAACTGGATCGAGCCATACATGAGGATTTAAAGCAGTTTCATTTTCATTCTCGTGTTCATGCTCTTCTGAGTGTTCATGATGGTGCTCAAGTAAAGAACTATTTTTCATATGACTTGCCAAAGTCAGCATTTTATTATCGTCTTTAATTACTTTAGCTATCTTAGCGGCAACCGGATCAAGCTCATCACTGGAATAGATAAACAAGTCGGCATTTGCTACTGCCATAGTATCTTTTTGAGTCGGTTCATAAGTATGAATATCTGCACCACTTGGATAAATACTTGTTACATTAACATGTGTGCCTCCAATTTGTTCAATAAATGATTTAAAAGGAAATACCGTTGTGTAGACATGCAATTTATCATCTGTCCTACTATTTTTATCGGCACATCCGGCTAAAGTTAATATCAGTATAAATAGTAAAACAATCAAACGTTTCATTTGTTCAACTCCCAATCGTAATCGTTACGATATGAATTCTATAACTTATAAAATATAAAATCAAGCAGTTTTTACGCGGTAATCATTAAAAAAATAAAAAAACCAGCCGCATGTGCGACTGGTTCCAATGATTAAGCATTTAAATCGACAGTTGTCATATCGATATTAAGAGCAGTAGCAATTCCTTGACCATATGCCGGGTCTGCTTTGTAGCAGTTTCTTATATGACGGTGTTTCACTTCTTCTGTTACTCCCTGCATTTCATTTGCAGTATTGATGAACAGACGTTGCTGCTCTTCTGGCGATAATAAATTAAAGAGTTTACCTGGCTGTTCATAATAATTAGTATCATCTTCTCGGAAATCATGTTCATAAACATTGCCGCTAAGCGGTAATGCCGGTTTTTTATACTGTGGCTGATCCTGATTATGACCGTAGCTGTTAGGATAATAATTAGTATGTGAACCCAAATTACCATCAACACGCATCTGTCCATCGCGAGAGAACGGACAAATATTGGCCACTGCTTTCGGGTAATTTACTGGAATCTGCCAGTGATTGACACCAAGACGATAACGCTGCGTATCCCCATATGAGAATAAACGTCCCTGCAGCATTTTATCTGGAGAGAAATCCAGACCTGGAATGATATTAGTCGGTGCAAAGGCAGCTTGTTCAACTTCTGCAAAGTAATTCTCGGGATTGCGGTTGAGTTCAAACTCGCCTACAGGGATTAATGGATATTCATCTTTAAACCACACTTTAGTCAGATCGAAAGGATTATCTTTGTGATTTCTTGCCTGCTCTTCAGTCATCACTTGAATAAACATTTTCCATTTAGGGAAGTTACCTTCTTCAATTGCATTGAACAAGTCACGCTGACTGGATTCACGATCAGTGGCAATGATAGTGTTTGCCTCCTGACTGGTCAAGTTTTCAATACCTTGCTCAGTTCGGAAATGGAACTTCACCCATACACGCTCACCCTGCGCATTATACATGCTGTAAGTATGAGAACCGAAGCCATGCATATGACGGAAGCCATTCGGGATACCTCGGTCACTCATTACAATCGTCACTTGATGCAGTGCTTCCGGCAGACTGGTCCAGAAGTCCCAGTTAGACTGAGGATTATGCATATTAGTCTTTGGATCACGTTTAACCACGTGATTCAAACTTGCAAATAGTTTTGGGTCTCTGAAGAAGAATACTGGCGTATTATTACCTACTAAATCCCAGTTGCCTTCTTCTGTATAGAATTTAAGCGCAAAGCCGCGGATATCGCGCTCGGCATCAGCTGCTCCTCGCTCTCCTGCAACAGTGGAAAAACGGGCAAACATTTCTGTCTGTTTATCAATTTTAGAAAAAATCTTTGCTGATGTATATTGCGTAATGTCATGAGTCACAGTAAAAGTACCGAACGCCCCGGATCCTTTCGCATGCATCCGACGTTCAGGAATGACTTCACGGTCAAAATGAGCCATCTGTTCGATGAAGAAAATATCCTGCATGACGACTGGTCCTCTCGGACCAGCAGTCATTGTATTTTCACGATCACCGACTGGTGCACCGAATAATCCAGTTAAATGCTGGTTGTTATTTTCAGTCATATATTATACCTCCGTAATATTGAATTAATTATTATTAAATCTTGTTTATAATCATTATTATATCATATTCATTATAAACAAGTAACGACCTTAACTTACTATTTTCAATATTCGACTTACTTTAATGCTTTAAAGGTTTTAAGCGTTAAAACTTTTTCTTGATTAATCTTATCTTCTCGCCTACAATTAAATACACTAATATAAAAAGGTCAGGTGAACTTATGGAAAACAACCAGATGGACAGAGATTTAAAGACAAGACACATATCGATGATTGCAATCGGCGGATCACTCGGTACCGGTTTATTTATGGCCAGTGGTGCGGTTATCAGTCAGGCAGGACCTGGCGGTGCAATTGCTGCTTATGCATTGATCGGTATCATGGTCTACTTCCTCATGACAGCGCTCGGAGAACTAGCAACATTTTATCCGGTTTCTGGCTCATTCAGCGCCTATGCAAGACGCTTCGTTGATCCTGCTGCAGGATTTATGGTCGGCTGGTTGTACTGGGTCATATGGTCTCTTGTTGCAAGCGTTGATATCATTACTGCAGCTAAAGTTCTTTCTTACTGGGAATTATTCAGCGGTATTAATTCATTTGTATGGTGTCTGATATTTTTAGCATTATTATTTTTACTTAATGCGTTCTCGGTTAAATCTTTCGGAGAAGCAGAATACTGGTTTTCTTTTATAAAAGTGGGAACAATCATTATTTTTCTAATTATGGGTGTATTAATGATTTTCGGCATTATCGGAAACCAGGGAGCTGTCGGTCTCAAGAACTTCACTGTAGGAGATGCTCCGTTTGTCAATGGATTTCTTGGATTGCTCGGCGTATTAGTAGTTGCAGGATTTTCATTCGGAGGAACAGAAGTTGTTGCTGTTACTGCAGGTGAATCTGAAAATCCTAAAGAATCAATGCCTAAAGCTATCAAGCAGGTTTTCTGGAGAATTTTACTGTTTTATATTGGTTCTATTTTTGTTATAGCCTCATTGATTCCTTATACTGATTCAAGATTACTGAATGAAAACTCCGATGTAGCGATGAGTCCATTTACCATCATCTTTGATAATCTCGGGATTTTGTTTGCAGCATCTATTATGAATACGGTCATATTAACAGCTGTGTTATCAGCCGGAAATTCAGGGCTTTACGCAACGAGTCGGTTACTCTATTCACTGAGTAATGAAGGACAGGCACCGAAGTTTCTCGGCAAACTAAATAAGCGCAATATGCCTTTCAATGCACTGCTTGTTACTACAGCCCTAATTATATTAAGCATCATTTATGCACATGTTAATATGGGAGGCTACGGTAAACTCCTTAATATGCTTGGCACATTAGTTCTACTTGTATGGGGAATGAGTGTACTCAGTCACTACAGGTTACGTCGTGCCATTAAAGTGCAGCATCGAGATGAAGACGCTCTGTTGTCATATAAAGCACCATTCTTTCCGTTCGGGGTCGTTATTGTCGGAGCAACAATTATTTTCCTGCTGATTGGACAGTCATTTGCAGATATCACTTCACTTAATTGGCCAAAGCTGTTCAATTCATTTATACCGATCTTAATTGCAGTAGCGACTTATTTTGGTTATAAAGTCATTAAGAAAACAAAGATTATTCCACTGAAAGATATCGATTTATCCAAACATGAGCTTTAAATTCACTGAATAATACAAGAGATTTGCATTCGCAAATCTCTTTTTTTATGTATAATGAAGATAATCAAGTGGTTATAAGGAGGCAGATTAATGGCTGCAGGACAGTTTAATATCTTTGATGATGTACTTAAAACAGATGAAAAGTTTGTGATTGTAGTACAAGGTGTATACAATAAAAACGGTAACCTTATCAAAAAAATATTGCGTGAATATCCTAGTCTGGATCAGCAGGCTATGCAGCGATTATTTATCCATCTGAAAGAAGTTTATATGGAAGAACAGTTCGATACAGACATGGTGTTCTACGACATCACTGTATACACAAATGAAGATTATGCTGCCGATAATGTCTACGCTCATACAAAAAGACATCGCCATCCAGGAGATCAGTGGACAGCGACAAGCAAATAATCATATTTTTATCTTTAAACAGGTCATGTGGATTCACATGACCTGTTTAAATTTTAGTGGCTTCTTTTTCAGTAATCAATTCTACGATTTTATTGTTTTCATCCATCACTGCTACTTTCGGTGAGTGAAGATAAGCTTCTTCATTCGTCAGCTGGACATAGTTCATGATGATGACAATGTCGTCTACCTGCACCACTCTTGCTGCAGCTCCGTTCAGGCAGATAACACCGGAGCCCCGTTCCCCTGAGATGACATACGTCTCAATTCTTGCTCCGTTATTGTTGTTGACAATAGCAACTTTTTCATTTGGCAGAATGTCAACAGCATCCAGTATATCTTGATCAATGGTGATGCTGCCAACATAATTTAGATTAGCTTCTGTCACTCTTGCCCGGTGAATCTTTCCATGCATCATTGTTCTTATCATTTTGTTGCTCCTATAATCATATTATCTATTAACCGGGCCTTCGAAAATTTAACGGCCAGTGAAATGAAACACTGTCCCTTTAGAATATCTACTTTAGTCAGTTCAGGATATCGGTAAATTGCTGCTTCTTCTACTATTCCTGACGAATAGGAAGAGATAAAGCGAGTGATTTCTTCTTCAATAACAGCTGTATTTTTCTCTCCGCCATCAATCAGTTCTTTCGCAAGCAGCAGACTGTTATACAGTGCTACAGCCTCAAGACGTTCTGATTCTGTTAAATAAACATTTCTGGAACTTTTTGCGAGACCGTCTTTTTCCCGTACAATATCAATCCCTTTGATTTCTATGTCATGATTGAAATCCTGGACCATCGCTTCAATAATGGCCAGCTGCTGTGCATCTTTTCTACCGAAATAAGCTCTAGTCGGTTTAACAATGTTGAATAATTTATTGACCACAGTTACGACGCCATCGAAATGACCGGGACGATTAGCTCCTTCAAGCACTTCAGCCAGCTTGCCGACTGTTAATTTGATATCCTGCTTCGGATACATTGCCACTGCTGCCGGATAAAATAGGTAATCTACACCTATTTGACTGATCATTACTTCATCTTTATCGATATCGCGAGGATATGCATCGTAATCTTCACCAGGTCCAAACTGAAGCGGGTTGACAAAAATACTGACGACTGTCAGATCATTATTTAGTTTTGCTTCCTGTATAAGAGCTAAATGTCCTTCATGTAAAGCACCCATAGTAGGCACAAATCCAATAGTCTGACCTGACTGTAAGTATTGATTGACGATAGACGTCATGTCTGAAATTTCTGTTATTCGTTTAGTCATTTTCAACCTCATCCATAATCTTCGTCTTATAAATAAATTCTTCAGTGGGAAACAGACCTTCTTTAACTTCATGGTTATAGTGACTAAGTGCTGTAACCCCATTTGAAAAATCCCCATACTGCTTTACAAACTTCGGTTTACGATCAGTTGCGTAATTCAGTACATCGTGGTAGACCAGTACCTGCCCATCTGTATCACGTCCTGCGCCGATACCAATGACAGGGATTGATAGCAATCTCGAAATATGAGACGCCAGATCGCTTGGCACCGCTTCAAGTACCAGCATAACAGCTCCCGCTTCCTCCACGGCTTTAGAGTCTGTGATTAACTGCAGCGCAGCGTCTTTTGTTTTAGCCTGAACCGCATAACCGGTAATCCCTGCACTTTGCGGAGTTAAACCAAGGTGAGCGACGACAGGTACGCCGATTTTAGTGCAGTTATATATAAATGTTGTTAAATGACCACCTTCTGCTTTGACTGCTTGTGCACCAGACTCACGATAAAGTCTGACCGCATTACAAATGTCTCTGTCATCACTGATACCGACACTGCCAAACGGCATATCGATAATTGTAAATGTATCAGGAGCACCACGACGAACGGCCTTTGTATGATGAATCATGTCCTCCATCGTGACATAGACCGTGCTGTCGTAACCGAGTACAGTCATTCCCAGGCTGTCACCTACTAATATCATATCAATACCAGCTGCTTCGACCTGTTTAGCACTCGGATAATCATAAGCAGTCATCATAGTCAGTTTTATTTGATTATGTTTCATCTGCTGCAGGTCTTTTAAAATCAACATGTTACCACTTCCTTGTTTATCAATGAATACATTATAATAGACACAATGAAATGTGTATATAAATAAATTTTAAGGAGGTTACTATGACTTATGCCGTTATCGGACCAGGAGCTGTCGGAACTGTCATCGCCTATGAAATCAGCAAAGTAGCTGAAGTTACATTATTCGGACGACAGGAACAACAGATCATACTAAGCAGTAATACTATAGATCACAAAGTCAATGTCTCTTCACTCGTGTTAAATGATCAAACATTTGATGTCATCTTTGTCGCGGTGAAAGTAACTAAATTAGCGGCTATCATCTCATCCTTGAAGCAAATGTGTCATGAAGAAACCACAATTATTCTCTGTCAGAACGGCATGGGCCAGCTCGACATGTTGACTGATTTCAATGCTGTTCAGGCAGTCGTCTATATTAGCGGGCAGAAGACCGACCAGCATGTCAAACACTTCCAGGATAAAACACTTATTGTCCCGAATGATGAAACGATGCAGCGCATCAGCTCAGAACTCTCAGTTACTGAGCTTCAGCTCATTCCATCAGACGATTTTGCTCAGAAGCTCTGGTTCAAACTTCTAGTTAATCTCGGTATTAATACAGTGACTTCACTCACAAAAAATACAGTTCACATTCTCGAACTTCCAGAAATGAATAAATTCATTGAACAACTGATACAAGAAGGTATTGAAATTGCTCGAGCAGAAGGACAATCATTCGATGAGCGGACTACACGGGAAATCATGAATATTTATAAAACTTATCCTAAAGACATGGGAACAAGTATGTACTATGATACAGTCGCTGGTGTTCCACTGGAGTATCACTATATCCAGGGAGAATTAAAAAGATTAGCAGGGCTCCATAATATTCATACGCCTCTACTAGATATCTGCTGTATATTACTTGAAGGTTATCAATATAAAAGAGAATGATTAAAATAAAACAAGAAGCAGCCGGGGCTACTTCTTGTTTAAAATATACTCTTCAAGTACGTCTGCAATTCCATCATTATTATGATCTTTAGCAATGATATCTGCAGCATTCTTAATCGTATCATTGGCATTACCCATCGCTACTCCTAGACCAGCGTATTCAATCATGTCCTTATCATTATTACTATCCCCAAAAGCTATGATTGATTCACGCGCTATACCAAGATTCTTAACGAGTTCGTGCAGGGCGCGACCTTTAGATACATCTTCAGCCATAAATTCAAGAAAGAAAGGTTTGGAAGTAGTTACATGAATATCCTGCCCATAATTGCCACCCAGCTCTTTATTAGCTTTGCTGATCTGTTCTTCGTAATCAATACCCATCAGTTTTGGAACACTATGCTGCACAAAATCCTTTAATGAAGCTACCTGCTGCATCGGTAGACCTGTTAGTTCATGTTCTACATTCATATATGGATGCTCGCCTTCATAGACAATCGTTTCATCGACATATGTCAATACGAAGAAACCTTTTGACTTACAGTAGTCATAACACATATCAAACTGTTCTTTAGACAATGACGTTTCTTTTACCATTTTAAAGTCAGCCATTTCAAAGATGCGGGCACCGTTGTAACTCAAAATATGCGAACGATTTTTATCTAACTCCAGCTGTTTTGCAGTAATAACCATCCCGTCAGTTGGCCGTCCGGATGCCAGAACAACTTTGACACCATGCTTTTGAATTTCAATCAGTGCGTCTTTCGTTCGTTCTGACATCATATTATCTGAAGTCATCAGCGTATCGTCCATATCAAGTACTACGAGTTTGTAATCCATATTTTCACTCCGTTGTCATTTATTTATTCCATTACATTACAGATGGCACCTATATTATCGGGTTTGACTTGTCTGATTTCATAGTCCGAAAACTCGTGCTGCAGCCATGCTTTTATATTTGATTCACCAGGCTTTGTCATGATAAATAAAGTCGGACCCGCTCCGCTTAAAAAAACATATCCTCTATTGCCAAGCAGCTCCCTTAACTTGTCATAATCTTTAATGAGATGTTTTCTGAATGGTTCATGAAATACGTCCTGCATCATCATCTGACCTGCAAGGTCGTAATTCTTCTGACTTAGTGAAGCAACAAGAACATTGCTTATTGCACTTGCTTTCACTGAATCTTCAAAATTAAATCTTTGAGGCAGTGCATCTCGTGCATCCGCAGTCTTCAACTCATAATTAGGAATGACGACAAACATTGGCCAGTCAATAACAGGGAGCGGCTGATAATAACAGCTTTCTCCTCTATGAAATCCAGCTACAAGGCCACCGATCAATGACGGAACCACATTGTCGGGATGGCCTTCCTCTGCTGTCAGCAGCTGGATGAGTTCATCAGTCGTCAAATTCAGTTCACGCACAACATTAACTATCAACAGACTTGCAATAAGGGCTGAACCTGAACTCCCTAGACCACGTGCTAGAGGAATATCCGAGGTCATCGTAACTTTCAGACAAAATGGTTCCACATTCAATTGACGACAGAAATGATTGACCATTCTTGCTATATAATGCGTCTCATCGACCGGCAAGTCGCTCAGTATCTCAGACTTATGACTAAAGACCCAGCTCTCACTTATTGATGCTTCAATCTCCAGATAACTGTCAATCGCCATTCCAATTGAATCAAACCCTGGACCAAGATTTGAAGTGGACGCAGGTACTTTAACCTTTATTTTCATAACTTGTCCTCAATATACTGAATAATTGTTTCCTCGTCGTTTTTCAGTACTGCGGGAGATTCTACCACTCTATCGATTGCTGTCTGGGGATCTTTAAGACCGTTTCCTGTCAGAATAGCGACGACTGTGCTGTTTTCTTCCAGTCTTCCTTCTTGATGCAGCTTGATGAGTCCAGCAATAGCTGCATTACTTGCAGGTTCAGCAAACAGTCCTTCTTTAGTCGTCATCAGCTGATATGCATACAGAATTTCTTCATCTGTGACACTTTCGATTAAACCACCGGATTCATCACGTGCATTGAGTGCCAGCTGCCAGCTTGCAGGATTTCCAATACGGATCGCTGTCGCAATAGTTTCCGGCTGCTCAACAATAGCATTATTGACAATCGGTGCTGCGCCTTCTGCCTGGAAACCAAATATTTTTGGCAGAGCAGAACCTCTTGCCTGATTAAATTCCTTGAATCCTTTCCAGTAGGCAGAAATGTTGCCAGCATTGCCGACTGGAATTGATAAGACATCAGGTGCTTTACCAAGCTGATCAATAATTTCAAAAGCACCAGTCTTCTGTCCTTCCAGACGGTATGGGTTTACTGAGTTCACAAGTGCTATTTTATCGCTCTTCTCCGCTACTTTACGGACGATATTAAGCGCCTCATCAAAATTGCCTTCAATAGAGACAATCTCTGCTCCATAGATCATTGCCTGAGCCAGTTTTCCCATCGCAATCTTACCTTCTGGAATCACAACAATCGTCTTCATACCTGCACGTGCGGCATAAGCAGCAGCCGATGCTGACGTATTGCCCGTAGATGCACAAATAACGATTTCTTTTCCTTCCTCTTTCGCTTTTGCGACTGCCATGACCATTCCTCTATCTTTAAATGAACCAGTAGGATTTAATCCTTCAAACTTCGCAAACAGCTCAATGTTCAACAACCGGGACAAATGCGGAAGATGAATCAGCGGTGTATTCCCTTCGTTCAACGTCAGTCTTGGAGTATGTTCTGTTACCGGTAGAAACTCTTCGTAAGCATTGATTAAGCCAGTCCATCTCATATTATATACCTTCTATCTCATATATTTTTATGTTATCAAGAGAATTTACTTTATACTCTACATCTGGTGATAAATCTAATAGTTCAATAGCGGTCATACCTTGTTCCGTGACTCCTCTGCCATTAAAAACATCAGACAAAGCAGCATCTCCAATGATCAGTATATGCTTCTTACGTAGAAGTTCCTTGCTTTCTATTTCAAAATGCGGCGGTAAAGTATGTAGCTTCGTATCGATATATCTGATGACATGGAGTAAATCACTCACCACGGCACTCCCCGTAGCGAGACTTCCCGCTCCTTTACCGTAATACATCGTATCCCCGACTGCACTACCGTCTATATAAATCGCATTATACTCATAGTTGACATGTGATAATTGGTGACTCAGCGGAAGACAAGTCGGCTTGACTGACGCTTCTATCCGGTCATGATCCAAATACGCTTGTCCTATTAATTTGATAGAATAGCCGAGTTTCGCTGCTAGTCTCATATCCAGGCTGGAAACTTCTCTTATTCCTTGTACGACACAATCCTCAAGCGTTATATACTTATTAAAAGCAAGAAAGCTTGTGATGACAACTTTTCGCTGAGCATCAATACCATCGACATCTGCTGTTGGATCAGCTTCAGCATATCCAAGCTCTGTCGCTATAGCCAGTGCCTCGTCGAAAGACAGTCCATCAATTGACATTTTACTAAGAATAAAGTTAGATGTACCATTGAATATTCCCATGAAGTGCTTGATTCCATTCGCATTTAACCCATTATTGATAGCATTAACTATAGGAATACCACCAGCCACACTTGCTTCGTATTTCAGTGAGATTTCCTTATTACCAGCAAGAGTTTCAAGTTCTTCAAGATGAACTGCGAGCATATCTTTATTTGCTGTAATGACATGGACACCATTTGTCATCAGGTGTTTTAAATACCCATAGGTTTGATCGATACCACCCATCACTTCAACTACAATATCCAATGTTTCATCATTTAAAATATCGTTAATGTCATCTGTCAGATGATAGAGCTCTGTATTTATCGCTCTGTCTTTTTTTATATTTTTGACATAAATGTGCTTGATTGAAATCAAAGCATCCATCGTTTTCTCAAGTTGAGCTTTATTCTCCTCAAGAATGTTCACTACACCTGTTCCAACAGTTCCTAAGCCGAGCAATGCGATATTAATCTTTTTCATGGGTACACTTCCTTATGATGTATATTCTAAAAATACATATGTCCTCTTGAAACGGAAACATAATTATAGTATAACTTAAGGATACCAGAAGTAAAGAAAAGAAAAAGGTGGTTTCACATGAAAATTGCAAAGTTTGGCGGCTCATCTGTAGCAGATGCTTCACAGATTAAAAAAGTGCTGAAAATATTTAATGAGGATAATGAGCGCCTAGTCATGGTTGTATCTGCACCTGGAAAACGCTTTGATGGTGACATTAAAGTAACTGATATGTTAATTGACCTTTACCACCTAGTTATTTCAAATCATCCCTCTAAAGAAATTGATGAGCAGATAAACAGAATTCTCGAACGATTCCAATTAATAGAAGAAGAACTACAGTTTCAGCATTCGCTACTCTCTCACTTCAAAGAGAAACTGAAATTTCACATTGCAGAAATAACAGAACCGGCACGTCTACTTGATGCACTTAAATCATCAGGT
Source organism: Macrococcus lamae (assembly GCF_004359545.1). Classification (GTDB taxonomy): domain Bacteria; phylum Bacillota; class Bacilli; order Staphylococcales; family Staphylococcaceae; genus Macrococcus; species Macrococcus lamae. Next base: position 17,075 of record NZ_SCWB01000021.1, read on the forward strand.
GAAGACTTCAATGCTGAACTGATCGCTGCTTACAATACAGAACAAGGAATAGAAACTCTTTATATGAATCCTGATGACATTGGTCTGTACGTGACTGATGAGCCGGGTAACGCAATGGTGCGGGAGGAAAGTTTCGAAGCTATCAAAAATAGATTACCGAGAGATAGAAAAGTCATTATTCCGGGATTTTTCGGCGTTTCTGAATCAAATCAAATCGTGACATTTTCGCGTGGCGGTTCTGATTTGACAGGAGCTATTGTTGCTCGCGCACTGGATGCTGATCTCTATGAAAATTATACAGATGTCAGCGGTATTTTCAGTGCTAATCCCATGATTATTCCTAATCCGGCCCAAATCGAAGAACTGACTTATGATGAAATGCGGGAATTGTCCTATGCGGGTTTTAATGTCTTTCATGATGAAGCAATCGCACCGTTATATTCAAAGGGTATACCCGTCGTTATAAAAAATACGAACAGACCTGATGATTCGGGAACGTTCATAGTACCAAACCGAAAAGCAGAAGGAGTCGTCGGTGTAAGCTGTGATAAAGGATTTGTCAGCATTAATATGAAAAAATACTTGATGAACCGTGAGATCGGCTTTACCCGGAAACTACTTTCAATTCTTGAAGCATTGGGAATTTCATACGAACATATACCATCAGGAATCGATAATGTCAGTATTATTTTAAGAGAACATCAGTTAATTGATAAAGAAGGACTATTGATTGAGCAGATTGAGAAAACATTAAATGTCGATCAACTTTCAATTGAAAAGAATCTTGCTATTCTGATGATTGTCGGTGAAGGCATGAAGACTGCCGTCGGAACAGCCAATAAGGCAACTCAGGCATTTCGTGACCATAATATTAACTTGAAGATGATCAATCAAGGTTCGTCTGAAATTTCAATGATGTTTGGAATCGAAGAAAAAGATGCGACCAATGCACTTAAAGCAGTATATAATGCTTACTTCTAAAAAACACGCCGAAGTTCGGCGTGTTTAAATTTTTATCGGCTGATTATGCAGCCATTCTATTTTTAGTTTATCTAAGTCAAAATTCGCAAGTTTCTCACGTTTCAAATAACCCTCATTATAAAAATCAAGAAAAATATCAGTACCGAACAACTGATGATGAACGTGATAAATTTCTTTTTCTGATGCTTTTCTACTGATAAGACTAAGAAAACTTGCTTTTTTCTCATCCGACCAGTTCTTTATATGATGAACATGGAATATAATAATCGGTTCATCAGACGGCAAATCATCAAGCACTTGCTCAAGCAGCATAAGTTCATCTCCTTCAAGCAAATTTACAGGGTGCTCAAGGTATATATTACGCGCCTTGAGCAAGTTTTTACGACGTTTGATTTCTTCAGGATAAAGCAAGCTAAGCATCCAGTGAAAATCATCATCATTTTCAAGATGAATGACGGATTCTGAGATTCCATATTTCATATGGGGATGCTCTAGTGGTTTTAGAAGTGAATGATTATAACCTTTCAGCTTCACTTTAATATTAATATCATCAACTTCACCGACAGTTACGGATTTATTGAATGTATACTTATACCAATCATAATTTAGCAGCAAGCCAGCCTTAGAACCAATCTCAATCACATTGAATCGATCACAACCCGCTTCTTTGACGATTCTATTAAAAATAGGAACTAAAACAGCAGAACGTTCTACAATATTTTTCTTCAAGTCTCCATTATTTGTCATAAAAACGATAGAATCGATATGTTCTATAATAAACGACTTAAACACTTCATAACCATGATCATCAAAAGTCTTAACCTCTTCACTGAAATTCGCATAATAATCACGTAGCTCGCTATCATGACTATATAATGTGCATAGCACACTACTCATAAAAAGTGGTAAAGACTGAGAAGTGATTAATAATGGTGTGAGAATCACTTTTAATTCTTTATCATCAGCCATTCGCTTTGCAATATGGCTATATAAAGGACTTCTCTCCTGTACAGCTGAACTATAGGACAGCATTAAATTTCTATATTTTAAAGACATTTTGATCGCTCCTGGACATTTCACAGTCATTTCTTATCGAGACGATTACTATACTATATAATTATTAAAAGATGCAGCTTGTTACATAAGTTTAATATTCAGTATTGGCAGATAACACTTCTAACATGCTTTTTCCGTAGTCACCTAAGTCTTCAAAGAACAGTTCAGCAGCCATTTCCATAGAAGGCATCATTTCTTCAATTAAAGATAACCCAATTGCTGTAATATAAACATTTTTAGCACGAGTATCAGACCGTGACTCTACACGACGCACAAGACGTCGTGCCTCTAAGTTTCTAATAATCGTTGATAAAGTCATTACATCGATACCAGTACAGGCACTTAAGTCAGCCTGTGTGATTCTTTTATTTTCCGCTTGTACTTCAGCCAGAACATTTAAAACTCTAAACTGAGGGTATGTCACATCATAAGCCTTTAAAAATTGACGAGCAGATTGCTGCCAAGATTGATGCACCTTTAGTAGTTCATTCGTTGCATTTAAAAATTGATTCACTAACACTTCTCCTTAATTATATAATTACTTATATTATAAAGACTTATTAATATTAATGAAAGTACTATATTATCAAATAATTATCGATAATTAAATAAAGAGATTAACAGTGTTTACTTAGTAACTCTCTTTTAATAAAATGTTCTTTTCTATCCTTCTACAGCATTTTCTAATATAGTAAATGTTTTCGCGTCAGCATTAATTTCAGCCTGTACACCATAAGGCATAATAAACTTTGGTTCATTATGTCCGAAGCTTGCATTGTATAATATTGGTGTATGTTCACAGCCACATTCTTTCATAATCATCTGGTATACTTCCTTGTACTCCTCGTAATAAACACCATTCTGTGGTCTTCCTACAATGATGCCGTTAATTTTATTCATGATACCCATCACTGCAAAAGCTCTTAAATAAGATTCCAGTGTAATAGTCGGAATGTATTCTTCAGAAGTTTCAAGGAATAATATCGCACCGTCAAAATGATGCAGCTCTGGAAATAGTGATGTCCCTCTTAGATCTGACAATGACTCTAAACAACCACCGATCAGATGTCCTTGTACTTTTCCATGACCGTTGATTAGTTCGTAACCGTCATTAGGAAGCAGATTACGTGCTGTGAATTGATTGTCCTTCGACCACTTAAGCCCTACTTCTCGGACTGTTTCTGATGTTTTTATTTCTCCTATCACATCACTTGAAAACCATGTGTTCTTAATACTTTCAATCGTATAGTCATCCATCTCAATATTCTCCGCAAAATCCGTAAGCAATGCCGGACCGTAACTCGATGAAACACCATTTAAATAAAACATTAAATGACCGACAGTACTATCGGAATAGCCTGTAAATATTTTCGGATTAGCTTTAATCGCCTTGAAATCAACAAAAGGCATCGTCCTGATAGAATCATTACCGCCGATAGCGCAGATGATTCCTTTAACTTCTGGATCTTTCAGTGCAGCGTTCAAATCCTCTGCCCGTTTCTCAGGATGCTCATAAATATAGTCAATCCCCTTTAAGGCATGAGGCATTACTTTTACTTTCAAGCCAAAAACATCTTCAAGCCGTTTAATTCCCTGTTCAGTTCTCCATATAAAATCGTCTTCTCCTGCCATTCCGCTTGATAATGAAACAAGCGCGACCGTATCGCCTGGTTGTAGTTTTTGAGGTTTAATCATTATGTATACTCCTCTATATCTTAATTTTATGTAATAAAAATTTTTTAATACCTGCTAAGGAAAAGTCATCTCCCCACATCACATAATGACCTCCGTTGACTGGCACTGCTGTTAAATTTGAAATTTCGGTTTTTAATTTTTTTATCGCTTTCTGAGTTCGTTGTTCCTCTTTTTCATTGATTCCACTAAAAGTTCCATATAGAAGCAGTGTCTCAACCTTTAACTTATTAATTAATTTCGGCTGATTGATATTATAAAAAGTAAATAATAAGTTTAATCCTTCGACTGTCATTTCTGCATTACTTTTAAGAGCGGTTTTTACATATTCAGTCTCCCTTATTTTCATCCTATTACAGAATGCTTTGATTTCCTCATCCTTCACTTCTATAGTCGGAGATGCAAAAAGTGGAAGTAATTTTTTTAATATAGGTTCTCTCGCTAATTTAACTCCTAAGTTTAAAAAAGGTATAACTAAAGCAAACTTTCCAAACTCTGCAAAAGGGATTTTAGGAAAAGCTTTGTGACCTTGATCAAGTAAAATTAAGTGATCCACTCTATCAGGATAGTGATATGCAAATATCAATGCTAGTGAACCACCTAAAGAATGACCAATTAAATTCACTTTATAAATCTGAGAATCATCTAAATATGTTTTAATCCAGTCTGCTATATCTATTGTTCTTATTTTACCTGTAATACCATGACTTTCTCCATAACCTGGTAAATCTATCAAATGGGTCTGAAAATCGTTTTTTAAGTAATCAGCTATAATTCGTCCTTCATTCCCCCTTAATCCACCTGCTGGCAAAAAATGATTGGGTCACCTTCACCTATTATCTCAACCGAATATCTCATTAGTTCCCCCTTTTATTATCAGAATATTTCATTTTCTAATAATATTACAGCAAATAAGCTCTTTTTTAAATAGTTATAACATATAATTAAATGGATATTTTTTAGATGTCAAGGGTTGATTTAGTATGTGTATTCATCTTCTAAATGACTTTTGTGATATATGGCCATTCCTGTTTTCAACATTTTAAATCCACTTTTTTTGTAAAATTTCTCATTTCCGCTCGTTGAAATTAAATGGATGCATGACAAAGAACTAAATTCATCCAATAATATTTTCAGCATTTCTGCAGCAACACCTTTGTTTTGATTGTCTGAATGCACCACAACATCATAGATAGCTGCGTTATAAACACCATCTGATAATGCTCTTGTGACCGCTACAACTTTTTCGTCTTTTATCACAATTATTACATGACTGCTTGCATTAAATATCTTTATGACATTCTCATTATCATGACTAGTCCACCCTACAGATCGATAGACATCTACAATCCCTGACGTATATTTCTGAGTAAATTTTCTAATGTACTGATACATATTATCCTCCTAAAAATTTGTGCTACTAACTTTTGGAAAGTCCATCTGATTTTCTAAATATAAATGCTATACTAGTATTATATTCCATTACTGGAGGGATTTCATGAGTTCTTTCATGACAGCTGCACTACTCATTGGTATAGGTCTTGCGGCAATTATTTATTTATCAATCGATTCAAAAGTTCGTTTCCAGAACAAGCTGCGACTTTCCTGGTCAAATCACAAACGGTTTTTTGGTAATCCGTATTATCAAGTGGATTATAATTATTATTTTCAGCATTTAGTCGACAATCATACAGACCATTTCTTCGTTGATGATATTACTTGGAACGATCTTAATTTGAGTTTAGTCATGGACAATATGAACTATACGTTCACCTCTGCTGGTGACGAGGCGCTCTATGCGTCATTGAGAAATATTATTTCACAATTGCCTGACGAACAGCTGATGGCGCGTATTGAAAATGATTCTTCTTATCGTGAGAAGTTAGCGCATATACTTGCGACACTTGGTAAAAGCTATAACTCAGACAGTTCAAAATATTTTATGGCGTCTTATTTATTTCCAAAATATGAACCGAAATACCTGCTGCTGACATTTGCTCCTATGCTCGGTATACTGCTCATGTTCTATAATGTAATTGCAGGAATCATATTGTTTTTGTTATTCAACAGCATCAATTCCTATTTCTCGAACATGAACAAACGTAAAGTTGAGAATGAGTATACAGATTTCTTCTATGCGATCAGCATTGTCAATACAGCAAGAAAAATCCACCGTCTTAATGACGAAGCGATTGATACTAAAGGACTGACCAGCTTAAGAGTATTAAGTCCATTTCTGATTACAGAAGATTCCAGCAAAGAGAACTGGTTGTTCAATATCATAAATACGTTCAAATCGATGTTCTTTGTTGACTACCACCTTTACTATTATTTATTACGTTCTTTCAAGAAAAATGCTGATGCTTATTCTTCTTACTGGCATTTTGTCGCACGTCATGACGTCAGCTATTCGACAGCACTTTGGCGAAGAACTCTGCCCTATTATTCTTCCCCTGTACCAGTGACAGGTGAAGAATTAACAGCTGAAGAACTCTACCATCCGCTAGTAGAAAATGCTGTCCCAAACGATATACAAATAGAGCGGGACATATTACTCACAGGTTCCAATGCGTCAGGAAAATCAACATTCTTAAAGACACTCGCCGTGAATATTATTCTAGCGAACAGCTTGAATATCACAACGAGTAAGGTGTTTCGTTATAAGCCGGGTATTCTCTTATCTTCAATGAATCTGGCGGATAGTATTACTAAAGGCGATAGTTACTTCGTCAGTGAGGTAAAAGCATTGAAACGAATGGTTGACGCGGCAGAACACTATGACAAAGTTTACTGTTTCTTCGATGAACTGTTCAAAGGAACGAACACGATAGACCGTATATCTTCAGGAGAATCTATTCTTCATTACTTCAGTAAACATAACAATGTGACAGTCATGGCAGCGACTCATGACCGGGAACTGACAACTCTTCTTAAAGATCGCTATGATTTTTATTACTTCAAGGAAAGTATTTTGGAGGATCATGATATTACATTTGATTATAAAATAAGACGAGGTGTGTCAAATACGTCAAATGCAATCGAATTATTGAACATCTATCAGTTTCCAGACATTGTTTATGATAGAGCACTCCATAATAGAACACGTCTTTATCGTAAATAAAACACCTTCCATTACATGGCTCTGTAATGGAAGGTGTTTACTTTACTGATTTAAATATGCTCGGATAAGCGGAAGAATCTGATTGAGCAACTGCTCATTAGACATACCTCCAGCCTGTTCACCCCAGAATGTTATAGCAGATCCTGCGATGTTGTCTGACTCTACTTTCTTGTACGGATCACCGTTATAGCAGAATGAATTGACTTCATAATTATTTTTAATGTATTCGCTTTGTTCATTTATGGCATCAGCATTGTGTTTACTATCAGGTAGAAATGCTAATGTGTAAAAGTTATAGTTATAGACTGAATAACCCTGAACACTAAAATCAGTGACAGCGAGTCCGTTTTCAGGTTGCTGCCAGTATAGAATTTCAATATCACGGTGCAGTAGTTGTATACCGTCATAATTCACACTATCGTTCCATATTACAGGCGTATATCCTTTTGAAACTGTATAATTTGCTACTGTATTGATAAACTGGATATATTCTTTCTGATAATTCCCACTGCCTGGTACTTCATCTCCGCCGATAACAATCTTCTGCTGAAACTTCGGTTGATAGAATAGTTCAGTAATTTCTTCTATCATATTTCTTACAGCAAGTAATGCGGATTCATTGTTAAAGAAGTCTACTAAAGAATTATCAAAATCAGAACATATCGTTATTTCTGGATGAAGCTCGTGAAATCGATTCATCCAGTATTTAGAATGTCCGGGAACATCAAAGTCTGGTATCACTTGAACGTTTATGGAATTCGCATATGTGATTAATTCATTTAATTCTGCTGCTGTTAAATAATCAGTGTTCGGTACATTTAATGCTTGTTCTAAATAATCAGATGTTATTCGGTAACCTTCATTATCTGAAAAGTGTAGCTGTATAAAATCACCCGATCCAGCAGCAATTTCATCAATGATTTTTTTAAGAATGTCAACTGAGTAATAGCGTCTAGCACAATCGATCATGACGCCTTGCTGCAGTTTATAAGAATGGTCAGGCATAATTTCACTCCTTCTCTAGGCAATCACTATACCCTGTTATTGATTTCTTAAATAATATCACTAGTGTTGCATAAATAAATACAGAATTTTCTGAACTTTTATTTTCTACGAAAATTTAAAAATTGAAAACACCTAAACAGAGGTAGCGATCATCCATTTTTTTACTGATGTAATTACGTAATAAC
>NZ_SCWB01000022.1 GCF_004359545.1 Macrococcus lamae
GTTATTACGTAATTACATCAGTAAAAAAATGGATGATCGCTACCTCTGTTTAGGTGTTTTCAATTTTTAAATTTTCGTAGAAAATAAAAGTTCAGAAAATTCTGTATTTATTTATGCAACACTAGTGAATGTATAATAAAAAAAGATGCAACTCTATGCTGCATCTTAAGACTTTATTAATTTTTCATTGAATGATTTTTGAAGAATTCAAGTGACTTGTTGATAATCATCGCCTGATCATTGTCGAGAGTTGATACATGGTAGCTCTCTTCAGTGAGAATTTTTTCTTTCTCAGCAGAATGTATAGTATCCATAATCACATCTGCATTATACGGTGGTACTACATGGTCATCTGGAGAAACAAATACGAGAACAGGGCAGTTGATTTTATACAACGACTCTTCAACAATTCTAATCAGTTTAATGATTTCTTTAATTGATTTGACTGGGGTTTTGCTATATGCAACCTCTTTAATATTGGGTTTTTTGATATCTGAACCAATGCCTTCGATAAACCGGACACTACTTTCCGCCGCTTCGTGCATACCTGGCAGAATAACGGCTGCATTGATAGGGATGATGCCTCGAATGTCAGAATGTTTAGCTGCCATATACAAAGTCAATGTCCCACCCATAGATAGTCCTGTCATAAATATAGCATCACATGTTTTCTTAAGCTTCTCATAGCCTTCTTCTATACTTGTAATCCAGTCTTTATAAGTGGATTGTTCCATATCTTGTTCTGTCGTCCCATGGCCTTTCAACCTAGGCAGGCATACCGTATAACCAGCTGCGCTATAGGCTTCAGCTAATGGAAACACGCTCTGTGACGAGCCGGTAAAGCCATGTGATATTAGTATACCGATATTGCTTCCTTCTTTATAAAATGGTTCTGCACCTTCTAATATATTAACCATACCTCAGCTCCTTCTTATGCTTTCTCTTTAAAGTTCTCTTTGAGACTGGCTATAATTTCTTCTTTTGATTTACCGACTTTAATTTCCACACTTGCGAGAAATGCTCCTTCAACAAGCGGTGCATGGACGATTGTAATGTTCTGATAGTCATTCATCTCTACTGCCATCTCTGCATTCATCTGACTAGAGCCGATGTCATAGAAACAGAGCGCTTCGCCTTCAACACTGTCAAACATTTCTATGATCCGGTCAACTGACGTACCGATTTCGCCGTCAATGCCGCCTGCTGTTCTGACATTGACGCCTGCTGCCATCTGGCTGAGCAGTTCTTTTAATCCTTCAGCGATTTTCTCGCTGTGGGACACAATGCAGATGTCCATCAGCGGACACCTCCGATCAGTGCCTCAAGAATATAGACGGCACTTTGCGCACCTGGATCAATCGTCCCTTTTGACTGCTCCTTGAAGTATGCGGCGCGTCCTTTAGTTGCTGTCATATCTTTCGTATCTTCTGCCAGCTGCTGGAGTTCATCTTTCGTCGGCAGCTGTCCGTCGTTGACTTTATCACTTGCTTTACTGATGACGTCATACATCGTCTTCTCGCCGCCCTCCACTTTACCACGTACAGCAACAGCTTCTTTGAATTCTGTCAGTAACGTTTCAATGTTATCTTGAGTCACTGCGTCTTCTGCTTTTTGAGCCATCTTGACGAACGAGAAACCGTATAGTGGTCCCGATGCTCCGCCTACCGCACTCATCAAGGTCATGCCGCATGATTTCAGAACGTCAGCGACTGTGTCACCTTCCAATTTCTCGTCTACTGCCTTAAATCCACGCAGCATATTCACGCCGTGGTCACCGTCGCCGATTTCTCGGTCGAGGTCTGTCAGTAGTTTCTCCTGATCTTCAAAGACCGGCAGTAAATTTTTCAGTCTATCTTTCAGTTCATTTGCATTCATCATTACCCTCCTAGAAGAAATAGCGGCTCGCTGTGCTGCTGTTTAATGCTTCGACATATTCATCATCGTGTTTCAGTACCGTGATGGAGAAGCCCTGCATATCGAGTGCTGTCATATAGTTACCGACATATAGTTTAGTAATGGTCTTATTATTTCCTGAGAAATACGTATTTAAATAATACGCTGCGACATTCAGTTCACTGAGTGGCGTGCCGCCCATGCCGTTCAGCATGACGATGGCCTGATCAAACTCGAGTTCTTTTTCAATTTCATGCATGAGCCGCTCAATGATTTTGTCGACTGATTCGACCTTTTCACGGTAAATTCCTTTCTCACCGTGAATTCCGATGCCAATCTCCATCTCATCGTCTGCCAGCTGGAAGCCATAATCTCCCGTCGTTGGCACCATACATGGTTCAAGTGCCATACCGATTGTCGCCATATTCGGCAGCACTGCTTCCACTTTTGCTTTCACTTCTTCAAGTGATAATCCCTGATCTGCATAGTAACCCGCAATCTTGTGGACAAAGACTGTTCCTGCAACACCGCGTCGCTGTTCTTTATTGTCTATCGCAATATCATCTGCGATAACAACACGGTCGACTTTGATGTCTTCCATCTCAGCCATTTCCATTGCCATCTCAAAGTTCATGACGTCTCCTGCGTAATTCTTGATAATTAGAAGTACACCGGCATCGGTTGCGACGGCTTTAATCGCTTCCAGTACTTTGTCAGGGGTCGGCGATGTAAATACTTCACCGCATACTGCAGCGTCTAGCATGCCTTCAGCAACGTAGCCTGCATGAGCCGGCTCGTGACCGCTGCCGCCACCTGAAATCAGTGCGACTTTTCCCTGCTTCTTGTCTTTACGGACGATGACAGAATCAGCAATGACTTCATGCGTATCATCAGTCAATGCCATTCCTTTTAACATATCTGAAACAAACGCAGTCTTCTCTTTAAGTAATTTTTTCATCATATCTCCTCCTGTTGCCTACATTATAATCCTTGAGTTAAGTAAGCGCTAACAAAAAGAAGTCAAATTATCTTTTTCCAGTCTCTCATCATTTTTCCCTCAATCGCTTCATTTCTTCAGCCGTCGTGATACTCTCCTGATTTTTTTCAAGCTCTGTGATGATCTGCTCGTAATCTCTTGCATTACGGTTCTGGCTCATCTTATAAGCAGCCTGGACTTCTTCTATCTTGATTTCAAATCCTGTAATGCCGTTTATCTGTTTCTTTGATGATTCGCTAAGCTTATCCCATGTCTTTCCGTCCGGCCGTCCCTTCTCATAGTGGTCAAGGAGCGCCGTTAAATCACCTTGCAGCTCTTCTTGTGACAGCATCCGGCTTTTCCCGTAAATATGCACTGCCTCGTAGTTCCATGTCGAGACGTTCTCATGGTCGTACCATGACGACGACACGTAAGCATGCGGTCCCTGGAAAATCACCATGACATTCTCTTCCAGTTGGTTGACTTGCTCATTCTGATTGGCAAGGTGGCCGGTCAAATAATAGTCGTCTCCTTGCTGGTGAATCATCAACGGAATATGCGTTGCAACCGGACGTCCTTCCTGAACGGTGACCAGTATGCCAAACGAATGGTTATTGATAAATGATACAACTTCGCTCATCTCTTCAACGTTGAATGCTTTCGGAATATACATGACTGCCCTTCTTTCTCCTTGATTTTAACACCAGTGTCTCATAATTGAGCCTTTCATTTCCATTAATAATGATAACCAAATGTAAATTGTATAAATTTTTCAAATTATTCTGATATTATCTTGACTTAAAGCGTTAAATTGCTAAAATGGTTTTTAACTACTTTTTTGGGAGTGATCAGATGATTAAAGAACCGCTTATTGCTACGACGTTATTGTTCCTGCTTATTGCACTTGGAGAAGTCATCTCCATCTACACGAGAGCTCGTGTTCCGATGCTGCTCACTGCGATGCTCGGTTTCCTATTATGTTCATGGCTTGGATTATTCCCGAAAAAAATTCTCGAATACTCGACACTGCCGGCACTTGGTGCATTGCTTATCGGTCCGTTAATTCTACATATGGGAACGATCATGCCGCTCTCGGTCCTTAAAAAACAGTGGCGCGCTGTTGTGATTGCCCTCTGTGGTCTAATCGGAGCAATCATTCTCGTGCTCGGTATTATCACACCGCTGTTCGACTTTAAGATTGCAGCGAGCGGAATCGGACCGATTGCTGGTGGAATCATCGCCCTGTTAGTGACGACTGAACGACTGACTGCGCTCGGTCTTACGTCGCTGATTGTTGTGCCGGCGCTCGTTCAGGCGCTGCAAGGGGTCATCGGTATGCCGCTTGCATCTTACTTCATGAACGGCTACGTCTCAAAAGATTATATCCATCGGTTAAGAGAGAAGCACCATTCGACACAAGGCGACACGGAAAAGCCTTTTACTCAGTCAAAATACAGCTTATTGAACAATGATACTATCCGCCTGTTCATTATCTTTGCACTCGCGGCCTTCGGAGTCTGGCTTGGCAAAGTGACAGGGATTCATTATACCTTGCTCTGTTTGGTGCTCGGCATTCTCGCGCTCAATTTCAAACTGCTGCCGCAGAATGCTCTCGAACAGGCGAAGTCGCTGCATTTCATGGTCATTGCTATCATCTTCGTCGTGATTGGTTCAATGGGTAGCGTCAGCCCGAAAGATGTCTTGGACAATATCTTACCGGTCATCAGCATCTTGATTCTCGGTGCACTCGGAATCATCATCGGTGGATATGTCGGTGCGAAACTCGTCAAGTGGCCGCCTGCCAAAGGCATGCCTGTCGCACTGACTGCGTTGTTCGGTTTTCCGGGTGACTATATTCTCTGTCAGGAGGTTGCCCGTGCACATGGTCAATCAGAGGAAGAAGAACAGGCAATCATGCAGGAGCTGGTCACACCTATGCTTATCGGTGGATTCGTCACTGTCACTGTCACATCTGTCGTCATTGCATCATATGTCATGAGTTTAATTTAGGAGGATTTTATGAAAACAGTCATTAAGAACGTCAATGTATTAGATGTTGAAACAGGTCAGTATCAGAACAATACATGTGTCATTATCGAAGATCATGTCATCCAGGCAATCGGTGAATCAGCAGATGCCGATCATGTCATAGATGGTCAAGGTAAATTTTTACTGCCTGGCATGATTGACAGCCATGTGCATCTGATGTTGGAATTCAAGCCAGTCGCACAGATGCTGACAACTCCATTCTCCTATAACTTCTACGAGGCGATGACTTACGCCCGGAAGACCATCGATGCCGGGATTACTACTGTCCGGGACGCTCTTGGCGCAGATCTCGGGTTTAAGCAGGCAGTCGAGAACAATTTATTTCCAGGACCCCGCATGAAAATCAGTGTCAATGCGCTGACGATTACAGGAGGTCATGGGGATAACTATCAATATTCAGGTAACACCGTTAATCTGATTCCTGAAGACTATCCCGGCATGCCGAGCGGATTATGTGACGGCGTGGAAGAAGTCCGCAAGAAAACAAGAGAGATGCTGCGCGCCGGGGCGGATGTCATTAAAGTGCATGCGACAGGCGGGGTCTCCTCACCGACCGACCATCCAAACTTCACCCAGTTCTCACTTGATGAATTGAAAGTCATGGTTGAGGAAGCAAGATTCAGAAACAATGTCAAAGTGATGGCACACGCTCAAGGATTAGAAGGCATCAAGCAGTGCGTCGAAGCAGGAATCCACTCCATTGAACACGGCATTTACTTAGACGAAGAAGTCGTACAGCAGATGAAAGAGAAAGGCACCTACCTCGTTCCTACCCTGCTCGCGCCGATTTCAGTGCTTGAATTCGCTGAAGAGCTCGGTATTCCGGAAGTCGCCATCAAAAAATCAGAAGAAGTGCTGGAAGATCACATTAAGAGCTTCCAGCTTGCACATCAAAACGGCGTTAAGATTGCAATGGGTACAGATGCCGGAGTGTTCAAGCACGGGACGAACCTGCGTGAACTGGAGCTGATGGTACAGTACGGTATGACAGAACTGGAAGCCATTCAGGCCTCTACTCTGACAGCGGCAGAATGCATGGAGATTGACAACATCGGCCGCATTAAAGAAGGATTTCTTGCGGATTTAATATTAGTCGACACCGACCCGCTTCAAGATATCGGATCACTGAAAGTCAACGACCAAATCAGAGTCGTCATCAAAGACGGCGATGTGCTGAAGAATACACTATAATTATTATCAGGAGCTGCCTTTATAAACAGGCGGCTTCTTTTTATATGACTTAGCTAAATGCTATAATGCTCAAAAAGGACGTGACACGATGGACATTAATAGAATCGATCAGTTTCTAGAAGTGCCTGCAGAGGCAGCATTAGAAGATTATATGCGCGCTTTCATGCTGAAAGTGCCGTTTGAGAACATCGATGTACAAAACCGAATATCTATCTCGACTGAGACATCTGACTTGTTTGACAAAATCGTTAACCAGCGTCGAGGCGGCTTCTGCTATGAACTGAATACCTTTTTCAAAGACTATTTAGTCGCTAAAGGGTTCCACGCCTATAACGTGGCTGCAACCGTGAAGTCACCAAACGGCTGGGCACCGAAACACTCACATATGACAACATTCGTCAAGACGGCTCAGCTTTATATCGTTGACGTTGGATTCGGTGACCTGCCGCTGAAACCGGTACCTTTATCAACTATAGATGCACCAGCAGTCGTCCATGATGTGACCGGAGATTTTCGTGCCATCAGAAGCGGTGAGCAGTTTGAGCTGCAGAAGAAAATAAATGGGAAATTCGAAGTACTCTACAAAGGTGTAGTTGCAGCTAGAACGGTGGAAGACTTCGCTCAGATGATCGACTACAATCAGCACGATCTGTCTTCCATCTTCGTCAGCAATCTGCTGATCACGAAAGCACAGCCAGACGGCAGAGCAACGATGAGTCATGACTACTTGACGGTTACCGAAAATGGCTCCAAGCAAAAAATAAAACTCACGGCAGCGAACTACCGTGAGTATATGAAGCAGTATTTTGGATTGGATGTTAGAATTGAGCGGCTGGAAGATAATGAGTCATGATTTTCTTCCATGAACTCAATTTTTAAATAGTTCTTCCAGAAACAGCGAACATGCTCCAAGTGCCGCCTGATTCTCCTGCTTATTGGATACTTCAATGATTGGTTCTCCTACAATAGAGACCATTTCGCTTTTATTAATGACTTCATGCACAGCAGGCAGAAGATAGTCACTTGCGTTGGAGATACCACCAGACAGCAGAATTTTATCCGGATTGATGAAATGTATGACATTAATCAGACCGGTTCCTAACGTACGTCCGATATCCTGAAAAAGCGTGACAGCTTGTTCATTTCCATTGTCGGCTAATCGTTTGAGGTCCGATGCTCCCTCATGTTCTGCAATAATGCCTTCAGCAATAGCTCTTTTTTCTATTGCACTGCCTGATATCAAAGTTTCAATACATCCTCTGTTGCCGCAGTCGCACTTCAGACCATTATGATAATCAATCACCATATGTCCGAATTCTCCGGCTAACCCCTGATTCCCCCGAAATAATTTACCTTCAATAATAATGCCTGAACCGACACCATATCCTAGATTAATTAAGACCAGATTATCGAATTCCGCGTTACCGTTGAACCATGATTCTCCGAGTACCATCGCTCTTACATCATTTTCTACAAGAACGTTAATATCATAAGTTTCTTCAATGATTTTCTTTAAAGGGATATCCCTTAAATTAAGGTTAGGAGCAAATATAGAGATGCCATTTTCTGAATCGACGACCCCGTTCATAGCAATACCTAAGCCGAGCAGTTCCTTAGAAATCGAATCAGTATACTGTTTCATGAGTTCAATGACTTCAAACAGTTTTGTTGTAAACTGTTCTTTTGTGATAGGCAGAACAATTTTAATTTCCACTCGATGAACGACCTGACCGTTTAAGTTAATAACAATTCCGGATATTTTTTTAGATGATACATCTATTCCGAGTATTAAATGTCCTTCTTCATTGATCACCAGCAGTTTAGGCTTTCTTCCACCTTGTGATATACCCAATTCTTCTGTTTCTTTGACTAATTTCTCTTCAATTAATTCTTTGACAATCGTACTGACTGTTGGAGGAGTCAGTGATGTGTCTTTTGCGATCTGTGCGCGCGATGTCACTTCATTTTGTCTGATATTATTTAATATAAGTGTTTTGTTTGTCGTTTTCATCTGTTTGAATGATCCTCTTTTCACTTATATCTCTCCTCCAGTTATCAGTTAATAATAGTAAATTGAGTGCTTGAATAGTACGTATCATCTTTTCTTAAGATAATATTTCCGAAATCAGCATGATTGATTGCATCAGGGATTTCCTGAGTTTCAACTGTCACGCCACTATATTGCTCCAGTACGATATCATCAGACGATCGGTAATTTAACATATTAGAAGTATATATTACCACACAACTTCTATCTGTTGTTACATCAATTGTTATATCATCTGAGTCAGTCGTTAAAGTAAACGTCTTTTCATCTCCTTTCTGCAATAAAAAAGGATGATCATAGCCATCGACGAGCTGGTTATCTTCATCTTGATTCATGATACCTGTTTCAAGAGCCTGAAAATCCGAAAAATCAAAGTTCGGACTGTTCTTGATGTGACCTGTAGGAATTAACGTCTCGTCTATTTCTACAAATTGATCATGATTCAATTGAAGCTGATGATTCATAATCTTCTTATGATAATCCTTGTTCAGATTAAAGTAGACATGGTTTGTAGGATTGAACAATGTATCTTCAGTTGATACAGCAAAATATTCTATTTTCCAAACATTATCGCTCGTCACTGTATGGTGCACCTCGAACGTAATATCACCCGGGTAATGATCGTCACGCTCGTAGATGACTGTTTTGAACTTCAAAGTAATGGCATCTTGTTGTTCCTCAACCGTAGTCATCCAAATACGTTTATCTACTGCATTTGAGCCACCGTGCAGATGGTTTTCGCCATCATTCTGTTCCAATTGATATGATTTGCCGTTCAGGTCAAACCTGCCACGCGCAATTCTGCCTGCTACACGACCGATTGTTGCACCAAAATAACCGCCGCTCTCGTTATAATCTTCAATGGTATTCATCGATAAAATAATGTTACTTTGATCGTCATTCTTGTCAGTTAATATCTTATGAATCCTCGCTCCGTAATCCAGAAACGAGAACTGCATATGATCAGTTTCAATGATATATTCTGTAATCGTCTGATTCTGAAAATCCTCAAACTTTGTCTGATAATATTTCATCATATCACCTGCTAAATTCTTTCTTCAGTCTGGGCATCAAAGAAGTGAAGCTTATTTACATCAAAAGCAAGCTGCACTTTATCTCCCACCTGGTAGTCAAATCTTGAATCAAGCTTAGCAATTAGTTCAGACCCGGCAAAATTAGTGAACAGTATTGATTCTGCGCCTAATAATTCCACAACTTCAATTTCAGCTTCTATAACTGACTGCGGCGAAGCATTTAGAAACATCGGTTCATCGTGAATATCCTCAGGTCTGATACCGACAATGATATTTTGTCCGTTATAGGCAGCAAGTTTACGCTGTACAGATTCAGTAACCAGTAAGTTGAATCCATTCATCGTCACAGTACCATCATTATATGAACCGTTAATAAAATTCATTGCCGGGCTGCCGATAAAGCCGCCGACAAAGACATTTTTAGGGAAATCATACACTTCTTTCGGTGCACCGATCTGCTGAATGACCCCTTTTTTCATAATGACAATTCTGCTGGCCATCGTCATCGCTTCTGTCTGATCATGTGTCACATATACAGTTGTGACGCCTAACCGTTGCTGCAACTTAGATATTTCTGAACGCATCTGTACTCGCAGCTTTGCATCCAGATTTGATAATGGTTCATCCATCAGAAAGACTTTCGGTTGACGGACAATTGCTCTGCCTAAAGCGACCCTTTGTCTCTGAC
This sequence comes from Macrococcus lamae, assembly GCF_004359545.1. Classification (GTDB taxonomy): domain Bacteria; phylum Bacillota; class Bacilli; order Staphylococcales; family Staphylococcaceae; genus Macrococcus; species Macrococcus lamae. Next base: position 9,879 of record NZ_SCWB01000022.1, read on the forward strand.
CTCCAGACATAGCTTTCGGTTTTTTCTTAAGCAAATCTGTAATCCCTAATAGTTCAGCAGCTTCTTTAACACGACGATCGATTTCTGCCTTTGGTGTTTTTTTCAGCTTTAATCCAAAAGCCATATTTTCATAGACTGTCATATGCGGATACAGAGCATAGTTTTGAAAGACCATTGCGATATCTCTGTTTTTAGGTGTGACATTGTTCACTACTTGGTCATCAATGGCGATTGTACCTTCAGAGATGTCCTCTAACCCGGCAAGCATTCTTAATGTTGTTGATTTACCGCAGCCTGAAGGACCGACAAAGACAATAAATTCATTGTCCTGAATTTCCAGATTGAAGTTTTCAACTGCATGATAGCCATCTTCATAAATTTTTCCTACATTATCAAACTTGATCGTTGTCATTTAATTCACTCCTATTGATAAATTCATTGTTTAGTAATATACTTAATTAAATTAATTAATTAAGTATAATATAGCATTTTCACAGTATAATTACAAAATTATTTCAAGGAGGTCAGTAGATGAAATCATCGGAATTAGAGCAGCTTAAAGCAAGTTTTAATACTGTATTCGGCCAAGCTCCGGAAGAGTTATACTTCGCGCCCGGACGCATCAATTTAATTGGTGAACATCTCGACTATAATGATGGTCATGTCTTCCCTGCTGCCATCTCATTTGGCACATATGCTGCTGTCGGCAAAAGAAACGACACTTCATTTAATGTATATTCACTGAACTTTGCTGAAGAAGGAACTTACTCCCTGTCACTTGATGAACTGAACTTTGCGCAACAGGATAAATGGTCCAACTATGTTAAAGGTGTTTTAAAATATACTCAGGATGCAGACTCACCTATTAGTCACGGTTTAAATATTGCTGTCTATGGTAATATTCCAAACGGTGCCGGTCTTTCTTCTTCTGCGTCATTAGAACTTCTAATCGGTACTATTTTGAATGATGCTTATCAGCTGAATAAAGAACCTGTCGATTTAATTAAAATCGGCCAGAAAGTTGAGAATGATTTCATCGGCCTTAACAGTGGAATCATGGATCAGTTTGCTATCGGGATGGGAAAAAGCGAGCATGCCATATTATTGGACTGCAAGGACTTAACTTATGAATATGCTCCACTTCACTTAAATGACTATCAGCTGGTCATTATTAACAGCAACAAACGAAGAGAACTTTCAGATTCAAAATATAACGAACGTCGTTCAGAATGCGAGCAAGCTTTACAAGATCTGCAGACAGTGAAAGACATTGATTCGTTATGTGCATTATCAGTTGAAGAATTTGAAGAACTAAAACATGTTATTACTAATCCAATTCATCAAAGACGAGCGAAACACGTCGTGTATGAAAATGAACGGACATTGACTGCACTAGAAGCATTGAAAGAAGATGATCTTCTAACATTTGGTCGATTAATGAATGAGTCACATGAATCTTTAAAGAACGATTACGATGTGACGGGAATTGAACTGGATACAATTGCTGACAGTGCTCAGTCACTAGATTCAGTCATAGGTGCCAGAATGACAGGAGCAGGTTTCGGCGGCTGTGCCATAGCCTTAGTCCAAAAAGATGAAATCAATTCTTTCAAGCAGTATGTTGCAGAGGAATATACTAAAAAAATCGGCTATGCTCCAGATTTCTACGAAGTCAATATTAGTGACGGTCCTAAAAAAATTAAGGAGTTGGTTTAATATGAAAATTCTCGTATTAGGTGGCGCAGGTTACATTGGTTCTCATGCGGTTTATCAGTTGATTGAAAATCATATGGAAGTCGTTGTCGTCGATAACCTGGAAACAGGTCATAGAGCAGCGGTTCATAAAGATGCGGTATTTTACGAAGGAGACCTGCGCGATAAGGCATTTTTAAGAGACGTATTCGAGAAAGAGAAGATTGACGGTGTCCTTCACTTTGCAGCTTATTCACTAGTCGGTGAATCTGTTCAGCAGCCTATGAAGTACTTCAATAACAATACCTACGGGGCACAAGTGCTACTTGAAGTAATGAACGAATTCAATGTGAACTATATTGTCTTCAGTTCTACTGCTGCAACTTATGGCGAGCCGAAGACGATTCCAATTACTGAAGATGAACCGACCCTTCCTACTAATCCATATGGTGAATCAAAACTAATGATGGAGAAAATGATGAAGTGGAACAGTAATGTCACTGATTTGAACTATGTTGCTTTAAGATATTTCAATGTGGCGGGTGCACGAGAAGACGGTGTCATCGGAGAAGATCACTCTCCTGAAACACATCTCATTCCAATCGTTATTGAAGCGGCTCTAGGGCAACGGGATCACGTCACTATTTTTGGTGATGATTATGATACAGCTGACGGGACATGCATCCGTGACTATATCCATGTAGAAGATCTCATTAATGCGCATCTTCTGGCACTTGATTATTTAATCAAAGGTGGAACAAGTGATGTCTTCAACCTTGGCAGCAGCCGCGGATTCTCAGTCAAGGAAATCATCGATACAGTTGAAACGGTCACTGATATAAAAATCAATCGGATCATCGGCGAAAGAAGAGCAGGTGATCCAGGACGATTAGTGGCAAGTGCTGACAAAGCAAAAGCTGTGCTGAAATGGAATCCGACGAGAACAGAAATCAATCAGATTATCACCGATGCGTGGAACTGGCATTCAAATAACCCTCAAGGATGGGATGATAAATAATGCTGGAACAATATATCAATTCTCTTGTTGCAAGTATCGCGCATGAGCTTGAACTCGATGATAGAAATCGTATTTACTACAAAAACAAAGTCGCAGCAATCTGCAGCTTCACACCTGATGGAGATGATACAAATACCGACAATAATTTGACTATCCCTCAGCTGCTTGAGGCAATCAATGCAATTCTCGTTGAACAAGGAACGATAGAAAATCTGCTCGATACAAAGGATATGATCAGTGCCGCGATTATGGATGTCTTCATTGGTCTCCCGACCGAGGTCGAAGAAAAGTTCTATTCGTTGTATGATAAAGATGCTAAAGCCGCAACTGATTATTTTTATCACTTAAGTAAGACCAGCAACTATATTCAGACAGAACGAATTAAAAATAATATCCATTATACAGCTGAAACATCATATGGAGAATTAGATATCACTATTAACCTCTCCAAACCTGAAATGGATCCAGCTGAAATTAAGCGATTAAAAGAACTTTCTTCAAGTACATCAGTAAATTATCCGAAATGTATGCTTTGTGTGGAGAATGAAGGTTACTATGGTCGTATCAATTATCCTGCCCGCAGCAATCATCGCATCATCAAACTGAACTTGAACAATGAGAACTGGTATTTCCAGTATTCTCCTTATTCATATTACACAGAACATGCGATAGTACTTGCTGAGGAACATACGCCGATGATTATCAACAAAGCAACTTTCAACCGACTGATTGAATTCGTCACTAAATTCCCGCATTACTTCATCGGTTCTAATGCGGATCTGCCGATTGTCGGTGGATCCATGTTGACTCACGACCATTATCAGTCAGGCCGCTTCGAATTTGCTATGGACCGTGCCAAAGACATTTATAATTTTACTCTCAATGATTTCACAGAAGTGAACTTCAGTATCATTGAATGGCCGTTATCTGTCATTCGTCTAAGAAGCACAAATAAAGAACAAATCGTCAGTGCTGCAGATCATATATTAACAGCATGGAAATCTTATAGCGATGAAGCGCATGATATTCTGTCACATACCGATTCAGAAATTCATCATACAATCACGCCGATTGCTAGATTCAAGAATGGTCATTACGAGCTGGATCTTGCATTACGAAATAACAGAACAACAGAACAGTTCCCGCACGGTATATTTCATCCTCATGAACAGCATCATCACATCAAGAAGGAAAACATCGGACTTATCGAGGTCATGGGACTTGCCGTACTGCCTGCACGACTGAAGAAAGATATGGAACAGATCAAGTTACATCTTAAAGGCGAAGCTGCTGAAGTTAATCCTATTCATGATGACTGGGTAAACTTATTACAAGCTGACCTGCCTGAAAACTCAGCACTCATAGACCGTTATGTAGATGAAGCACTGGCCAACAAATTTGCCGATATTTTGAGTGATGCCGGTGTCTTTAAAAACTTAGATACATTCAAACCATTCATTTCTACGCTATAAAAAATAAACCTTCGTCTGAAGGTTTATTTTTGTCTCATTAAATATGGTTGTTAATCGTATCATTCACTGCTTTAATCTGCTCTATATCACACTTTGGTTGACGGTCATAAGTCAACAGACCATTAATTTCCTGTTCCACATCTGTTAACTGTGTATAACAGAACCCATGGATGAGTTCCGACGAACCAATTGCACTTGTCACTGCCTGATAACCTTCAATCAATTCTTCGCTCGATTTAACTGAAGAGTAACCCCAGCCTTTATCTTCAACTGTGTAAGCAATTCCGCCGTATTCCGTGATCATAATCGGCTCACCGTCATAACTGAATCCTTCACAATAAATTTCTCTGTTGGCCGGTTTAATGGACAGTGTTTTTTCCAGTGTTTCATAGTTCGCTTTCACTTGCTCAGCATTTGAATAATTATGGATACCACAAATATCTGACTTCGTATGCTCCCAGCCATCGTTAGAAAACACTACTCTCGTCTCGTCAAGGGACTTCGTCAAGTAGTACATGCTCATTGAATGTGCCTGCTGACGTTTTTCATGATTGACCCGACTGATACCCCAGCTTTCATTCAATGGCATCCAGGCGACGATACTCGGATGATTATAGTCACGGTTCACGACTTCTATCCATTCATTGGTCATACGCTCTACATATTTCTCGCTGTATTCAGAAGCAGCTGCCATCTCTCCCCAGACGAGGAATCCTAATGTATCAGCCCAGTATAAAAAGAGCGGATCTTCAACTTTCTGATGTTTACGGGCTCCATTAAATCCTAGTGCCTTAGCGAGCTCTATATCTTTCTTCAGATCTTCACCGCTTGGCGCGGTCAACAGCCCATCCGGAAAATATCCTTGATCTAGTACCAACTTCTGATAGTAATCTTTGTTGTTCAGCTGGAATCGTCCATTATTTGTTCCGACTTTCCGCATCCCGAAGTAACTCTCTACCGTATCTAGAGTTGTATCATCTTGTACAAGTTTGAGAGTCACATCAAATAAGCTAGGGTTCTCAGGTGTCCAGTACCAGCCGTCGTTATGGATATTGCTTCTGTCGACAAAGTGTCCTCTGACGTTGAATGAACGGTCTAAATAACCATCATTCAATAAGAGCAGATCGTCTACCAGCAGCTGGTCTTTAAAACGAATTTGAACGTTGATTTTTAAGCTATCAACGAGTTGACTTGGTTCAAGCTCGAGACGAATATGACCTGCATCAATGTCAGGTGTCCATCTCACTTGCTTAATATAAGTGGCATTCACCACTTCAATCCAGACAGGCTGCCAAATGCCTGACGTTCTCGTATAGAATATAGAAGCGGATTCTTCGCACCAGTACTGCTTACCGCGCGGAATCGTCTGATCAACAGAAGGGTCAAATGCACGCACAACGATTTCATTGTCATCACTTAAATAATCAGTGATATCCACTGAGAACGAGCTGTTTCCTCCGATATGTTCTTTCACAAGTTGTCCGTTCACGTAAATATGTGAATGATAATCCACTGCTCCAAAGTGAAGAATTGCTTTTTGTGATTCATTGACTTCAATATCAACTTTTCTTCTATACCAGACGACATCATGAAACGATGTATCATGTATGCCACTTAATTTTGTCTGGAAAGCGAAAGGTACATTAATTTTTAAACTATCTGGAAAATTTTCGTTCCAATGTTCCGTCTGACCCACATTCTTATCATCAAATGAAAAATCCCATTCACCATTTAAATTGACCCAGCTATTTCTCTTAAGTTGTGGTCTTGGATATTCTTGTCTTAATACTGTCATCATATCCTCCTATTATTTAATACCAGATTGCGTAACGCCTTTGATTAACTGCTTTTGTCCGATGATAAATACAATGACAATTGGAATCGTCGCAATAGTAGTGAGTGCCATTAATTTACCGTAAGAAGAGACGAAGCTACCTTGAGACATAATTGCAATACCGGTCGTCAATGTTCTCATCTCAGGTGAGCTTGTAGAAACGAGCGGCCATAGGAAGTCATTGTAGATTCCCATAAATGTGAATATCGCTAATGTCGCAAGCAATGGTCTTGCGCTAGGTAAAGCAATGCTTCTAAAAATCTGCCATTTATTCGCCCCGTCAATACGCGCCGCTTCTTCCAGTTCTTTCGGAAATGATCTGAAGAACTGATAGAGCAGGAATACGCCAAAGGCATTGGCCGAATACGGCAAGATCAGTGGTGCAAATGTATTCAGCAAACCTAAGTTATTGAACTGCATGTACATCGGCAGGAATGTAATGACCCAAGGAATCATCAATGTACTAATGATTAACGGAATCAAAAACTTCTTAAACGGAACATCGAGACGTGCCAGTGCGTAAGCCGCCATGGCATCAATAACGACAACAATGATTGTTCCGACAACACCTGCAAAGATTGAGTTGAACATCCAGCGCAGGACTGGAGAATCTGTGTTCATTTCATCAAAGAAATACTTAAAGTTATCAAGTGTAGGTTCTTTCGGTATTAACGAAACTGTACCAATTGCTTCAAAGTCATTTTTAAATGCTGTCGAGATCATCCAGACTAAAGGCGTCAGGAAAAATACAGCCATAAATAAAGCGATGATAATCAGGATAATGTTTCTCACGAGATGTGCTGATTTCATGATACCTTCTCCTTTCTATTAAGGAAGATAAACTGGAAGATTGAAATACATATAATAATCAATGTCATTAACACAGCCATAGCAGAAGCTGAGCCGATTTCACGCAGTGTAAATGCCTGTTTAACGATGCCCATCAATAATACTTCAGTCGAATCTCCGGGACCTCCACGAGTCATCAAGTAAGGCTGCCCATAAACATTGAACGATGCAATAGTTGAAGTGACAAGAACAAACAACAACACAGGTTTAATCGTAGGAAGCGTAATAAAGCGGAATTTATCGACACTAGTTGCACCATCAATATCAGCTGCTTCGTACATCTCCTCCGACACATCATTTAATGCGTTGATAAAAATGACCATATTGAAACCAACAGTCCACCAAAGTGTCGCAAGTACGATCGAGAACCAGGCTAAACTTTCACTGGTCAGCCAAGGGATAGCACCAAGTCCAAATTTTGATAACATCTGGTTAACCAGACCTGAGTTCGTATCCAGCATCCATAACCATAGCACGGCAACAATAGATACAGAAATTGAATAAGGGATGAAGAAAATCGTTCTAAAGAATCCCTTCACTTTGTCCGGTAAGCTGTTGAGTAACAAAGCAAGACCTAATCCGAAGATCAGCAGGAATGGCACGCTGAACACAACGAATTTAAGCGTATTGATCAACCCGTGGAAGAACAAATCATGTTCTGCAGTACCTGGCTTCAAAATCTGGAAATAGTTCTGCAACCCATTAAACTGATGGTCCTCAGAAATTAAATTCCAGTTATGCAGACTAATCCATAATCCATAGATTAACGGAAAAATAAGAAATAGCACGAATACGATTAAGTACGGTAGAACAAACAAAAAAGAAGTTAAAGAACCCCTGCTTTTTTTAGTTTCCAATAGAATAACCACCCTTGATAGTAATTAAGGGGTATGGCCATTGACCTACCCCTTAATACTTATTTATTTAATCGCTTTTTGAGATTTATCTGCTGCATCTTTCAATGCATCTTCAACAGATTTTTTACCTAACAATGCTTCATTGACCCCTTTATATAATGGATCTGATACAGGACCCCAGTTAGAAACGTTTGGAGAGAACATCGCTTTATCGAATGATTTAGCAACTTGAGGCTGCTGTTTCAATTTATTAAACTCATCACTTTCATAGACTGATTTAATAGCTGGTGCCTGACCTGATTTAGCCCATTCCATACTATTTTTACCAGCGAATGCGACAAAGTTTTCAATCGCTTTTTTCACATCTTTATCTTTTACAGATGTCGGAATAACAAAGTTATGTGAGTTAGCGTATACTGCTTCTTTGTCTCCGAATTGTGGAACTGGTGCTACGCCATAATTGATACCTGATTTATCAAACTGGTTCATCATCCAAGGACCATTGAAAGTCATTGCATTTTTACCTTGCAGGAACATTGTCAGTTCGCCGTCCTGCTGAACATTTTCAGGAGAAACTTTGTCTTTGAAGATTAAATCTTTCTCGAACTGCAATGCATCAACTACTGCAGGATTTGTATAATCTACTTTGTCATTCTCAATTAATTTTCCGCCGTTTTGATACACTAAAGTCGGAAAGATAAATTGCTGCGGCCATAATGTCGGAACGACGAAGCCGTACTGACCTTTACCATCTGTTAATTTTTTAGCATAATCAACGAACTCTTCACCTGTAGTCGGTGCTTTTTCAGGATCTAAACCTGCTTTTTTGAATAAATCTTTGTTGTAGTAGAACATCAATGGATGGATATCTAATGGCACACCGTATAACTTACCTTCTACTTCAGTACCATTCCATGCATTTTTGTGATAATCATCTTTTTTGATTTTGTTACCGATGAAGCCATCCAGCGGTTGAATCACTTTCTTTTCTGCGTAAGTTCTGATTTGGTCACCGTGCATGATCATTACTTCAGGTGCATCTTTTTTACCGTTTAACGCTAAGTCAACTGTTTTATAGTAATCATTCTGAGGAACAATTTGCAGCTTAACGTTAAAGTCTTTCTGTGATTTGTTGTATTCTTCAACAATCTTCTTCATGTTAGGACCATCAGGACCCGAGAAAGGTGCCCAGAATGTAATATCTTTGCCGCCATTACCTTTGCTTGATTCAGAACTGCCGCCACAAGCAGCAAGAACAACTGATAGAACCATTAGTAAAGCCATTAACAACTTCGTTTGTTTCATAAATTTTTCCCTCCAATTACTTTATTAATTAATTTAATTAAGTTTTAATAACCTTAATTTACATGGTTTATATGCAATAGTCAAGTGTTTTTTGAAAGCGGATACAGATTTTTAATCAGAATAATCTGACTGTCTTGATAAATAGTCAGACAAAATAAATAAAACTCACGGCAGCGAACTACCGTGAGTATATGAAGCAGTATTTTGGATTGGATGTTGGAATTGAGCGGCTGGAAAACTAACCTTTCAGCGGCAAATCCATGTCTTCCAGCTGATCAATGAAAATCACTTGATCGTCCCCATAATTAAAACGATTATCTTCTTCTTGGTTGAAATTACCGCTATCAATCGTCTTCTGAATAAACCCAAGGAAATCATTTAGAGAATCAGCGACAACATAAAAAGTATCTAAATCGCTTCCATAACTGATGACCTGTCCTTTTTTCCCTGTTTCACCAGGATCCATATCGATTGCCAGGAAATTTCCTGAGCCATCTGTCGCAAACGGCAGCCAATGTGCATAATAATATTCTTCCTTGATCGCTCCAGGGGGCTGTACATCAACAGAAATTTCTTCTTCTTCCTCCTGATTGAACTCAACTTCCGAAATCACATCTTGAAGCGGCATCCACTCTAAACCAAAAAATAAACCAGGACTCTCAAAACTTTCTCCGTCTGCTGCTTTGTATAATTTGATAAACTGTTCATCAATCGGTGCACCAAAAACATCTGCTAATTCATCCAAGTCTTCATCTGTTGCACCAGGATTTACAAATTCTCTGAATGGCACTTTGTCATTATCAAGCAATGATTCAATAGTCATAAAAAGCCCTCCTATTTTTTTGTATAATTTTACCCTTAAGGCAAATTAACAAACGTTTAGAAGGACTATATTAACAATATTTACTTAATAACTATATTTCAACACAAGTGCACCAGAATAGCCATATAAAGACTCAGCGCCTGCCAGTTCAACTCTGCCGTACTTGTCATCATTGACGTTATAAAGTTTGTGGCTGTAAGTGCGGACACCGTATACCGTAAAGTTTGCATCCACAAGCGGTGAACCAGACGCTCCGGCTCTGAAGCGGTCTTTCATAACGAGTTCCGTCATGTTAGGACTTTGTCTGAGGAATACTGCCTGATTCCAGTAACGCGTCGTGTAGTCATCTGTTCCGTGATAAGGGTAACCAACAGAATAAAGCGGCGTTCCACGTCTGAGCTGCATGATTTGAGGGTCGGTAGCAAGCTTTAACGGCTTAACATAATTTGTCAGACGTTTCTTCGTATGCAGTACAGCAAGGTCAGCAGAAGGAATCTTCACGATATCCTTGACCTCGAAGTTATACGGAATCTTCTTGCCATCGCGGTTCATCATGAATCGAATATACTTCACTTGAGCGGCATTGCCCTTCTGATTATCAATGACATGAGCATTAGTCAGCACTGTATAATCATCGATAACAAACCCAGTCCCCATTGCCTCCACACCGCGACCAGCCCAGCTGTCCTTATTGGAAATATAGCCGACTGCCTTGTAACGTGACGCATTGCTGTTGCCTTGAACCTTCATGATCGTCTTGCTGTTACTGACAGATTTCGCCAGCTGGTAACTCGTCTTCAGATTTTCAGGCTGCAGGCCATCATAATGATAATCTGTGTCAACTGCGTGAGCCTGAGTAGATAATGAAAAAAGCAGTGTACCGGTGATCAGAGCAATCTTTTTAAGTGTCATCTTATGTCCCCTGTAAGTTAGATTTGAAATAGCAATAATTAATGTAAATATATCATGGATGCAGAGATGCGTATATATGAAAAAACAGCCCGGCGGTAAAACGGACTGCGAAAAAATCCCTGCACACTCATGCAGAGATTCCTATAATATAGTTTTCGTGGATGTCAGAAATTCATAGAGTCCAGTCAGTTCATCCAGCTGTCCGTTACAAATATTGCTGTTATGACAAATGTAGTTGCCGTTCTTAGTATAAGTGCCGTCACCAGCCACTTTAGTCGTTGCAAGAAACATCGATACCTTGCTGTCAGTCTTACAGATCGGGCATATTCCCTTATTAACTGTCGGTGACAAATCACCATACAGCCCTTTTAATTCTCCAGCGTGGTAGAAGATGATGAACTTCTTCTGTTGCCCTGGATCATTCCATCCGATATAAGTGCTCTCAGTCAAATCATAGTCTGACCAGTTCGGATAGTTCAGCTTCTTCACTTTCTTAAAGAGCTTATCCAGCTGCTGATTCGTCGGCACCTTGAACGGCTCGACGTAGATCTTCAGCAGTTCCAACTGCTTCTCCAGCTGATGCCGCGTCATTGTCCGGTCCATAATGACGTCTAAAAATGCCTCAACTTCAGGCAGCGTTTCAGTAAAAATCTGTTCGACACTTTCTTGAATTAAGCTCTGATAAGTCTCAATCATCTTCGGATCATTCATTGTCTGATAAGCCTTCACTAACCGCATACTCTGACGCTTGATACCGATATATTGGTAAGGTAGTATATTATTCATTAATGTCAGTCCTTGTCATATGGCTTGTAGGATAAGTATAACATTTAAATAATATATTTTTCTCTTCATATTAAAGCGAACAAATCAATAAATGCTTTATGGAAGTGAATATATAATATCGGCAAGGTCATTAAAAAAGTCACTAGCAAAATGAAAAGCTAGTGACTTTAAAACTTCTCTTATTCAATTAAAGATATCCATATAACTATTTAACCGAATCAAGAAAACAAGTTTATCGTCGTTACTATTATAGGTACTGCAAAGATATCAATTAAGAACGCACCTACTACAGGAACAATTAGAAATGCTTTCTGTGATGGTCCGAATTGTTTAGTGACTGAATCCATGTTTGCCATCGCGTTAGGCGTCGCTCCCAGTCCATGTCCTAGGAAGCCGGCAATCATAATAGCAGCGTCATAAGATTTTCCTAATAAATTAAATAACACATATCTTCCGAACAGCACGATAAATACTACTTGAGCAATCAGTGTTACAAAAATTGGTACAACGTTTCCTGATATTTCAGCAAAGTTAATACTCATTAAAGCCATAGATAAGAATATTGCTAAAGTGATATCTCCTATTAAGTTGTTAATTTTCAGGTTAATCATTTCCGGTTTGACCCCTTCAATGATATTTCTTATTATCACTGCTAAGAACATGGCTCCTACATATCCTGGTAGTGCAAATCCTGTCACATTAGTAAACCATTCGCCGAGCAGTGAACCAATAGCCATACAGAATACGATGATGGCAGAAGTTAATATGAACTGATTTGAATCTACTTCTTCATCTCTATTCAAATGTTTTTCTTGAATATCGTTATTAACCTCAGTTGGTTTTAAATTATACTTTCTGATTAATCCTTGTACAACCGGGCCACCTACTAAACCACCAGAAATTAAACCGAGAGTTGCTGATGCTAATCCAATAGAAAGCGCACCCTTTGTTCCCATTTCCTCAATTGTTGTGCCGTAAGCAGTAACCGCCCCATGGCCACCTTCCATAGACGCAGCGCCTGTCACTACTCCTATTAAAGGATCTAGACCAAATAGTGAAGCTAAACTCACTCCTATTACGTTCTGCATTAAAGCTAAGAAACCACATGCGAGCCAGTAGATGACAAGAAGTCTACCACCTAATTTAACTAGAGCAAAACTAGCACCCAACCCGATTGTTGTGAAAAAGGCGAGCATGAATAAGCTCTGAAAATCTGTGTTCATTTTTAGTGTGAGTATACCAAGCGATGATAATGCCCATGCAAGTAGTGCAAATAACAGTCCACCTACTACTGGTGCCGGTATTGCAAACCGATAAAGAAAGTTTAGCTTCCTGATAAGAAACTCGCCGACTAGATAGACAATGAAAGCAGTTTAATGAAAGCACAGGTATCTAGCTTCTTTGTATAGTAGTCTAAGTTCAGGATTTTCACCTGTTGAGAAATTTTCTTGAAATCTATCGGTGAAATCCATTGTTCAAATTGTCAAGGGCAATTTAAAAATGTAGGTTTTGGGCAAAATAAAATGTAGGTTTTCGGCAACTTCAAACTGTAGTATACCTATGGTATCTTATTTATCATTCGATATGATTTTCCTGTGATTCTAAAAA
>NZ_SCWB01000023.1 GCF_004359545.1 Macrococcus lamae
TTGGATCACGTCTTTTCTTAGCCATCTATAGACCTCCTTAAAAAGTTAATTCGATTTTATCACTAAAAAAATAAACTGCGTAGCAGAGTCGTACGCCCTCTACTTACACAGTTTATTTTACAATCCCGTCTCAAGCTTAAATTATATCCATATCAATAGATTTATTCGAGTGATTGAATTACTCAACTGGAATCCAGATTTCTGTCACATAATCTTTTGCTTTTAAATTTCCCGCGGGATAGAATTCAAACTCTGGTGCGTGTCTTAAATCATGCTGTGATGCTGGTATGATGACTTCATATGCTTCGTTAGTCACTCTTTGAATTTCACGTGGAACAGGGCCTATTGCTTCAAACTTTAAATAGTTTCCTGCAGGAATCGTATTGACCTCCCACTCTTCTGTTTTCTGTTCTGAACTTACCGCTATCATATAATCTGTGCCAGTACCCTTTGGAAAACAAACACCGAAAAATCCGTTGAATTTATCATCTGCTAGTTTCTCCAGTTGCTTGTTCTTTCCCGAACGATTGAACTCATCCCAGAACTTAGGAATGTTTTCTTGCGCTTCTTCCATACTTTCATAAAATCTTGCTTCTCCGATTACTGTCAACTCGACAAATGCCTTTACTTCATAGGCCATGATAAATCTCCTTTATAATTTAATTTGAATGTCTATATACTTTCTACTATTTTCGGCATATCACCCGGTGTAATGATTCCTATAATATCTTCCTGCTTTTCTACTTTTCCTGTTTTTGAAATTAATATGACAAGTTTAGAGTGTCCCTTTTCATTAATCTCATTGATCATCGTTTGCTCAACTTCATAGAGCGGCATATCGCTTGGAACAACAATGTAAGATGAACCTTTCTCATCGTTCGGTAGTATGTCACTCACTTTGTACTCCTGCAAATTAATCGTCTCTTTATCTGCCACAGAGGCAAGCCAGTTTGACAGTCCATTGTCAGTCAAAATGCCCAGAAAACGATGACCTTCAAATACAGGATATTGTGATACTTGGTGCTGTTTAACAAGAGATAGTGTATTAATCAGTGAATCTGTGACATTCAAACAGATAACTTCCTTATTGAATAAACTTACTGTCGCAGGATTCACAATTTGCAGTCGTATCATGTCAAGTTTGTCGATAAATTCAGTCGTCGGTTCTGCAATATTAAATGCATCTTTCTTTTCGTGAATGAGCAGGTTTCTTAACTGTCTTGCAAGATCAACGTCATCTTTATACTGTTTAATGACAGGATGTTTCTCCTTCAGCTGATAGAACAGCGCGCCAAAATTATCGTCGCGCTTCGCATAGTTCTTCATCACTTCATGCAGCTGATTGAAAGTAGAAATAAATCGTTCAAAGTTGTCCATTGAAGACCCTCCTGTATATATTAGCTTTTACTTTGACTTAAATGTCATTTGAAATACTTTAGGTAGTTCCGCTTCGAAACGCATCAATTTCTTCGTCACAGGGTGCGTAAACGTAAGGACACTCGCATGTAATCCGATTCGTCGGAACGGATTAGTGACTGCACCGTATTTTTTATCACCGACAATGGGATGCCCTAGTTCTTTCATATGAATACGTATCTGATTTTTACGACCCGTTTCAAGATTAACTTTTAATAACGTCTGTGTCCGATTAGTGTTCAGCACTTCATAGTGTGTCACTGCTTTTTTACCATTGTTCGGCGTTTTACTGGACTGCATAGTCAATGTCCTATCTTCTGTCAACCATGAAGTGATTGTACCGCTTTGTTTAACCCGCCCTTCTACAAGCGCTGTGTAAGTGCGCTCATTGACAAGTCCTTTCCAGTTGTTCTGCATGACTTGCTGTACTGACTTGGTTTTTGCATAGACCATCACGCCTGACGTTTCACGGTCTAAGCGATGAACGACATATATCCTGTGTTGTGGATGGGCATTTTTCACATAATCAGACAATAGACGGTATGCCGTTTTTTCATTATCTTTATCCGAAGCGATAGATAGCAGTCCTGCCTCTTTATTAATCACAATAAGATGTTCATCTTCATGAAGAATAACCAGTCCGGGAATTTTAATCTTCTTATTCGGGGCACTTGTACGTATTTCTACAGTATCACCCGGCTGCAGAGTTGTGTTATATTGACTTGTCGATTCTCCATTGACGAACACCTGACCTCGGGACAATACAGTTCTCACATATTTCTTACTTCTATCTGTCATCTTTTCAAATAAAAATTTCAGTAATTCGTGCGGTTCGTGCACGTGCCAGCTGTCATTATTCTTTGTCATTGTCTACATCCTTTTAGTCTCATGATTAACGACTGTTTAAATTTATTTATCTCTATTATACTACCAGTTATACATTCATGTTGCTTTAATGATATCCTACTGAACCATAAGAAGTCCGATTAATAATCGGACTTCTTATGGTTCAGCTATTTCAAATAATCGAGCACGACGGTTCCCACAGCTTTTGCAGCGATCAGCATCGACTTCTCACTGATATTAAATTTCGGATGATGATGAGGATAAACTTCACCTTCTTCAGGCATCGCTCCTGAATATATAAAGGCGCTTGGGCGTTCTTTTGCATAATAGGCGAAGTCTTCTGATGGAGGTTGTGGTTCACTCTTTTCAACAGGTACATCAGATTGTTCTTTAATAGTCTTCGCGACATACTCCGTGAACTCCGGATTATTATACAACGCTGGATAATCATCGTTATAATCTAATTCGCATGTCACACCGAACATACTTTCAAGTCCAGCTGATAATCGTTTGATTTCTTTCTCTATCGTTGCTTTTGTTTCTTCTGTCAAACCGCGTACATCGCCTTCCAGCTCAACAGAATCCTTAATGACATTGAACGGACCTTTACCATCAAATGACCCAATCGTCACGACACCGGTCTCAAATGGGTTCAATTTTCTTGAGACTACCGTTTGAACAGCAGTAACGAAGTAACTGCCAGCAATTATGGAGTCGTTTGCCATATGAGGAGAAGAACCATGTCCGCCTTTCCCTTTAATTTTCAGCTTGAAAAACGCACGGCCAGTCTGCACAAATCCTGAATAGTAATATATTTTCCCTGCTGCCATCGTACTCATGACATGGACACCTAAGACATGATCCACGCCATCTAGTACACCGTCTTTAATCATCGTCTGAGCTCCACCTGGAGGTACTTCTTCTGCCGGCTGATGAATCACTACGACTTTTCCGTTAAAACTGTCTTTCATTTCAATTAACGTCTCTGCTAAAATCAGCATATAGGCGGTATGGGCATCATGTCCACAAGCATGCATCACCCCTTTGTTCTTAGAGGCATACGGTAAACCTGTTGCTTCTTCAATAGGCAGTGCATCAAAATCTGCACGAATTGCAATGGTTTTGCCGGGTTTTCCTGAATCGATAGTCACTTTCACACCATTTGCTCCTATATTTGTTTCTACTGCTGCCTCTTTTCCATTATAAAAATCTGCTATATATTTTGGTGTTTCTTTTTCTTTAAACGATAATTCCGGATGTGCATGCAGATACCTTCTGATTTCAATCATCTTCTGTTCACGTTTTTCAAGTTCTCTACTCAATGAGTTCTCCACAGTGATCATCTCCTTATGTATTAAGTTAATCGTGATACTCTTCCCTCTTTTTGTGACTTTATTGCTCCTTGAGGTATTCACACCTGTCGCCATTTGATGATTTTAAATAAATAATCTGCAAAAAGAAGACCTGCAGCTATTGCGCCGGACAGCAATGTAATCTGAAACATTATGGAGAGCGGTTCATTGATACGATTGAGCATCAATTTTAAAGTAGCGTCGTAGGCCAGACCGCCCGGGACAAAGGGAATGATACCTGGAATCATGAACAAAGTTGAAGGCTCTTCAACTAATCTTGCCATCAACTGACACATTAAACCCAGCACCATACTGCCAAAGAAATATCCGTAGACTTGATGAAAGTCAAAGAGATCAATAAGTATTTTGCTCGTCATCCATCCCGCTGTACCTACTATACCCGATGGTAAAAAAGCACGCTTTGGGGAGTCAAAGAGAATTGCAAAAAAATAGGAAGCCGCAAAACTGAAGACTAAGTTTAAAATCCATTCCATCATAACCCTCCCTAAAGATATATATTATCGTGGCCACTCCTGCTCCAATTGCAAATGAAGTCACTACTGCCTCCAAACCTTTTGTTACAAACATCATCATGTTTCCTGCCAGTAGATCCTGGATAGCATTAGTGATTAAAACACCGGGCACAATCGGCATGACAGCTGAGATAATAACGATAGTCAGCCGACTGTCCGGATGGAGCTGATTCGCTGTGACAGCAATCAACGCAATACATAGTGATCCGATAAACTCAGGAATGAAAAATGCGTCAACATGTTTTGACACTGCCTGGGTGACGACGTAACCAAGAGCAGCGGCAAGCATTGTCGCCGCAACATCTGACATTGACCCATTCTGGAGGTATAAAAAACTTAACCCAATCACCGCACTCGCAACTGCTTTAATCAGAAGATTATAATTGCTAATATGCTGGTCAAGCGAAGTAATCTGGCAATGTGCGTCGTCTATAGTCAGTCTATTAGATGCTAATTCTCTTGATATTCGGTTAATGTATGAAATTTTACGTAAATTGGTATGACGTGACTTCACCCGGGAAATACGAGGATATGTCTGATGATGCAGGCTGAAGTTGATGACGGTATTCGTGACGAAACTTTCACAGGAATGATAGCCATAGTGATGAGCCAGACCATTCATCGTCTCTTCAATACGCTGCCCCTCAGCTCCCGACTCCAGCAGCACTTGACCAGCTGTCATAATGACATCTTTCAATTTTTCTTCAAAGGCGTTTAAATCGTCATTCATATTGCTCTCCCTCCTTCTCATTGAGTCATTAATCTATTGCCTTTTTAGTTGAGTTTATTATTTTTTTGATTTAAAATGCGGATAGTTATCCGCTTATCCCTATGCGGTTAACGTAAACAATCTAAGGAGTGTTTCTGATGAAAAGTATTACATTTGAAGAACATTTTACGTTAGAAGAAGTAAACAATTCCTGGCCGGAAATCGCACCCGATCCAAAAGGTGTGCCGTTTGATGCCATGATGCGCGCCCTAGAAAAGACCCAAGGTTTCACCGATGATGATAATCTCATCTATCATGACAAACGGATTCAGTTTATGGATGAACAGGATGTAAAAATTCAAGTCCTTTCATACGGAAACAAATCACCATCAGGACTTACGGGCCAGATTTCTGTGGATTTATGCCGTAAAGTCAATGATGAGTTACATGATTACATTACTAAAAATCCTGAGCGTTTTCTAGGATTTGCAACATTACCTATCAATGAACCCGAAAAAGCTGCTGCTGAATTCAAACGTACTGTTCAAGACTTCGATTTTAAAGGCGCATTAATTTCAGGTCATGCAGCGGATGGTTTTTTGGATCAGCAGAAATATGACATCCTCTTTAAAACAGCGTCAGAACTAGATGTACCGATTTATCTGCATCCTGCTATCGTTCAATCTGAAATTTACCAGCATTATTATAAGAGTGAAGCTTATTCAGAGGAAACTGCCGCTTCTTTCTCAGCATTCGGCTATGGCTGGCACGTTGAAGTGGGTATCCAGGCGATTCGTCTGTTATTGAGCGGCGTATTCGACCGTTATCCTAATCTACAGATTATTATCGGGCACTGGGGAGAGTTCGCACCGTTCTTCTTTGAACGAATGGATGTCATTCTATCAGCTGATCACCTCGCACATCCAGTCAGCCATTATTTCAAAAATAACTTTTACATCACACCAAGCGGCATGCTGACTAAACCACAATTTGACTTAGTCAAAGCTGAAATTGGTATCGATCGTATTCTTTATGCTGCTGATTATCCATATGTAAAACCTGAAAATCTCGGAACTTTCTTAAGTGAACTTGGACTGACTCAAGCTGAACTCGAAAAAATCACTTATAAGAATGCTGAACATTTATTGAAATTGAAATAATATTTTTCTAACGAAAAGAGAGTCTGGAACAGAAATGTTCCCGACTCTCTTTATTTAACATTATGATTTCTATTATGACGCCATGCATTGATACCGCTGATAACTGCTGGTAATAATGATATGACGATAATGAGAATCAGTACAATCTCGAAATTATCTTTGACGATTTTGATATTACCGAAGAAGAATCCAAAACATAGACATACTGCTACCCATACAGCAGCTCCAATGATATTGTAAGTGATAAAATCACGATATTTCATATGACTTGCTCCAGCTACGAATGGGATGAATGTTCTGATCATCGGCATAAACCGTGCCATGATGATGGTCTTCCCACCATATCGATTGAAAAATTCTGTTGCTTTTGTCATATGCTCTTCTTTAACGAATCGTCCGACTCTCGGACTGCGGGTGATTCCTGTTCCTGCGGCTCTACCAATATGATAGTTGACTGTGTCTCCGATAATCGCTCCCGCAGTACAGACAATGAATAACAGCCAGATATTTAAAGCATGTTGAGGCGCAAGGGCAGCGGCTGCAAAGAGCAAGGAGTCTCCCGGCAAAAAAGGTGTGACGACAAACCCTGTTTCCATAAATATCATAAGAAACAATATACCATATGTTAACGTTCCGTAATGTTTAACGATATCGATCAAATATTGATCAATATGCAGCATAAAATCAATGATATGTGTAATTAATGACATCGTCATCCTCCTTTAAGATTGCACCATCTGAAATGACTTATTAGAATGCATGAGTTTCGAAATCACCGGATCAAACAGCCATTGATATAACCAGACAAATAACATGACCCAGAATATACCGAATGCAACACCGCCGATAACATCGGTCAGGAAATGTGCATGGAAATACAGACGGCTAATAAGGATGCTTAACCAGGATATTGTTGAAACGATGTAAATCACCGGTTTATACACTTGATATTTTTCTTTAAGGTGCGGCAGCATAACGAACAGGATAATAATAAAGAACAAGCTGCTGGATAAGGAATGACCGCTTGGAAATGAATAACCTGTATCTAACAAAAGATGGTCATAAGGACGTGCACGGTGGAACATTCCTTTAAATACAATCCCAATCAACCCTCCCGTTGCAACCACTGTCAGCAGCCAGACACTGAAGGCATAGTACTTGCGCCAGGCAAAGAGTGCCGCTGTAAAAATGGTCAATGCTACAACAGTTGCAATATCGAAATATTTAGCGAAGAACGTGAAATACCCTGTTACAATTCCACTTCTAAAGTTCATCTGAGGTTCTCCGAAATGACTGAGCCACCACTTAAAGGTGATTAAGTCGATGCTATGAAATATATGTATATGAAGCTCAAGTCCTATAGTCATCGTGATAAATAGTGCCAAAGTTATAAAAAGTAGTAAATGAACTGTCCATCTGTTCATGCCTGGTTCCGTCATCATGAATCCTCCTTGGAAACGATTAAATAAGACAGAGAAAGTCCGATACATCACGGCCATTCTCTGTCACTTTATTATTGATTGACTTTATTGATTACTTGTTCAGAAGATGTAACTGACTGGTTGATTTTTGCTGCATCCGGGTGCGAGGTACGTGCTGATGATAAGACACTGTCGATAGTGACATCTACTTTAGTCCAGCCCTTACTGTCCGTTGCCCGAAGTTTCGGTTCATCTGCATCCCAGTCATGTTCCAATTGATCTGCATCCTTCTTCACTGCGCTGTAATCTTTCTTCGCTGCATCTTGATTCAACTGATTTTCAAGCGAAACGAATTTATCAAGCTGTCCAGTAAGAGAAGTTTCTGTTTGTGTCGGCGCGACGCTATGCATCCGCCACTGATATCCGCCGATGCCTACAATAAGGAACAACGCAATGACGCTAATTGTCTGCATCAATACTTGTCTGGAGGATTCGCCCTTAACGACTGCTTCTGCTACATCCTGCTCATTGCTGTTATCAATTTTGGAAACAGCCAGATAGATGATGATGCCTAAAATAGCAGCCAGGAAGACGACACTTGTTACAGTCGTGCCTAAACCAAACCCGCCATTTGCTTTCGGTTGGGATAATAAATCTCCGAGTGATGCACCGAGAGGTCTTGTTAATATATAAGCAATCCAGAATGCAAGAATACTGTTCAAGTTAATTGTTCGGTAGGCTAAGTAGACGAGTCCAATAATGACCAGCACGCCAATTCCTGTATTCAAATAGCCGAAACCTAATTGCTCAGAATATAAATCTCCGACTGCAGTGCCTAAGGCGAAGGTGAATAAAATTGTCAGCCAGTAGAATACTTCTCTCTTAGGGGTATATATTGAATGGATAGACAATGTTTTCTCGATTAAATACCAGCCGAGGAATGTCAGTCCTAGTAATAGTGAAAAGACGATAGTACTCACTTCAAGAGGCACACCCATATTGTCTGTCAAGTTATCAGTGACAAGCGTACCGAAAACACTGAGTAACACAACGGTGATCCAGTAGACTGCCGGCACGTATTTCTTTGACTTGAACTGGAAGAACAATGCAATACCTAATGCTATTCCCATAATCACCGTAGTAACAGTCAGTCCAAGTCCGATGTTAAAGTTAATAAAGTCAGCAAATGTTTCTCCGACAGTCGTACATAATATTTTAATCAGCCAGAAAAACACTGTGATTTGAGGGACCTTGTTAAACAATTTCGCCGCGGTCATCTGTTCTTTATGTTCCATTGCCAATCAACTCCTTTTATTTGATGGCTTTAATATAACGAGTAAAACTGAAATGAAACTGAAAAAACAAGCTTTATCTTATATTTTTAAGATAAAGCTTGTTTTTTTATTCTGCTGAGATTTCACTTCAATGGTGCCACCAGCCTGCTGTACTAAATCTTTCAGCAGTGCCAGTCCGATCCCTGTACCTGCAGCACGTGTATCCCCGCGGTAATAACGGTCAAATATACGATTGATATGACGTGCTTCGATGCCACGTCCATTATCACTGACTTCGATACGCAATCCTTCTTTATTTTTTTCAGCTGCTACATTAATCTGGATGTCCCTGTCATTATGCTTGACCGCATTATCTATCAATATCGTTACCATCTGTTTCACAACGACAGGAGAAGCCCGGTATTCCAGCGGCTGTTCATAATGTGCAGTGATGTCCGCTCCTTGAAGCGACTGCTGCTGCTTAACAACATCATTCAGCACTTCAGCTACATCAATCAGCCTTATATCCTCATCCGCTGCAATGTGTAATGTTTTGACAATCAACTGCTGCGTATAATTGACTTCGTTCTTTATTTTTTCCAGTGCTTCTTTGCTTCCAGCAGAAAGATGTGCCGAATCCAGAGCTTTTACATAATCAACTCCCAATGAAATCGCAGCAATGGGTGTCTTTAATTCATGTGACGCATTCTGAATAAATTTCCTGTGTTCTGCCAGCATCTTCTCGTACGCTCTAATCGGCTTCACTGCAATATAATAAGCTGCCCCCAGACTCAATATTAAAGTCAGAACCATCAATACTAGCAGCAGATTTAATAACAGCGTCTTTGTTTCCTCGTAATCCGACATATCAAGCAGACTATACACACGAGAACCATCCTGCAGCTTGCCACTGTTGATCTGAAAGTTATACCCTTCAACATTCCACATAAAAGACTGTTGCTGCCTCTTTATGAGTTGGTCTGTCAATAGAGTCTTAGAAAAACGGGTATGATTTTTGATGATTTGTCCGTTTCTGACGACTAAGTAAGGATGTCCTTCATTGATGCTCTGTTTATTGTCGAGTGCATTTTGTACACTCTTTAATTCTTTTGTCGACGACTCATGAATCTCCTGATTAACCTGCCAGTTAAAGGTCAGAATAATTGCTATATAGATAAATAACAGCAGGGCTGATAATAGAATGACATATTTAATAAAGACTTTCCTGAAATCATAAGGCTTCATATAGTCACTTCCAATTTGTATCCGATATTTCTGATACTTTTTACAGCGAGTCCTGTGTCATATTGGTTTAATTTCTTTTTCAGCAGTCTTATCAGTGCATCAATGTTGTTATCTCCTACGAACTGATCGCTATTCCAGACTTTTGAAAGAATCATTTCCCGTGACACAGTATGATTGAGAAATAATAGTTCCAGCAACTGATATTCCTTATGGGTAAGTTCGAGCGTCTCACGCTTGACTACGAATAAATGTTTCGTTAAATCAAAAGTGACGTGACCTAACTGCTTATGATTATGATGAATCATCTGGTAGCGTTTAACGACTGCTAACATCCGTGCTTCGAGTTCATCCATTTCAAATGGTTTCGTCAAATAATCATCCGCACCTATCGTCAGGCCTTCAACTTTGTCTTCAAGTTCAGATTTAGCTGTCAGCATAATAATCGGCACCTCAATCTTTCTGTCCCGCAGTATTCTGATGATTTCCACGCCCGAAACGGAAGGCAGCATCCAGTCCAGCAGCACAATATCATAGTCACTTGCTTCAAAATACAGTTCGATATCCGTTCCATCTTGCAGCCATTCAACTGTATAGTTCTTCAGTCTCAATATATCACTCAGAAATCCACCTAACGTTTCATTATCTTCCACTAGCAGTACTTTCATTACGTCACCTCATGATCTATGGCTCATTAACTCTATCATATCACTTTGCACCGATTCAGACGCTTTACTATGGTCACGATACTTTTACATTCAATTATATAATTGACTGATATTGAAATGTTGTTTATACTACAATCAATTCATTCATTGAATAAGGAGATGATGAGATGACGGCTGATACGTGTGACATCGTATGTGTCAATGAAGATAAGGTTCAAACTGTGAAATCCGAGCTTGCACGTCTACCTATGTCCAAAGTGACAACCTTTCTAAAGGCAATCGCTGATGAAAATCGTTCGAAGATTGTCAGCGCTTTAAGCACAACTGAAGAGTTATGCGTTTGTGATATTGCATGTATTTTAGAATTGTCGATTGCCAATGCCTCGAGACATCTAAGAATTTTATATAAACAAGGGGTTTTAAAGTCCCGACGTGAAGGTAAAATGGTTTATTATTCGCTGGATGATGATCATGTCAAACAAATTATATTGATGACCATTGCGCATATGGAGGAATCATTATGAGTGAAACTACTGAAAAAAAGACCTATAGAATCCAGAATCTATCCTGCTCCAGCTGCGCTAAAACTTTCGAAGAAAATTTAAAGTCGCTTCCACGTGTGAAAAATGCTGAAGTAAATCATGCTGCTGCGAAAATTTATATAACAGGCGATGCAACTATTGCCGAAATGGAGAAAGCTGGAGCTTTTGATAATGTAAAAGTCAGAGATGTCAGGGAGCTGAAAGTGGAAAAAGAAAGCTTCTGGAAGAAAAAAGAAAATTATCCTGTCTATGCCGCAGCCATCATCGTAATTATCAGCTTTCTTCTCTCGTATACGCTCGGGGAAAATCACATCATCACAACTTGCGGTTATTTAACAGCGATAGTAATCGGCGGCTATTCATTATTTATTACCGGTTTCACCAATCTTTTACGACTGAAATTCGATATGAATACATTGATGACTATTGCTGTCATAGGAGCGGCTTTAATTGGAGAATGGCAGGAAGGGGCTACGGTAGTGATATTGTTCGCTGTCAGTGAAGCACTGGAGCGCTATTCTATGGATAAAGCACGTCAATCCATCAATCTGCTGATGGATGTGGCACCTTCTGAAGCTCTGATACGCAGAGATTCAACGGAACAAATCATGGATGTTGCAGAGATTCGTGTTGGGGATATTATGATTGTAAAGCCGGGGAAAAAGGTAGCGATGGATGGAATGGTCATCAAAGGTACTTCGACCATCAATCAGGCAGCCATTACAGGTGAAAGTGTCCCGGTGACCAAGCAGGTAAATGACGAAGTATTTGCAGGAACATTGAATGAAGAAGGTCTTATTGAAGTTAAAGTAACAAAACTTGTCGAAGATACAACGATTTCAAAAATCATTCATCTTGTGGAAGAAGCTCAGGCTGAACGTGCACCATCGCAGGCATTTGTAGATAAATTCGCAAAATATTACACACCAGCGATTATTATCATCGCGATTTTAGTGATGCTCATTCCTCCTCTATTCTTACAAGCTAATTGGCACGACTGGCTTTATCAAGGGCTTGCCGTATTGATTATCGGCTGTCCTTGTGCACTTGTCGTCTCAACTCCTGTAGCTATTGTCACGGCAATCGGTAATGCCGCCCGCAATGGGGTTCTTATTAAAGGAGGCATCCATCTTGAAGAGGCTGGCCATATTGATACTGTTGCCTTTGATAAGACGGGAACGCTGACAGCTGGTATTCCTGTCGTCACAGACATAATACCGAATGACCGCAGTGTATTAGTTAAAGCTGCAGCATTAGAGAACGGTTCCCAGCATCCACTGGCTTCAGCTATCATTAAAAAAGCTGAGGCTGAAGAACTTGATTATCAATCAGTAGCGATTCACCATTTCCAATCCATTACAGGTAAAGGCGTACGCGGAGATATCGATGGTCAAACGTACTACATCGGCAGTCCCTCTCTCTTTGAATCTTTAGGAAAAGAAATTGATCCTCGAGTGTCAGAGCTTGAGGCTGAAGGAAAAACAGTGATGTTATTTGGTAGTGAAACTATAGAACAAATCATTGCCGTAGCTGACGAATTACGTCCTGAAGTGGTTGATGTACTGCAGGAATTAAAGCATATGAAATTAAATACAATGATGCTGACCGGCGATAATCAACGAACAGGTGAAGCGATCGGCCAGCGCGCAGGTCTGACAGCAGTGAAAGCTAATTTGCTGCCGGAAGATAAACTCAATATTATTCGTGAGATTAAGAAAGACCGTAAAGTGGCTATGGTCGGTGACGGCGTGAATGATGCACCGGCACTTGCAGCTGCAGATATCGGCATTGCCATGGGTGGCTCAGGTACAGATACAGCACTTGAAACAGCAGATATCGCTTTGATGTCTGATGACCTGAAGAAACTTCCTTATACCATTAAGTTAAGCAAGAAAGCTCTCACCATTATCAAACAGAACATCACCTTCTCATTAATCATTAAGTTGATTGCTTTGCTGCTAGTCATACCTGGCTGGCTAACGTTATGGATCGCCATCTTCTCAGATATAGGCGCCACTCTGATTGTCACGCTTAATAGTTTGAGACTTATTAAAATAAATGGATATAAATCATAAATGAGTAGCGATGATATAACCCATATCATCGCTGCTATCTTTTATATTAACCTTGTGTTTTCAAATAATTTTGCATTAAATTCAATGGTCCTTTATAAGCTAACGTATAAGCATAGGATGCAACATCATACTTAGATTCTTTCATTCCGTTTTTTACCCATTCTTTAATCAGACCCGTCTGTGCATTCACGATAAACGCAAAATAATAGTTAATAGGAACAATATCGAGATATTGAGGAAATTCGAGCTGTCGTTCTATATTATCTCTTATAATTCTGGAGAACTTCTGAGGCAATCCAATATCTTGATAAATCAACAGTATCTCAAAAAATTCTTTATTATCTATAATGACCTGCAGAATCAATTCAATCAGTTCTATTGAATAATTTTTAGTACCGGCAAGAAGGTTTTCCATTTTTCGTTCTGACAAGCACTGTTCTAACTGCTGCAACACTTCTGTTTCTAGCTGATCTCTTAAATCAAATTTATCCAGGTAGTGAAGATAGAATGTTCCTCTATTTATATCCGCACGTTCAGTAATCTGATTTACTGTAATATCCTTGAATGGTTTCTCTCTCATCAATTCTAAATAAGCAGTTTTCACACTTTCCTTTGTCTTTCTGATTCGACGGTCTTCCATCTTTCCATCTTCTTTCTTATTTAATGAACACAATGTTATAAAATGTTTATTAATAAACGCTTTAGTTAGTATTGACTATTGTGTTCTATTTCAGACGTATTATAATATACAAGGTAGTCATTAATCAACATCGTGTTTATTTAGGAGGTTACAATGAATATTATTAAAAACAAGCTTTTCTATCTTCCCCTTATTGCTGGTTCTATATTGATCTGGATTATGTCTCTCGCCTTCTTCCCGGCATTCAATCCAAAGCCTAAAGATTTACCGATTGCTATTGTCAATATGGACAAAGGACTTGATATTCAAGGTAAAGATATGAACATTGGGCAGACTTTCACTGACAACATCAAAGACAACAAAGACTTAAATGAAACAGTGGATTTCATTGATGTATCGAATAGAGAAGATTTGCAGGAAGGGTTCGACAATAACGATTACTATAGTGCCATCGTTATTCCAGCGAATTTTACAGAAAATGCAACAAGTGCTATGCGTCATGAAATTCAAACAGCAAAAAAAGCTGAAGCGAAAGCACAGGCACAAAAAGCACAAGCTGATCTGAAAGCAAAAGTTGCAAGTGGTGCGATTCCACCTCAGCAAGCACAGAAAATCGCTCAAGACATGCAGAAAAAAATGAAGCAGATGCAAAAAGAAAATGCTGATTTATTGAAACCTATCACAGTGAAAAAAGGGCAATTAGATGTCATCATCAATCAAGGCGCATCCAGCCAGGCTGCTACAATCAGTGATAACATGCTGTCAGGCATGGGTGAGAACATCAATAAGATGACCAGTAAACAGGCAGTCACTCAACTCGGTGACAATAACATCAAAGTTTCAGCAACTGATATGGATAAACTGATGAATCCTGTGACAGTTAAACATACCACATTGAACAAAATTAAAGATCATCAAGCGAATGGTATGGCAGGAATGCTGCTCTTCACACCTATCTGGATGGGTTCACTCGTTACAGGTGTACTTCTCTTCTTCGCATTCCGGACTTCAGGTTTAGTGACTCAAGGAGAACGTCTGAAAGCAACATTCATGCAAGCATTAATGGCTGCACTCGCAGCGGTTGTTTCAAGTATTCTCGGTGTATGGTTTATCACTCAAGTGCTGGACTTCTATATGCCTGATATTACTCAGACAACGATATTTATCGCTATCTCTATGTTTGGATTCATCATGCTGATTCTTGGTGTCATGGCATGGCTCGGTATGAAAGCAATCCCATTATTCGTACTGCTATTATTCTTTAGCATGCAGATGTTAACATTACCGAAACAAATGCTGAGCGATTTCTATCAGAAATACGTCTTATCATGGAACCCGTTCAACTTCTACGCAGATGGATTACGGGAACTGATTTATTTACACAAAGATTTAACACTAAATACACCAGTCATTGTAATGATTGGATTCGCATCATTCGGCTTAGCTTCTGCATTACTCGCAGCAGCTGTTCGTAAACACAGTAACAAACGTGCAGAAGTACCTGCATAAAAGTAAACGGCTGAAAGCAAAGCTTTCAGTCGTTTTTTATATTCAGAAGCCTTCTGAACTAAACGTTATTCTATAATTGTTGTCTGGACTATAGACACCCTGGGCATCGTCTGCAAAAGGGTTGTCTTTTTCAGGACCGATATAGTAGCTATAAACGGTTTCATTGATGGTGAACTCATCTGTTGTCGGTATAGCTTGTCGGCTCAGTTCAACGTTCTTATTTAATATTTTAACTTTATATCCATCTTTATCAGGAGACAGTGAAGCTACAGTATATAATTGAACATCATTTTTATCTTCAGCGATATTGCTTACTATCACTACATAATCTTTGTGTTTTTTATCATTTGAAAGATTAAGTGTATAACCATTTGATCCGTCACTTTCTTGTACTTTTTCCATCAAATATCTCTTCGCTTCATCTATTGTCGCAAAATGAGATTGCTCAACTTCACGTGCTTCTTGATCAGTCATACCCGGATAATCATAGCTAATGTTCCAATAGATAATAAATCCTGCAATCGTCAGCAAAATTAAAATAAATGCTATCGTAATATTCCTTTTTACTCATCTACCTTCCCCCTTTGATATCTTTCTTTAAAATATAGGTATTAAATTTATTTTAAACTGTCATATTAAGAAAAACTATCATTTTACAGTAATTGTTAGCATTGATGTTATAAATACTTTACATTATGTTAAAAATATTGTACATTTTGTTTGAGGAGATGAAGAAGTGAAACTAAAATCGCGTTTAAAGGAGTTTCGAGCAAGGGAAGGCATGAGTCAATCTGAACTTGCAGACCGCGTTAACGTTACACGCCAGACGATCGGGTTCATTGAAAAAGGTACGTTCTCACCATCTATTACATTGGTTCTTAAAATTTGCCGTGAATTTGACTGCACTGTTGAAGACTTATTTACATTGGAGGATGAGTAGTATGGAAGAAAATAAAATCAGATTGTATTACCCATTGATTCAATTTTTCAGTATCGTAGCACTCGCGACATTGATCATTCCCGTTGCTATAGTCTCAGAGTGGAAAATTGATGACGGAGATACATTATTTTCAGTGAATATTGATTTTATGAAGTATGGCATTAATTTCTCTTACATCATGCTCGGTGCCATTCTATTAAATCTATTATTGTTAATAGCGATGGGAATTTATTATATGAGAATCAAACGTCGGGTTAAAGACTTTAAATTATCACGGCATCTGTTCCCAGAACTCAACGACAACGACGAAGGGCTATCCTTTGTCACTTACCAGTCTTTGAAGGCAGTATACTCATTTGTCGGTTTAGCATTACCTATCATAGTCGGCATTATTATAATGCTGCCAGATAATTATGTCACTAAGCCTCTAGTGCTCGGCATACTTCTTTTTATCGCCGCTTCATCATATTTAATCTACTTTTTGAAAACGATGCAACTTCTAAAGTGAGAAGCTGTGAATATCTGTAATTTACCAATAAGCAGCAACTCAGTTATCTGAGATGCTGCTTTACTTTTACTAATCTTGAGTTCATTCCTTTAGTGTAAATGTTTAAATTAGCATTAATAATTATCACTTTTTATTTTTCGATATGTCTTTCTATCCATTCAGCTATTTCTTCTTCTTCCAAATGATCAACTGCAATTTTAACAGTAAATTCAATACCTTCTTCAGTAGGTACTTTGATTTTCACACCATTGATGTACAGAAAAATTTCAAGGCAAGTAAATGCGGTTCTTTTGTTCGCATTAAAGAAGATATGTTTCATCACAATGTTGCGATAAAGATTTGCAGCTTTAAGCAATAAATTTGGATAAACTTCTGTACCGAATACTTCCTGCTTCGGACTTTCAACAGTCATATTTAATGCTTCCGGCACTTTAACGCCGATTTGTTCTGCGGGTGATGTTTCTAAGATTAATTTGTAATTAATCGCTGCTATTTGTTTTTCTGTCAAATAAATAATCATCTGTCTTTTAATCCTTCAATGATTTCTCCATGACGTTCCATTGTTCTATCGACAAGCTTCAGTATATCTAGATCTGTATATTCTTTCTTTACGACTTCTACTTTGTCTTCATTAATGATAAATGTCAAACTGTCCCCTGTACTTACATTAAAATGCTCTAGTACTTCCTTTGGCATAGTTACAACAACGCTATTACCAGTCTTCCAAAGTTTTTGTTCTTTAATAATACTGTGATTTGATTGATTGTTAGTTTTGTATTGATAATTAGACATGAGATCATCTCCTTTATTACATTATACACTATTATGTATTTACGTAAATACATCAAGTCTTTATTTTATAGATAAACTGTTTTTATCTAATAAGCAATTTAAAAAGAACTGTAGAAGCAGCATATGTAGCACTCTGCTTTTACAGCTCAATTTTGATTTTATATATCTCATTATAGGTATCGAATGACCAACCAGTAAACAAGCGATAACTATAATTTCAGATACCCTGTTAAAAATTAATTTAATTAACCACAGTCCCTTGATGAAATATCATTTTCCAGTCGTTGTCATAAGTCACCCATATAGAACTCCTATTCGTTTTTCTGCCATCCATTTTATCAACCAAAGT
The DNA here is from genome assembly GCF_004359545.1 of Macrococcus lamae. Taxonomy (GTDB): domain Bacteria; phylum Bacillota; class Bacilli; order Staphylococcales; family Staphylococcaceae; genus Macrococcus; species Macrococcus lamae. Next base: position 17,977 of record NZ_SCWB01000023.1, read on the forward strand.
ATAGGTTGAGAGTCTACATCCCTCTGATAATTCAGTCACTTTATAATCCAATACTTCAAGGTCGCTAGGTGGCAACTTCAAGCCATGATAATCAGACATTGTTGTCATTCTCCCAGATGCACCGATTTCTCGAAAATCAGGATGAAGAACTTTTATATAATCTCCGTTTACCCGATACTCGTTTTTAAGATGCAGTATTTCATAGTCAATCATAGGACGGCCACCTTTCCTTCACTAAAGTTTTAAATATCTTAATTGATTTAAGCAAAAAAACCAGTTTCCATGAACTGGCTTAAAGGTCACTATTCTTCCTAGAAGAAATCTCGATTATTTTATCAACTTTATCTTTGAAACTTATCCTACGATCGAATATGATTGCTAGTATTTCGTAACCTTTAGAATTTTGGATAATCTGCATATAATATCTCTCCTTTAATAAGATAGTATATAATTATAATTGTCTGTCATGTCTTTCGAGAATAACGTTTTATATCAAATGATCCGTACTAATATTTCTGGAGGCTTATCCAATGAAGCTTGAAAATTTAGCATATCTTATCTATCAGACATCTGTATTTATCGGAACTTTCATTATATACTACCTATCAATTACTCATTATTTATCATTTACTTCCCAAACCATTTTAATGATGTCAATAGGACTGCTATTTTTTGTTTATATGACTTATACAAATATTTTTGATGAGAATAAACAATTTATCAAATCAAAGAAAATTAAATATTATCTTTATCTTTACACGCTGCCCTTAGTATTATTAGATATATTTATGATTATTCATCTAATCATCTTGTTTTACTAGTTCTCGTAAAACCAACCAGATAAAAATTAACCCTAATATATATAGTTTTGAAGACCCTTCAGAAATATAATCTGTTGCGTATCCTATAAATGAACATATTATTAAAAAAATAAAGATGATATTCAGCCAAAACAGAAGTGTTTTGCTATGGATATACATATTCCTCAATCCTATTCACCATTTTATTTACAGGCTCTTGTTCTTAAATTGACTTGCGTTTTAATATAAAAACCTGATCATCTTTAGTGATATTATACCATGAAGAACTATTAATAATAAAAGTGTAATAAATGTTTCTCATGAAACAAATTTAAAAATCCGAGGTAACCCAATGTCTATTATTTATTTCGTCAGACATGCTGAGCGAGATGTATCGATTAAAACTGATGAAACGGCTCCGTTAACCGCCAAAGGTCATGAAGATGCAGATAAGATTAAAAACTTCTTCACTGATAAAAACATCCAAGCGATTTACAGCAGCCCCTATCAACGAACCATTCATACTATTGAGCCCACAGCATTCTTTTTAGACTTACCGATCAATCTAATAGATAATTTTCACGAGAGAAAAATCGGCTCTTGGATAGATGATTTTAATGTATATGCTGAACAGCAATGGAAAGACTTTGATTATAAAAGGCAGGACGGGGAATCATTAAATGATGTTTATAACCGTCTAATAAGTTCCTATAATCGAATTGAAAAAGAATTAGCAGGTAACACCATTATCTGTGGTCATGGAACAGCATTTGCCATACTTTTTCATCATCTTACTGATAAACAGTTTGGTTATCAACAATGGTCGAGTATGAAAATGCCAGATATCTATAGTTATGACGTAGAAACTAAAGAGTTGAGAAATGTACAATATTCTAATCAGGATGATTATAATGACAAATAAAATAAGAGTTATTTGGATTAACGGTGCTTTTGGAGCTGGTAAAACAACGATAGCCGAAGAACTGCAAAGAGCTCTTCCTAATTCATATCTCTTTGATCCCGAACAAGCTGCTAGTTTTATTAATCATGTCATACCTTCTGAGTTAAAACTTTCAGATTTTCAAGATTACCAAGAATGGCGTAAGATCAATCGATTGATGTTAAATAAGCTTGTAAGTCAATATTCAGGTGTCATTATTATACCCATGACAATTACAAACGAAAAATATTATTATGAGATTACTCGTGATATTGATCAAACTATTATTAAACGATTTTTGCTCGTTGCAGACAAAGAAACTCTTAAAAACAGATTGATTACGCGGGGCGATTATATTGGTTCATGGCCTTACCAGCAGATTGACAGATGCCTTAGAGCTTTTAATCAAAACGAAATTTGGCAACCAATAAAGACTATTGATCAGACTGTTGATGTGGTGGTTTCTTCTATCATTGAACAGTTAAAAATAGAGAACTAAGTTAAATTAGTTCTCCTAGGGTGTGTCAAGTTAAGTGTGTAAGTTACTCCATATACTTAACCACTCTGTCCTTAATCTGTTCATGAAGAAGAAGCTGGTTCATGACTAATGACCAGTTGGGAATAAAGCCTGCGGACCATTTCTT
>NZ_SCWB01000024.1 GCF_004359545.1 Macrococcus lamae
GTTATTACGTAATTACATCAGTAAAAAAATGGATGATCGCTACCTCTGTTTAGGTGTTTTCAATTTTTAAATTTTCGTAGAAAATAAAAGTTCAGAAAATTCTGTATTTATTTATGCAACACTAGTGGTAAATTAAACTAAATTATAGTAAATCTAGCGCGATTAGGATAAAATATATGTACATCACTTATAAGTGTCTGGTAATTTTGAAGAGAAGGAAGGTAAAGATATGCCGATAAAAAGGAAACTAGAAACATCGATTAACTTCTATGAACATCTGGGTAGAGACTATCAGCTTGTAAACGAATTTACAGAACAACATAACTTGAGCATCTACGAATTCCAGCTGCTCCTTATTATATTTAAAAGTGAATCAATTCAATTACGGAGTATTATACAGAGTGAACTGATGAAGCCGAATCAGATTAATAAAGCAGTGAAGAATCTGTATGATATGAAGTTGATCAATAAAGAAAGATTACCGATGGATGAGAGAACAGTGGAACTCTCTATTCGTGAGAATCATATAGAGTATGTGAAAGAGCTGGTGAAAGACTTCGGCACGCTGGTGGAAAGTTATCAGCTGGAAGCGATGCATCAACTGAATGCTTAAGAACCTATAACCAACAGGTTCTTTTTTTGTGCTGGAAAAGCACTCCATTTATCAGTTTATGTACATTTACATAAACTTTATAATTATGCGACAAAATAGTATTTTCAAGAAGACATTTTCCATGTATTATTACTAATTGAGGATAAAAAATATATTCCATAATACATATAATGCATTATGGAAAAAAGTATTGTTGTCTATAAATTCATAATTGATAATAAATGCGATAAGTTCTAAGATAGTAAGTAGTGAGAAAATGTAACCGTTAATTTAAACTTTATCTCTTATGAGGAGGAACTATGGAAGAAGTCATTGATTTAAAAGAAGTGCTGCAGATCTTGAAGAAGAACTTCAAGCTCATACTCGGCTTGATGCTGACCTTCGCATTGATCGCAGGACTCGTGTCAACACTGCTGATGAAGCCGGTCTATCAGTCGGAATCGCAGGTTATTGTCAACCAGAAAGGCAAGGAAGCAGACGTCTATAATAACCCAGGGCAGGTACAGACGAACTTACAGCTCATCAATACATACAGTCAGATGATTAACTCGAAAGTCATCCGATCGCAAGTCGTTAAAAACTTAGGACTTGATGTCTCAGAGAAGTCACTGCAGCCGAGAATCACTGTAACGAGTGAAGCGGATTCGCAGCTGATGAAAATCAATGTGACCGGTGAGAACAGAAAAGAAAATGCGAAAGTCGCGAATGAACTGGCGGTCATTGCACAGCAAGAAGTCAAGCGTGTCATGGGTGTTGATAACTTATCAGTCTTCGCTAAAGCAGACCCGAACGAAGCAGCAGACCCGATCAAGCCAAGACCGCTGATGAACATTGCGATTGCAGCACTACTTGGACTGATTCTTGGAACAGCGATAGCGTTCTTGAGAGAAATGCTTGATAACCGCTTGAATACGGAAGAAAAAATCGACAAGTATGTAGGGTTACCGACGCTTGGTAAGATCTACACGATTGAGAAGTAGGAGCGTATGATGTTTAACAAGAAAAGAGAACCCATTAATCAACTAGAAATTATTAACCGTCCGAAATCAGTTGTCTCAGAGCAGTTCAGAACATTAAGAACGAACATCCAGTTCACATCAGCAGACGTCGACATCCAAAGACTACTCATTACATCTTCAGAGCAGGCAGAAGGAAAATCAACCGTAGCAGCCAACCTTGCTGCATCATTCGCACAGGCAGGACACCGAACATTACTTATCGATGCCGACATGCGAAAACCAACGCAGCATAAGATCTTCGGGAAACTGAACGTCAAAGGTCTTTCTAACTTAATTGCAGGACAGATTGACATCAACTCAGCAGTACAGGAAACAGACCAGGAAAACCTTTATCTCATATCAGCAGGACCCGTACCACCGAACCCCGCTGAGCTGCTGGCATCTACATCAATGGAACAGTTACTCGAACAGCTGGATCAATCATTCGGCATCATCCTCCTTGATACACCACCGGTACTCGCAGTGACAGATGCCAAAGTACTAAGTCACTTAGTTGACGGGACATTGCTCGTCGTCAATTCTAAAAAGACACACAGAGAAAAAGTCATCGATGCAAAAAATGAACTTGAGAAGAGTACAGCAAGAATACTTGGTGTTGTAATCAACGACCTCGATAAGAAAGAGGACGGAGATTATTACTACTACTACGGAGAGAAAGAAAGAGTTTAGGATTGAATAATTGAAGCAGGTGATGAAGTGTTTAAAGATAAAGTATTATTGATTACCGGTGGAACAGGATCTTTCGGCAATGCAGTCATGGAAAGATTTCTTGATACCGATATTAAAGAAATCAGAATATTCTCCCGTGATGAGAAGAAACAGGATGATATGCGTAAGAAATATAACCATCCGAAGTTAAAATTCTATATCGGTAATGTCAGCGAGACCCAGAGTGTCGATACTGCCATGCCCGGTGTCGACTATGTCTTCCATGCAGCAGCACTTAAACAAGTACCGTCATGTGAATTCTTCCCGATTGAAGCAGTAAAGACCAATATATTAGGAACAGAGAATGTATTGAACAGTGCAATCAGACACAAAGTCAAAAAAGTCATCTGCTTATCGACTGATAAAGCAGCTTACCCAGTCAATGCGATGGGTATCTCGAAGGCAATGATGGAGAAAGTCTTCGTCGCGAAATCCCGGACTATTGACCCTGACCAAACTTTAATCTGCGGCACACGTTACGGTAATGTCATGGCGTCACGAGGATCGGTCATTCCGTTATTCATCGAGCAGATCAATAAGAAGCAGCCGTTAACAATTACAGACCCTGTCATGACACGTTACTTGATGAGTCTTGAAGAAGCAGTAGAACTCGTTGTTCATGCCTTCCAGCATGCGAATTCAGGAGATATTATGGTGCAGAAGTCTCCTGCATCAACTGTTGGCGAACTCGCACTTGCATTAAAGGAACTATTTGAAGCAGACAATGAGATTAAAGTCATTGGTACACGACATGGCGAAAAGAAATATGAAACCTTACTGACTGTAGAAGAATGTGCTTGTGCAGAAGATATGGGTAACTACTATCGTATACCAGCAGACTCAAGAGATCTGAATTATGAGAATTATGTCAACGAAGGTTCAAAAGATATTACGAAAGCCGAAGACTATAATTCTGATAATACATACCGTCTGACAATTGATGAGATTAAAGAGAAATTAATGGAACTTGACTATGTAAGAGAAGAGCTGAAGAAGTATCAGTACCGTCAGAAAATCAGTCAGTACATGGAGGCTTAATGATGAATATAGTGATTACAGGAGCAAATGGATTTGTCGGTAAGAACTTATATGCAGAATTAGCACGAGATACGACTAACATTATTACAAAGATTACACGACAATCAACGACTGAAGAATTAGCAGCAGCTGTCGGGTCAGCAGACTTCATCTTCCATCTTGCCGGCATCAATCGGCCGACTGATGAAGCGGAATTTCAGACAGGGAATGTAGATTTCTTAAAACAAATGCTTGAACTTATCAAAGAAAATCCAAAGAAACCAACGATTTTGTTCAGTTCTTCTATTCAGGCTGAACGTGATAATGCGTATGGTATCAGCAAGAAGCAGGCAGAAGAAACGCTGCGTGAATTCAGTAGAACAAATGGTAATACGATTTACGTATACCAGCTACCTAATTTATTTGGCAAATGGTGCCGCCCTAACTACAACTCAGTCATCGCAACCTTCTGCTACAAAGTCGCAAGAGATGAAGAAATTCAAGTGAATGATCCGAATGTACAACTCTCTTTGAACTATATCGATGACATCATCTTCGAATTTGTCCGTGCATTGAACGGAAACCCTACATCTAAGAACAATCAATTAGTTGTACCTAACGTCTACCAAGTGACCTTAGGACAGATTGCTGATACGATTCTCTCCTTTAAGAACGATAGAACTAATCGTACATTGCCTCAACTGGATAATGCATTTGAAAAAGCACTGTACAGCACTTACTTAAGTTACTTACCTGAAGATCAGTTCAGCTACGAACTGACCATGCATAAAGATGAACGCGGGTCATTCACGGAATTTTTGAAAACGCCGGACAGAGGACAAGTTTCAGTCAATATCTCAAAACCTGGCATCACTAAAGGAAATCACTGGCATCATACAAAGAATGAGAAGTTCCTTGTCGTTTCAGGAAATGGCGTCATCAGATTCCGAAAACCTGATGAACAAAATATTATTGAATACTTCGTCTCAGGAGAGAAACTGGAAGTCGTTGATATCCCCGTCGGTTATACACATAATATTGAAAACCTCGGTGACAGCGATATGGTCACAGTCATGTGGGTGAACGAAATCTTCGATCCGAATAATCCTGATACATACTTCCTGGAGGTCTAACATGAATAAATTAAAGTTGATGACGATTGTCGGCACAAGACCGGAAATCATTCGCTTGTCTGCAACAATCAAAGCCTGTGATAAATACTTCAACCAAGTGCTTGTTCATACGGGACAGAACTATGATTACACATTGAACCAGGTCTTCTTCGAAGAACTGGAACTAAGAGAACCTGACCATTACTTAGAAGCAGTCGGTAAAGACTTAGGTGAAACAATGGGTAATATCATTGCTAAATCTTATGCCGTTCTTGCAGAAGAACAGCCAGATGCACTGCTCATACTCGGTGACACTAACAGCTGTTTATCCGCAGTGGCAGCGAAACGCTTAAAGATTCCAGTCTTCCATATGGAAGCAGGAAATCGCTGTTTCGATCAGAACGTTCCTGAAGAAATCAACCGTAAAATTGTTGACCATGTATCAGATATCAACATGCCTTATACAGAACACTCAAGACGTTACCTATTAGATGAAGGATTTAAGAAAGAACATATCTTTGTAACAGGATCTCCAATGAGAGAAGTGCTGGAACAGTATGCAGATAAAATCAATAACAGTGATGTATTAAAACAACTAGAACTTGAAGAAGAAAAATACATCTTAGTATCTGCCCATCGTGAAGAAAATATTGATAACGAAGAGAACTTCAATTCATTGATGAATGCGATTAACGACATCGCAGAACAATATCAACTGCCAGTGATCTATTCGACTCACCCAAGAAGCTGGAAGAAAATCGAAGAACGTAATTTCAAGTTTCATCCATTAGTTAGGCAGCTTAAACCATTCGGCTTCTTTGATTACAACCATCTTCAGAAGAATGCATTCGTTGTACTTAGTGACAGTGGGACATTATCAGAAGAATCATCCATGTTGAAATTCCCAGGTGTATTAATCAGAACATCAACTGAGCGACCAGAAGTTATCGATAAAGGAACAGTCATAGTCGGCGGCATCAAATATGACAATCTTGTCCAATCAGTAGAACTGGCAAGAGCCATGCAAGAAGATCAAGTACCGTATGTTGATGCACATGATTATATTGATACAAATGTATCTGAGAAAGTAGTTAAGATTGTACAAAGTTACACAGAAATTATTAATAGAGTGACGTGGAAGAAATGAAAAAAATATTAATAATTGCAGATTATTTTCGGCCGGGTTATAAAGCAGGTGGGCCAATTAAATCTGTTTATAATTTAGCAAAAGAACTAAGTGGGAAATTTAATGTATATATCCTTACTAGAAATCATGACTTAAATGAGAAAGAGGTATATAAACTTCCTGCTGACCAATGGACAAATTTTGAAGGTCTAAATGTATATTATGATTCCACTGACTTTAGTAAGGCGACATATGAAGAAATTAAACTACAAAGTTATGATTCAATTTATTTAAATAGTATATTTTCAACAACTACAATAAAATTTTTATTATTTCAAAAGAACAAAGCAAATAGTATATTTGTTTCCCCCAGAGGAGAATTAGGGCAAGGAGCTCTCTCTTTAAAATCAAATAAAAAACGAACTTTTTTGAAATTAGCGACTCTATACAATTTGTATAAAGAAGTTAATTTTATAGGATCTGCTAGCGAAGAAGTTACAGATATAAAAAAATATTTCCCTAAAAATGTAGTATATGAAATATCTAATCTCTCAAATGTTTCAAGCTATAAGTTTGTAAATAATAAGAAAAGTAAAGAACTGAATTTATATTTTGTATCAAGAATTAGTAGGAAGAAAAACATAAAGTTTTTACTTGAGTTACTAGATGGGATAAATGGGAAGATATGTTTAAAAATAATAGGTCCTGAGGAGGATAAAGAGTATTTTCAAGAATGTGAGCAGGTAATTAGCCGATTGTCTAATAATATAAAAATAGAGTTTTTAGGAAGTGTTAAACCTGAAATGATTTATAATGAAGCAATGAATTGCGACTTTTTTGTGCTTCCAACCTTAAATGAGAATTTCGGACATGTAATAGCTGAGGCTATATCATATAAAAAACCAGTTATTATTAGTAATAATACTCCTTGGACCGATTATATTAATGATAACAAATTAGGATTTTCAATAGAGCTTGATAAAATACTATGGAAAACTAAGTTAAATGAAGCTTTATTGATGAATGATACATCCTATGCTGCATATGAAACAGCCTTTGAAATAGTTAATAATGATTTAAAAGCAAATAATAAATTAATAACAGAAAGCTATACTAAAATATTCTCATGATAAAGAATATTAGTCAGTTATTTATTTCAAACTTCATATTTGGCTTGAGTCAGCTTTTGATAATAATATGTTTGAACAAGTTTGGCAATGTCGTAGATGTAGGAAATTACACATTAGGGTTAGCGATAGTAGCACCAATAACAGTATTTTTGAATATGAGTTTAAATCTTCATTATAATACTAATAAAGAAGAGACTAATTTTAATGATTATTTTATCTTAAGGTTAATGTCAAGTAGTTTGATAATAGTCATCTCATTAATAGTAGGGAAAATTTTAAATTATGAATCCTACACGCTAATTATAATTTTATTATTAGCTTCCTTAAAGTTTATTGAATCGGTATTTGAAATAGATTATGCTTATTTTCAAAAAAAAGAAGAGCATTATCGAATTGCTTACTCTAAGACAATAAGATCTGTATTTTTAATCTTATGGATATTTGTAGTAGCTATTTTTTTTAAAGCCAATTTAGTTTTATTAATAGCGGGTATCATAATTTCAAATTTTATATTGTTTTTTTTATATGACTTCAGAAAGCTCTCTTTTAATGTAGATAGACCAAAAATTAGTTTTAGTAAAATAAGATTAATTATATTAACAGCACTTCCATTAGCTATTTCAAGTACATTTGATTCATTAAATATTAATGCACAAAGAATATTGATAGATAAAATTTTAAGTATAGAAGAGTTAGGAATTTATGCTTCTATAATGACAATAATGGTTTCAGGACAGATATTTATTGCAGCAGTAATGACATATTTTTTACCTAAACTGAATTTTTATATAAGTAATAAAATGTATTCAGCATTTAAAAAGACTCTTCGTACTATAGTTATCGTTGCTAGTGTAATAGGACTTATATTAATCATAGGAACATACTTTTTTGGAGAATCTATATTAACATTGGTTTATACAAAAAAATATGAAGGATATGATTCCCTTGCCTTATTAATAATGATAGCTGGGATGTTTTGGTATATTTCGGGATCATTGTACTATTGTCTATTATCGTTAAATTTATATAAAACTCAAATGGTAGTAATATTAATTTCATTTATAATAATGATTGTTTCAACAATGGTCTTAGTTGAAAAATTAGGATTAGAAGGAGCGGCATTATCAATAATATTTAGCATGGTATTTAGAGTGATAGGTTTTGCAGTAAGTATATTCTTAAGACTCAAAAAATTAAATAAGAGCCTATAAGAATGATTTAAAAATTGATACGTAAAAGAGAGAGGGAGAGCGTTGGCTAAAATAGTTGTTGTAGGAACAGGTTATGTAGGATTAGTTACGGGTATAGCTTTGGCTGAAATTGGTAATTATGTTCATTGTATTGATATAGATGAAAATAAAATCAGGCTTTTAAATAGTGGAGTGCCAACTATTTACGAAGAAAATTTAGAAGATCTTCTATTAAAAAATCTTAAAGACAAAAGAATTTCTTTTACAGAAAGTTATATATGTGTTGAAGATGCCGATTTTGTGTTCATAACAGTTGGTACACCTGAAGATAAAAACGGCGATGCTAATCTTACATATATATATAATGCTATTGATGAGATAACAAAATATGTTCAAAATGATACTGTAATTGTAATGAAAAGTACAGTACCTCTCGGCACCAATGAAAAGATTGAAAAGTATATTAAAAATAAAGTGAAAGACTATACCGTTGACGTTATTTCAAATCCGGAGTTTCTAGCACAGGGCACTGCTATTAACGACACACTTAATGCATCTAGAATTGTATTAGGAATTAACGATGAAAAAATAGTTGATAAAGTGAAAAAACTTTACGAACCATTCAACCAACCAATTTTAGTAATGAATCGAACTAGTGCAGAGTTAGTAAAGTATGCATCTAATACATTCTTAGCTTTAAAGATTTCTTTCATCAATGAAATCGCGAATTTAAGCGATGAAATAGGTGCCAATATTAAAGATGTTACAAGAGGTATGTCTTATGATGAACGAATTGGAGCTAAGTTTCTAAATGCAGGATTGGGTTACGGCGGTTCATGTTTCCCTAAAGATACTAAGGCGCTAATTAAAGCAGCTCAAAGAAATAATTCTTCTTTATTAACAATCAATTCGACAGTAGATATTAATGAAAGACAAAAATATAAATTATTAGATAAAGCTAAAAGGAAAGGATATTCCCTAGAAAATAATACTATTGCAATTTTAGGTCTTTCTTTTAAACCTAATACTGATGATATCAGAGAAGCACCTTCTATAAGCAACATTCAGCAACTTTTAGATAAAGGCAATAAAATTCATGTTTTTGACCCTATAGTAAACGATAAAGTGAAAAAATTATTTGGAGATCAACTCGAATATTTTAAAACACCGCAAGAATGTTTAAAAGGAACTGACTTATGCTTTGTATTTACAGAATGGAAAGAAATCAAAGAACTTGAAGAAAAGGATTTTATAGTAAATATGAAGCGTGCTGTAGTTTTTGATGGAAGAAACTGCTTAGAATTCAAAAGCAATAATATAGCTTACTATGGAATTGGTATATAGCATATGATATTAGAATGAACGTATATAAAAAATTTATGTCGATACTTTTTAATATTTTTATATTTAGGTGGCTGTATTAAATGGAAAAAATACAATTTGAAAATATTAAACATTGTAAAAATAAACAACTACTAGTTAAACAGCAATCTCTATTTATTTTCACTTTTATACTGTCTATATGTACTATTATGCCTTTTTATAACTTATTCTTTGGGAATAATATATTTTATATAATGAAATACATTAGTTTTATAATGTTTGCACTCATAATTTTATATTTAAATAGAAAAATAAAAATAGATTTATATTCCGTATTAATAATATTGCTTATAATTTTTACAGGAAGCTTAAGTATTATAAATGTCAGTTTTGATAATTTCTCTCATACTTTAATTTATATAGTAATTGGAGTAAGTATTGCTACATCATCTGAAATGGTTTTTAAAAATATTTCTAAAGAATACCACACTATAATTAATTATACAATTTTGACTGCTATTTTAATTATAGTGCTTTTGCCTTCCTTATATTATTCGCTATTTTCATCAAGTTACTATATATCCACGGAAGGTAGATATAGATTTTTAGGTGTCTTTAAAAACAGTAATGAGTTAGCAAGATTTTGCTTTTTAAGCTTGTTAATTAGTTTAAGATATTTAAGTTTTAACTCTATTAAATTAGTGCGGTTTCTTTTAATATTTAATATAATTCTAAGTTTTTACATTATTTTTATAAGTAATTCTAGAACTAGTTTTTATTTATCGATCTTAGCAGTTCTAATTTACCTTTCTTTATTTTTAATTAAAGTTTATAAAAATACGGCTGTTGTTTTTATAATATCTTCCTTATTATTATTGTTATCATTAGGGGCTATAAAACTTTACAATGCATCCCACCAATTTAATATTAAGAGTTTTAATGATTTATTAAGCGGACGTTTAAACGCATGGATACCTATACTAAGACAGTCTTTTACGGATTTACTCTTAGGTACAGGGACTCAAAGAGAAGGATTTGCAGCCACAATAGTAATTGCTAATGGATATATTGAAACATTGCAGTATATTGGAATAATAGGCCTATTCGCTTGGGGGATATTTATAATACATATGCTCACGAAAAAATTTTTTTTTGCAATGTTAAATAAAAATTTAAGTGATTTTTTTGGGATAGTCATTATAGCAATTTTTCTTCTATATTATTTTTTTGAAGGAGGTTTAATTTCGATTGGAAATTTGGCTAGTATATATTTTTGGTTAGAATTATCTAGAAAACATTAGCTCTTTTAAACTCAACTAAGTTATTGAAAGGAATACCAAATGAAAAAAATTACTAAAGCCATCATACCTGCAGCTGGTTTAGGTACAAGATTTTTGCCAGCTACTAAAGCCATGCCTAAAGAAATGCTTCCTATATTAGATAAGCCAACCATTCAATACATAGTAGAAGAAGCAGTTGCAGCAGGAATAAAAGATATAATAATAGTTACTGGTAAACATAAAAGAGCTATAGAAGATCACTTTGATGTGCAAAAAGAACTTGAATTAACTCTTGAAGAAAAAGAAAAATACGAACTGTTAGAAAAGGTTCAATTCTCTTCAAAGTTAGCGAATATATTCTATGTACGTCAAAAAGAACAAAAAGGATTAGGACATGCAATTTTAACTGCTAAACAATTTATAGGTAATGAGCCGTTTGCAGTTTTATTAGGTGATGACATCGTTCAAGCAGAAACTCCTTCAATAAAACAATTAACTGAACAATATATAGATAAAGGGAAATCGGTTATCGGGGTACAAGAAGTCCCCTATGAAGAAACATATAGATACGGAATTATAGATTCTAAAGAAAAAATCAATCGATTGCATTTAGTTAATAAATTTATCGAAAAACCTAAGTTAGGAACTTCTCCTTCTAGAGTAGCTATTATGGGAAGATATGTTCTTACTCCAGAAATATTCAACTATCTTGAAACTCAACAAGAAGATTCATCTGGTGAAATTCAATTAACAGATGCTATAGAACGCCTGAATCAGGATGATCAAGTCTATGCTTATGAATTTGAAGGACAACGGTATGATGTAGGTGAAGTTGTGGGATTTGTAAAAACTACAGTTCAGTTTGCATTGGAACATGAAGGTATAAAAGACCAAATTATATCATTTTTAAATTCACTTAATTTAGACAAGTATAAGTAATAATAAACCAATCGACATAGATATAAAGGGGATTGAAATGAACGTTCTTTTTCTAACATTATTGGACTTAGAAAATTTAAATGATACAGGCATTTACCATGATTTTGTAAACGAACTTCATTTTAAAGGACATACTGTCACTGTTGTTTCTGCTTCTGAAAAAAGAAAGGGCGGGAAAACTAAATTAATTAAAAGCAATGGTATTGATGTATTAAAAGTACGGATTAACGATATTACTAAGACTAGCTTTATAAAAAAAGGGGTTAATACGTTACTAATCGAAAAGTTCTATAGCAAGGCAATTAAAAAATATTTATCTGATAGAGCTTATGATCTAATTATTTATACGACTCCGCCTATAACATTTAATAACTTAATTAGTAATTTAAAAAAGAAATATAATGCAAAAACTTATCTTCTTCTTAAAGACATTTTCCCGCAAAATGCGATTGATTTAGAATTATTTAAAAAGAATAGTCCAATATATCAATTATTCAGAAGAAAAGAAAAAAAACTTTACAAAATTTCTGATTATATCGGTGGTATGTCAAAAGCTAACATTGATTATATTAAAAATCATAATAAAATTAGCGCGAAGACTCAAATTATACGTAATGCTATGTATGAGCAGGATTTTGTTATTGCAGAGGAAGAGCGAAAGCAACTTATTGAAAAGATAGGTATTGATCCATCGAAAAAGATATTTCTTTATGGAGGAAACTTAGGAATACCTCAAGGGGTAGATTACATAAAAGCAGTGATGTCTAGGTTTCATGAGATTGAGAACTCTCAGTTGCTGATTATTGGTAATGGCACTCACTATAATGACATTAAAAGTCATGCTGAGAAATTAAATAATAAAGATATTAAAGTGCTTAGTATTCTTCCGAAGAATGAATATGATAAGGTCATCGCATTATCAGATATCGGTCTTATATTCTTAGATCATCGCTTCACTATACCAAACTATCCTTCACGACTAACCAGTTTGTTAAACGCCGGGAAGCCTATATTGGCTGCGACAGATAAAAATTCTGATATTAAAGATGACATCATACTTAATGGTAGCGGCTTATGGAATGAAAGCAATAATATTGATGAATTTATTCAGAATGCTAATATGATGCTTAAATCTGAAGACTTTGAAAAATTCAAAGAAAATGCTTACCAATTATATAACAAAGAATTCCGTATTGAAAAAAACATTGATAAGTTACTTGAAATGGTTGCTAATTAATGAGCGAAAAATAAGTTTTTACTGGAAATTATCTATCGAAAGAAGGAAGACATAATGAACAAACGGCTCCATTTATCAATTGCTCATATGGGTAATAACGAGCAGAAGTATGTGCAGGAAGCTTTTGATCAAAACTGGGTGGCACCTTTAGGGCCTAATGTAGATAAATTTGAAGAAGTGGTGGCTGAGTATAGTGAACGGAAAGCTGCTGCTGCTTTGTCATCAGGGACTTCAGGTCTTCATCTGGCATTGAAACTGCTGGATGTGCAACAAGGTGATGCTGTATTCTGTTCTTCTCTAACATTCATTGCAAGCGCCAATCCTATAGTTTATGAGAAGGCAACACCGGTATTTATTGATAGCGAACGTGATACATGGAATATGTCTCCTCTCGCACTTGAAAGAGCGTTAAAAGAAGCGGCTGAAGCAGGACAACTACCGAAAGCTGTCATTATCGTCAATCTATATGGTCAAGTAGCAAAGATGGATGAACTGATCGCATTATGTGATTCTTATGATGTTCCAGTTATAGAAGATTCTGCTGAAAGCCTAGGATCATTATATAAAGGTAGAAAATCTGGTTCGTTCGGCAAGTTCTCAGTATTCTCATTTAACGGCAATAAGATTATTACAACCAGCGGTGGTGGTATGTTGTTGGCTGATGATGAAGAATTAATTAAGAAAGCACGATTCTTATCGACTCAAGCTAGAGATGCAGCCCTTCATTATCAGCATAGTGAGATTGGCTATAATTATAGAATGAGTAATGTCTGTGCAGGTATCGGTCGCGGTCAGATGGAAGTACTGGAGGATCGCGTGAAACGTCGACGTGAAATATTTGATATGTATGCTCGGGAGTTAAAAGATGTAAAAGGTATAAGTCTAATGCCGGAACTTGAAGGAACAAAATCTAACAGATGGTTGACAGCTATGACTATTGATTCTGAATTAACCCATGTTACACCAGTTGAATTAATCGAAAAATTGGCTGAAGATAATATTGAATCACGTCCAGTATGGAAGCCGCTTCATTTGCAACCGGTATTCGAAGGCACGAAGTTCTATCCACATGATGAAGATGTTGCAAAGTATTTATTTGAAAATGGTATATGCCTACCTTCAGCATCTATTATGACTGATGAAGATGTGATTTTTGTCTGTGAGAGAGTAAAAGCAGTTTTGAGTGTTGAACATGTTAACCAATAAAATATAATTTTCTTATTAAACGATGTTTTCGCATCGTTTATTTTTTTTGAAAATTTTTAAGTAATCATGCTCATACGAGAATATCGTATGTTTATCACACTATTTATTTTATAAAATATAATATAAAATAAATATATTTATTTACTAATATTAAAATAACTAATATATTATATATAATATATTTAAAATTTATAAAAAATAATTAATTTACTATATTTTGTTATAAAAAATATACTTATTATTAAATATGACGACTTTATTATTAGAAGGATAAAATTATATGAACATACTTTACTTAACACTCACAGATATGAGCAACATGCATGAAAAAAGTATTTACCATGATTTTGTCAACGAATTGAAGTTAAGAGGACATGACATGACTGTTGTCTGCCCGGCTGAGAAGCGAAAGGGCGGAAACACTGAACGGTTTATAAGTAATAGCTGTACTGTGCTTAAAGTCAAAATCGGTGATATTACGAAGACGTCGTTTGTTAAAAAAGGGATCAATACTTTAAGGGTTGGTTCTGTCTTATTGAAAGCAATCAACAAGATGCTTCCTGATAAGCACTTTGATCTCATCATTTATTTGACACCACCGATTACATTCAACAGCCTTGTCACAGCACTGAAGAAGAAGCATCGTGCGAAGGCTTACTTACTATTGAAGGACATCTTTCCTCAGAATGCCGTAGATCTTAGTCTTTTCAGAAAGTATGGTCCTATATACCAGTTATTCAGATTTCAGGAGAAACAGCTCTATAGAATTTCTGATTATATCGGGGGAATGTCAGAGGAGAATATTCAATCTATTAAGCGTCATAACAAGATTAAGGCGAAGACACAGATTGTCCGTAATGCTATTTTTGAGCAGGATTATTCTAAGTCAAGGATTCACCAGCGGTCATTGAAGGCTAAGTTAAAACTTAATCCTAATAAGAAACTTTTCATCTATGGTGGCAATCTCGGGATTCCTCAAGGTGTGGAGTACATCAAAGGGGTAATGTCTCGATTCCATGAGATTCCGGATAGTCAGTTACTAATAGCAGGTAACGGGACACATTTTAATGATATTAAAGCCTATGCTGCAACACTTAATAATGACGACATTATTGTTAAGGATTCATTGCCTCGCGATGAATATGATCAGTTGGTTGCAATTGCTGATGTCGGTCTTATATTTCTTGATCATCGATTTACTATTCCTAATTATCCATCCAGACTTGCAAGCTTGCTGAACGCACGGTTACCGATTCTAGCAGCGACGGATAAGAACACGGATTTGAAGGATGAGCTGGTTGCTTATGAATGTGGGTTCTGGAATGAGAGTACTGATGTCGATGCTTTTATTACTAATGCGAAGCGGTTAATCGAAGAACCTATTTTCAGTCAATATCAGAAGAACGCGTACCGTTTCTTCAAAGAAGAGTTCAGAATTGAAGATAATATTGACCGACTACTCGAACTAGTGATGGACAAAGGGGATGTATAGATGGATGTGAAGCGCTTATTCGATATTACAACGAGTGCCGCAGGATTATTGGTATTAAGTCCGGTGATGGTGGTATCTTCTTTATTGATCAGACAGAACCTAGGCTCACCGGTCATCTTTAAGCAGACACGTCCAGGTAAGGACGGAGAACCGTTTGAAATCTACAAGTTTAGAACGATGACAGATGAGAAGTGTACTGAAGGCAACTTGCTGCCTGATGATGTCAGATTGACCGAGTTCGGTGCACTATTACGCAAACTGAGCATTGATGAACTTCCGCAGCTGTTCAATGTACTGAAAGGAGATATCAGTATCGTCGGACCTCGTCCGCTTCTGATGTTCTACCTCGATCTATACGATGATCATCAACGGCGACGGATGGAGATTAAACCAGGAATCACAGGTTGGGCACAGGTGAATGGTCGAAATAATATCTCCTGGAAAGAGAAGTTTGATTTAGACGTCTGGTATGTAGATAACCAAAGTTTTCTGCTAGATCTGAAGATCATCTGGATGACATTCGGGCAGGTCATTCGTCAAGCTGATGTCAATGAAGAAGGTTATGCGACAGCTTCTGATTATGACGGCACTAATTAATTTAGATGACTCCACTAATTTTTATCATGTATCATCATTCACTAGTGTTGCATAAAAGTATTTCAACCTACGGTTTTAAATTGAATATTCTAAAATTTTATTTTCTGTATAAAAAAATTCCTTTATAATGGTTGGAGGTAGTAATACTCATCCAAATTCCAAAAT
>NZ_SCWB01000025.1 GCF_004359545.1 Macrococcus lamae
TTGGATCACGTCTTTTCTTAGCCATCTATAGACCTCCTTAAAAAGTTAATTCGATTTTATCACTAAAAAAATAAACTGCGTAGCAGAGTCGTACGCCCTCTACTTACACAGTTTATTTTACAATCCCTTCTCCTAAGTATGATCACTTCATTTTTATATATCTAATACAACAAACTCTCCTGTTTTTACTGTATAACTCTGTTTCTTATTAGTATAGTCTGTTCCGTTTTCAAGATTCTGAATTACTTCAAATACGCCTTGGTGTGCCACGATAAGAATCGTACTATCCTCAGGAGTTTCTTTTTTAATTCTTTCCCAAAACACTTTGACTCTTTCGTAGAACGCTTTAGGACTCTCTCCGTTTGGATAGTTTTCATCCCATTTCAATGTATTCCAGTATAGACCTGGGAACCTTTTTTCAGCAATTTCATTATCCATACCAGCTAGTATTCCATTATTCACTTCTCGAAGTTCTTGATAGTAAACAATGTCCTTTAAATTCAGTATATCTTTTAAAATTTTAGTAGTTTCAACAGTTCTTATTAAGTCACTACTAAGTACCTTGTCAAACTGAATACCTTTAAGCTTATTGGAGGTTTCTTTGACTTGTTCTATACCCATAGAAGTGAGTGGTTCCCTGGACCAGCCACCTCTTTTATCCAATGTATCCTGTCCATGTCTAAGAAGATAGACAAACATAATTATATTTCCCTTTCACCTTCTAAACCCACCTTCACTATTAATCACCTGTCCCGTAATCCAGGATCCTTTGTCTGAGAGTAGAAATGTAATGATATTCGCTGCGTCTTCCGGTTTACTGAATCTGCCGAATGGAAATGTCTTCTTGTCACGCTGCCATGATTCCATCTCGTCTAAATATCCTGTGTTAGTCACTCCCGGATTTACTGCATTTACTGTGATATTGCTATCTGCCAAATCAGATGCCAGTGATTTCACGATTTCAGCTAATGCACCTTTAGATAAAGCATAGCTTATCTCATTTGGCATCGGTCCTAAACTTTGCCCGGAAGTCAAAAAGATAATTTTCCCAGTTTCTGCTTGATGATGCTGTTCCAGGAATATCCGAGCCATTAGTATTGAGGATCTCGTATTAATCCGCCAGTGTTTATCCAGTTTCTCAGCAGTTGTCTCTTTAAGCGGGCCGTCAAAGCCTGCTAATGCATGGTTATAGACGAGATAATCAATAGCGCCGTTCTTTTCAAGGAACTGTTTAATAATGTCGATGGCATTCTCTTCGTCAAAGTTTGCATGAACATGATCAAACGTTGCTCCTGATACTAAATGTTGTTTAATACCATCAAAAACACCTTCTAATTGTTCCGCTCCCCATTCCTGATTCGCATCATGTTCTTCAAAATGATGAATCAACACAGATGCTCCTTGCTTTGCACATTCCGTGGCAACAGTATAGCCAATTCCTCTCATCCGGCTTACACCTGTAATGAAAACTTTTTTATTGAGTAATGGATAAAGATTCTCGTTCATTTAATCTTATTACCTTTCTTTTTTATCGTTTATCGATATATTATTATTGAAATAAGATAAATTAATGCTATAATGATTTATATCATATCATTGCGAGGTGTAACTATGAGAACAAAGAATATCAAATTCCTAAAATTTGTCATTATTATGCTCGGCATCATTTTTACCTTCCTGGCCCTTTATGTACTTCCTTTGTATGCTAATAGTATGGCTGCCCATTATCCAGAATATGCTTACCTTAAAAATCCTTTACTTTTTGGAATCATTTTAACACTTTTACCTTTGTTAATTTCATTTTTTCAGGCGTATCGACTGTTAAACTTGATAGAGCAGAATAACGTATTCTCAGCTCGTTCTACAAATGCCCTTAAACAAATTAAAAGATGTGCTCTCGCAATCATTATATTATATATGATTGGCATGATCTTTTTACTCATTGAAGATACATTACATCCATCCCTATTACTTGCAGGACTATCTATTTGTCTCATGACTACAGTTATAAGTATGTTTGCCTCTATATTAAAGGAATTGCTGACTTATGCCATCTCGTACAAAAACGAAAATGATCTTACAATTTGAGGTGACCTATGACCATTCAAGTTAATCTAGATGTCATGCTAGCTAAAAGAAAAATGAAATTAACAGAGCTGTCAGAAGAAGTCGGTGTCACTATGGCTAATCTGTCAGTTCTAAAGACCGGAAAAGCTAAAGCCATACGTTTTTCTACATTAGATGAAATATGCAGAGTTCTGGAATGCCAGCCTGCCGATATATTGGAATATGTTTCTGAAGAAGAATAAGATCAATAATCCTCTCTCCCAATGTATATGGAAGAGAGGGTTATTAAATCTATTAACAGGTTTTCAATCTGAGAACCTCAAAAAATAACCATCAGGATCTAAAACAGAAAATTCTTTTGGCGTAACAACGTGATCACCTACTCTAAATTCACGAGTTACCAGTGGTCGATGAATAGGATATTCGGCTGCTACAACTTGTTCATACAAATTCTCTACATCGCTGATACCAAATGAAAAATTGACTCCTCTTCCAAATGGGTAGACCAACTCTTTATCAGTCGTCTGTTCAAGCATTAACTGACTACCTTCTTTTGACAGAAAAACAAATTGATCTTCTGGTCTTTCATATTCCAGCTTAAAACCTAATAAATCAATATAAAACTGCTTCGACTGTTCAATATCTGACACTTCAAATTCTGGAATTAACGCATTATAGTCCATATGACTTCCTCCTGGTTTATATTCCTTGCAATTAGAAAAGTTCGTCCAACAAGATATAATACCTTATCTTTTCCATATCTAATTTCATTCCTAGAAGTTGTTCAATTTTGCTTCTCAGTTCTTCTTCATTTGTATCTGTATTATAGAGGTAACTTCTGTAGCATAAAGAAATATCACGATATCTATCACTGATACCACCACGGCCCAAGTCGATATATCCTGTAATCTTATTATTTTGAGCTAGTAGGTAAGGTTCTTTGTCTTCCAACAATGTCTAAATAACTGGCTGATAACTCTACTTTGTGTTCCTTCAAGGGTTTTCTTTTTTCTGTATACAATATCTTATCCTGTCTGATAAGTTTACGTTTCATGCAGGCTCCAGCTCCTTTTCCCGGCCGATAGAACTCAGTATATCAACTCATGTAATAACGGTTTCATAGATAATACTCAAATATCTTTATAAAACTTCTATAACATCAATAGGATAATATAGAACATACGTTCGTGTAAAGTGATAAAAAAATACTACTTCCTGGTGTTAAACAGAAAATAGTATTGAATATCAAGTTATCTTAGTTCATTTTCCAGTGGAATCAGCTCTTCATTCAATGTTTCATTCCACTTTTTCTTCATCATCTGACGGTACTTGAACGGGTTCATATCGGGATGCTCTTTCTTGTATGAGGTAAAGTCGATTTTCTCCATCACATTCCCCATATTCGGAATCTCTTCTGAACCTGCTGTATACTGCATCGCTGATGAATGAAGCTCATATTCATCCACTTTGTATTCCTCTGCGAACTCTGCGATGATATGGTCTCTTTCCTTCGTGAAGAACTGACGCTTAAGACTGAAGACATCCGACTGTATATTATCTTTATCCTGGTCAATTTCATCCAGGATATTCTGATAGACCTTTCTCACCTGAACAGGTTTGTTCAGTTTCTGAAGGGCCTTCTCAATCTCGTCTCTTATCGTCACATTGTCTGCCTGGTAGTTCCCCAACAGCTGATCGATATAGGACGAGTCAATGTTATACATCTTGTTGTTATCATCTGAAAAGAACTCTATCTCACTTAGTGACGTCTGTTCATCTTCCGGTCCCACCAGCAGTTCCTTCAGATTAGCCTTCACATTCTCATATTTCCCCCTATGGTTCTCGAGGACTGCCATCTTATCCTTTAGTGCCTTTTCATGCTGAATATCATCATTGAACTCATCATAGGTGATGAGTTCCTCAAAAGCTTTCATACTCTTCTGATAGGTTTTGACATACTCAATCTGGATAGATTCATCTGAATGTTCATCAATATCAGGATGACTTTTGAGGAGTGACTGAAGTTCACGGTTACTTTTCTCGAACTTCTTCTTGGCCTCTTTATAGGTCGGATAGACCAGTCCGGTCTCTTCATTGGCATTCGAATAAAGCTTGGTTGCTTCCTCCACATTCTTCTCCATCGTAGCCGGTTTTCTGAAGGTCACGATGAGTCCCTTCGTCTTATCCTTGAATGTCCGGTTCGTTCTGGAGAAAGCCTGTATGAGTCCTGCATATTCAAGGTTACGGTCCACGAATAAGGTCTGCATGGAAGGTGAATCAAATCCTGTCAGCAGACGATCCACGACAATGACCAGATCAATCTGTCTGCCGGGCACCTTAAACTCAGCACGTTTTTTGGCAAGCCTGTTGTTGATGTCACCGTTATAACGTTCAATCCCATCAATACTCCATGAAGTGCCGTAATAATCATTGTAATCCTCAATGATGTTCTGCATCTCTTCCTGTTTTTCATGGGCATTATCTGAGTTCTCGTCAATCGAATAGGTGATAGCGATACGTGGGAAATCAAAGTCCTCTATGGTACGCCCTTTGCGAAGTGGTGTGTCCTTATACTTCTCCTCCATCCATCCTTCTTCAGCAGTCATCTCCTTGATTGCATGATAATAACGTTTCGCCATATCAATGGATGAAGTCGTCAGAATGGCCGACTTAGTTGGAAGTCCGTTACGGAAATCAAACTTCGTATAGGCATTATCCGGTCTGAATATCTTTTCAATGACCATCTTGATATGCTCATCAGAGTCATAGATGGATAAAGGAATATACTTCTCCTTCTCCTCCTCAGTCATGGCATCTATCAGACTATTGATATAATCAGGCTGTGATGAAGAACCCTCACTGTTCACCAGCATATCGTAGATATAGTTATGCAGGGTCGCCTTTTTAATCGTATTCTCATGTTCCACCTGGAAACCGAGGACAGCCCCATCCTCCAGGGCATTCTTGATGGTATAGGTATGAAGGACTGGACCATACTGGTCATAGGTGGTTCTCGCAAGACGTCCGTTCGCCTGTTTCTTGTTCTTCTCGAATATTGGTGTCCCTGTGAAGCCGAACCACGTTGAATTCGGGAAGAATGACTGGATGTTCTCCATATTTTCAGCTGAAATTGCACGGTGACATTCATCGACGATGAAGACGACATGCTGACCCATCAGCTTCTTAAAACGATTGGTCCCTTTCTGTTCCTCCTGTTTCTGAGCATATTTCAGCGCAGAATCCAGTTTCTGACGTGTCGTGATGATGACGACATTGGAATTGGAATCAGCCAGTAGAGCCTGAGTCAGTTCCCTCGTACTTCCTGTCCCTACAATCAGACTGTTTGAGACTGCATTCCCGCTGGTCTGTCCTGTATTGAACTCAGAGGCAAACTTCGTGAACTCATTGGTCGTCTGATTATCCAGGTCCTTACGGTCAATCAGCAAGATGGTACGATCTATACCTGCTTTTCTAGCTAACAACTTTGTCGCAACGAATGAAGTCAGTGTCTTCCCTGAACCTGTCGCATGCCAGACATAACCGGACTCATGTTTATTAGCAGAAGTCATCAACGCCTGTATGGCATGAATCTGATAGGGATGTAACACCATCAGCAGCTTATTGTCCTGGTCCTCACTGACAATCATATATTCCGCAATCAGACGATGGGCATCCGGTATCTTAAGGGCCTGTTTACAGAATTCATAGAGGTTATCCACCTTCTTGTTGTCAGTCGTCCGCCATGAGAACAGAAACTTCTTATCCATATACTTCGGTAATGCATTAGCAAAGTAACGTGTCGTCTGAAGATTCGAGATGACAAATAACTGAAGGGTCGAGAAGATATTGTTCCTGAACTGACCTTCCTCAGCATACTTCTTAATCTGATTGAAGGCCTGATAGATACCATCCTTGGCACTCGATTTCTTGAGCTCAATCTGTACGATAGGCAGACCATTGATCAGTAAGGTCACATCAAAACGTCTGTTTCGGTTATTGTCAGCACCCTGTGTCGCAATCTGATGGACAATCTCATAGCTGGAGATACCCCCGCCGATATCCTGGTTCGAATAAAGAATTAGAGAAATATTTCCCAGCGAAACATCATCACGGTCAATCGAGATGCGTGCTATCCCATTCTCACCTTTCAGCCATTTTGCAGCAT
This sequence comes from Macrococcus lamae, assembly GCF_004359545.1. Classification (GTDB taxonomy): domain Bacteria; phylum Bacillota; class Bacilli; order Staphylococcales; family Staphylococcaceae; genus Macrococcus; species Macrococcus lamae. Next base: position 6,233 of record NZ_SCWB01000025.1, read on the forward strand.
CAAAAGGTGTCTGAGTCAGTCTGAGTAACTCCGTTCTTACCTTGTCGAACTCTTTATCTGTCAGTGAATGATCGGCCAGTTCAGCAAGATTGTTCTGTGTAATCTTCTGTCTGAGATTCTGCCATAGGTCATTCTCAGACTTCAGGTCCTCACGGAATGTCCACTGATTATGACCTTCGCCCATAATTGTAATTAGCTGTCTCTCTATCTCCAGTTCATCTTCAAATGAAATGTGATTCATCTGTTAATCTCCTTTCGGAAACATCTTCTGAAGGAAGCCCTGTTTAGTCTGTTTCAGAAGGTCTAACTCACGTTGTTGAAGGGTAATTGTCTCGTCGATATCCTTAAAAAACTCACCAATTTTTCTTTGTTCTTCAAGATTTTTAGGTATACTAATACTAATTTTTCCTAGAGTGGTTGAGTTTATTGCTGGATAACTAGTACCAGTACAATTATCAAGAACTACTTTTACAAATTTTTCAGTGGTTAAATAGCTAAATAAGTATGTTGTATCAATACCTTCATCGGTTCTTAATTGAGCAAACCCTGTCGAAAATACATAGTTTTTATCAGATTTATCAAATAAATAATTATTTTTTTGATAAGGTCTTACTGTTTGATAAAATATATCTCCCTTTCTTGCTATCCTTTGTGCTCTTGAAGGAGCATTTCTTTTCTCTATTTTTTGAGTGTGCATTAATTCCGTGCCTTTTACTGATTCTAAATCAACATAATTAAACTCATCAGGAATCAACGATTTAGGATTAATCTCACTAATTTCTCTCAACTCGCGCTGCTCCCAATCTTCAGCGAATCCATCAAATCTTATCTCCGGATTAGTTTCACCATCTTTCGGAAACATTTTTTGTAGAAATGCTTTCTTGGTTTGTTGCAATTGCTCTAACTTACGCTGATGAAGAGTGATTGTTTCATCTATATTTTTAAGCAAAGCAGATAATTTATTTTGTTCTTCTCGGTTAGGTAAATATAGTTTTAATCTCATCATTACATCGGAATTTAATTTTGATCTACCACCGCCTACTAAATACGGTTGAATGTTTAATTTTTTTAAAGCATACATCAAGAAATAATTATTCATATAGTTTTCAATAGCTTGTAAGACATGAGCATGATTATTAACCCAAATCTTCCCACTTACATAATGGATAGGATAGTCTTTTAAATCATTAGCACCGTCTTCTGCTATAAGTAAGAATTCTCCATCATGTGTATATCCTTTAACATAATCTTGAATGCCGTTAGCTCCATAATATGGTGTAGAACCACTTTCTCTGTGATTAGAAGTTATAGGTACTCTTAAATTATTAAATCTATTTGCCACTTCATTCAGCTCACGCTGTTCCCAATCGTCAGTGAATCCTTTGAATCTTATCTCTGGTACTTTACTCATGTCGGAACACCTCTAACGCACTGTGCAGCCACTCATGATTTTCGGGTGATGTTTCTAATGACTTAATTGTCTGAAACAGATTTCTCTCAAGTTCCTTTTTCTCCTGTCTGATTGAAGTAATTTCTTTTGCCACTTCAATCATATCGATGGGTTCTTCTTCTTCAAATGTATCCACATATCTTGGAATATTAAGGTTATAGTCATTCTCCTTAATCTCCTCAAATGACGCAAGATACGCAAATTTATCAATGTTCTCTCTACCTTTATAGGCATCCACAATCTTTGTCACATTCTCTTTTGTCAGGACATTCTGCGCTTTCATCTTTGTGAACTCATGACTTGCATCAATGAATAATACATCACGGTTCGTTCTGTTCTTCTTCAAGATGATGATTGTAGTAGGAATACTTGTCCCAAAGAACAGGTTCGCCGGGACACCGATGACTGCATCAATCGAACCATCTTCCAGTAATTTTCTACGGATTTCTCCCTCAGCTGCACCTCTGAAAAGTACACCGTGAGGTAATACGATAGCCATTGTACCTGTCTCTTTCAAATGATAGTAACCATGGAGAAGGAAGGCAAAGTCAGCTTTCGTCTTAGGCGCAAGTCGTCCATAACGGTTAAAGCGTGAATCATCTAAGAATGTCTGATCCGCAGACCATTTCGCAGAGTATGGTGGGTTCATCACGACTGCATCAAAGGTATAAGGTTCATCAGTCGGCCAGTCTCTATCCAATGTATCACCATTTCTTAGGTTTATATCCTTTGCATCCACGTCATGAAGAATCAGATTCATCTTCGCCAGGTTATATGTTGTTGTATTAAGTTCCTGACCATGATACTTAATCACTGTTCTATCATTCAGATAGTTTCTGACATTCAACATGAGTGACCCTGAGCCCATTGTAGGGTCAAATACTGAGAAAATCTTTTTATCCTGCTGTCCGATAGTGACAATCTGAGCCATCATATCAGATACCATGTGAGGCGTGTAGAATTCGCCTGCTTTTTTCCCTGCCTCTGAAGCAAACTGTCCAATTAAGAACTCATAGGCGTCACCAATGACATCACCTTCGTGATTAAGTAAGTCGATATCATTCAATTTCTTGATAACTTCCGTTATAGTGATATTTCTCTGTGGAGGACTTGTACCCAGTTTGTTGGAGTTCAGATCGATATCATCAAATAATCCTGTAAATTGTTCAAAGTTAGCCGATAATTGAACAAAAGCCTTCTTCATATCATCAATCTGGAATGTATTCAGCTTCGCTTTTTCAGCCAACATATTAAATAGATAATCAGGTTCAATTTCGTACCCTAATGTATCAATTAATGTAGCTTTCAGATCTTCCGCTGTATCTTCATTTGAGATAAGTGACGTATAAAGCTCTGTCTGTTTCTCTTTTGTGCTGTACAATGCCTCATCTTCATAGCTCAGCTCAACCACCTTCTTCAACATCTTGTCTGAAAGATACTTATAGAAGATTAATCCTAGTAGATAGTTCTTGTATTCTGATGCATCCATCTTGCTTCGTAAGTTATCTGCCGCACTGAAGAGTGCCTGGTTAAGTTCTTTTCCCAATGTTATTCCTCAATTCCATAAAGTTATATAATCTTAGTATTAACTTATTTTTTCAGTATTTAATTAAAATAGTTGCAAAATTTAATGAGACTGTCTATAATAAATATCAGGTATAGGGAATGTTTTCTGCTATATCGAGCCTCGCGGATAATATCTGGCGAGTTTTTTTTGTTCATTTTTAACTATAATCTATTGTGGTTGCAAGAAATAGTTTGTCTTCGATAATATCCTGAAAAGAAATATCACTCAAATTTTGTTCAAAACTTAATGTTGTATATTTAGCTTTAGGGAAATCTTCTTTAGAAATTACACTATTTTTGTGTAAATAATCAATTCTAGTTCCGGTACACACTAATGAACATAAAAAATCTACTACCTCTGATCCGCAATGTGGCGGATTATTACCACTACCTACTTCTTCTTTTCTAATAAATCGAATTTCATCCAATAAAGCTACTGCAGTTTCTTGTACAAACCTTTCTGTTCCCGTTGTCAAACATTCATGAAATGCCGTTTTTAAATCATTTTTTGCTTCAAATTCTTTACCATCTGCGTCAAATCGTAATTTACTATATGTAGTTTTTGGTAAATTTTCGTCAAGATATATATTTCCCTCGAATTCCCTTGATATAAGAAATTCAATTAGTATGTCTAAATGTTTCTTCATTGTGATTCTTGGTTCATCTTTACTTAGGTTTTTAGCAGGACGATGTGTTAGACTAGTGAGTTCTGGCTTTTCTGTATTCTTTCTTATAGGTAAATATGATTTTTTTTTATTAATATAATCTGTATTCAAAATAGAAAAGTTTGATTCTTTCAGAACCTTTTTCATTTCTAAAAAAAAATTATGAACGATTCTTATGTTAAATTCACTGGAAGAATCTAAAAACAGATTGTATGCTGTTATATCTTTTTCATCTATTCCTAAAGTTTTCTTAGTATATCTATTAAAAAGCTTTTTATATTCTTGATAAATTTCTTTATCTGAAGTTTTTATTTTTTCCAAATCCTTTGTGAATGATGAGGGACTATTATTCAGAATGTTTTCTAACCTTGCTATATCTACATGATTATTATCATGAAAAATTTCTAATTTTTGTTTAATTGCTAATTCAATATTTTTCACATGGTTACTTGATAATAATTTTTTATATTCTGCGAAGTGCAAGCATGTATTACTTGGAATATTGAACTTTTCTTTAAATTGACACCATCTTTCTTCAAATCTATGTAAATACTCCTCTGATTTAAAAGAAACGCTTGATAGTGAATAAAAATTATAAATTTCATTATTTCTATTATTCTTATAAAATTCTGTGACAAAATAATTAGTTTTACATTCATCTATGTAAGTATAAAACATTGTCTCATCTCTAGTCATAAGTACCTCCAATATATGATATAAATGATATCACTAGTGTTGCATAAAAATATTTCAACCTACGGTTTTAAATGGAATATTCTAAAAATTTATTTTCTGTACAAAAAAAGTCCTTTATAATGGTTGGAGGTAGTAATACACATCCAAATCCAATACAAAGG
>NZ_SCWB01000026.1 GCF_004359545.1 Macrococcus lamae
GGCGTACTTCCTAGTTCCAGACCAGGAAGTAGCCAGCAATAACTACGCCTGTAAATCGATATTTTTTATTTTTCGAAAAAAAAGAAAAGACAAACCCATTTTCAAAATGAGTTTGTCTACAGTCTGAGATAACCGTCAAACCGACGGTTATCTTTTTTTAATTAATATTAATCTCTGTTGTTCATACGGTCGTTGTAATTTTGACGACGTTCAGCAGTCGCATCTTTTGTTTTATCAACATATTTGACACGGTCTCTGTCATAATCAGACGCGTCATTAGAAACATAATGATCATCATGAGTAACATTCCCGCTTTGAGCGTCGTTATCCACATAATAAGCATTGTCTCTATCCGAACGAATGACTTCATCATCAACTACCGTACGGTTTTGTCGGTTGTCTGAATAGTTATTATCATTTGAGCGAACATCATCTGCATCATACGTATAGTCCCGTTTCCGGTCCAAAGTTTCATCTCTTTCTACATATGTCGGTGCAGCTTCGCGGTGACGATCATATGTATCACGACGGTTGTCATCATAATAATCGTCATTACGGATGACTTTATCTTTTCTGACAAACAGCAGAATCGCTGCAATCAGGAAAAATAATGGAATCCAGAAAATAGCGAATAAAGGTAACGTCAGCAATCCTGCTATCAGCAACAGAATCCCTGCCAATATTCTCTTTTTCATCGATAACAATCCAATTAAACCAATAATGAGCGGTAACGCCAGGAATGCTAATAAGTACCAGCCGGCACTTAATAATGAATCAACAAATTCCTGTGGTGTTAAGTTGTTATTTTCCATGAAATCACCGATTTCAGGATTGGTGCTGATTTGTCGCTCCAGTTCTGAAGTTGTATTCTCCATAAAGTTAGGATCATTTCCGGATACAAGAAGACTGTACAGAATAAAACCTGAAATAGCCAGTAGTGTCAACCATGCCAGCCAGCCAAATATTTTTTCCGGAATACGACTTACAGGTCGAACCGTTTGAGTATACTCTCTTTTAACCATAAATTCATCTCCTTATTACATATAGTTCTCTCACCAATACCCTATTGCCTCAAAGAATAATCATATTAAATAGTATCTTTTATTTTTTAACTTTAAATTGTCCACGTTATTTCAGAGACATTTTAAATTTAAGAAAAAGTTCATTATATTCTCCAATTTTTTCTTGTCCTAAATCTTTATAGACTTCAAGCTTATTCTTAACTTCTTTAGAAGGATAAAATCGTTTATCTTCTCTGACTTCTTTATCTAGTAATTGATAGCTTTTAGCATTTGGTGTGGCATAGCCTACCCACTCAGTATTCTGTTTGCCATTTTTCTCATCAAGCAGGAAGTTAATGAACGCATGCGCACCTTCAATATTTTGTGCAGTCTTCGGTATAACCATATTATCAAACCAAAGATTCGACCCTTCTTTAGGTACGACAAAATCAAGATTTTCGTTCTCTGTCATGATGTCTGCGCCCATCCCGCTCCAGACAACAGCAACGTCCGCTTCTTTCTGGACCATCATCGTATTGATTTCGTCACCGACAACACCTTTAACGTTCGGAGCAAGTTTCTCGAGCTTCTGTTCCGCAAGCTTCAACTTGGCAGAATCAGTTTCGTTCAGCGACTCTCCCATACTGTTCAATGAGAAACCGATGCCTTCACGTGCACCATCAACAATCAACACATTGTTTTTTAGACGTTTATCCCACAGACTGTCCCAGCTGGAAAAATCAATCCCTTTCGTCTTATCAGGATTAAAAAGTATACCTACCGTTCCCCAGAAGTACGGTACAGAATATTTGTTTCCTTTATCAAAATCTAAATTCATAAACGACTGATCAATATTTTTTAAATTAGGAATCTTACTATGATCGATAGGAACTAATAGATCTTCACTGGCCATCTTCTGGATAGCATATTCACTAGGTATAGCAATATCATAATGCGTACCGCCGTTCTTAACTTTGGCAAGCATCGACTCATTTGAATCAAACGTCTCGTAAATCACACGGATTCCTGATTCTTTTTCAAACTTTTTGATTAAATCAGGATCCATATATTCTCCCCAGTTATAAACATAAAGTACATTACCTTTTCCCGCTTTCGGCGGTGGATCGATAAACCTTGTGGAAAATAACAGCAATACAGCAATAAATAACGAAACACCGACTAGCTGCAGTAATCGAATCATTATAACACCCCGGCTTTCACTCTTCTACGACGTTCCCGTCCTGTTGATAGGAAATAATAGATCGTAATGATTATCATGACAATCAGGAAAAGCAATGTCGATAATGCATTAATTTCCATTGAAATTCCTTTACGTGCCATAGAATATATTTCTACGGATAGAACGCTGAAGCCATTACCAGTTACAAAAAAACTAACAGTAAAGTCATCAAGTGAATAAGTCAGCGCCATAAAGAATCCTGCTATCGCACCCGGCATAATATGCGGAATAATGACACGTGATAATGTCTGATAAGTTGACGCTCCAAGGTCAGTTGCTGCATTGATTACTGATTGATTCATATCATATAGCTTCGGCAGCACCATCAGAACAACGATCGGTACACAGAATGCAATATGTGATACTAATACTGACCAAAAACCAAGACCTAGACCAGTATAGTGTCCGACGACCGTGAATAAAATCAGAAACGATGATCCAATGACGACATCTGAACTGACCATCAAAATATTGTTCAAAGTAAGAAGACCTATTTTTAATTGCTTATTGCGCATATAATGAATCCCTAAGGCACCGAACACACCGATAAGAGTGGAAATGCTGGCAGCAATAAGTGCTACGGCAATAGTATTCATTATGATGACAATTAATCTTTTATTTTGAAATACTGCTTTATAATGCTTTAATGTAAATCCTTCGAAGTGATTCATATTACCAGCTGCATTAAAGGAATAAAACATCAGGAAGAAGATAGGGAAATAAAGCAGCAGTAAGGCAGCAGCCAAAAATAGTTTTGCCTGTAGCTTCATCATCTATCCCTACTTTCTTTAGTATTTGATTTAGTGATAATCATGACAAGTGCCATCGCTAAAATTAAGAACACAGCAATTGTTGATCCCATCCCATAATTTTGCGTGACAAGGAACTGTTCTTCTATTGCTGTTCCGAGATTGACGACTTTATTTCCAGCGATTAACCGGGTAATCATAAATAAGCTGAGAGCCGGTATAAATGTCACTTGGATTCCTGTCTTTACACCTTCCCATGACAAAGGCATAATAATTTTTCTGAAAGTTGTCCATTGATCTGCACCAAGATCTCGAGATGCCTGCAGAAGATTCTCAGGAATCTCGTCCATACTATTGAAAATTGGCAGAATCATAAAAGGTATGTAGATATAAACAGAAACGATAATAAATGCGATATCAGTGAACAATAGCTGTGATGCAGGTAGATGTAATGCTCTTAATAAGTCATTCACGGTTCCTTCTTTACTCAGAATACCGATGAATGCATAAGTTTTAAGCAGCAGATTAATCCATGTCGGCAAAATGATCAGCAGCAGCCAGAACTGCTTGTTTTTCGTGCTTTTCAGTGCCAGAGCTACTGGATAGGCAATGAAAAGACATATGACTGTAATAATCAGAGCATAGATGAAAGAAGATAATGTCATCTCTAAATAAGCAGGAGATAAAAAGTTTCTATAGTTTTCAAGTGAAAACTGATTATCTATATTTTTAAAACTTGTATAAAATATCATGACGACCGGTAAAATAATGAATAATATGAGCCACAGTATATAAGGTATTAAGAAATATTTTTTCGCCTGACTCATACATTTACCTCGTATGATTCAATACGTGCGTCAAACTCTTCTTCTGTCTCTCCTGGCAGCATAATATGCACCGCCTGCTCATCAAATGTCAGTCCGACGACTTCTCCGATTCGAGCAGGTCTTGTCGAATGACAGATCCATTCATGACCCGTCTCATCATAAAGGCAAATCTCATAATGTACGCCTCTGAACAACTGAGAATCCACACGTGCTGTTAACTTTCCATTTTCAGCAGTCGTAATTTCCAGGTCTTCTGGTCTTATGACCACATCTACTTGAGCGTTAGTCATAAACCCTTTATCTACACACGCATAATCGTTACCATGAATATTGACCACAAAATCTTTAACCATATGAGCTTCTACAATATTCGATTCACCGATAAAATCAGCAACGTATCTATTGACTGGCTCGTCATATATATCAAGCGGTGTCCCACTCTGTTCAATACGTCCGTTGCGCATGACAAAAATATAATCACTCATTGCAAGCGCTTCTTCCTGGTCATGAGTCACAAAAATAAATGTAATGCCAAGCCTCTGCTGAATTTCACGTAACTCATACTGCATTTCAGTACGCAGTTTCAAGTCAAGAGCACTCAGTGGTTCATCCAGCAATATAACTTCAGGCTCATTGACAATAGCTCTTGCGATAGCCACACGCTGTCTCTGACCTCCACTCATTTCATCAACTCTACGTTTTTCATAACCTTCCAGCTTAACTAACTTCAGTGCTTCTTCTACTTTGGCAGTTACTTCTGCATTATTGATTTTCTTTATACGCAGCCCGAACGCCACATTTTCAAAAACATCCATATGAGGAAACAGGGCATAATCCTGGAATACTGTGTTAACTTGCCGTTTGTTTGCAGGAACGTCATTGATTCTCTGTCCGGCGAAATAAACATCACCGGAAGTCGGTTTTTCAAAACCAGCGATTAGTCGTAAGATAGTTGTTTTTCCGCAACCTGATGGACCAAGTAATGTATAGAACTTCCCCTGCTCTATTTCAAAATTAATCTGATCTAATACTTGATTGCCATCGTAAATTTTAGATACGCTGTCGAATGTAATAAACTCCATTATTTCCTCCTAAAGATAAGATTCTGTCGCAACAATAAGTACTTTAGCCTCAGCCTGCTCAGCATTGAATAATTGATGTGATTCATTGGCCTTGAAATAGAAACTTTCGCCGGTACATGCTTCGTATTCTTTTCTACCTATTCTGATTGAAGCCTTTCCCTGCAGTACGAACATAAAACTTTCAGACAATGAAGGTTCAAATTTTTTATATTCAGCATCTGGTTTCAAAGTAATGATGACAGGCTCCATATCATATTCGTTTGAATCCGGCACGAGCCAGTTGATTAAATAGCCGTCATCATATTCATCATATAACGTCTGTTCACTTTCAGGATAATAGATTTTCTGCTGATAGAGCTTTTCGTTAAAAAAGTCACTCGGTTCTGATCCCAGCACTTCCAGTATATTGAAAAACGTTTCCATAGACGGTGAACATAAGTTGCGTTCCAGCTGAGAAATATAGCCTTTTGATAAATCAGTACGCTCTCCCAGTTCTTCCTGTGTTAAATTTTTCTGGCGTCTTAAATCTTTAATTTTTTTACCAATATCCATTTGACACCTCAATTTGTTTAATATATATAAACTACCACTAGTGTTGCATAAAAATATTTCAACCTACGGTTTTAAATGGAATATTCTAAAAATTTATTTTCTGTACAAAAAAAGTCCTTTATAATGGTTGGAGGTAGTAATACACATCCAAATCCAATACAAAGG
>NZ_SCWB01000027.1 GCF_004359545.1 Macrococcus lamae
ATTTATCAACATTTTCCGGTGTTAATACAACTGAGTCAATTTTGCCAGTAGTATAAAGATTTAATGCAGTAGCATTTTCTTTAATAACTTGATAATTGACTTGCTTTAATTTTACTTTGTCTTTATCCCAGTACTGATCGTTTTTCTTAAGAGTAAATTTCTTTTCTGTCTCCCAAGTATCTAGAACAAAAGGACCGTTTGATAATGTATTTTCAGCAGTTGTACCATATTTATCGCCTTTTTCTTTAACGAATTTCTCGTTTTGAGGCATAAATGTACCAAATGCCAGCATTTCCTGGAAGTAAGGAACATTAGTTTCTAACTGAATTTCAAGAGTATGATCATCAACTGCTTTAACGCCAAGTTCTTCAGGCTTTACTTTACCTTCGTTTACAGCAGTTGCGTTTTTAATATCAGACATGATGTAAGCATACTCGGCACCTGTCTTAGGATCTAAAGTACGGCGCCATGCATATAAGAAGTCATTAGCAGTGACAGGGTCACCATTAGACCATTTCGCGTCATCGCGTAATTTAATCGTCCAAGTTTTACCGTCTTCAGATTTCTCTGGGTCAGCTTCAGCTACCCCAGGAACAGCTTTATCATCTTTATCCAACGTATAAAGACCTTCTAAAGTTTGGTTAAATACATCGAACGATACAGCATCAGTTGCTAAAGATGAGTCCATTGATGGAATATCTGACGAAGTAGCGAAGTTTAATACTTGTTCTTCTCCACCAGATTTACCGGCAGTGCCAGATGATTTATCTTCTGATTTGTCTCCGCCGCCTGAACAAGCTGCTGTGAAACCAGATACTGCGATTAATGATGCTAAAAATAACGTGCTCTTTTTCTTCATACTATAATTGCCCCCCAACGTTTTCTAAAATCACTCTGCAAGAATTTTCAGAAGATTTGTATTAATTATATTTTATAAATATGAGGTTAGCAATAGTTTTTTTATACATTTATCGATTATTTTGAATATTTTATTATTTATATTCATACATTAAAGCGTTGAATCAATTAAATTCTTCGCAAAATTAAAAACCTGACCTATAAAGGCCAGGCTACTTATTATGCATTAACAAAGCTGTGATCATAGTCTGCTTTCAGCACTTCATATTCTTTCGGTGAGCAATATACATAGTGATCCGGTGCAACTTCACGCAATTCTAATACATCATCAGCAGTATAAGCATGGACATCCGGATTATATGTTCTTCTCACACGTGAGCGTTCTGATTCAGGATCAGGCAGTGGGATCGCTGACAGCAAAGATTTAGTATATTCATGCAGCGGATTATTATAGATTGCATCAGCTGGTCCGATTTCAACAAGCTTACCAAAATACATGACACCGATGCGATCTGAAATATATTTGACCATTGATAAGTCATGGGCGATGAATAAGAATGTCAGCCCTCGTTCTTTTTGTAGTTTTAACATCAGATTCACTACTTGAGCCTGAATAGATACGTCAAGTGCTGAAATTGGCTCATCAGCAATAATAAATTCCGGCTCTACAGCAAGCGCTCTGGCAATACCAATACGTTGACGTTGGCCACCTGAGAATTCGTGCGGATAACGGTTTGCATGTTCTTTAGACAAACCAACAGTTTCAAGCAATTCGTATACGCGATTTGCTCTGTCTTGTTTGTTCGCCGCAAGTTTATGAATATCAATTCCTTCAGCGATGATATCCATAACTTTAAGACGAGGATTAAGTGACGCATATGGATCCTGAAAAATCATCTGCATACGTCGGTTAAACTTAAGAAGATCTTTCTTATTTTTAATAGACTGTATGTCAGTGCCATCGAAAATAACTTTCCCATCCGTTGCATCGTAAAGTTTGATTAAAGTACGCCCAGTCGTTGACTTACCGCAACCAGATTCTCCAACAAGGCCTAATGTTTCACCACGATAAATGTTAAAAGTAATGTCATCTATAGCTCGTACTTCGTTAAATTTTTTTTGATTAAAATATTGTTTCAGATTGTATACTTCAATCAATTTTTCTTTACCTTCACCATAAGCAGTGTATCCGGCTGCACGTTTTTCTGATTCTGTCAGCTCTGTCTTATTTAATTCACTATCGCTATATTGAGAAGCATCTTCAGTTATTAATGATTCATCAACGACTAATGGCCCTTCTTCAATTGTATGTCCTTGATTGCCAGCCAAAGCCTGATGGTTTTCTTCTCTTGTTATATTTTCTTGAGGTGCAATATTAACATCACTATTCTTAGCAGACTCTACAGATTCTAACTTCTGATCAGTAGCATCAACAACATGAACGTTCTTATTGTCAGTATGGTCATGTATTCTTTCATCTCTCATTAAAAGCTAACCCCCTCTACTTGTCGTGGCTGATCAAACTGTCCTGGAAGGTCACGCTGCTTCAACTTCACCATTTCTGGAAGTTCAACTTTAGGAGCTTGAGGATCCATCAGCCATGACTTCACAAAATGAGTTTTAGATACTTGGTACCAAGGTGGCTCCTGTTCAAAATCAATCTGCAATGCATACTCTGAGCGACGTGCAAAGGCATCTCCAACCGGAGGTTTGATTAAATCCGGAGGTGTGCCTGGAATAGCTCGAAGTTCTGTGTCCTGAGCTGTATCAAGACTTGGCATAGATGATAATAATCCCCATGTATATGGATGTTTAGGATCATAGAAAATTTCATCTACAGTTCCTGTTTCTACAATTTGGCCACCGTACATAACAGCTACTCTATCAGCAACGTTAGCGACCACACCTAAATCATGTGTAATGAAGATAATTGATGTATCAATTTTCTTCTGTAAATCTTTCATCAATTCAAGAATTTGCGCTTGAATAGTTACGTCAAGCGCTGTCGTCGGTTCATCTGCAATCAAAATTTTAGGATCGCATGCAAGTGCCGTTGCAATAACAATACGTTGACGCTGACCACCTGAGAACTGGTGAGGATAGTTGTTGAACCGAGCTTCAGGATTAGGCAGCCCGACAAGATGAAGAATATCTAATGCTCTTGCTTTAGCATCTGCTTTAGATAATCTTTGATGTTTGATTAACGGTTCCATTACCTGCTTGCCGATTTTCATCGTTGGGTTGAGAGAAGTCATTGGATCCTGGAAAATCATCGAAATATCACGTCCACGGACCTTCTGCATCTCTTTCTCTGATAATTTCGCTAAATCTTTACCATCAAATAAAATCTGTCCTTCTTTAATACGACTTGGTGGTGTCGGTAAGAGACGCATAATTGCTTTTGTCGTTACGGATTTACCAGAACCAGATTCACCTACAATAGCAAGCGTTTCTGCTTTATCAAGATGAAAATCCACTCCGCGAACTGCCTGTACTTCCCCCGCATTAATATCGAAGGAAACTTTGAGGTTTCTTACTTCTAGAATTCTTTCAGCCATTTATAGTTCCTCCTTGTTTATTTACGCATTTTAGGGTCGAAGGCATCACGGACACCATCACCAAATAGATAGAAGCAAAGAATCAGAAAACTTAGCACAAAAGACGGCACAAACATTTGATACGGATGTATTAATAACATTTTTCGTCCGTCGTTGACTAATGAGCCAAGAGAAGCAAAAGGAGCCGGAATTCCTAATCCGATAAAACTTAAGAACGCTTCGAAGAAAATGGCACTAGGAATAGAAAACATTGCTGTTACAATTATTGGCCCTAAAGTATTAGGGAGAATATGTTTGAAAATCAAACTTGAATTTGATGCTCCAAGTGTTCTTGAAGCCATAACATATTCCTGATTTTTAAGTTTCAGGAACTGCCCTCGGACGATACGGCTCATACCGATCCAGCCAGTCAATGACATTGCGAGAATGATTGTAATTATACTTGCATCAAAAACAATAACAAATAAAATCATAATAATTAAGTTGGGAATTGACGCAATAACTTCAATGATACGCTGCATGAGTGTATCGACCCAGCCCCCGAAGAACCCTGATATTGCACCGTATGTAATTCCAATGATAACATCCAGCAATGCTGCTACAATACCTATTAATATGGATACTTGTGTTCCTTTCCACACACGCGTAAACAAGTCACGTCCTAAATCATCAGTACCAAACCAGTAATTTTCTTTAACTTGTTTAGATTCATATAAATCAAAGCCATCTTTATCTTTTCCATCAAATGGTAAAAAACTAACATTTTTCAGTGCCTCTATTTTAGGCGGTAAGTTTGAATGATCAATATTTTGTGCTCTGTAAGTATGTCCACTAATTGCTGGCCCAAGGAAAGCCATAATCAATAACAGAATTAAACCTATCAAGCCTGCAACTGCTCCTTTATTGGAACGGAGTTGCAACCATGCATCCTGCCAGAACGTTTTGCTTTGACGCTCAATTTTTTCTTCAAATATTTCTTCACGGTTGGCAAGAATAAATGGTTGAGCTCTATTAGTTGAATGATCCTGATTCAAATCAGCATGCGTATATACTTGATTGCCGTTATTTTTATTTGCCATTAATCTTTACCTCCTTGAACACGAATACGTGGATCTATAATTCCATACAGTACATCGACTAAGAATAATACGATAATAAATAATAAGCTTAAAAATAAGGTCAAAGCCATTATGACAGGATAATCGTTTAACTGAATAGAACGAACAAATTGATCACCTAGACCTGGTATACCAAAAATCGTTTCAATTGTTAATGCTCCAGTCAGGATACCAACAGTCATAGGTCCAATTAATGTAATAATTGGAATTAATGCATTACGCAGCGCATGACCAAATAGTACACGATTTGTAGTATTTCCTTTTGCTTTTGCTAAAGTAATATAATCTGAACTAAGCACTTCTATCATTTCAGAACGAATATACCTTGCAATGGTAGCAACAACACTTGCCGATAACGCAAGTGCAGGCAATACCGCATAGCTGAATCCATCCCAACCTGCTACCGGAAAAATTTGATTTTTAACAGCTAAATAATATTGTAATAATACTGCAAGAACGAATGAAGGAATAGAGATAGCAAGCACTGAGAAGACAGTTGCTATATAATCTACCCAAGTATTTTGTCTTACCGCAGCTATTACCCCGAGTAAAATACCGACTAAAATACCAAAAATTAAGGCATACAATCCAATTTCAGCCGATGGTCCTAATCGTGGCCCGATAATATCGATAACTTCTCGATTATCATATTGGAATGAAATTCCAAAGTCACCTGTTGCTACTTTTTTCAAATAGTTTACATACTGAACTCCTACAGGATCATTCAATCCATATTTCTCATTGACAATGACTTTCTGCTCTGCCGATAATTTTTCATCATTGTAAGGTGACCCTGGCATTAATTTCATTAAAAAGAATGTAGCCGTCGCTACTATAAATAATGTAATTACCATATAGCCAAGACGTCTGAGCGCAAATTTTAACATACTTTAATATCCTCCTTCTAACCTAAACTTCAACTAATTTTATTATCCATAATTTATAATAACT
>NZ_SCWB01000028.1 GCF_004359545.1 Macrococcus lamae
TATACGAAAGACAGGTCGAAGACCTGGTCAACTTTTCGAAGTAAATGGTTCTGTGGCACAAGGTCTTCCAGACTGTACATTTCAAGTTGATTTCGTTTTTGTTTTGTAAACTCCTGATCGGACATTCGAATCAATATAATCACCTGCTGAACTTATTTCTTACATTTTAACAAAAAAAGACTGCAGACATCACCTCCTGAGGAGACTTTGTCTACAGTCTGAGATAACCGTCGGTTTGACGGTTATCTTTTTTTATTGCAGTTGAAGAAGTTTAATAAATGTTTCTTCGATCTCGTTGATAAAAACTTGATCAGATTTTAAAGAAGGATGATCTGGGTGATAGACTTTACCAAACAATAGCTCACCTTTTTTTACATCTTTTAAGCGCTGGATTGATTTTTTGAGTTCATCTTCTGATACGTCGCTCATCAGCATATAATCTTCTTTCATATGATCTTTCTTCATGATGAAGTCGTCAGGCAGCTCAAGTATCTGCTGGAGTCTTTGATGCCATAGTGCCGCAACATTAACCTTTTCAGGGGATTCATATATGACTCCATAAAGGACGAAAGCATGAGTTTCAAATAGTCCGATCTGGAAATGCGGCAGCATCTTGTAACCACGTTTATTTGTAGCGAATGCTACCCATGTATCGTTTGGTGGATTTGTTTTACGTCTTAAATGTTTTGCGACATGAGGATAGTAAACATCTCCAGTATGCGCTGTCAGAAACCCACTGAAATGAACGCCAAGATTGTTCAGCTTAGGTCTGATATGCTCGATTAGTGCCGCCATTCGTGGTTCCAGACTGTCGACACTGAATACTGCGAAATCTTTCTCTGTAAAGTGATAGTTAACCATAATAGCCTCCGTTTCAAATTAATTTTATCATAACAGCTAGGTTGAATAAATTCTTATTAATCATCAGGTCATGTATAATAGCATTATTGCAGGGAGGAAATAAGATGACAATCTATGAGTTTGCAAGACGCATTATACTTGAAGCAGGACAGAATATAAAAGATAAACTAAAACTGGAACTGACAATTGAAACTAAATCAAATCCTAATGATCTAGTTACTAATATGGACAAAGAAACAGAGCAGTTTCTTGCAGATAAAATTAATCAGACTTATCCTGACCATAGAATAATTGGAGAAGAAGGTCATGGTAGTGATATTGATACATTAGAAGGCGTCATCTGGATTATTGATCCGATAGACGGCACGCTGAATTTTGTTCACCAGCAGCAGAACTTTGCGATTTCCATCGGAATTTTCAAAGATGGAGAAAAGTATGCCGGATTTGTCTATGATGTCATGAATAATAACCTTTACCATGCAATAGCAGGAAAAGGTGCTTATTTAAACGATAGACAACTTGCAACACTTCAAAGCACAGAGCTTAAACGTTCCATCATCTCAATGAACCCAAACTGGCTGACAAAAGATTGGACTAAAGATGTCTATTCTCCTATTGTGAAAGATGCGAGAAGTGCGAGAAGCTATGGTTCTGCAGCACTGGATTTTGTTTTTGTAGCAACCGGCATAATTGACAGTTACATTACATTAAGACTACACCCATGGGATTTTGCCGGAGGAATGATCATCGCTGAAGAAACTGGAGCGATAGTCAGTAATCAACTCGGAGAAAAACTTCATCCGTTAAAATCTAATTCAATATTAGTTGCAAATCCAGAGCTGCATCATGAAATTCTTAATGTTTATTTAATGAATTATAAAGATGAATTAGAAAATCTCCATCAAGGAATGTTCAGTTCCCGGTAATGGCTGCCTTTAGTCCGCCCCTGAAGCTTAAAATGCTGTTTCAATAACGTAGATACTTTAGCGGGTGGAATTTTTTTGTTGCACCAGAGATACATCGAGGACTTTGTTAATTTTCTTTCTGGATAGATGAGCAGGTACTCTCTTGCAGACTGGACGAATATTTCATCAAGTGAACTGATAGTTTTACATGCCAGACAAAGAAAAAGTCGTTGATGACAATTGAAGTCGGTGATGTTTCGGCATGAAGGACAGCGCATTCCTTTACGTACTGCACAATACGAGACTTGCTCAAAAGGATCATGAAAATCACTGATCATTTTAGCAATTGAGCTCGTTTTTTTTTATGGCTTCCTTTAATACTGGATATATATTCTGTAATGTCATCTTTGTAAAGAAAGTATTGTTTTGAAGAATGGGCATCCAGAGCAAAGCGGTCATTAAGACAGACAGATTTAATTATAATCGGCAGTTGTTTTAAGGAAGGGTCAAGGAGATTGTAAATACCATATTTGACACAGTTGAGATGAACAAGGTCAATTTTTATTTCATCAGTGAAATAATCTGCCAGCATTCCCTGGTTATTAATATAATGAAGTCCGGAGTAATTATTGAGTTTGAATAAATAAATACCAGAATCTGCAATGAGAACTAAATTAATCAGTGCATCTTGATGATAATCCGAATAGTTAAACTGCCAGATAACATCTATCGTTTCTGTATCTAAAAAAGACAAATAGGATTCAAAGCGTTGTTCGAGAGCTACGGTCTCTTTTAACTGACGGATTAAGTCCAGTTGAAAGTCAGTCAGTTCTGTACGATGTCTTAATGCTTCAAGAAGTTCCAGCTGCTTGTAATTTTTTCGTTCTTTGATGATCATAATAATCTCCTTTTCCATTGATAAATAAAACTTAAAACGAAAAAGAAAATACTGCAAATTGCAGATTTTAATGAAAACAGCAGAAAAAGCATCCATTTCTCACGAAAAGATGCTTTTTCTTAAATTTCTACACAGAAAAATCTATTTTTCAAAAATATTTACAACCAGCCATTTTCTCTGTATTTTTTCTTCTGAGTAAACCCGATTCCAAAAATTGCTATCATCAATATAATACCGATAAATATAGTAATAATACTGCCTTCTGCAATTCCCGCACTGATGACAATCAGCATTAATACAGCAAGAACAGCAAGTAGTAAAAATCTCGTTTTACTTTTTTTCATAATAACCCCTCTTTACCTGATAGAATAAATAGTTGATATATGCTATAATATCACAGTTAGATAATAAACTGTACTTTTGAAAGGGATACAATATGCCAAACTTTAGAGAAGATGTACGTAATATTGCCATTATCGCCCACGTCGACCATGGTAAAACGACATTAGTAGATGAATTACTTAAACAATCAGGGATTTTCCGTGATAATGAGCACGTGGAAGAACGTGCGATGGATTCAAATGATTTAGAAAGAGAACGTGGTATTACGATTTTAGCGAAAAATACTGCAATTGATTATAAAGGAACACGTATCAATATCCTGGATACACCAGGTCACGCGGATTTCGGCGGCGAAGTCGAACGTATCATGAAAATGGTAGATGGTGTTGTTCTTGTGGTTGATGCTTACGAGGGCACTATGCCACAGACACGTTTTGTACTTAAAAAAGCACTTGAACAAAATCTTAAACCAGTTGTTGTTGTCAATAAAATTGACAAGCTTTCAGCAAGACCAGAAGAAGTACTGGATGAAGTTTATGACTTATTCATTGAACTTGATGCTAATGATGAGCAACTTGAATTCCCAGTAGTTTATGCAAGTGCTATAAATGGGACAGCAAGTTTAGATGTCAACCAGCAGGATGAAAATATGCAGAGCTTGTATGAAACGATTATCGAGTATGTCCCAGCACCAATAGATAACCGTGAAGAGCCACTTCAGTTCCAGGTAGCATTGCTTGATTATAATGACTATGTCGGTCGTATTGGTATTGGTCGTGTCTTCCGCGGAACGATGGAAGTAGGACAGCAAGTATCATTAATCAAAATCGACGGTACAGTTAAAAATTTCCGTGTGACTAAAATATTCGGTTTCTTCGGTCTTCGCCGTGTTGAAATTGAAAAAGCTTATCCAGGTGACTTAATTGCTGTGTCCGGTATGGAGGATATCAACGTCGGAGAAACTGTGACACCAGTAGATGTGCAGGAAGCACTGCCGGTACTGCGTATTGACGAGCCGACACTGCAGATGACTTTCTCAGTTAATAATTCTCCTTTTGCAGGTAAAGAAGGTAAGTTCGTTACTGCACGTAATATTCAGGATCGTCTTGAATCACAGCTTGAAACAGACGTTTCATTACGTGTTGAATCAACTGGTCCGGATTCATGGATCGTATCTGGACGCGGTGAGCTTCACTTATCGATTTTAATCGAAAACATGCGCCGTGAAGGATTTGAACTTCAAGTATCTAAACCTGAAGTCATTATTCGTGAAATTGACGGGAAAAAACATGAGCCGTATGAACGCGTTCAAATTGATGTGCCGGAAGAAAATACAGGTTCCGTTATTGAATCACTCGGAACACGTAAAGGTGAAATGGTCGATATGAGTACATCTAACGGTCAGACACGATTAATCTTTAACGTTCCTGCTCGTGGCCTTATCGGTTACCGTACAGAATTTATGTCTATGACTCGTGGTTATGGTATTCTAAATCATACATTTGATGAATACCGCCCGTTCCTTCGCGGACGAATCGGTGGCCGTCACAATGGTGTTTTAGTTTCAATGGATAAAGGAGTCGCAAGTACTTATGCGATTTTAGCACTGGAAGACCGCGGTACTAACTTCATGGAACCAGGAACTGAAGTTTACGAAGGTATGATTGTCGGTGAAAACTCACGTGATAATGACTTAACAGTCAATATCACAAAAGTCAAAGCAGCAAACAACATTCGTTCAGCGACTAAAGAACAGACAACTACGATGAAAAAACCAAGAATCATGACGCTTGAAGAAGCGCTTGAATATATTAATGAAGATGAACTGCTTGAAGTGACGCCTGAGTCTATCCGTATGAGAAAGAAAACATTGGATAAAGCACAGCGCGAAAGAGAACAGAAGAAGCAAAAAGCGGCCTTACAGGAACAGGAGTGATCCAATGAATTTTGTTCTGGCGATGGCAAAAGGCGTAAGTGTTGATCCAAACGAACGTATGTCATTTCTGGCAAAATTATTCCAGGTGGATAAACATCCACAAACAGGAATGTGGTATTTGCTGATAGCAATCTTTATTTTAAGCGCTATCGTCTATAACCTTGGATTTGCAAGAAAGTTAAAGCTTTGGCAGAATATTGTCATCTATATTCTATTGTTCCTTGGCTGTATCATACTGAACTTCCTTGCGGTATTTCTACCAGTTGGAGAAAGTCTGATAATCGCAGCAATTGTACTAGGACTTTACCGGTATAGACTTTACAAGGAAAGACAGCATACTGCTAAACAATAAAAAGGAGATCTCGTTTGAGATCTCCTCAGACTGTAGACAAACTCATTTTGAAAATGGGTTTGTCTTTTCTTTTTCTTCGAAAAATAAAAAATATCGATTTGCAGTCGTAGTTATTACTGGCTACTTCCTGGTCTGGCACCAGGAAGTTCGCC
>NZ_SCWB01000029.1 GCF_004359545.1 Macrococcus lamae
CCTTTGTATTGGATTTGGATGTGTATTACTACCTCCAACCATTATAAAGGACTTTTTTTGTACAGAAAATAAATTTTTAGAATATTCCATTTAAAACCGTAGGTTGAAATATTTTTATGCAACACTAGTGATATAATTATATAAATTTATTTTTAATAATACAATGCTGGATTTAGAAGTACAAAGGTTCTATACAGTTAAATGTTACGAGGTGAAAGATGGCAGCCCAATTAATAATTTTAAGAGGAAACTCTGGAAGCGGTAAGACATCTACAGCAAAATTACTGCAGGAAAATCTCGGCGAAGGAACAATACTTATTTCGCAGGATGTTGTCAGACGTCAGATGCTGAGAACGAAAGATACAGTAGGATCGCTTTCAACCAGCCTTTTAGAGAATTTAGTGGATTTTGGTATGCAGAATTGTAAATATATTATTCTTGAAGGCATTTTAACCAATAACAAACACGGCGATATGTTGAGAAGAATATATACCAGATATCATCCCGATGTACTGGTTTATTACTTCGAGATATCGTTTGAAGAAACACTAAGGCGTCATCAGTTCAAAGATGTGTCATTCGGTGAAAATGAAATGCGAAAATGGTATCTTGACTCAGATGTCATTGGAGTTGACCAAGAACATATCATTCATGATGATCTGTGTCAGGAAGATATTTTAAATAAAATTAACGATGATATACATAAAAAAGGAAATGATTTTTTAAAATATTAGTATCAGAGCAGCACATCGTTACTATAACTATCTATTTGAGGAGGTACTATGAATCAAAGTGATAATAATAAAAAAGCCTGGGAATGTAGAGCATATGATTTCTGGGTGATGCGTGACGGTACTCCAAAAGATAAAGTAGCAGCTATAATTATGGACCCTTTAGTTCATCTCAAGAAACATCAGGATTTATTTAAAGATGTCAAAGGTAAGAAGATAGCAAATATTTGTGGATCTAATGGTCGGAAAGCAGTTCCTCTTGCTCTTCTAGGTGCGGATGTTACTGTATTTGATATATCCGAAGAAAATAAGAAATATGCTCTAGAACTTGCAAAACATGCTGGAACTAATGTTAATTATATCGTTACTGATATATACGATATCGATATTAGTAAATTTAATGAAATGTTCGACATCCTCTATCTTGAAGGAGGTATTCTTCATTACTTTGATGATTTAAGCAGGCTATTTAATATTCTGCAAAAAATATTAAATGAGAATGGAATTTTAATTCTTAGTGATTACCATCCTATTAAAAATTGTATCAATGAAAATAACCAATATTTGAATAATTATTTTGATCAGCCTGTTATGCCTTGTAACATTGCTTATAAACCGTTTTTCTCTACAGAAGAACAGAAAGAGTTTCTAGATGTATTGCTTAAACATCATACGTTGAGTGATATATTGAATACGGTAATAAAAGAGGGATTTACCATTAAGCAATATGATGAACATAGAGGATGGAACAATGAAAATATTCCTTGGGAGTATACTCTGATAGCTGTTAATCACTAACAAGTAATTTATTTTTATAATAGACATCTTTTTGAGGAGGTATAGTCGTGAACCGAAACCAAATTTTAATTACTCAGTATAATCCAAAGTATGCTGAACAAACAGTGAAAATGTGGCGAGATAGTAAGGAACAGGCCATTTGTCAGAAAGAAATTCATAGCTTTGATAATCACGTTTATTTTTTAAATAATATATTACCAGAAGAGTTTCAAATAAATTTAGCCTTAATTGACAATAGAGTAGTGGGAATGGTTGCTTCTAATGAAACGGAAATAAGCCAACTTTATATTCATATAGATTATCAAGGAATGGATATAGGTCAAACATTATTAGATAAAGCAAAAGCAAAATCAAGTGGGAGATTATCATTATATACGTTTGAAGTAAATGTAAATGCGCAACGATTTTATGAAAAGAATGGATTTAAAATCATTGGGCGAGGACACGAAAATGAAGAAAACCTACCTGATATTCAATATGAATGGATATCAAAATGATGAACATAGAGAAGGGAGATAATATGGTTGCAGTAGAACAGCTTTGTCAACGTTTGAATAACTATATTGAGAAACATTATGGATAAGGGTTTTGTGTGGAACGGGGACAATAAACCTTATATAGATGAAATTCATATTGAGAAAGTGAATCATATTACCGTCGGATGTTTTGGAGGCAATAGTTCTGCTGGCCAGTATAAGAACGAAGATGGCTGTCTAATATGGAGTAATTTAGATTATGACTGGGAGCTTGCTGCTATTTTTGACGGACATAATACATATGAAAGTGTCACTCTTGTTCTAAATGAAATAAGTGCAAATCAATCAACTATTGAAACGATGCAGAACCATCGAAGTTTTTATGAATGGGTTGGTCAGATTAATACTTTTGATCAAGAAGTACCATGTTTCAGTTCTGGGATAAAAGAACTGAGGAATGGTGATAATTTGATATTTTTGACCACAGATGGTTTAACAGAATGCCTTAATACAAACTATAGTGATTCTTTAAATATATATAATTCTTTGGATAAAGAAAACTTAACTAGTTCTATTTACAATCTATTAAATGATATAAAGGAAAATAATGTTCGTGACAGCACGACAATTATTTGTTGGAATGTCAGCAATGAATATCCTTCAACTTATGCAAGTAACCAAAATTAATATCTTTGAGATATGTTTTATTACATTCTTATTCCAACCATAAACAGATTAAACCAGAACATTAAAGCCCATATTAAAAGATAAATGATTAGTAACAGTAAATTTAATATAGACCGGTTCATCATGAATAAACGTACCGTAAAAAATAATGAACAGAGATATAATATTCCCGCTATAAAACAGCATATGAAAATGATAACGAACGTATAGTCAGGAGGAAATAAATAGGAAATAGTTTCAGTGGGTGTGTCAAGTTAAGTGTGTAAGTTACTCCATATACTTAACCACTCTGTCCTTAATCTGTTCATGAAGAAGAAGCTGGTTCATGACTAATGGGGTGTGTCAAGTTAAGTGTGTAAGTTACTCCATATACTTAACCACTCTGTCCTTAATCTGTTCATGAAGAAGAAGCTGGTTCATGACTAATGACCAGTTGGGAATAAAGCCTGCGGACCATTTCT
>NZ_SCWB01000002.1 GCF_004359545.1 Macrococcus lamae
GCATCTGATTAGAAACGCCATCAAGTATGTGCCGAGTAAGGATTATAAGGCCTTTACCGCATCCCTGAAGAAAGTCTATGGTGCTCCTTCTATCAAGTCCTGCCTGACGGCATTTGAATCATTTAAGCAGCAGTGGTCTCATTATCCTGGTGCAGTGGATGTCTGGGTGAGACACTTTTCACATGTCGAACAGCTTTTTGACTATGGCAGCGGTATACGTAAGATCATGTACACCACAAACGCAGTTGAGAGTATCCATTCAAGTTACCGTAAGGTAACTAAAAAAGGAGCATTCCCTAACGAGAATGCCCTCCTGAAACTCTTGTTCATCAGAACCAAGGAACTTGAAAAGAAATGGTCCGCAGGCTTTATTCCCAACTGGTCATTAGTCATGAACCAGCTTCTTCTTCATGAACAGATTAAGGACAGAGTGGTTAAGTATATGGAGTAACTTACACACTTAACTTGACACACCCCTTGAGACATAGATTTGAGTGTCTCAAGCTTTTGTATCTCTAATTTAAGGTCTTATTTTATAGTTTCACTTCACAGTGACACTCGTCAGAAATTGCGGTCTTTTTAATTAATCCAATGGTCTATAATCTTTAAAGAACTCTTTCATCAACTGTTTCACTTGTGGTGATAAAATAAGAATAGCAATAATATTTGGAATTAATATGAATGCCAGTGCAAGATCGAGCAAGTTCCACAGCTGTGTTCCAATTCCAAATGCGCCAGCTGCAATAGAAATGATATAAATCACTTTAGCAATGGTCCCTGCAGTCATTCCAAATAAGAACTCTGCCATCCGTGAACCATAAAATACGATGACAATGAGTGTTGAGAAAACAAAGAATACCATAGAAATAGATACGACCATACTTCCAAGTGAACCAAAGGCATCTTCAAATGCCCGGGATGTTAATGCAGCGGATTGTTCTTTTGCATCACTGTCTTTCCAGACGTCTGATACAAGCACAACAAATGCCGTAGTACTGCAAATAATTAATGTATCAACAATAATTTCACTGATTCCCCAGAAAGCTTGGCGAACGGGATGATCGGTTTTTGCAGCTGCGTGAGCAATAGGTGATGTACCGAGTCCTGCTTCGTTAGAATAAATACCTCGTGCAAAGCCCCAGCGTACGGAGGTTGCAAGTGCTGCTCCAAATGTACCACCCAGTGCAGCCTGTGGATTAAAGGCACTTTCAACAACAAGTGCAATAACGCTTGGTAGGTGCTGAATATTCATAATGATTATTAAAAACCCCATAATGAGATAAAGTCCTACCATAACAGGGACAAGTAATTCAGTGAAGGATGCAATCCGTTTAACACCACCAAATACGACAAGCGCTGTAGCAATCGCAAGGATAATGCCGATGATACCCGCATTAATATTAAATGTATCCTCCACTGCTGTTGACGCTGAGTGACCTTGTACCATCACACTTGGTACAATTTCTACCATTAGAGCAAAAGCAAAGGTAAAAGCAAATATACTGCCGATTTTCTTATTTTTGAATCCTTTTTTCATATAATACGTTGGACCACCGACAAATTCACCGCGTGCATTTTTCTCCCGGTAATGAAGTCCTAATGTATTTTCTGCAAATTTCAGTGCCATGCCGAGAAACGCAATGACCATCATCCAGAAGACGGCTCCAGGACCACCCATCATAATAGCTGTCGGCACGCCGACAATGTTTGCGGCTCCGACTGTAGCGGATAATGCAGAGGCCAGAGCCTGCCTTGGAGTAATGGTCCCTTCGCCCTTTGGTGTTTTGTTGAAGCTACCGAATGTCTGTTTAAGTATGTAAAAGAAATGCCTGAATTGAATAAATCTTAAATAAATTGTTAAATACAAACTGGAAAGTGCTAATAAAGTAATCAACGGATATCCCCATAACCAGTTAGTGAAACTCACAATTTTATCCATGATAGTCCCCCTTTTATTTAATACTTTACTTATAGACTACTTCATTCAATTCTTCAATTCAAACAACAAAAATAATATTTTGTAAAATCAGTAAACGATAGTTAAATGATTGCTTGAAAATTAGGAATAGCAAAGTATAAAAGAGTACAACAGCACAAGAGCAGAAACTCGCATCAAAAAAACTGAGACTTATTTCTATTGTGAAATAAGTCTCAGTTTTTTATGATTCCCATATTTTTTTTATGACGTCAGCAAATCCTTCTGGTTTTTGAGCATAGCCTAAATGACCTCCAGGAATATCAACCAATTTCAAACCAGCTTCTTTTTCTAAATAGAAGTTGACCTCTTGCGGGAACGATCCTCTTGAGTCAGTGCCGTTGAGCAAGGTGATGCGCTCTTTATAGTTCTTCAAATCTTCAACTGTGATATCAGAGGTTGTATATTGAACAATTTCATATTGCACCCAATCCATCATCGAAGCGTAACGTTTCTCATTTTCTTCAGGAGTAGCAGCGGGAGCGCCCATCATTTTCGCATCAATGGGAGCGATATGAAGCGTCTCGCCGAATACTTTCATCGCGGCAGGAAGACTGTCTGTTAAAGCGATATTAACGATTTCGTCATTTTTGTCCTGCCGGTATTGCTTATCAGGTAGGAACGTATTGATTGGCGGTTCATGAAAAGCGATCTTTTTAACGATATTCGGATAATCTTTTAAAACATGCATTGCAACAATAGCGCCTGAGCTCGTTCCGAGCACATAAACAGGTTCATCACTTAATTCATTCGCCAGTGCGGCGATATCTGCAGCATCGCGTTTGACGCGGTATGAATCATGTGGATCAGCAGCTGAAGATGGAAGTGGTGATGTTAAAACACTTTCCCCGTATCCACGGCGGTCTACTGCGACTACAGTGAAGTTATTGCTCAGTTCCTTGGCGAACGGAAGAAAAATATCACCTGTACCGTTTGCTCCTGGAATTAATATAAGAACAGGACCTGTTCCGATTTTATGGTAGTTCAAATTTGTACCTTCTAATGGTAATGATGGCATTGTCTATTCCTCCTATCAGTTAATTACTATCTTTACTTACCAAGGTATGATGCCGTTTCCATCTTCAAATGTTCCGGTCGGACCATTAGCATCAATCGTTGCCAGTCTGACGATAGGAATAACACCTTCAGACGCAGGTTTTGCATTGTTGCTTGCATCGCCGACTAGATCAGTGTTTGTTGCTCCTGGATCTGCTGCGTTAATCTTCATGTCAGGCAATCCTTTCGCATATTGGAGCGTCAGCATAGACACGGCAGATTTTGAAGAGCAGTAAGCCAGTGAATTGACTTTAGATTCCATCGTTTCAGGATTGGTCACCATACCGAAAGAACCGAGACCACTGCTGACATTCACAACAACCGGCTGTTCTGACTGTTCGAGTAAAGGAACGAAGGAAGTCATCATTCTGACAATACCGAATACATTAGTATTATAGACTTCTTTGACAATATCCATTGTCATATCACGAGTTGTTGTGAATCCGCCTGAAATTCCGGCGTTATTGATCAGAATATCAAGTCTGCCTTCTTTTTCTTGAATGAATTGTGCTGCCTGTTGAACTGATTGTTCATCAGTCACATCCAGCTGGACACAACTACATCCAAGTTCCGCTGCTGCTTCCTGACCACGTTCCGAACTGCGAGAGCCGATATATACTTTATATCCTTGACTGATTAGCTCTTTTGCTGTTTCAAACCCTAAACCTTTATTACCACCTGTAATCAATGCAATTCTCATGGTTCACTGCCTCATTTCTATTAGTTATGAAAATAAAGTGATTAAATACATTCTAAAAGTTTCATTTGAAAGTCTGCGCTGTTCTTTCTGGTAATGATAACTGTGTGTAGTCATAGCGTTTAACAGCATATCGGCCTTAAAGACACGCAGCTCATCAGTCGCATCATAAAGATTACAGAAATAATGATGAAGTTTCTGATACATTTCTGAACTGCGAAAATCACTTTTTTGTTCCTGCTGCTCAATGCAGTTTAACATTTCGATATGTTTTTCCTTGAACTCCAGAAAATGATCAATATAGAAAATCCGTTTGTCATTTCCCGATATTTGACGATTCTGCTGAACAACATCAAACTGTTCGAAAAGCAGAACGAAATCATTTTCTATCAGCTGATAGCACAGAGCTGCTTTATCAGAAAAGTTACGATAAAGGGTCCCCATGCCGATATTTAATTCCTGGGAAATACGATTCATGCTCACCGACTCAACGCCATATGTGTTAAATAGCTTCACCGCCTTTTCTTCAATTTTACGTCGGTTTTCTAATGCATCTTTTCTCAAATCTATCTCCTTTCTTTATTTAAATTTGACAAGTGGATAACTATCCGTTTATTATATATGAGAATTTTATAAAACTCAAATGATAGGTGATGACCATGTCTTTAAATAAAAAACAACTGCAAGTAACGAGTATTGAAATGAAAGAAAATTTTCTGAAGTCAGGACTATCAAAAGAACAGCTGGCGGAGCGTATGAACATTCAAGTTCCGGAATTAGAGCATGTACTTAATATGGAATCCTACGGGGACCTTATGATGTTTATTCATCTTGTGTGGGATACTAGAGATGTTATTAATGCGGAAATCATCGCTCAAGGCGAGATACCTGCAGACTATTCATATCTTAAAGGACAGAAAGAAGATTACTGGTTTTTAAAATGAGGAGGGGTTAAAAATCAACAAAATATTAGTAATCGGTTCAACAGGGAAACAAGGCAGTGCTGTTGTTAAACAGCTGGTGGAAGAGGGTTTTCATGTGCGCGCGTTTACTCGTGACAGGAAAAAGATAAAGATTGATCACGCTGCTCTTGAAATATACGAAGGACAGTTAAGCAGTTATAATGACTTGTTGCAAGCAATGGCGAAACAGGACGGAGTGTACAGCCTGCAGCCGATACTTGAAGATGTTGAAGAAGAAGTGAGACAAGGAAAAATGATTATTCAGGCAGCAAAAGAGCAAGCTGTTCAACACTTCGTATGTAGTACCGCTGGAGGCGTCAATCGAAACCGGGCTAGTCCTCACTTTGCAGCACTTGCTGAAATTGAGAATGTACTGAAGTCTTCGGGATTAAATCATACAATCATCCAGCCATCATTCTTTATGGATAACTTTAAACGAATTGTGGATGTCACTGGTAATACGATTAAAATTCCAGAATTTATTAATCCTGATGTTAAGTTTTCAATGATTTCATCAATAGATATTGCAGGCGTCGTAGCGGAAGTATTCAATAATCCTATTCAATATAATGAACAAGTTCTTGAAATTGCAGCTGATGAACTGACCTTGAAGGAAGTAGTTGAAACCTTTAGCAGTGTGTTCGATAGAGCAGCTGTTATTGAAGGATCATTTAACAGTGCCACAGCTGAAAGAGCCTGGTTAGAAGAAAAAGGATATATCATAGATTTTAATCAGATGGATTTATTAATACAGAATCGTCTGACGCTCGAAAAATGGCTGACAGCAGAGTTTGAAGATAATTGCCTTTAAAAAAATATCGCTTATTTATTGAGCATTTAGTCTGTAACTCAGATTAAGTGTTTTTTTGTCATCAATGATTTACTCTTAAAATTATTTTAATTGTGCATATGATGCATAAAAATATACTCTATAAATTATATAAAACTAATAAAGTTAGATTTCCGACATTTGATTCGGGTTTACGAAAGAAGTTGCCATCGAGCATTAGTAGATTTTTTATGTATGGATGAATATAATTTATTAATATTCTGAATAATTGAAATATTGTATTGTTAAAAAGATATTGTATATATATAATATAAAACAATACTATATACACTATTGCTTTAAACAAAAAGGGGATGAAATAAATGGAAGGTTTAGTAAGCTGGCTGTTGGATTTAGTCTGGAGTAAGCCGTTAGTTTATGGATTATTGCTTACAGGTATACTTTTTTCTTTAATGATGAGGTTTTTCCAAGTCAGACATATCGGTGAAATGATAAGGTTGATGTTTCAAGGGGAAAAATCACCTGCTGGGATCTCAAGTTTTCAGGCAATTGCTTTATCACTTGCAGGTCGTGTAGGTACTGGTAACATTGTCGGTGTTTCCACTGCTATCTTTATCGGTGGCCCCGGTGCCGTATTCTGGATGTGGGCGACGGCATTTTTAGGTGCCAGCTCTGCATTTATCGAATCGACATTAGGTCAGATATATAAACGACAGGAAAAAGGCGAATATCGTGGAGGTCCTGCATACTATATTGAAGACGGTATTAAAGGTAAATTCGGAAAAATTTACGGGCTAGTCTTTGCAGTAGTCACTATATTATCTACAAGTCTTTTATTACCAGGTGTTCAAGCTAATGCAATTGCTAACTCGATGAAAAATGCCTTTGGAGTCAACAGCTGGATTATTGCAATTATTCTTGCTGTCGTATTAGCAATTATTATCTTCGGTGGCGTTAGATGGATTGCAAACGTTGCAACAGCAGTAGTGCCTTTCATGGCAATTCTCTATATTTTAATGGCGCTCATCATTCTTGTGATGAATATCGATAAAGTGCCTGGATTGTTCGCTTTAATCTTCAAATCGGCGTTCAATATGGAAGCGGCATTCGGCGGTATTTTCGGGGCTATGATTGAAATTGGTGTTAAACGTGGTCTTTATTCTAATGAAGCAGGTCAAGGTACTGGTCCTCACGCAGCAGCTGCAGCAGAAGTATCACATCCAGCAAAACAAGGCTTAGTCCAAGCATTCTCTGTTTATGTTGATACATTATTTGTATGTACAGCAACAGCATTGATTATATTACTTGCAGGCACATATAATACGACAGACGGAACAACAGATAGTAGCGGTGCTCCACATTTAATTAAGGATGGGGGCATTTATGTCGAGTCAGCTGACGGTACAAAGGATTATTCTGGTACTGCCATGTACGTCCAGGCCGGGGTAGATAAAGCATTCCAGGGCGATGGCTATAAATTTGACCCTAGCTTCTCTGGTTTCGGTTCATACTTCGTTGCTATTGCATTATTCTTCTTCGCCTTTACGACGATTCTCGCATATTCATATATAGCAGAAACCAATGTATCTTATTTAATGCGCGGGCAGAGTAAGAAAGCTACAAACATTGGATTCAATATTGCTCGTACGTTATTGATTGCAGCAACAGTATATGGAGCTGTTAAAACAGCTGAACTTGCCTGGAACCTCGGTGACTTAGGGGTAGGTTTAATGGCATGGCTGAATGTTATTGCCATCTGGATTCTTCATAAACCGGCACTTAAAGCACTCAAAGATTATGAAGCACAGAAAAAAGCACTTGGTTCAGGAAGAAATGCGGTCTATCGTCCAGATCCAGCGGAATTACCGAATGCGAAGTTCTGGCTGGAAGATTACCCTGAACGGTTAAGACAGGAAGGTTTAGAGAAATAACAGTCGTCTGCAGTTGATTGGACAACTCTCATGTATGAGGGTATGGTTAAATCAATTGCAGACGTTTTTATTTTGGAAAAAAGGATGAATGAATATGATACTTTATTATTTAGGACCGAAAGGAACGTTCAGTTATCAGGCGGCAATGAAATATCAATCCGAAGCAGAGCTTATTCCGTGTCAGTCACTGTATGATGTGGTGGATCAGGTCAATCAGAATACAACCAGTCAGGCTATTGTACCGATTGAAAATGCCATCGAAGGGACTATCAATTTAATTGCCGATGAACTGATTGAAAATCAACTGCATGTTATCAGTGAAGTTTACTTAGATGTCGCATTTGATGTAGTAGGGTTAACTGAGTCGATGAATAATATTTCATCTGTCGTATCAATTGCCCCGATTATCAGTCAGACAAAGCATTTTATAACAGAACATCAGCTGAATGTGAAACATGCGGATTCATCACTTGATAGTTTAAATTATATTGATGGGGAAACAGTCGCCATCATTCCCCATCAAAGTACGACAGATTTTTCAGTTGTAAAAAGTCATGTTGAAGATTACCCGTTTAATCAGACACGATTCTTAGTGTTGTCGCATCAAAAAAGTATTCATCCGACGAATCAGGTACTATTGCTGCTGACACCACAAGTTGATAAGCCCGGACTTCTCGCTAATATACTGAATGTCTTTAATTTATATAACATTAATTTATCATGGATTGAATCGAGACCGACTAAGCAGCAATTCGGATACTACCACTTTTTGATTCAATGTCGTATCGATATAACTTCTCAGGATTATAAACAAGTGTTAAAAATATTTGATGCGATGCAGATTTCTGTAAGAACAATCGGCGCATTTTAAAGAAAGGTGAATAAGATGAACTTGAATGTAGTTATGGAAAAATTAGAAGCACTCGGCAATGAACGCATGAAGAAAAGATATTTATCGAACGGGGCTCATGAACCGTTATATGGTGTCGCAACAGGTGCGATGAAACCATTGAAACGAGAAATTAAAATCAATCAGCCGCTCGCAGAAGAATTATACGCAACCGGAAATTATGACGCTATGTATTTTGCAGGTGTCATTGCTGATCCAAAAGCAATGACTAAATCAGACTTTAACCGCTGGATCGATGAGGCTTACTTTTATATGATTTCAGATTTTGTAGTAGCTGTGACATTATCTGAATCTCCTATTGGTCAGGAGGTTGCGGACGAATGGATTGAATCTGGTGATGAATTGAAAATGTCAGCAGGGTGGAGTGCATATTGCTGGATGCTTGGACATTTAAAGAATGAGCACTTTGATGAGAAAAAGATTTCAAAGTTACTGGACAAGGCGGAAAGTTTAATAAATACATCGCCTGACAGAGCGAAATCTTCCATGAGTAACTTTGTTTCTACAGTTGCTATTTCATATGAACCAATGCGTGAAAAAGCGATTACTACAGCAGATGAGATAGGAATTATAAAAATTGAACGTAGAGATAAAAAACCAGGAATGCTGAATCCTTCTGAAACTATTAAAAAAGCAGATGATAGAGGACAGCATGGCTTTAAGCGAAGATATGTCAGATGCTGAAGTCAAATTAGCGACTTGAGAAATATAGTTGACTCAATAAATGAAAACGTTATCAAAATAATATTGACAATATTCTGACAAATGAATAAACTGAGTCTATATTCATTATTTTACATATTAGGGGGATGGGCTAATGAATTATGACTATGACAGAATTGCACATGATAATGAATTTAAAGAATTAAAAGCGAAGCGTAATCGTTTTATTTTTCCTATTACTATTTTCTTCATCATTGCGACTTTATTATTTCCGATTTTAACAGGGTACACCACGTTCTTAAATCATATCGCCTTCTGGAATATTTCCTGGGCTTGGATCTATGCGTTACTGCTATTTATTATGGTGTGGACACTTGTTACTGTATACATGAATAAAGCACGGAGTTTCGATATGGCCTCTGAGAAGATTATAGTTAAGTACAAAGGAGGCCATAATCAATGAATACGACAGTCGTCTTAATGTTTTTATTTTTTGTCAGTTTGACGTTATTAATTACATACTTTGCATCAAAACGAACGAACTCGGCTAAAGATTTCTATACAGCAGGTGGTGGGCTGACCGGCTGGCAGAATGGACTGGCAATTGCAGGAGACTATTTGTCAGCAGCGAGTTTCTTAGGTATTGCCGGGGCAATCGCACTCTGGGGATTCGATGGTTTCTTCTATAGCATCGGTTATCTGACAGCATACCTCGTTGTACTATATATCGTTGCTGAACCATTACGTAACCTTGGAAAATATACGCTTGCTGATATGATTGCGGCGCGCTTTGAATTGAAGAAAGTAAGAGCAACTGCTGCTGTTTCCTCTATTACTATCGTTATTTTCTACATGCTGGCACAGCTCGTCGGTGCTGGTGCTCTCATTCAGCTGTTATTTGATATTCCTTATACACTGGCAGTTATTTTAGTCGGTATTATGATGACGATTTATGTATTGTTCGGTGGAATGACAGCGACCAGCTGGGTACAGATGGTCAAAGCGTTTCTTCTGATGATTGGTACAGTTATTATTTCGTTCCTTGTGCTGAAACATT
Organism: Macrococcus lamae; assembly: GCF_004359545.1. Lineage (GTDB taxonomy): Bacteria > Bacillota > Bacilli > Staphylococcales > Staphylococcaceae > Macrococcus > Macrococcus lamae. Next base: position 10,042 of record NZ_SCWB01000002.1, read on the forward strand.
TTAATTTTAGTATTTCAAATATGTTCGGCGCTATGAATGATATTAAATCTCCTGAATTGAAGAGTGATTTTATTAACCCGGGTTCTCAAGGGAAATCACCGCTGGATAATATTTCATTGATCATCGCTTTATTATTCGGTACAGCGGGATTGCCGCATATTTTAATGCGCTTCTTTACAGTTAAAGATGCGAAGACTGCCCGCTCATCTGTTATGTGGGCAACATGGATTATCGGTATCTTCTATATCCTGACAATCTTCCTTGGATTCGGTGCAGCAAGCCTGTTATCAAGGGAAGAAATCATCGCAGCCAATCCAGCTGGTAATATGGCGGCACCGCTGCTTGCTGAAAAACTTGGCGGTGACTTGTTAATGTCATTTGTGTCCGCAGTTGCTTTCGCAACGATTCTGGCAGTTGTCGCCGGACTCGTATTATCAGGTGCGTCAGCATTTGCGCATGACATTTACGGTCAAGTCATTAAAAAAGGAAACATCAGTGACCAGGAACAGATGAGGGCTGCAAAGATTGCTTCTGTTGCAGTTGCAGCATTATCTATCGTGCTTGCGTTATTCGCACAGAACTTGAACGTTGCCTTTCTTGTATCACTTGCTTTTTGCGTCGCAGCCAGTGCTAATCTACCAGTTATTGTCTATACAATATTCTGGAAACGATTTAATACACAAGGCGCTATTGCAGCGATTGTAGTCGGATTACTGACTTCTCTTATTCTTGTAATCTTAAGTCCGAATGTTATGAATCCGGCCGGGACTGCATTTATTACAGCAAACCCTATCTTCCCGCTGGCAAATCCAGCTATTATCTCAGTACCTGCTGGTTTTCTTGCAGGGTTTCTAGGAACGTTCCTGGGCAAGCGGGAATCTGAGAAGAAATTTGAAGAAGTGCAGGTAAAATCTATTACCGGTATTTCTACTTCTGATGTCACGCACTAATAAAATGTTAACTGAAATAAGGGATCTCTTTGAAACTATCAAAGAGATCCTTTTTACTTCACTTAGCCATATAAAAAATTTTTTTATCTTTTATTGCCTTAAAGCGTAAACGCTTTCAAGTATTTGTTTCATTTTTGTAAATTTTATGTATAATAGAGAAGTGGTATTGAACAGTAAAGATGATCAATTAAAGAAAGAAGGAAATAATTAGATGGAAGATAATCAATTACATAGAGGTCTCAGTTCACGTCAAGTTCAGATGATCGCTCTCGGTGGAACAATTGGGGTCGGATTATTTATGGGTGCTTCAAGTACGATTAAATGGGCAGGACCGTCTGCAATCTTCGCATATCTTATCGCAGGTCTGTTTTTATTTTTTATTATGCGTGCAATGGGTGAATTAGTATACCTTTATCCGACCACTGGGTCTTTTGCAAATTATGCAAGTGACTATATTCATCCTGTCGCGGGTTACATGACTGCCTGGAGTAATATATTCCAGTGGGTAGTGGTAGGAATGAGCGAAGTCATCGCAGTCGGTCAGTATATGCAGTTCTGGTGGCCGGAATTACCGACTTGGATTCCTGGAGTCATCGTAATTGTCACACTCGCTGCAGCAAACATGATTTCTGTAAAAGCATTTGGTGAGTTTGAATTCTGGTTTGCTATGATTAAAGTCATTACTATTATATTGATGATTATTGCAGGTTTCGGTTTAATTTTCTTTGGACTAGGAAATGGTGGACATGCAATCGGATTTGATAATTTAACTAAGCATGGGGGCTTTATGCCGAACGGCTGGACAGGTCTCTTCTTTGCATTATCCCTTGTAGTTGGTGCATACCAGGGGGTTGAATTAATCGGGATTACAGCGGGAGAAACAAAAGATCCGCAGAAAAATATTACAAAAGCTGTTAACAGTATCGTATGGCGTATTCTTATTTTCTATATCGGAGCAATATTTGTAATTGTCACTGTCTATCCTTGGGATGAGTTAGGAACTGTCGGCAGTCCTTTTGTAGCTACATTTGCTAAAGTAGGGATTACAGCCGCAGCCGCAATTATTAACTTTGTTGTGATTACTGCAGCAATGTCAGGCTGTAATTCGGGTATCTTCAGTTCAAGTCGTATGGTCTATACATTATCGCAGGAAGGGAAAATGCCACGCATCTTCTCAAAAGTAATGAAGAACGGTGTGCCGGTCTATGCAGTACTTGCGATTTCTATCGGTATCTTTGTCGGTGTGATCTTAAATGTTGTACTGCCGATGTTCATTGAAGGATCAGCCAATATATTCGTCTATGTCTATAGTGCATCTATCCTGCCTGGCATGATTCCGTGGTTCATGATCTTAATCAGCCATATCCAGTTCAGAAAGAAACACCCTGAACAAGTGAAAAATCATCCGTTCAAAATGCCTGGTGCACCTGTTACCAACTATTTAACAATTGCGTTCCTTGTCATGGTATTGATCGGTATGCTGATTAATAATGACACTCGTGTATCCGTTATTATTGGATTCATTTTCCTTGGAATAGTCGCAGCATATTTCTTTATTAAGGGCTATCACAAAACAGAAAAAGTGAGATAACAAAAAGACTGAGAAATTTCTCAGTCTTTTTTTAATGGAGTTTCTTCAGAAACCACTGATTCATCGCTGTATGCTCAGTAGTGTTAAGTGGTTGCTCGAGCAGCTTAAATCCATACTTATAATAAAGCTTACAAGCAACGTCCAGCGTGTCTGTTGTTTCGAGGTAACAATACTTGTAATAATGACTGGCAAATTCAAGCGCAGCATCCATCAGCAGTCTGCTGATGCCTTGACCTTGAGCAGATTCAGCCACATACAACTTCTGAAGTTCGCACGTATGAGTCGTCTCATCAAACGGTGCTATACCAATACCACCAACAATTGTTTCATCATCGACAGCTACCCAGTATTCAGCATTTTGCTGGCTATGATAACTTGAATAAAGGTCGTTCAGACTAGAGTCAAAATAAGCAGTTCCAGGAATATTCAATTCCAAGTCTTCTAAAGATGTTTTAATCAAACGTTTAATTGCCTCATTATCTTCTGCTTCAATCGGTCTAATGATCATAGTTCTCCCTCTTTTCCCGGGTAATAATGATTTATTATTAAGAATGGTAAGTACTAGCTATTTAATAATTAAAGAAATTATAGCATATCATGCTGAAATTTTATTCTTTTAGACCAATTATTCATTATATAGTTACTGGACTTTACCCTAAAGAAAAGGGTATGTTATACCAAATATATAATGAGGTGATGAGAATGGAATTTGTCCGACTCAGGCGTGATGAATACGATGTATTTGTAAATGAACACTTTTCTCAATATACTCAGTCCCGTGAACACTATGACTACCGTGCAGCCACTGGTGGTGTCCATCTATTAGGTGTAAAAAACGAAACAGGAAAAATGATGGCAGCATGTCTACTCACAGAAGCTCAGATTCTTAAAATTTATAAATACTGCTATACACATAGAGGTCCAGTAATGGACTATAGAGATAAAGAATTAGTAAAATTCTTTTTTCAGAACTTAACAAATTATTTGAAGAAGCCGAACTGTGTATTTGTGCTAGTTGATCCATTTGTTTTATCTACTCTTCGGAATCATAATGGTGAAGTACTGGAGGAATTTGATGACAGTGAATTGTTCATCACAATGAAGAGACTAGGTTATAACCATCAAGGCTTCACTACTGGGTATTCAGCACAGAGCCAAGTCCGCTTTCAATCAGTGTTGAATGTCAGAAACCGCTCCAAAGAAGAACTGCTGGCAGCGATGGACTATACAGCGAGACGTAACATCAGAATGACTGATGAGATGGATGTGAAAGTACGAAACTTGGCTAAAGATGAGTTAGGGATTTTCTACGAATTATTTCACATGGCTGAAGATAAACATGGATTTACATTCAGAGACGAAGCTTACTTCAGATCATTCCAGGAGATGTACAAAGATAATAGCATGATTAAGCTTGCTTATATTAATCTGGATGATTATATTGAAAACCTTACCGCTGGGCTACAAAAGTACCAGGATGAAGTCAAAAAACTTAATCAGAATATTGCTCATCATCCGAACTCAAAAAAACAGCATAATAAGCTCAATGATGCTGAAGTGAATGTAACGAGTACGAAAAAGAAAATAAAAGAAGCAGGTGAACTGAAAGAACAGCATGGTTCTGAACTTAACCTGGCTGCTGCAGTATTTGTCTATAACAGGCATGAAGTAATATATTTATCAAGTGGTTCTAATCCTGAATTCAACCGATTTATGGGTTCTTATCGTATACAATGGGAAATGATTCAGTTTGCGGTTGATCATAACATACCACGCTATAACTTTTACGGTATTTCTGGTGATTTTAGTGAAAAGGCGGAAGATAGAGGTGTTATTTTATTTAAAAAGGGATTCAATGGAATAGTAGAAGAGCTAGTCGGAGATTTTATTAAACCGATTAAACCTATTCAATATAAGGTTTACCAGATGTTGAATAAAAGAAGAAATCATTAAATTGAATTTCATATATTAAAAGCCCTGGACAATATCTAATTAAAAAATATCCAGGGCTTTTATCTATGCTGCATTTAATTTTTCAGCATAAGGGTTTACTTTCGGGTGAATATAGAGGTAGCGTTTAGTATTGACTGGATGAATTGTTCGCTCTGTAACTTCGTAAGGCTTACTGTAGTTCATTTCAGAGACTACAAAGGAGCCATCACTGTTTATTTTCTCGATAAATGATACATGTCCAAGAGACCCACGTGATGACTGCATGATTGAACCTGGTTTCGGTGTATGATTGACTGTGTAGCCGTCTTCTTTCGCGCGATCTGCCCAGTATTTAGCATCCCACCAGCTGCGTTCTATTTTATTACCCTGTTTCTTCACCTGTTCAAAGACATAGTACGTACATTGACCGTCATCATACGTATTCACAACCATCGGATCTGGTTTAACAATATGTTTAATCTGGTCAAACGGTTTAATGACACGTTCTTTATCAATCAGCATCGCTCCTAAAACACTTAAAGTTATCACAAATAAAACAGTGATTATTTTTTTCATTGATATCACTCCAATGTTATTCCTACTATTAAGTATACAAATATGCTCTAAGTTGCATAGTTATTTGATTATTATTTCCATCAACATTTTAATGGATGCGGATGCAATAAGTGCTGCTAGAATGTATCGGAGGATTTGCGGGTTCGTTTTCTTCGAGACTCGGGTTCCTATTGGAGCGAAGAGCAGACTTGAAATAATGAGTGGGAGCATCATGATAAAATCTACTTCTCCTGTTATTGACTTCATCAGAAAGGTTCCTGACGATGAGATAAAGGCGATTACAATGCTACTTGTTACTACTGTTCTAAAAGGCGCTTTAAAAACAGCTAACAGCACAGGCACTAAAATAAATGCACCTCCCGCACCTACAATGCCAGAGACATAACCAATCAGTAAGGCAACAATAAATAATAGTATAGAGTTATGCTGATAGTTTGTATCTTCTGGTTTAACTTTCCAGAACATAAGTACTACAGCGAGTACTGCTAAGCATGTATAAACGCTGTTGATAACAACTTCATCAAAGAGCGAGCCGCTATAAGCACCTAACAGACTTCCGAGTAAAATACCTGATCCCATCGGAATGATGATAGAACGATTTAAGTCAGAACTTTTTCGCTGACTGAAACTCCCGCTCATCGTACTGAAAAAAACTTGCGCTGCTGTGAGTCCGGAAGCCGTATGAGCAGAAATCGTATCTATTCCGAACAGTGGAGGTATAAAAATTATCATTGGATAAATGATAATAGCGCCGCCAATCCCGACAAGTCCTGATAGAAATGCTCCTATTGCTCCAATAATTGATAATAATAGAATAACTGTCACTATCATTACAAGTTCCGCCCGATCATTTCTTTCATTTTCATACTGCTACCTGCTTTTAATCAACAAATTGACTGCATCTTTCACAAGTTCATCTGTTGACTCATTATTTTTGACATTCTCTCTGACACACTCTGATAAATTCTCACTGACAATCAGTCCAATTAAACGTTCAACGCTGCTGCGTGAGGCACTTAGCTGAGTGACAACGTCCCGACAGTCTTTACCGTCTTCCATCATTTTAAGAATTCCATTTAATTGACCCTGCAAGCGTTTAATCCGATTGATCGCATTTTTATCGTATTTCATCGTATTCTTTCCTTCTTTCATTGGTTTTGTATATTCAATATATACCCACGGAGGTATTATAGTCAATAAAAATACCGTGAGGGGTATTTGACAAATCATTATAACTATAATAATATACCCCTATAGGTATATTGAAGGAGGAAAAAATGAAAGACAATAAAACCATAAAACGGATTAACTGCAATGAAATAGATAAATTTAAAGGACAGCTGATTGATGTACGCGAACCTTTTGAAGTTGAATTAGGTGCTATTAAAGGCGCAAAGAATATCCCTCTTGGAAATCTAGAAAATGAATTAGCTCAGATTGATAAAAATGAACCTATAGCAGTTTACTGTCAAGTAGGTAAACGAGGTGCAAAGGCAGCAGAACTGCTGCAAAATCATGGGTACAATGTTGTAAATCTCGAAGGGGGTTACAAATCATATCATTCTTCAGAGCCGCTCGTTATAAATAGTAATCGGACCATTAAAGACAATAGGAAGTTTATTGAAGCAAGTGGCATGCAATGCCCAGGTCCTATTTTAAAAGTCAAAGAAAATATCGATGATATGCAAGACGGCGAGCAGCTTGAGATTCATGTCACTGATACAGGTTTCTGCTCAGACATTGAAGCATGGGCTACAGCTACTGGAAATCGTGTAATCAGTAATGAGATAGAGAATAATAAGGTGAAGGCAGTAATTGAAAAAGGAAATATTAATCAGCCAAAGCTCGTTGAGACTAAAGATGGGGCCACAATGGTTGTATTCAGTGGAGACTTAGACAAAGCACTCGCATCATTTATCATTGCGACTGGTGCTGCTTCCTATGGGAAAGAAGTAACCATGTTCTTCACTTTCTGGGGGCTAAATGTCATAAAAAAACAAGATGTGAAAACAAATAAAAAAGGTCTTGATAAAGTTTTTTCATATATGATGCCGAAACATGCCGGAAAGCTGCCTATTTCTAAAATGAACATGGGTGGTATAGGATCCCGTATGATTCGTTACGTTATGAATGAAAAGAAAGTAGACTCACTGGAAATTATGATTGCGAAAGCACAGTCTATGGGTGTAAAAATGGTCGCATGCACGATGAGCATGGATATTATGTCAGTGACAAAAGAAGAGTTGATTGACGACGTTTCATATGGTGGAGTAGCTACTTATCTGGGCGACACAGAACGTGCCAACTTAAATTTATTTATATAAAAATAAAGAATCAGGAGGGATATTATGTATTTTAAATCATTTTTTAATCAACCTTTAGCACAAATGTCTTATTTAGTGGGATGTCAAAAAACGGGTGAGGCTATCCTTATTGATCCGCTTAGAGATTTGACACCTTATATAGAAGCAGCAGAAAAAGAGAACTTGTCAATTAACTATGTAACTGAGACACATATTCATGCCGATTTTGCTTCAGGTTTAAGAGAAGCAGCTGTAATATTAAATGCTCAAGCTTTTGTTTCGGGGCATGGTGGCGATGACTGGAAGTACAAGCAATTACCAGACCAAGCAGTAACTTTAACAGATGGCTATGTAATAAAAATCGGAAATGTTAAACTGGAAGTCATTCATACGCCTGGCCATACACCTGAAAGCATCAGTTTTCTGCTGACAGATCATCATTCAAAAGCACCAATGGGTTTATTTACTGGAGACTTCATGTTTGTCGGTGACGTCGGGCGTCCCGATTTACTGGAAACAGCCGCAGGAATGAAAAATACAACAGCACTTGGGGCAAAACAAATGTTTGCATCTATTGGTAAAATAAAAAATTTGCCGGATTATCTACAAATTTGGCCAGGACATGGTGCAGGAAGTGCATGTGGAAAATCGCTTGGTGCTGTTCCAATGTCAACACTTGGTTACGAAAAAGAGAACAACTGGGCGTTTCAATATAATGATGAAGATCAATTTATTGATGCATTGATAAGTGAGCAACCTGAGCCACCTTACTATTTTAAAGAAATGAAACACATTAACCGTGATGGTGTTAATCTCTATAACAATGATATAATTGCTCCTATTTCAAAACTAAATTCATTAGCATTAACGATTGACCTCAGACAAAAAGAACTATTTTCTGAGAATATGAGTAATGGAATAAATATACCTTACAATAAAAAATTTATCGGATTCGTCGGTTGGTATTTGGATTATGATATGGAACTGCAGTTTATAGGTGATTATGAAGAAGTACAAAAGGCAGCAGCAGAACTTAAATTAATCGGTTTTGATCGTGTATCAGGGTATATGCCAACAAATAAAATAAGAGGAAAAAGATACGAACAGATCGAGCCAGAAGTGTTTAAATCGCTTGATAAGAAGATTAATATTCTAGATGTCAGAACCGATCAGGAATGGAATGATTCACATTTTGATGAAGCAGCACATCTTCATTACGGGAAACTCTTAAATGAAACAGTTCCTTATGAGAAAGATCAGACAATTTATGTTCATTGCCAGTCAGGCGTTAGAAGTGCTATTGCAATAAGCGTATTGAAAAAACAAGGTTATGACCATGTGATCAATATAAAAGACGGATATAGTGCAATTCGTTAATAAAGAGATTAAAAGAAAAAAGCTTTCTTCGAAACTCTCACACGGCGATTCCGACCGGAAGCTTCCGTGTGAAAGGACTTTGAAGAAAGTTTTTTTATATTCTAGTCTATTTACAATAGTAATTGATTCACCTTATTCACAAATTCTCTTCCAGCTTTTTTATCAATTTGATTGATTAGATGACTGTCGCCGTTCTTTAAATAGATGACGAGTCGATGGTTGATAATCATAGAACCAAATTTGACAGTTTTAATATCGTTTAACTCAAATGAATTTTCGACTTCTTTGCCTTTCAATAATCCGACTGCTGACCAGAATATCCGTTGATTCGTCAAAGTAATGAATCCTGGATAAGACGTATATAAATCATCTCCATACTGCATAGCCCCTTCAGTTTTGAAAATGATCTGTTCATCGGGCCTCAAACTTGTTGACGTTTCTACTGACATTAAACCGCCTCCTTATAATACCTTTATTTTACAGTATTTAATCGCTGTTTAAAAGAATTGAGCGAGTTATGAAATATCATCATTATCAACTTGAAAATTAACGGACTACACTTTAAGCTGATTATAATGTGTAAAAAATAACTATTGGAGAGAAACGATGACTGAAAACGACAATCATATCAAAATTGACAAGTTCTTTAATAAGGAAAGCCAGTGGAAAGCGTTATACAACGAGCTGCGTAGTATTATTAAAGAGACAGAACTTAATGAGGACTTTAAATGGATGCATCCATGCTATACTTTGAACGGTAAAAATGTAGTACTGATTCATGGGTTTAAGGACTACGCGGCACTATTGTTCCATAAAGGCGTATTGATGGATGATTCTGAAAAGATTCTTATTCAACAGACTGAAAATGTGCAGGCTGCCAGACAACTTCGCTTTACAACTACTTCAGATGTTACTGACCACAGAGAGACGATTAAAACGTATATAATGAATGCCATTGAAATCGAAAAGAGTGGCCGAAAAATTGAAATGAAACCACATGAAAGCTATGAATTACCCGAAGAAATGACTGTTAAATTTAAAGAAGATGCTGAACTTGAGGAAGCATTTTATCAACTAACTCCTGGTCGTCAACGTGCTTATATCATGAATATTTCTCAGGCAAAGCAATCTTCCACTAGAACAGCGAGGCTCGAAAAGTATACTTCTAAAATCTTAGAAGGTAAAGGATTAAATGACAGATAAAAGCATCCATTTATTATTCTTATTGAGATGTTGACGGCGCTGTGATAATAATAGTATGAAAACCTTTACATTATTATTACTAGGAGGTATTACCAGTGGAATATTTATGGCAGAAACCAGCAGATAGAGAAGCTTTGCTTAAACAGTTAGTAAAGCATCATAGTATTACACGTTCAGAAGGAGAAAAATCATTTCCGCATTTAGTGAAAGATTTGCTGCTTCAGCTTGATTACTTCAAGCAGAACAACAACCAAATCATTCTTTCACCGACAGGAGATGGCAGAAATTCTTTACTCGGTTATTACAAAGCACCCATATCAAAGAAGACGATTATACTGATTAGCCATTACGATACAGTTGGTATTGAAGATTTCAGTGATTACCAGGAGATTGCTTTTGACATGGATGCTGTGACTGAGGCGTTCAGTAAAGATGCTTCTTATTTAGATCAATCTGCAATAGAAGATTTGAACAGCAGTGAGTATTATTTTGGTCGTGGCTCTATGGATATGAAACCTGGATTAATGCTGCATCTATCAATCATTGAAAAAGCTATTATAGAGTCATGGGATGTCAATCTCATTCTTCTGACAGTACCTGACGAAGAAGTGAACTCACTAGGCATGCGTACGGCGATGACTTGTCTGAATCAACTTCGTCAGGCTGAAGAATTGGAAATCGAACTGCATTTGAACAGTGAGCCAACCTTCCAGCAGCGGTCGACTGATCCTGCCCATTATGTCTATTCTGGATCCATCGGTAAAATTATGCCTGCTGTATTATGTTACGGCAGAGAAACGCATGTTGGAACTCCGATGAGCGGCATTAGTTCGAACTTTATGTTGAGTTACATCAACCAGGCCATGGAATTCAATATGCAGTTCAAGGAATACTTTGAAGATGAAGTAACACCACTTCCTGTATCACTGATGAATAAAGATCTGAAGGATTATTATGACGTTCAGACACCATTCCGTTCAGCAGCACTGTTCAATGTCTTTTTATTTAAACAGACAGCTGCTGATGTGTTTACAACTTTTAATACTATTGTGGCTGATGCAGTTAAGAACTGCGAAGAACATTACAATCAGATTATGACAGCAGAAGAAGTCGATTATCTCGTTGAAATTCCTGTGCTGACATACGAGGAATTCGTGAAAGAAGCAGTTAATCAATTCGGTAAAGCGCGTATAGAAGAGGAAATAAACAGTGTGCTTACTGCTTATCCAGAACTATATCTTCAGAATATCCATGTCGTTGACCACTTGATGACCTTGTGCAAATCGATTACGCCAGCTGTTGTCACATTCTTTGCACCACCGTATTATCCGGCTGTCAATTCTTCATTTGAGCCGCTGATTGAATCATTAGTTGCTACTGTTAATGACACTTCTATGAGAGAATTTAAACGCGAAAGTAAGCGTCTGCATTACTTCAATGGTATCAGCGATTTAAGTTACGCAAAGTATGATGCTGATAGCACGAGTGATGCAATTTACGAGAATAATACTCCGTCATTTAAAGAGACATATCATATTCCATTTGCCGATATTCGTGACAATAATGCTCCTGTCTTCAACTGTGGACCAATAGGCAAGGACGCGCATAAAGTAACAGAGCGTATCAATAAGAAAAATGCATTTGAAGAATTACCAGTATTGCTTGAAACATTGATTAAAGAACACTTTCTTGTGAAGGTTCAATAACTGGGTATTAGGGTAAGAGTCTCGTATAAAAAGACGGGAGGGATAACTTTGAGTGAATTTTACAGTGAGCCGTTGTCGTCTGCCTATACAAAGCAGAGTCGATGGTCGGGGTTTCTCTTTGGATTCGGCCTTGTCGCTTTTCTCGATGAAACGGTATTTCATCAACTCTTGCACTGGCATCATTTCTATGATAAATCAACACCTGACATTGGACTTGTATCAGACGGATTTTTAAACTCAATGGCCGGCTTCGCCATGATTTTTGGTTTATTCCTGCTGGCTGATTTCAGACGCCGTCATCTGATGGACTGGAAATTCTGGATTAGTCATATGCTCATGGGAATGGGAACATTTCAGCTGTTTGATGGAACAGTCAATCATAAGTTGTTTGGGATTCATCAGATCAGATATGTCGACAATCTGATTGTCTACGATATCATCTGGTTGATAATCGCCGTGCTGCTGATTATTACTGGATTTTTATTATCAAGAAGTGCGCTGAAGCAAGGTAAGTAAATGCATCATTCAATGAATCATAGTATGATGCCGTTACCTGTTTCACTGTTGATTTTATCGGCTGCAGGCGCATTAATTATTTGCTATCTTCATCTGATGATGCGTTCAAATCAGCAGTCTCGATTACGAAAGTGGCCGATTTACAGAGCGGTGCTATGGGTGGCCGGTATCATTATAGCAGCGTGTGTTGTTGTTGGTCCGCTTGCTGAGCATATGCATCAAAGCTTTGTTCTTCACATGTATGGACATCTGATGCTTGGCATGCTGTCACCGTTATTGTTATTGTTAGCTGCACCTATGACATTACTGCTCCGAAGTTTAAAAGTACACCATGCAAGGCAAGTCACAAAATTATTATCGACTAGCTATTTTAGAATAATCACTCATCCTGTCACGGCTGCAGTGCTGAATGTTGGGGGATTGTGGCTCTTATACCGCACACCTCTTTACCAGATGATGCATGAATCACTGCTGATTTATCTGCTGATACATTTTCATGTATTTTTAGCTGGCTATTTGTTTACAGCAGCAATCATTTATATCGATCCGATTTCACATCGCTATAGTTTCAGATATCGGGCTATTGTGCTGATACTGGCACTTGGTATTCATCAAATTCTATCCAAGTCACTGTATCCATATCCGCCGGCAGGTGTAGACCGGTTTGATGCGGAAATCGGTGCACAAGTCATGTACTATGGCGGTGGTGTTATTGATTACATGCTGATTTTTCTGCTATGTCTCGACTGGTATAAAGCGGTAAGACCCAGAAATATAATAAAACCTTGAAAAATGAGCTCAATGCTCTTTTTTCAAGGTTTTATTAATGGTTAGACTGACGCGTATGAGGTTCCATGTAAGAGATGTATATTTACGGTAAGCAAGATAGCGGCTCTGCCATAAAGGATTATATTTTTCTTTGTATTTTCTTAAACCTTGAAAGCTATAACGATGATTGAAATGCTCAAAGACGTTCCCTGCTATTTTTTCTCTGAAAAATGCATGTTTGTTTCGGCCGACATTCGATAATGTCGCCATGCCCATATTGAAGTAGGAATACCCCTCCTGCTGAGCGTACTGCAGCATATTTAAATATAAAACATCCATCATCGGCATCTCAACCTCTGGATTCCATCGTATTAAATCCACAGATAATGTCTGCTGATAATAGGTTGGCATCAATGAGCAGAATCCTGCGATCCCTTTATCATTCGATATAACAGCGACAGGTGCTTGATTAAGATAATCATGTGTAAAGGAACCCACTGAAAAACTCATTTCTTCTTTATCACCGAGCCACTTGTCACTAACATGCTGTAACTGTAAATATAAGTCTTCAGATAACGGTGATTCGATGATATGGAATGTATAACCTTCTTTTTCTGCTTTATTCATAGTCGCTCGAAATGCCCGCTGTTTCTTACCGCTCAATGTAAAGGTTGATAAATCAATCAGCGCTTCTTCTCCCAATTTAAAAAATGTGTTACCGTATTCATGGAATAATGAAATATACTGCTGCTGTACCTGGTAGAAGACAATATCATGACCAAGAAACGTCGCCTGATCATAAAAATCGTTAAGCAGTGCTCTGAATGATTCTCTATCACCAATAGGGTCTCCGAGCACAATGCAGGCATTCAAAGTTTTACGATACATCAGAAAGGCACTTTCACTTTCATTAACAAAAAATAATTTATCTCCGCTGAATGCGAGGTGGCTGACATAGTTTCCCCCATATTGTGAGATGATGGACTGAATGTTTTCCGGGTCAACAGCACTCGCCAATGTACAGTTATATTTTTTTTCGTAATAACAAGTTATGAGGCTCCCGGCAAGCAAATAGAGCAGTATAGCAAACCAACTCAGCGCACTCAGTAATGTCTGATCAAAGTTATTTACTTTTGAACTGTATAGATCAAGCAGGTTAACAGTCAGCCACTGATTAACCAAAAGTATCGATGCGATCACTCCGAGGCTTATAATGACAGCCATTGGGGTAATACTCCGTTTAATATATTTGGAATGGCTGTACTTGAATCCCAGCATTAGCGTCAATAACGCGAGCCAAGTATATGAAATGATGGTTCCGTAAGATAGGGCAGTGGTTCCAATCAGTATCAACGTCGAAAAAATACTCATCAATATACCGCGTCTTGTACTATGCATCACTCCATTTGAACAGATGAGCAGTACGAGGCTTGCAGTGATATGAAAGACGATAATAATAGAATGATACGTATAAGCATTCGTATATATAGCATCATAGACAATGAGAAAATGATTGAAATAGTAAATGACGCTTGTAATGATACAAAAAAATGAGAGCAGGATATCCTGCATTTGATAAGGCATCTCTTTTTGCAGTGCTTTAAAGAAAAATGTCGTTTCAGCTGCAGAACTAATGAGTTTATTATCTTCTAGATAAGATTTCGCAGGCTCTTTATAGACGATTATGGACAACATAAGAGCTACCAGAAACGGAAAGAAATAATAAACAGCTCTATAAAGTAACAAGGCAAGTAATGCTTGATCTTCAGGAATGCCGTAAGATTTAAGACTTATTAGCATCACAAGATCAAAAGCCCCGAAGCCTCCGGGAATCATGCTGACAATACCCGATAGAGCAGCAAGAACAAAGATGCCCATTAATGCAGTAAAACTGATGGTTACATGCAATTCTTGCAGAATGACATAAAATAACGTGATGACACTTAGCCAGTCGAGCGCAGAGATAGCAGCAAACTGCAGACCGATCAAACGCTTATCTGGTATAGCAGGTTTCATCACCGAGATGATTAAATAAATGAGTACATAAAGACTGGCGGCATAAATGACATATTGACTCCGGTTCGTTCGATGAATTAAAGATGAGATGTCGACAAAGCCGAGTATAATAAACAGACACAGCAGGCTAAGTCCGCTTTACATCGACATCAATAGTAAAGTAATAGCTTTAGATAATTGTTTTTTGTCTGAAACATACGGTTGATAAGTAAAGAACCTTAAGCTGGCACCTATAAATCCCCCGAATCCAATCAGATTATTAAGCGCGTTAATAATATAGCTGGTAGCAGCCGTCTGTTTAAGAGAAGACTTGATGTTTAGCGCCCTGACAAGAGCAAAGTCATAAAGCGTTAAGACAAGGACTGATAAGAGCCCTAGAAGAATGAGTGTAACAAACGACCTCGTCGACATGGAACGAAAAGCAATAATCGTATGTCTGAAATCAATCGTTGATAGCTCTCTGACTAGCATAATACTGACAATGATAACAATTAAACTGACAGCAGAAATCTGTAAAGGCATTTTTAATGTTTTACTGTTTAAATGCATAAATTACCTCGTAAACGTTTGATTAATATTGCGATATAAGCACATTCGGCCGGGAGCATCATAGCTTCGTATGAGTCGCTTCTTATTCATCTTATGAATTTGATGATGGGAGGGCCATAAAGCTGGAGCAAGCAATGTCTTAAAATGCATCCATAATGGATCGATGAAATAGTAATGATATTCATCATAGCCAATCAGCAATGTTACATGTATATTAGATACCCAGTTTTTTAGTCCGCTGCTAGTTTTAAATGTGCGTCTTAAAGGTCTGACTCCAAGATGTGTATGGTAAATAACGACAGGCTGCCCCGAATTAATCACCTGTTCAAGATTCTTTAGTGACTGACCTGTACCATCAATGATATGTTCGTCGTACTGCTTAAGATAAGGTACGAGCGCTTGAGGAAATATCGTCTGATGAACATTCGGCTTAATAAAAAAGGGATGTCCAACGTAACCGAGTTCTGGATTGTTTGGATGTCTTGGCCAATATTTCATCAGTTTGTCTGCACTGATGAAATGCTGATTATATTGGAGGAGCATAGCCGCTGCAACTCCTTCACAACCCATGATTATAGGTTTCGGGAATAACTGGCTGATCGGTTGAACCGGTAGAAGTAATGGATCTATGAATAGTCGCTCCTTTCAGATACGTTGATTAATACTCTCCAGTATAGATTGATTCGTCGTGAAGTGCAATGAAGGTTAAACTACGTTCCAGTGACAGATTCAGTTATAATATAAATGAATATAACAATGACGGAAGGGAGTTCCACATGAAACGTGATATTAGACTGATGTTGTCAATACCTGTATTGAGCTGGGCATTATATGATTTCAGTAACACGATTTTCAGCGCGAATATCATTACATTATTCTTTCCTCAGTTTGTTACCGAACAGCTCGGTAAAGATCCGGTGACAGAGCAGCTCGCTTCTACATGGATCGCCTACTCAGCAAGTACAGCGGCACTTCTGCTGATTGTCTTAAGTCCGATTTATGGTGTCTACATTGATCGGACGAACAAAAAGAAAAAATGGATCATCTTGTTCAGTCTATTAGTTTTTGCGTGTACGATGCTGATGGGTTTGGCCTATCAATCAGAACTTAACCAGAAAGTACTAGGTGTCCCGTTATCGTTTCTATTGATCATCATTCTTTTTACAATTGCTAAATTTAGTTATAATTCAGGTCTGGTTTTTTATGATGCCATGATGAGCAAGCTCGCACCGAAAGAAGACCATGCGATTATTTCTGGATTCGGTGTGGCACTCGGCTATCTCGGCACACTGGTCGGAATATTAAGCGTCATGTGGCTTGTTGGTACTGATCATCCCGGTGAAACCTTTATACCGACAGCATTGATGTTTCTCTTTTTCAGTATTCCTATTTTTCTATATGGCAGAGACGGCGTAAAGAAAACAACTTTTAAATCACAGACTTCTTCATTGTTTACAGGGTATAAAGAAGTAATTGAAACATTTAAAATAGCAAAGAATGAACCGGCCATCTATTTATTTCTTATCGTCTATTTTTTCTTGAATGATGCACTGGCAACTGCTATTAGTATGATGCAGCCTTATGCAACAACCGTTGTCGGTTTTTCAAGCAGTGCTTTCATCGGAATTTTTATGATGGCAACTGTTTTTAGTATTATCGGTGCCTTTATGTTCGGATATATTTCTAAAAAGATCGGTTCAGTTAAAGCACTGCAGTGGGTCGCTTTAATCTTGATGATTGCATTAATTGTTGCCAGCCTTCCTTTAGCGAAAGAATGGTTCTACCTTTGTGCAATTCTGTTTGGCATTGCGATGGGATCGATCTGGGTCATTTCACGGACGCTGATTATTGAACTGTCTCCTGAAGGTCATGAAGGTCAGTTTTTTGGCTTGTTCTCAATGAGCGGCAGACTATCTGCTGTGTTAGGACCCTTTATATATGGAACAATCACGTGGGCGCTCAGTGATTACGGACCATTAGCAAGCAGAGTGGCGATACTCTCTTTATTCGTAATGGCACTGGTCGCATTTATTTTACATTTCAAAGTCATTAAAGCAGTAGAAAAGTAATCAAGAAACAAAGAGGTTATTATAATGAAAATAGGAATAATTTCTGATTTGCATATAGACCGTGATACGAAGCGGTCTTTTGAAGTCTATATTGATGTGCTGTCAGCGGAAGTAAAATCACAGAACATTGACTTGCTACTGCTCGCAGGGGATATTTCCAATGATTATAAAATGTCTTATCACTTCATTAAGACGTTGAAAGACAAGATTGGTATAGACGTGCTGTTTGTTCCAGGGAATCACGATTACTGGGACAATGATAAAAAGACGCTTGAGATTTTTGAATATTTCAAAAAACAGCCGGAATGTTTGATTGAACGACCGTATATTATTAATGAAGACTGGGCAGTGATCGGTCACAGCGGCTGGTATGATTATAGTTATGCAGCATCAGAATTTAGTCGTGAGAAACTGGAATCCGGTAAATTTAAAGGCAGCACCTGGCAGGATAAATTCTATGTTGACTGGCGTCTTAATGATCAGAGAGTGTCTAAAACATTCGCAGAAGCAGTTCGTAAAGACATGGAACAAGTAGGTGACCGTCATATTATTTTGATGACCCATATCGTTACACATAAGAAATTCACAGTACCAATGCCGCATCGGATTTTTGATTTTTACAATGCCTATATCGGGACATCTGATTTTGATCAGTTATATAAACAGTACTCTATTAAATACAGCATTATGGGTCATATTCATTTTAGAAAGATGCTTGTAGAAGACGGTATCACTTATATTTGCGCCTGTCTCGGTTATACAAGGCAATGGCGCTCAAAGAATCTCGCGACTGAAATTGCAAGTGCACTTCATGTGATTGAAATATAGAAGGCTTTCTTTTAGATACTCCGTTCTTCACAGTAGTCGATGTTTACGTCCTATGTATTAAGGAATATTACTGGTAAATGCAGGGAGGTTTTTGTATGACTAATAATGCCTATCAAGTACCAGTTAACAAAGCAATTAAACTTGCTGACTATCCAGCAAGTGAGGGTAAGCAGCAAGACAATGATTATATCAGAGATGAGATCATTCCGGAACTTGTAGCGGAGTTGAAGGAGCTGCATTTAAAATTACATGCTGAAGAGGAGAACGGTATCCTCGTCGTACTGCAGGCATTAGATGCTGCTGGTAAAGACGAGACAATCAGCTATATTTTCTCGAATTTAAATGCACAAGGTTTAAAAACAACTTCTTTTAAAAAGCCGTCTGAAGAAGAAAGTAAGCATGACTATATGTGGCGACTCCATGATGGACTACCGGCGCGTGGAGAAATTGCTATACTTAATCGGTCGTATTATGAAGAAGTCATAGTGACGCGTGTCCATGACTTAGTGAAAGATATAGAAATGCCTGAATATGTTGAGAAAGAGGATGTCTGGAAACTAAGATACAGACAAATCAATGATTATGAACGATATCTGCATGAAAATGGCTTTTACGTTGTTAAATTCTTTTTCAATATGTCGAAAGATAAGCAGCGAGAACGACTGCTGGAACGCATGAAGAATCCTGAGAAAAACTGGGAATTTTCATTTAACGATGTCAAAGAGCGGGAGCATTGGGATACGTATCAGCAGATATTTGAAGAAATGCTACAGGAAACTTCGACAGAATACAGTCCCTGGTATATTATGCCGGCAGATGATGAATGGCATAGCAGAAGTATCGTTTCTAAAGTGATGATTGAACTATTAAAAGAAATTAATCCAAAGTTTCCTGAAATAGGTGGAGAAGATAAAGAAGAACTGGATAAATATATAAAACAGCTTGAACAGGAATGATTGAAATTAAGGGGACAGATAGATGAGCGTATTTGAAGAGTTTCTTAATAAAATTGAAGATAATTATCAGAAGGACAGAGTGTCTGATATATTAAACTGGGTAGAAGATAGTTATCCTGACCTTCAGGAGGAGCTGAAATGGAATCAGCCGATGTTTACGCATCACGGTACTTATATCATCGGATTCAGTACCGCAAAGCAACATATCTCTATAGCTCCTGAATATAAAACAATGGAACAGTTTAAAGATGCGATTCAAGAGGCAGGTTACAGTCAGACGAATGGTCTATTTCGTATAAAGTTTTCAGACGAAGTAAACTATGATCTACTGAGAGCTATCATCGATTTTAATATGGAAGATAAGAAAGAATGCAAAACCTTCTGGAGAAAATAATAAAAGCAGCTTACATTTGATAACAAGTGGAAGCTGCTTTTTTGTTCGCGCATATTTACGGAGCTAAATTCCTGAAAAATAATTTTCGAGCAAATAGTCATTACTAAATGCCAGAATATGGTTGGAATCATCATTATACTATCTATTATCATAGTAATTTTTACACTTTGAGTTATTTTTAAAATTAAAGACTTGCATTTAAATTGTAAATAAGTATAATAATTATATCAAATATAATAAATATATAAAGGTAGGTTACATCATGACTCAAGTTTTATACATTACAGCACACCCGAACGACGAAACGACATCATTCTCAATGGCAGCAGGACAATCATTTATAAATAGCTATAAAGCGACTAATCCAGATCACGAAGTTGTCCATATCGACTTATATGATACATTCATTCCATTAATTGATAAAGATGTTTTCTCAGGATGGGGTAAGTTACAATCCGGAGAAGAATTTAATAAATTATCAGAAACAGAACAGCAGAAAGTCAATCGTCTGAATGAACTTAGCGATCAGTTTGCTGCTGCTGATAAGTATGTTTTTGTTACACCATTCTGGAACTTCTCGTTCCCGGCAGTCATGAAAGCTTATATTGATGCAGTAGCAGTAGCAGGCAAAGCATTCAAATATACAGCTGAAGGTGCTGTAGGGTTGTTGACAGACAAAAAAGCACTGCATATCCAGGCACGCGGCGGATATTATACAGAAGGACCGGCAGCAGAAATGGAAATGGGCAACCGCTACTTGAAAACGATTATGTCATTTATGGGTGTTCCGACTTATGAAGAACTTATAATAGAAGGACATAACGCAAACCCTGAAAAAGCGGAGGAAATCAAAGCGGACGGTATGAAACGTGGTAAAGAATTAGGTCAAACGTTTTAATACTAGCGATTTTCAAAATTCTTTAGTATAATAGATTTACAAATTAATAGCTCGTATCTTATTCAGAGCAGGTGGAGGGACTTGGCCCTATGAAACCTCAGCAACAGGCTTACGCACTGTGCTAATTCCAACAAGTATATCTTGGAAGATAAGAAGATTCTCTAACGATAGCTCTTCTTGATTTTAAGATGAGCTATTTTTTGTAACTAAAATTTAGGAGGCAAAAAAGATGAGAACAAGAGCAGATATTTTAGCAGATTTAGAACTGGTGGAATCATACACGCCGACAAACTATGCAAGTTCAATGTTAAGAGCAAACGACAGAAATCGTCTGCGAAAAGAGCTGGAAGAAGTAGAACAAAGTGTAAGAAAGTTGGATTTTTATCGTAATCGCCAGACCGAGAAAACAACTGATGCATCAAAAACAGTTGAAGAACCAGAAGTTAATGACGCTAAAGAATTAAAATTTGAGATGGACGGTTATACAGTAGAAGTTAAAATTTATAAGACAATACAGCGGTTATAATTATATTAAATACTTATCCAAACAAAGCACCTTGGATCCTATTTAAAGGAACCAAGGTGCTTTGTCTATAATTCAGTTCTGAGCTGCCAGAGTTCAGGGAAGAAATACTGATCCAGTACTTTTTTCAAGTAATTGACCCCTTGAGAGCCGCCTGTCCCCATCTTAAAGCCGATAATACGTTCAACAGTTTTCATATGTCTGAAGCGCCATTGCTGGAACAGATCTTCAATATCGACGAGTTCTTCTGCCAGTTCATAAAGCTGCCAGTATTCATTGCTATTACGATAGACTTCTTTCCACGCTTCTTTTACACTCTCATTTACTTCATGTGTGATTGATGGGTCACGGTCTAGAACAGCTGAATCTATTTTAAACCCTTGACGATGTAGTGCCTGAATTGCTGCATCGTAAAGGCTTGGAGCATGATAGGCTTCGAGCAGCTGGGCATGTATGTCCGGCTCATGCACATAGATTTTCAATATATAATCTGTCTTATAACCAAGATAAAATTCTATCAATCGGTTTTGATATGACTGAAAACCTGATGAATGACCGAGATGATCGCGGAATTCCAAATATTCACTCGGCGTTAAAGTCGCCAGTACATCCCAGACGTTTTTAATCTGCTGCTGAATCTGTGACACGCGTGCGAGTTTTTTGAAAGCCTCACCCAATTGATCGTTCTGGATATTGATTACAGCAGCTTTCAATTCATGTAACATCTGTTTCATCCATACTTCGCTCACATGATGCACGGTAATGAACAGCATCTCGTCATGATGATCGCTAAGTGGATGATGACTTGACAGAAGCGTATCGAGTCCAAGATAACTGCTGTAAGTCATGTCTTTTTTAAAGTCGGTATGAATATTCTTTTCATTCTCAAATGCTTGGTGATGATTAGCCATGAGATACCTCCTTACGTCTGATGACAGCACGTACAGGACTTCCATCAGCTTCAGCTATGGCTAAAGGCAGAGCAATCAGCTCATAATTACCAGGCTCTATTGAATCCAGCATGACATTCTCCAGAATATAGATGTCATGATGATAGAGCGCGTGATGTCCTTGTAAGTCTTTGCTTGAAATATCATCGACTGACGGCGTATCAACACCGACAAGTTTAACTCCGAGTGTGTTCAAATAATCAGCACCGTCAGACGTAATACCAGGAACATTTTCCGGGAAATATTTTGGGTTGTTACGTAATGACGTTTTAATCAGCACACGTTCAGCCGGTTTGGTCAGCTTGTTTTTAAATGCTTCAGCTGAAAGAGTATCAAATTCACTTAAATCTATCACTTGGCAGTCGCCGATATAGCGATTGATATCAAGATCGAGAATTCGTCTGCCGCTTGAATCGTAGTGGAACGGTGCGTCGACATGTGTTCCGATATGAGTACTTGTTGTGATTCTGCCGATATTGACAGAACCGGAATTTTCCTTAGTGATTGTCGTCTCATAGACAAATGGCTGATCTTCCGGCCAGTGAGCAATATCATTCGTTAAAGGTTGTGAAATATCTATCCAGCTCATTACGCCACAACCTCTCGTTCATTTTTATATTCCCTATACTTTTCTTCTGTCATAATCGACTTGATAATAGACACTGTGTCATATAGTTCGGTAAATGTATTATATAAGGCCACAGGAGATAAGCGGATTCCTTTAGGCGCACGGAAATCTGGAATGATTCCTTCAGCCTTCATCGCTTTTGTGATACGGGCAGCTTCATCGTGTTCAATATATAAATGACCTCCACGTGCATGATGATCGAGCGGTGTAGTGATAATAAAACCGAGCGGCACTAAATGTTCAGTCACCAGCTCAATCAGTAAATCGGTCATCAGCAGAGATTTAGCGCGTACCGCATCAATCGTCGCCTCATTCATCATTTCGAGCGCTCCAATCAGCGGTGCAGCACTCAGCATATGCGGTGTACCAATCTGGTAGGCACCGGCATCGATTGCCTGAGAAAAGTCATGCTCCATATCAAATTGCTTGTTTTTGTCAGAACCGAACCAGCCTGCAAGACCAGGCGCATGTACATGATGCTTTTCATTGATGTACAATCCCCCGATGCTGCCCGGTCCTCCGTTTAAATGTTTATACGTACACCATACAGCGAAATCAACATCCCATGCATTCAGTTCGTGCGGCAAAGAGCCGATTGAATGGCACAAGTCAAAACCTATGACGATGCCTCGCCTATGTGCTTCTTCTGTCAAAGTCTTCATATCAAGTACTTGCCCGCTGCGGTAAAGCACGCTTGGCAGTAATATCAATGCGATATCGTCAGTCATCTGAGCAATAATATCATCCGTCAGTAAAGTTTGACCGTCACGTGATTGTACTTGCACTAACGCATCCTCATGATAACCTTTCAATGCGAGCTGTGATTTTAAAGCATAAATATCGGATGGAAAGTTAAGTTCATCCGCCAGAATTTTATAACGTTCCTTAGTCGGCTGATAAAGCGTTGCTATCATCTGATGAATATTAGTCGTCGTTGAGCCAGTCACACATACTTCCTCAGGAGCCGCACCGACAAGCGGTGCCATCAATTCTGACAATTCATCGGTGAAGTAAAACCATGGGCGTTTCCCTTTCATCCATCCGTCAATCCCATACTGCTTCCACATTTCCATGACTTCATTAAGTGAAGCTTCTGCACGGCGGCTCAATAATCCAAGTGAATTGCCGTTTAAATAAATAACCTGGTCATTCAAATAGAATTCATTTCGGAACTTAGCGAGACCATCTTTCTCGTCTAACTGCTGTAAATATTCCCGAGTAATTTTTGTCATCAACTCATCCCCTTTATTTTATTGTATAAGTAAATCATCGAAGTTCAAGAGAAAACGTTTTCTTTTTATTTAAAAAAGAAACCCTCATACATGAAAGTATGAGGGTTTCTATTGAAAATATAAATTCTATGTCCCGCAGAATGTCTGCAGCACTTGTTGTGATGGATCAGGACCGCACATGTATTTTTCAGCGTGAGATTCATTATAAGGGTCTGTAACGACTTTAAGGAGTTTATTGAATTTGGTATAGTCATCGTCATCCGTCGCTTCTTTCAGTGCTTCTTCTACGAGGTGATTACGAGGAATAACAACAGGATTCACTGATTTCATCAGCTGATACGGTTGATCTTCAGTTCTAATACGCTTCTGCCAGCGCTGATACCAGTTCGTAAATGTTTCTTCATTGCGTATCGTCATCTGTTCTACTTTATTCTCTGATAATAAACGAAATGTGGCCGTATAATCCAGTTCATGTAGTTCCAGCAAATTAAGAAAATCAATCATCAGCTGGTCATCATTTTCCTGACGTTCATGAATGCCGAGTTTCTGTGCCATATAATCCAGGTAATAAGAAATGTAACACGTTTCATATTGTTTTAATGAACCTTTAGCGAGGCTGATTGCTTTTTCTTCATCTGAATCTATGAGAGAAATCAATGTCTCAGCGAAACGCGATAAGTTCCATAATCCGATACCGGGCTGATTTTGAAATTGATAACGACCTTGTACATCAATTGAGCTGAAGACAGTAGCAGGATTGAAGGAATCCATGAAAGCACACGGTCCGTAATCAATGGTTTCACCGCTGATAGTCATGTTGTCTGTGTTCATTACACCATGAATGAATCCGACAGCCTGCCATTTAGCGATTAAAGACGCTTGAACATCGATAACTTTATCAAGCAGAGCAAGGTATTTATTATCTTTATTATTCGACTGTGGATAATGTCGATTAATGGTATAGTCTGCAAGTTTTCTGATGATAGTATCATCTTCTAATCTTGCAGCATATTCGAAAGTTCCCACGCGTATATGGCTTGCTGCTACTCTTGTCAGAATACCGCCAAGCATTGATGTCTCGCGGCGAACCTGATCACCAGTTGCAGTGACGGCAAGACTTCTTGTTGATGGTATAGCCAGAGCATGCATCGCTTCGCTGATGATATACTCTCTAAGCATCGGCCCAAGCGGTGACCTTCCATCTCCCATACGTGAATACGGAGTTCGGCCTGAACCTTTCAATTGAATATCATAGCGTTTACCATGAGGTGTGATATGTTCGCCAAGAAGCAGGACACGACCGTCGCCAAGCATGGAAAACTGACCAAACTGATGGCCGGCGTAAGCCTGTGCAATAGGTTCTGCTCCTTCAGGCAACGAATTGCCGCCAAACAATTGTGCCGATTCAAAAATTGATATATCAAGACCCAGTTCATCAGCAAGTTGTGTATTTTTTGCTACAATTTTTGGTTTGCTGACTGGATTAAGCTGTTCACGGGTATAGAGGTCATCAGGAAGCGCGAGATAAGTATTGTCAAATTTCCATTGATTACTACTCATATGATATTCTCCTTGTCATATTGATATGTTATCAGTTTAACATCCGTACTCAGTATGAGTGAGTAAAAGGCTCATGACATCTACCGATTTATATGGAATTGTATCGTAAAATGTTAAAATAAAGATAATTTATAATAAACAGACTATGAATGCCCGAAAATATTTAAATAAATTTTTGCTTGCTGTTTTATTTCTAATGGAAAGGAAATGATGATGATGTGGAGAAAACTAGTGCTTCTTAATGCCGTCGCATGGGGAACAATTAATTTAGCAAACTCACTGATGATGAGTAAAGTTCCCACTGAATTTTTTATTAAAGCAAAGCCATTCTTTAAAGATTTTAAATGGGAATGCGGGGGTGAAGTATGGAACAGACTATTTCGGGTAAAGACTTGGAAGCATAAATTACCGGATGGCACGTTATTTATTAAAAGTGGTCATAATAAATCGCATCTTCCGAATCATCAAAACACTACATTTGAAACGTTTCTCATTGAAATGCGTAGGGCAGAGATGACGCACTGGTTCACTATTTGCTTCAGCTTCTTATTTTTTCTATGGAATCCTAGATGGGCTGCTGTATTAAACATTATGTTTGGAATCGTCAGTAATTTCCCTTTTATTATTGCTCAACGATACAACAGACCAAGGCTTGAAAAAGTCTTTATTAAAAAAAATAAACGTAGTCTGACCACTTAATTTAGGAGATGATACAAGATGAGTTATGAAAAAAACAAAAGAGAGCAGCGGAAAGATGACCATATTCAGCTGGCTATAGATCATCCTGATTCTCCTCGTTCTGCATTCGATGAAATTCGTTTTATTCATCAATCAATTCCAAGCTTAAATATAGATGAAGTGAATCTTTCCACTACTATCGGAAACCTTAAAGTTAATCACCCTTTTTACATTAATGCAATGACAGGTGGAAGTAAGCGTGCAGCTGAAATTAATGAAAAATTAGCGATTGTTGCACGTGAAACACATATTACGATGGCTGTAGGTTCAATGCATGCTGCATTGAAAGATACTGCGCTTGCTCATTCTTATATGGTCGTTCGTCAGCAAAATCCGAACGGTATGATATTCGGTAATGTCGGAGCTGACGTCGATGTTGATTTGGCGCTTCAAGCGATAGATATGATTCAGGCAGATGCGCTGCAAATACACGTTAACGTGCCGCAGGAACTGGTTATGCCGGAAGGAAGTCGTCAATTTTCAACATGGCTCTCTACAATAGAAAAAATTGTAACACGATCTTCCGTCCCTGTCATTGTCAAGGAAGTTGGGTTTGGTATGAGCCAGGAGACTTTTAGTCAGTTGATGGATATTGGTGTGGAAATTGTCGATGTCAGCGGACGCGGTGGAACGGATTTCATTCATGTGGAAAATGAACGTAGAAGTCTAAAGGACATGAGCTACTTAAAAGAATGGGGCCAGTCGACTGCCGTTTCTCTTCTGGAAGCAAAGCCGTTTCCAGAACTTGACGTGCTGGCAAGCGGAGGTATCCGTCATCCACTGGATGCCATTAAATGTTACGCTCTCGGTGCAAAAGCCGTAGGTATGTCAAGAAACATGTTGCTGCTTATTGAAGATCAAGGAATTGAAGGTACGATTGAATATGTAGAGTCTTTTAAAGAACAGCTAAAAATAATTGCGACCATGCTTGGTGCATCAACATTACAGGAACTCCAAGATAAACCTATAGTGCTCAGTCCAGGATTAATTTCATGGCAGGAGCAGCGCAATCTGAAGTGAGGAGAATGGATATGACTAAAGTAATAGTAATAGGTGCCGGTGTTGCAGGTCTTGCTTGCGCTATTCGGCTGCAGAACGCAGGCTATGATGTTGAAATCTTTGAGAAAGAAGCATTGCCAGGCGGGAAGATGCATCGTATTACAAGAGAAGGTTACTCGTTTGATCTTGGACCAACGATTGTCATGATGCCTGACTTATATAAAGAAATATTTGAAATCGCTGGGCGTAACCCTGATGATTACATCCCTATGCAGCAGCTGAGTCCGATGTACAGTGGTTATTTTAAGCAAGGTACGGAAAAGCTGGATGTTTCAAACGACCTTGTACAGTTGACAGCGTTATTTGAAGCTGTCGATGAAAAGGATGCTGAAGGATTCCTACGCTATATCAGTGATTTATATGGCAGATTCAATATCGCGAAAAATCATTTTCTTCAGCGGCCGTTTAGAAATAAACGGGATTTCTATAACTTGAATATGCTTAATCAAGGATTAAAATTAAAGACACTTGGAAACGCTGAAAATACGATGAATAAGTATATTAAAGATAAAAGAATGCGCGACATGATCAGCTTCCAGACGCTATATATCGGTGTCTCCCCGGCGAAAAGCCCGTCGCTATATACAATCATTCCGATGATTGAATTTCTTTATGGCATTTGGTTCATTAAAGGCGGCATGTACACGATGGCTAAAGGAATGGCTGAATTATTTGAAGAACTAGGAGGAGTCATTCATTACAACGTACCCGTCGATGAAATTATTATCCATAACAAGCAGGCTGTAGGTATTAAGACGCCGTTAGGTATGTTCAGTGCTGATTACGTGATGTGCAACGCTGACTTTCCTTATGCCACAAAACATCTTGTCAAAAATCAGGAAGCAAAAGGAAAATATACAGATAAAAAAATTGATGAGATGGATTATTCATGTTCATGTTTTGTCATGTATCTTGGAATGAATAAAAAATACGAAGAAATCAATAATGTTCATAACTTTGTCTTTTCTGACAATTTAGATAAAAATATCAAGCAGATTTTTGATGGAACAACAATAGAAGACCCATCACTTTATATGTATATCGCCTCTAAACTTGATCCGACACTTGCTCCGGAAGGTAAGGACGGTCTATATATCCTGATGCCGATATCAGAACTTAAAACAGCACAATATGAATGGAACGTGGAAACAGAAAGTTACTATAGAGAAAAGATGTTATCAAAACTTGAGCAGCTGCCTGGCATGGAGAACATCAGAGAGGAGATAGTAACAGAAACACGGGTGACTCCTGTTGATTTCAATAACCGGTTTAATGCCTATAATGGTGCGACATTCGGTCTTCAGCCGACATTGTTTCAAAGTAACCATTTAAGACCACAAAGTAAGGCTGTCGCTTGTGAGAATCTCTATTTCACAGGTAGCAGTACACATCCAGGAGCAGGTGTTCCTATCGTGCTGCTGTCATCAAAAATTGCAGCTGAAGAACTCATGCTTGACGATAAAAATTACAGGAAGTGATTACAATGGATCACTATACGCTAAACAAAGATTATGAATACTGCAGGAACATCATAAAACAACATTCAAAATCATTCTATTATGCGTTCAAAGAACTGCCGGTAGATGATGCTAATGCGGTCTATGCAGTCTACGCATTCTGTCGGATGGCTGATGATATCGTCGATGAGTCAGAAAGCGCTGCGATGAGCATTTCAGGTTTAAATCAACTGAAAAAAGACTTGAGTGATTTTGCGAATGGTTATGAAATCAATCATCCGATGTGGCGTGCACTACGCGACGTGCACTCCCGTTATACGCTTGACCTCGAAATGTTCAACTGGCAGATTAGTGGGCAGGAGCATGATATTATGTTTAAACAGCCGGAAACGCTTGAGGATTTAAAGTGGTATAGTACTCAGGTTGCGGGTTCTGTAGGACGTATGCTGCTCCCTATACTTTCTGACAACAACAGCGAACAATTAAAAAGAGATGCTGAACAGCTGGGTGTCGCTATGCAGATTACTAATATTCTTCGGGATATAGGAGAAGATTATTCATATCATCGAAGAATCTATATACCTGTTGAAATAATGGAAAAGTACGGCTGCATTAAAGCGATTGAAGAACGGCAGTCTGAACCTGCATTCATAGAGATGTGGGAATATTTGGCCGGTTACGCTGAAGGAATTTACGACAATTTTTATAGCTCAATCAATCTTTATAAAAAAGAAGGGCAGCTGCCGCTGTTATTATCAGCAATGGTCTACCGAGCTATATTAGATGAAGTAAGAGCAAATAATTATAATTGTCTCACTGATAGAAACAAAGTATCAACAGCAAGGAAATTGATGATCAGGCACCAGGCTATGAACTATCTGACTGGCTTGTAAGGAGGAGGATGACAATGAAAAAAGCAGTAGTCATCGGTGGTGGACTCGGGGGCATATCAGCAGCTATTACATTAGTGCAGCAAGGCTTTGACGTGTCACTTTATGAACGGAATCACCATATCGGTGGGAAACTCAATCGACTGGAGCAGGATGGGTTCGGATTTGATCTTGGACCGTCCATATTAACCATGCCTTATATATTTGAAACGCTATTTGAAAGAAGCAGTAAAAACATGGCGGACTATGTGGAAATTGTCAGACTTCCTCTTGAGTGGCGCTCCTTTTTTCCATCTGGTCATATATATAATCTGTATGGTGACTTACAAGTGATGGCAGATGAAAACCCTTATTTGTCGAACCAGGACATGGATGAGTATCAGAACTTTCTGAATTATGCCGGTAGAATCCATGAACTGACAAAAGACAGTTATTTTGCGCTCGGCATAGATAAGAAGATTCCCCTGATTAAACATCATGGGCCATTAAATGCTCTAAAAGGATTTGACTATTTCAGTACAATGCAGCAGGCTATCAACAAATACATAGGTAATACTGAATTCAGGGATATGCTAGGCTATTTTATTAAATATGTTGGTTCCTCGTCTTATGACGCGCCAGCTGTCCTAAATATGATGATTCACATGCAGCATGAGCAGGGTGCATGGTATGTCTCCGGGGGTATGCATAAGTTAGCAGAAGGAATCACGCAGCTCGCACGCGACATAGGGGTCAAGATCCATACAGGCATTGAAGTCGTTCATATGAATCAGACTCAAAATGCTATTGAATCGATTATTTTAAGTGATGACACAACAGTGACAGCGGATTACTTCGTGTCCAATATGGAAGTCATACCGCTATACGAGCAGCTACTTGACATGCCTCCAAAAAATATTAAGAAGCTAAAAAAGAAGTTTGAACCGACAAGCTCAGGCCTGGTCATGCATATCGGTGTGAAGAAAGAATATCCGCAACTCTCGCACCACAACTTCTTTTTTTCAAACGATTCGAAACGCAATTATCGTCAAGTCTTCCATGATAAAGTACTGCCGGATGACCCGACCATCTATCTCGTTAACACGAATAAGACAGATCCTGGGCAGGCACCGACAGGACATGAAAACATTAAAATCCTTCCACATATTCCACATCTGCAGGACAAGGACTTCACAGTGCAGGACTATGCAAATTTACGTGAACGAGTCTTAATTAAACTCGAGAAGATGGGCCTCACTGATCTTAGGCAGCATATTGTGACAGAAGACTTATGGCTTCCTGCTGATATTGAACGCATATATGGCTCTGACCGCGGCGCAATATACGGGACACTATCTGACCGTAAGAAAAACAACGGCTTTAAGCATCCGAAGCATAGTGATCATTTCGACAACCTTTACTTTGTCGGTGGTACTGTGAATCCGGGCGGCGGTATGCCGATGGTGACACTCAGCGGTCAGCAGGTCGGTAAGATGATAGCAGAGCGTGAACGATAAATGCTAATCGTATTTGTCATATTGACGCTGCTGTCTTTAGTATGCGGTTACTTAATGTATATGCGACATCCTGTTGTCGAAGAAGTTAACACTCAATTGCAGCAATCAGTCAGCGTGATCATTCCGGCCCGAGATGAAGAAGACAACCTGCCGACGTTACTTCAATCTATACAGATGCAGACGATGAGACCGCTTGATGTCATTATTGTTGATGACGGGTCCACTGACAACACAGCTGTCATTGCTGAACAGTTTGGTGCTCATGTGATTCATTTCGATAATCAGTCCGACTGGAAAGGCAAGACCGCGGCATGCTATGATGGGGCGCGTTATGCACGAGGAAACATACTCATATTTATGGACGCTGACACTTGGTTTAATGACAAATCGTCACTTGCCAAGATTACAGCGACTTATAAAGAAGGTCTTCTGGCGATTCAGCCTTACCATGTCACAAAAATGTGGTATGAGCAATTATCAGTACTATTCAATATTCTGACGATTACCGGTATGAATATTTTCTCTGTCATCAGACCGAAGCAGAATACAGGTGCATTCGGACCGTTTATTCTCTGCTCAAGAGAAGATTATATTAAGACAGGCGGGCACAAAGAAGCGAGTGGTGAAATCATCGAAGGATTTGCGCTTGCACATAACTTCCATCAACATCAGCTGTCTGTCACGCTGCTGCTCGGCCAGGGAACGCTGAATTTCAGAATGTATCCTCGCGGCTTACGTTTTATGATGTCAGGGTGGGCAAAACACTTCGCTACGGGCGCTACTGAGACATTGCCAGCTGTGATGACATTAATCGTTTTGTGGATGACAGCATCAGTGACATTGCCGCTCTTTATTATATGGGGACTAGTGACAGGACCTGGGCACTTAATAACAGCTATATTTAGTTATTTAATTTACTCGAGTTATTTCTATGTAATTTCTAGAAGAACAGGAAATTTTAATATCTTAACAGCGTTGTTATTTCCAATGACGTTTCTCTTTTTCATGTATGTATTCATGCGCTCAGCATTTGATACGTATATTCGTAAAGAAGTGAAATGGAAGGGACGTCATATTAAATTTTAGAAAGGACTGACACGCTTGAATCAGTATAATATAAACTTAAACGGAGTCGACTATCATATAATCGACGAAGGAGCAGGAGAGCCTGTTCTGCTCCTGCACGGCTTTCCGGATTCAGCAAAGCTCTGGGAACGGATGATACCGTTACTGACTGCGCGAGGATACCGCGTCATTGCTCCTGACTTAAGAGGTTACGGAGAGACTGAGGTGCTTGAGCATGTAGAAGATTATAAGCTTGAACTATCAGCTAAAGACTTGTTTGACCTATTGACCGCGCTCGATATTCAGAAAGTAAAAATCATCGGACATGACTGGGGTGCTATACTCGGCTGGTATTTCAGCGCGCATTATCCGACAGTCGTAGAAAATTATGTGGCATTGAGTGTGGGACATCCGAAATCTTACTTCCGAAGAGGAACGATTAAGCAGTTGTTCAAAGGATCATATGTTGGTCTTTTCTTACAAAAAGGAATCGCTGAAAAAGTGTTCAGCATGGGAAACTACTTTGTGCTGCGTAAAATGGCAAGTGAATCAGACCGCTTAAAACGTCAATGGCTGCATGACATGACTCGCTCTGGCAGGTTAACTGCCGGGTTTAACTGGTACCGTGCCAACTTCAATGGAACAATGATGCGCACGCCTGATGTAAAAGTACCTGTGCTAGGAATCATCGGAGAAAATGACCCTGCGTTAACGAAAGAACAGATGATCAATTCCAGTTACTATGTCAACCAACCCTTCTCTTGCAAAATCATCAAACAGCAGGGTCACTGGCTGCCGGTAACCTGCCCTGAACAATTAGTAGATATTATTGAAGATTTTCATCAAAGCTATAAACAATAGAAATATTAAAAGCGCCCTGGCTGTTAAACAGTCAAGGCGCTTTTAATGGCTCTTTTATAAGTCTAAAGTCTGATTCGTTTCAGAATCGTTGCTTCTGTCTGTACTCACTAATTTTTTAAGACCTTCAACGAATGTTTTTGCCTTCTGGTCTGTGCCCCAGTATTCTGCAGATTCTGCTTCTACTCGGATCAATACAACATTTGGATCATCATATGTCGTATCAAGGAAAGCTTCCATCGCTTTATTCCAGTATTTTTTCTTCAGTTCTAAATCATCAACTAATTGAGCGGTTCCTGAAATAGAGACATAGCCTTCTTTTGAAAAAGCAACGTTCACTCGAGGGTCAGCAAGTAATTCATCTGCCTTCTCAGTATCGCGCATTGTAATAAACCAAAGGTTACCATCTTCTTCCGCTTCCTGATAAGCCATCGGACGTGAAACAAGCTTGTCTCCTGACAGTGTTGTCATCATCGCTGTATCATTCTTCTTGATGATTTCGTATAGGCGTTCTCTTTTCTCTTCATGTGATAGTTGTTCTGACATCATCGCACCTCCATGTGTAATTAGCCTCAGATTACTAAAATAAAATAATGATTACAAATGATAAGCAGTAAGAATTTACTTTATTTTTAAATAAAGTAAATTCGTTTTTGTAGACTGAAAAAGAGGGTAAAAGATATGTTAGTCAATTGTTTTAGCACTATGAAATATTAAATAAAGCAGGTGAATCCATGCAGATTTTCAGACCATATGAAAGCCATGAGCAATCAGCCTTATATCTTGATAACAGACGGTTATCTAAGCAGGTGCTTGAACTGTATCAGATTATACGAGTCTGTCTTGCCAAGATGGAAATTATTGAAGGCAACACGCGTTATTTATCTCATCCTGTAGTGAAACATATTTATAATAACGGTCATCCATATTTACCGGATGCCCTGCACTTTCTTCATGCTTGTGACATGGAACATCAGCGAAGAGGTGGCAGGAGAAACGAAGCATTTAGAGATGATGTCATCCGTCTGACTGAAATGATTCATAACAATTACAAGCAGTTTAATGATAATAAAATCCCGCCATATTATGTGTACGGTGATGATAAAGTATATGGTGACAGCGTCTATCAGCTATATCGTGAGCTGCTTTATCAGAAATGGCTGGATGACACTATTGCGCCAAGATGCGGCGTCAACTTAATGGGCAGGTGAAAAAATGTCTATTTATTCAACGGGATTCCGATTAATCTTTGGCATGCTGGACAAGATAAGGAGTCATTCTGAAACAGCACCTGAAGAAGTCAGCGTGCTTAAAGATATAACGTATAAAGACAATCAACAGCTTGATATCTATTACCCTGAAAATATTATGGACCGTTATGCTGTTATCATTAACGTGCACGGGGGCGGCTGGGTATATGGAGATAGAGAAGTATATCGTAACTACTGCATGACGCTTGCCAGCATGGGCTTTGCAGTTATTAATTATGATTATCGCTTAGCACCGAAGTATAAGTACCCGGCAGCGCTTGAAGATTTAAATGATGTTCTTCATTTTATCAAACAGCATGCTGACTGCTTGAAGCTTGATCTTACTAAATTATACGGCATTGGAGATTCTGCCGGGGCACAGTTATTAAGTCAGTATACTGTCATGATGACAAATACTAGCTATGCATCTAAATATGAAATGAAACTGCCTGAACTTGAGTTCAAAGCACTCGCACTTAATTGTGGTATCTTCGATCCGATAGAGAGAATCAGTAAAACCAGTCGTTCTCCGGTGCTCTGGTATTTAAAACGTCTGTTAAATGACTATATCGGTGAAGATTATTTGGAATTGCGAGAGTTGTTAAATTTTGATGTTTATGTAACAACTGATTTTCCGCCCGTTTTTATAGCAAACAGTGTCAATGACCTGCTAGTCGGCAAACAGCCGATGATTTTACGGACATTCTATAGAAATCATGTACCATTTGTTTACAGAGAATATGGACACCGCGACGTCATGTCACTGCATAATTTTCAGCTTGATCTGAAGCGGCGCACAGCACAGAACTGTATGATAGAAACGCTGACGTTTTTTCACCACCAGAATTAAAACGGACGCCAGTCGGAGCGATCACGAATCAGTATGAAATAATGCGTCAGATGTTTCGAAATTACAGTTTCATCAACCATACCGAGAACAGTATCGTCATCAATTTTCTTTAAATAATCGATCAGAGGTTTCTGGTCATAAATCATCGCAGCAGTTGCAGTACCATTGTAATCCATCAGTCTTAAACGTGCTTTCGGCGAATGAGTTTTAAATATCGGCTTGATTAATGTGACACCGACGTTAAAAAAGACTTTAGGCAGTAATTTCACGAGTTTGATAGGTGCTTTTAAGGATAACATACCGGGATTTGCAGCGAATAACTCGCCGTTTTTATCCTGCATGACAATCGGCGTGACATTATTTTTGTCTTCAAAATATTTGCCGTACCAGTTCGCTTTCTTCAGTAAGCCGGTCATCGGATGCGGTGTATTTACTTCTTCGCCGCGCCATAGTCCATGCATCATTTCGATAGAGACTGAATCTAGACTATCAAAATAAGTCTTAATATCTTCCTGCGACCATTTTCTGTTGATCAATTTGTTAAGTTCCATATTTCTCACACTCCTTCGTTTTACTCATTATTCCCTGTTTCAAAAACAACTCAGTCACAAAATATAAGAAGGGAGCATATTTTTTTAATGTTACTTAATTATATGATATTATAAATTAGTAACATGGGGAGGCGAATAAATGTTAAGTGTAAGTCCGATTAAAGATCAGAAAGTGATTGATTCGTTGAAATCATATTTTCTACAGTCAAATTGTCGGGATTATTTATTTTTTGTTATCAGCATCAATTTGCCGTTTAAATTAAATGAAATTGTCACGTTACGGGTAAAGGATGTTGTTAGGAACGAACAATTGAAGACGTTTCATGTGCAGAATTACGAAATATCTCTTCCGGATTATATTTGTAATGATCTTTTAGGTTTTATACAGAAGCAGCATCTCAGCCCGGATGATTACCTCTTTCAATCAATCAAGACAAAGCAGCCATTGACAAGACAGCAGGTTTACCGGATTATACATGAAGCTGTCACAGCTCTTCAAATTGATACTCATATCGGTATTCAGTCATTAAAAAAGACATTTGCTTTTCATGCCTACATGCACCACATGGATATTTATGCTCTTCAAAATTTACTGGGACATCAGTCTAAATATGATACATATAAATTTATTGAAATAGAACCTCCGACTACAGGAGAACTACGGTTAAATCTATGAAGTAAGGACGTGACTTATGCTCATTTTATTTTTACTGCTCGGCCTGCTTATTATACCCGCATTCTGGCTATTAAAAGATTACATTCATTCATTGCATACAGGTTTCATTGCTCTTATTTATCCGCTTATTGGAACACTATTAGCTATTTATGCTATAGGATCAAAAGTCGAGTTCAATTCTCATGTCACATGGATATCAAAGCTTGACATCAACTGGTCGTTCCGACTGGATGGACTTAGCCTTATCTTTTTCACTTTAATTTCAGTCATCGGACTACTAGTCATTTTTTATTCTATCTTTTATATGTCCAAAAAAGAAAACTTACCTCGATTTTATTCATTTTTGATGCTTTTTATGTTAGCGATGTATGGTGTCGTTTTAGCCAACAATACAATTATCCTTTATATTTTCTGGGAAATGACAAGTATTTCATCATTTCTACTCATCAGTTTCTGGTACAAGAAAGATAAATCCCGGGAAGGCGCATTAAAGTCCTTTTTGATTACCGTATTTGGTGGCATGATGATGCTCCTCGGGTTTATTGCCCTTTATGTGTTGACAGGTACCAATCAGATTGATGAGCTCATTCGCTTAAGCGGACATATTGTCAAAGGAAACTTATTCTACTTCGCAATGGTTATGATTCTGCTTGGTGCACTTACAAAATCTGCTCAGTTCCCTTTTCATATATGGCTTCCTGATGCTATGGAAGCACCGACACCTGTAAGTGCTTTTCTGCATTCGGCTACGATGGTCAAAGCGGGTATTTATTTGCTGCTGCGTTTTCTTCCTATATTCAGCGGCGAACCACTTTTTCAATGGGTGCTGATACTCAACGGTTTAATAACAATGCTTGTCGGCAGTATCTTTGCAGTCAGACAGACTGACTTAAAAGGATTACTTGCATATTCAACGATCAGCCAGCTCGGTATGATTGTTTCGATGATTGGTCTGGCATCATTTGATGTTAAAGAGTCGCTTCATCATGAACTCGTTGTACTCTCGTTGACAGCTTGTTTGCTGCACATCATTAACCATGCGGTGTTCAAAGCAGCTTTATTTATGGGAACTGGCATTGTAGATCATGCAGCTCATACACGTGATTTGAACAAACTTGGCGGATTGAGAAAAGTACTGCCAATCACATTTATAGTCATGACGATAGCAGCAGCATCAATGGCAGGCATACCGCTTCTTAATGGATTTTTAAGTAAGGAATTATTCTTTACAGTATTAAGTGATTCGAGAACAGACGGCATGCCCTATGCTTGGTTGTTAATTGCATTAGGTGTTATTGCAAGTATAGGAACATTTCTATACAGCATTGTCATGATTGCTCGCACTTTTTTTGGTGAACGTCATATCAGGGAAGTTGATGGAGAAGCCAGAAATTTAACAGTCGCTCCTCTAATCTTAAGCATACTTGTCATCATGTTGTTCTTTATTCCAAACGTTGTGTTGAAGCATCTAATCACTCCCGCTATAAATTCTATTCTCAGCTATGACACTGAAGGGATGATAAAACCGATATCAGCATGGCATGGTTTTAATCTGCCGCTCTGGATGACACTCACTGTCTTTATCATCGGTACTTTGCTGTTTATGACAAATTTATACAAAAAAATCTATCCGAAACGTAAAGAAATATTGTTAAATGTTTTTTACAGAGAAACTTTGCTGCGAGGGGATGCTGTCAGTCATTTAGTGATTAAAAGAATAATGTCTGACCGTCTTAATCATTATTTAATGATTTTGTTCGCCGTTATTTTAATCATTACTCTGCCGCTTACATTATATGTGCTGATTAATGAATTTACTATATTTGAATGGCAGTGGCCATCTTTATACAGCATTATTCTGACGCTATTTATTGTAGCAGCGCTATGTGCACTGATATTCGTACAATCTCGAATGACTGCGACTATATTAACCGGTGCAGTGGGTTATGGTGTGTCAGTGATTTATATTTACATGCATGCGCCAGATCTTGCATTGACACAGCTTGTTATTGAGACTATCACCACAGTATTGTTCCTTACATGTTTTTATCATCTGCCGGATCTCGAAGCAGAACGGAAAAGTCGTTTGAATAAAATAGTCAGTATATCGATTGCGGCAGGGGTCAGTATACTTGTCATGACATTATTGCTTATGTCAGGTGATTACGAACTGTTTGAATCTATCTCAAAATATTACGAAAATGCTTATGAACTAGCAGGCGGAAAAAACATCGTCAATGCGATTCTCGGAGATTTCAGAGCGTTCGATACGCTGCTTGAAGGAGTCGTTCTATTGATAACAGGGCTCGGCATATTTACTTTGATTAGACGGCCAAAAAGAGGAGGAAGAGAACTTGAGAGAAAATGATGTGCTGCTGGAAACCATATCAAAAGTCGTCATTGTCATCATTCTGACATTTGGTTTTTATATTTTCTTCAACGGTCATAATGAACCTGGCGGAGGATTTATCGGTGGTCTTGTGTTTGCGTCAGGATTTATATTAATGTTTCTGACGTTTGATGCCGAGCGGATTAAAGAGGCACTGCCCTTTAACTTTAACTTATTAGTCATTTTTGGCAGCTTGATCTCCATCACTACCTTATTTATTCCTCTATTCTATGGAGATGACTTTTTAACGCAGTATGACGGGCACTTCAATGTTTCTTTACTTGGTGATTTTCACTTGTCAACCGTCACGCTATTTGAATTTGGTATTCTGCTGACAGTACTTGGGGTTGTTATGACGATATTATTAACGATTAGTGGTGATGTAGATTGAACGGATTAATTATTATTGTAGTAGGGATGATTACATTTGTCGGTGTTTATCTCATGTTGTCCAAGAACCTTATAAGAATTGTCATAGGGACAAGCATCATTAGTCATGCTGCCAATTTGTTTCTGTTGTCAATGAGCCGTGCCGGCAAAGATGTCCCGATTATTGGTAATGGTAAAGAATACGTGGATGCACTGCCGCAAGCACTCATTCTAACCGCCATTGTTATCAGCTTTGCCATTACAGCATTTTTACTTGTGCTTGTTTACCGGATGTATAGAAAAACGAATGACAATCATATTGATGCATTAGGGGGGTATGATGATGAATAATTTATTGCTCATACCACTTATCGTTCCATTGCTGACCGGAATTATACTCTTCATTTATCCGCATTACCAACGGTTAATCACTATTATAGTTTTAACGATTTCAAGTATCCTGTCACTTTACTTAACATACTATTCGGCAGTTAATGGTACGCTGGTTATCAATTTCGGTGGATGGAAACCGCCTTACGGTATTCAATTTGCAGGAGATGTACTGAGTCTGTCTTTATCTTCAATCAGTCTTCTTGTAACTGCCCTTGTTCTGCTCTATGGCTATCACAGACCTCTCCAGGAAAATGTGAAACTACCATTTATTTTATTTTTGCTGGTCGGTGTTAATGGCTCATTTTTGACTTCAGATATATTTAATTTATTCGTCCAGTTTGAAGTCATGCTGCTTGCTTCATTTGTTCTGCTGGCGATTGGTAATAGAACGGTCCAGTTGAAAGCAAGTATTCCCTATGTTGTTATTAATATTGTCGGTTCTTGGGTTTTTCTGATTGCTATAGGGCTGACTTACCGGACGTACGGTACTCTTAATTTCGCACAGTTATCTGAGCGGGTTGCAAGTGTCGGCATGACTGATTATGCGATCATCATTGCTTTACTGTATCTTTTGGTCTTCAGTTTGAAATCAGCTTTGCTGCTTTTCATGTGGCTGCCCAAGTCATATGCTGTTTTATCAACAGAAAATTCAGCGATTTTTTCAGCACTGCTGACTAAAGTCGGAGTTTATGCATTGCTCAGAATTTTTACGGTCATCTTTTCTGTGCATTCAGCAGTGACGCATCAATTAATTCTCTATATGAGTATTATTACTATGATCATCGGCTGTATTGGAGTACTGGCATATCGCGATATAAAATATATGATCTGTTATCAGATTATATTATCCATTGGTATTATCATATTCGGTCTTGCTACTGATAGTGACACCGGATTAAGCGGTGCAGTCCTGTATCTGCTTAATGATATGTTGATCAAGGCGCTGCTCTTTCTCGTTGCAGGAACTATCATTCATCAGCTGCATGTAAAGAAGATCAAAGAAAATAAAGGATTGATCAAGTCATTTCCTGTACTCGGTATTTTATTCTTCATCGTTACATTAACCATTGGAGGTGTACCGCCATTTGGAGGATTTCCTGGGAAGTTAATGATAGTACAGGCAGGTCTTATGAGCGGTCTTTACATTAGTACGATGATTATGATCGTCACGAGCATCATAAGTTTATACACATTGCTTAGAATGTTCATTAAAGTATTTTTAGGAGAGCCATCTGCTGATAAAGCTGTTGACAAGATACATACTCATCAGTATGTTGCTATGATATCATTACTAATACTTTCACTTTGTATATCCTTCTTTGCAAACCCATTAATAGAATTGGTCCAAACCATTGATAATGATATATATACAGATACTATGATGTCAGGAGGCAAAAAGTAATGGCCCAATTTCTTCTTAATATTCTTATTGCGATACTTTGGACGTTGTTTGGAGATCAGGACCGTTTTTATTGGTCTACTTTCCTGAGGGGCTATCTAATAGGACTTATCATCGTATTTTTCATTCATCAGTTTTTTGGTGGTAAGTTTTATTTATATAAATTCTGGGTGATAGTTAAGCTGTTCGCGCTATTTAATTATGAGCTGATTACATCGAGCTTGACGACCAGTCGTTATATTCTTTTCAATTCAGGAGATATTCATCCTGGTCTTGTCACTTATGAAACAGAATTGAAAGAAAATTGGCAGGTTACTATATTGACGCTCCTCATTATTTTGACGCCAGGGTCAGTCGTTCTTAGAATTTCAGAAGATAATTCTAAACTGCTCATCCACGCACTGAATCAGGATTCTCTTGAAAATCAAAAACTTGTTAAATCGATCAGAAATTACGAGCGTCTCATATTGGAGGTTGCATACACATGATTATGATAATTATTAAAGTCGCACTAGTTATATACGGAGTTGCAATGTGCCTTGCATTATTTAGGATGATTAAAGGACCATCACTTCCTGACCGGGTTGTTGCTTTTGATACAATAGGTGTAATTATAATGTCATCTGTCGCAATAATGAGTGTAATATATGGTACGAAGAGTTACTTAGAGGCGATTCTCATTATAGGAGTTCTTGCATTTATCAGCACGATTGCAACATCACGGTTTATAGAAAGAGGTGTGATCTTTGAACGTAAACGACATCGTTAATTTAATTGCAGCATTGATTATACTGCTTGGCAGCATTATGGCACTGATCAGCGCTATAGGACTAGTGCGATTTAAAGACGTCTATACGCGAAGCCACGCAGCAACAAAAAATTCTACTTTAGGTGTACTGCTGACATTATCCGGAGTGCTTATCTACTTTTTAGTCAATGATAATTACTTCAGCGTCAGATTGATTCTCGGAATTGCCTTTCTATATTTGACCAGCCCGGTTGCCGGTCATCTCATTACTAGAGCCGCGTATCACTCAGGTGTAGAAGTTTATGTAAAGGGAGATAAGAGGAAAATAGAAGATTTGAATTCGTAAATCAATGATCATTTTAATAAATTTTGAAATAAGGGGATAGATCATGAAAAAAGAGCTCAGAGAATGGTTCGTTGCTATCATAGTGGCAATGATTCTCATCATTGTTATCAGACAATTTTTAGGTATTTCCTATAATGTCAAAGGAGAATCAATGGATCCGACTTTTAGAAATGATGATAGGGTCGTTGTGAGTAAAATTTCTAAAGAGTTAGGTCATATAAAGCGTGGAGATGTCATCGTACTTCATCATGATAAGAAACATGACTATATTAAACGGGTCATTGGTCAGGCTGGAGATAAAATCTCCTATAAAAATGATATTCTTTATATAAATGACCAGCCAGTTGAGGAAAATTATTTAGAAGAAAACAAGAAAAGTAAAATGTTTGAGAATTTAACGCCTGATTTTAATATTGAAACTTTGGAAAGTACAAAAGCTAAAGCTGTTCCCGAAGGAAAAATATTTGTACTTGGTGATAATAGATTGAATAGTTTTGATAGTGAAGAATTTGGATTTGTAAATGAAGAACAAATCGTAGGTAAAGTGGTACTTCGTTATTATCCTTTTAGAGAAATAAAAACGAATTTTGAAGCTGATCAACTGAGCAATATTGAAAAATAAAGAGCTTTAAACAAATCTCAACCTTCTATCAAATATCGAAGATTGAAGTTAATGTTTAAAGCTCTTGAATTTTAAAAGAATTTCTATTCATCATATTTCTGTGATGTTTCCCTGCTGTTTATTTTATAAATGATTATGTGCGAAGTTACCATGCACTTCAGTTGTTTCATAGACATTGATGAAACAGTCAGGGTCTATATTCTTACAGATTTGAATCACGTCTTTTAGTTCATACCGGGTTAATACCATCATGATGACTTGTCTTGGTTCATTGGAGTAGCCGCCCTGTGCATCCATCAAAGTCATACCCCGGTAAATATTTTCAATCAATGCGTCTTTAATCGCTTCTCCTTGTGTTGTGACAATATTGACTGTTAATTTAATATGAGAGGTGTAAATCGTATCAATTGCTTTGCCTGATATGAAAATAGACAGTAAAGTCAGTAAAGCAATGCCCCAGTCGAAGAAATAACCTGAACTTAAGACGATGATACCGTTCAGCAAAGTTAATATTAAGCCGATCGGCACGTTGCTGCGCTGTGAAATAATAATAGCGATAATATCCATACCACCGGTCGTTCCTGAAAATTTCAAGATGATTCCAATACCTACACCTAGCAGCATGCCACCAAAGACGACATCAAGCAGAGGGTTATCAGATACTTGAACAACGGGGACAAGCGATAGAAAGACTGATACCATAATGACGCAGAAAATAGTATTCCGCATCATCGATTTCTGTAGTTTCATATAACCTAGTATAAGAAGTGGCAGATTTAACAATATGTTAAGTAATCCTGTATCGACTTTGAAAAGGATATGGAACAGCAGTGCAAGACCACTGATACCGCTGCTTAATACACCGTGGGGCAGGAGGAACATATTAAAGCTGATAGCGATGATAAGTGAGCCTGCGACCGTGATAATGTATTTAAGTACGACTGAATTCATCAAAGTTACCTCAACTGTTTTCTTATATTATACCAAGAGTTGTAGCTTTTAGATTTCTGACAATTTATTTAAGAATCAGTGATAGAAATACACCGATAATGACTAAAGGTATAATAAATTTCAATAGAAAAATCCAAATTTTAAACAGCGGCTCCTGATAAGGCTTCGTCACTAGTTCACTATGCGCTATTTGTCGATCAAGTAAGTATCCAGTAAAAATGGAGAACAGGAAAGCACCGAGGGGCAGCATGATATTTGAAACTAGGTAATCCATATTATCAAAGAATGTACCCGCTAGAAACTTTGTGTTGCTGAGCAGACCAGATGATAAAGCAGATGGAATACCTAATGCAAAAACACCGATTGACAGTAATATGACAGCTTTGACGCGTTTATTGTTATCATTCTTCGTTGCATTCGATACATTGATTTCAAGCAGCGATATGGATGAAGTAATGGTCGCAAAGAAAAATAGCAGTAAAAAAATTAAATAGAATAGTTGTCCAAGTGGCAGCTGATCAAAGACGTAAGGCAGCACGATGAACAATAGCCCCGGTCCTTGTGCAGCTTCTATTCCGAGTGAGGCAGTTGCCGGAAATATAGCAAGCCCCGCTAGGATAGTTATTAAAATATTGAGCAGAACAACAGAAAGTCCTGACTGAGTCAGATCTGTTTTCTTATCAAGGTAAGATGCATAAGTCAGCATACCACCGAAACCTACTGATAAGGAAAAGAATGACTGACCCAGTGCAAACAATATACTGTCTGCTGATAGCTTTGAAAAATCCGGTTTTAGAAAGTAACTGACGCCTGTCATGGCATGTTCTAAAGTCAATGAACGAATAATGACAATGATGAAGGCCACAAATAACAAAGGCATCATTATTTTTGAAGCACGTTCAATACCATTTTGTATCCCTTTAGCGACAATCAGAGCGGTTAATCCGATAAAGAGCGCCTGTCCACCTAAAGCGTAGAGCGGATTACTGATCAAGCTGCCGAATACGCCTTCATAATCCTGCTGCTTTCCGCCGGTCACTAGAGCGAATAAAGTACGAATGATGTAGATCAATATCCAGCCGCCGATGACGCTGTAAAAGCTAAGTAAAA
Organism: Macrococcus lamae; assembly: GCF_004359545.1. Lineage (GTDB taxonomy): Bacteria > Bacillota > Bacilli > Staphylococcales > Staphylococcaceae > Macrococcus > Macrococcus lamae. Next base: position 54,784 of record NZ_SCWB01000002.1, read on the forward strand.
TAAAAACACCTATGTTGCCGAGATGACCGATTAAATTATGTACACGGTTCCCTGTCAAATGACCAAAACTTCTCGTACTGTAAGTCTTACTGTGACGACCGATGACGAATTCTGATAGGAGTAATGGAAACCCGATCAGCATCGTGAAGAGGATAAAGATAACTAAGAAGGCAGCACCACCGTTATCTGCCATGACATACGGGAATTTCCACATTGCTCCGAGTCCGATTGCTGACCCTGCACTTGCAAGAATGAATCCTAACTTTGAACCCCATTGTGATTGTGTTTCCATTGTCCTGCCTCTTTTCTAAATGATTATTCAAACAAAAAAGACCCGGACATTAAATGCCGGGTCAATTTAGATACAAAAAAGACCGGGCAACTAATACTTCCGGCCTCACAAGATCAAGAAGCCGTCATAGATGACTTATATCTATGACGAGCATAAATATAAGCATTATGACAGCTGCCAACCTTTATTGAGTTGAGTGTATAATGACTTAATCATTGGTCTCTACCTCTTTTGTTAGAATTGTTTTCATATTAGCAATAATGAAAATTTTCGTCAAGGATATTATTATTTAATGTATATCAGTTTGAAATTAGTTGATAAAATTACAGAATGTATGTATAATTCATTAAAATGTTTTTAAAAACATACAAGTGAGGTGTAATTATGGAATTGAATAGAGAACTGCTGCTTTTTATTCTCCAGACGGTCAATCTTCACAAAACCAATCAATTGTCATTGGAACAATTACAAAATCTAACCGTCAATCAATTTTCAGATGTTTCAGAAGAAGTTTTTATTTTTCATTTTGAACATTTAACAGATAAATGCTATCTTTCTTATCATAATACTTTAAAAAATAATGAACGCTATATATATGAACTAGGTCTGACGTTTTATGGTAGTGCCGCATTAAATCAGCATGTGTCAAACAACCAATTTAATTAATGACTTTGTTGTACCCCCAAAAGTGAGAATGAAAATTAATGCTGGGGTACTTTTTTTATTTTAGCCGGGTGACTTACCGTAATAAGGGTATATACTAAAAGAATATACTTGAGGGGGAATGAACGTGAAAAAAGAAAATATATCGTATTGGACAAAATCATCACAATTTAACCAGTTTCCGCAGCTCACTCAGGATTTACAAACAGATGTACTTATTATCGGCGGGGGTATTGCAAGCATTCTAGCCGCTTATCAGCTTGCTAAAGCAGGACGAGAAGTGACAGTGCTGGAAGGTCGGCACTTGTCACAGGGAACTACTGCTGGTACTACAGCTAAAATTACTGCCCAGCATCATTTACTGTATCAGAACTTTATTAAACAGCGTAGTGAAGAAGAAGCACGACTTTATTATGAAGCACAGACAGATGGTATAAATGTCATAAGAAATCTTGCTGATGAGTATAATATAGATTGTGACATGGAAACGTTATCTAGTATTCAAGTCACTATCGGCGAAAGTGAAAAGAAAATCAGAAAAGAATACGAGGCATATCAAAAATTAGGTATTAATGGCGATCTTCATGAAAAAGATATGGGACTTCCATTTGAAACGACGATGGGTCTTGAAATGTATGATCAGGCGCAGTTCCACCCTTTAAAATTTTTAGCCGGCATGGTTGAAGTCTGTGTGGATCTCGGCGTCACCTTTTTTGAAGAGACGATGGTAAAGAAAATTGATGGTAATACAGTTGAAACAGAAAGTGGTCAGGAAGTATCATTTAATCAATTGATTTGTGCAACACATTACCCAATTGTAAATATTAAGCATAACTTACTCTTTCACCTTGAAATAGAAAGGTCTTATATTGTGGCAGTCAAAGATCATACGCCGATTCCCTATGCCATGTTTCAAGTGGCAGACATTCCTGAACGTTCACTAAGACACTATATTACTGAAGATGGACTGGGGTTACTAGTAGGCGGCGAAAATCATGTGACGGGTGCAAAGGATGATGTTGAAGTCGGTTATGAACGTCTTGCTTATGACGCAAAAGCACTGTTTAACGTCGATCACATTGAAGATAAATGGTCTGCCCAGGATATGATGACAGCTGACAAAATGCCGTTAATTGGCCGTTACAGCAAAAATGATGACCGTATTTTTGTCATCACCGGATTTAATAAATTCGGCATGGCTACTGCTGGTGTTGGTAGTCTGGTGCTCCGGGATTTGCTGATGGGTCAATCTAATAAATATGAAGAATTGTTGAAACCAAGTCGTATAGACACACTGAGCAGTCAGATAAAAGCAACAGCTAAGAAAGCCTTCAGTGCTATAAAAGGACAGACAAAGGCAGTCAAAGATTACCGGACAGACCGAGATGCGCTCCATACAGATGAAGCAGGAATTTTCTTGACAGATGGAAAATTTGAAGCAGTTTATAAAGATGACGAAGGAACAGAACATGCGGTCAGTCCATTCTGCACTCATATGGGATGTGTCCTTAGCTTTAATAACGGTGAAAAAACATGGGATTGTGCCTGCCATGGTTCAAGATTCGATTGTGACGGCAAAGTCCTGCATGGACCAGCCTCTACTGATTTGACTCAGCAGTAGTATAGATTACAGGAAGGAGGCATAGAATGTTTCTTGCCTGGAAAGAAGTAATATATAACAAACTTAAATTCAGTTTAATTATCGGTGTACTTGTACTGGTAGGCTACTTACTTTTTCTTGTATCAGGACTATCCAATGGTCTGATGAATATGAACCGGGAAGCCTTGGATAAATGGAATGGTGATGCCATTGTCATTACTGAAGAATCCAATCAAAACCTTGCCCAATCGATGATTGCTGCTGATGAGATAGATGGAGAATTCAACAAGAAAGCAGGAATAAAAAATACTGCTGTCATTGTCTCAAAAGGTGATGTTAAGCAGAATGCACTGCTGTTTGGCATTAGTAAGGATGAATTTTTAAAACCTAATATCATAGAAGGCGATATGTTCATAGATACCTTTGATGTGGTAGCTGACGATACACTGAAAGAAAAAGGCTATAAAGTAGGAGATACACTTGATCTGGCGGGAACAGATGACACACTGACCATTACAGGTTTTACTGACCGTTCTAAATATAATGCGGCACCTATACTTTATGGCAGTGGCAAAACAGTTGATATGTTAACTAATAATCGTACGAAGGACAAAGTGAATGCATTTGTCGTCAAAGATTCCAATTATATGAATGTAGCACTGGACGATGATCTTCAAGTTGTTGGAACAGAATCATTTATCAAGAAATTACCAGGTTATACAGAGCAGAAATTGACGCTCGACTTCATGAGCTATTTCCTATTTGCGATTTCTGCATTTATTATCGGGATCTTTCTCTATGTCATCACTATACAGAAAGCTCCGATATATGGTTTGTTGAAAGCCCAGGGCATCAGCAATGCATTTCTTGCACGTTCTGTACTATTCCAGACATTGATACTGGCAGTTATTGCTGTATTGTTTGCGCTCGGTCTCACAGTGCTGACTGCTTCATTTCTGCCGCCGGTGGTACCGATTATGTTTGATTGGAAAATGATTGCTATATACGGCATCACACTTATTATTACTGCTCTCATCGGAGGATTATTCTCCATCAATTCGGTAAGAAAAGTAGATCCGTTGAAACAGATCGGCTAGGAGGGATAAAATGGTATTAGAGTTGCAAGGTGTCAGCCGAAGTTTCGGCAAAGGTAATACATACGTCGAAGCGCTGAAACCGACGGATTTCTATCTGCAGCGGGGAGAAATGGTTGCTGTCATTGGGCCTTCCGGCTCTGGAAAGAGTACTTTCCTGACAATTGCAGGGTTACTGCAAAGTCCCAGTACGGGAGAAGTGGTCATCAATCAAACAAGTACAGAGAGCTTTAATGAAAATAAGCGCTCTAAAACACGTCTGAAAGAAATTGGCTTTATTCTTCAAGCTTCAAACTTAGTTCCATTTCTTAAAGTAAAAGATCAGCTGAAGCTGCTGGACAAAGTCAACAGTAATCATTTATCTAAGGCGGAACTTAATGAAAAACTTAATACGCTGGGTCTTCATGACGTAATGAACCAATATCCGAGCGAATTGTCCGGCGGTCAGCGCCAACGTGTCGCAATATTAAAAGCTATCTATACAAATCCTTCTCTTATCTTAGCTGACGAACCAACAGCAAGTCTTGACAGTGAAAAAGCATTTGCTGTCATCGAATTAATTCGACGTGAAGTGAAATCCATGGATAAAGCAGCTATTGTCGTAACTCATGATACGAGATTGACTCAATATTTTGATAAAGTGTATGAAATGAAAGATGGTTATCTTAATTTATTAGATAAAGAAAGGAATTAATATGTCACACCGGGAAGCATTTGTCACAGCGAGTGAAATATATGAGATGGGTGTACCTCCGCATATATTATCGCTCTGGCTGACAAACGATCTTATCCAAGTCGTCCACAAAAACAAGCTCGACCGCTTCTTCTGGAAACATGAAGTAGAAGAATTGATCAAGCGTTATCTTTAAACAACGTGCTGTCCAGTAAATATTGGACAGTATATTTTTCTGCCAGCATATATAGATGCTGCGTGAGCTCTGATTCTGCTGTATCAAGCTGTTCGAGAAGCATAAACGTGCGTTCTTTTTCTTCAGCTGTCGCTCGCTTCTTGAAATAACCCCATATATGTTGATAAGCATTGATTTTCGAACCAGTAGTCGGAGTCACCGCTTTTGCCTGATTAATCAAGTTGTCAAGTGCTGCATAGCTTGGCTGACCTTTCAATAAAGCTCTTATAGCTTCGTAACTGGTCTGGCTATGATACATGACTAAATACTTTTCTTCGCGCCAATATTTTTCCAGCTGCTGACGTTCAGTTGTCATTTCGAATAAATCTCATTCAGTGCAGACTGAATTTCTGGATAATCAAATGTAAATCCTTCTGTCAGCAATCTTTCCGGTAATACGCGCTGTCCTTCAGTCACCATGACTGCCTGATCGCCAAGAACTGCGTTCATCACTGGCCTCGGGACTGCTGTCCAATGAGGACGGTGAATCGCTTTGCCTAATGCACGGCCAAAATCGCTTTGAGTCGCAGGAACTGGTGCAGTGAAATTAAATATACCTGTTAACCGATGTTCATAAATGTAGAGTACGGCTTTAGTTAAATCGTCAATGTGAATCCATGACAGTACTTGTCTGCCGTCAGCTATATTACCACCGATACCAAACTGATACGGTTTCGCCATGACAGGGAGTGCACCGCCTTCATTTGACAGAATGACACCAAATCGACAGCAGGCAACTTCAATACCCATTTCTTTGATGGCATTCGTCTCATTTTCCCACCGACAGACAACTTCTGACAGAAAATTATGAGGCGTAAAAACATCTCTCTCCGTAAATGTCAGATGTTTAGTTGTAGGATAGTAGCCGACAGCGCTGGCATTAACAAAGTATGGCTTATCACCTGACTGCTCGAGGTAATAACGCAGTTTTTTAGTAGAACCTAAACGGCTTTTTAAAATTTCCTTTTTATATTCTTTAGTCCAGCGCTTGTTTAAGGAAGCACCTGCTAAATTAATAAGCAGATCAGCTTTTGGCATCTGCTGTTCCCATCCCTCTTTATCCCAGTTGATATAGGAAATGTTCTCTTCGTTGTCGTGATAAGACCGTGAAAGTATAACGACATGGAAATCGTCAGCAATCAGTTTTTTAGTCAGTGCTTTGCCTACTAAACCGCTGCCTCCGGAAATTACTGCTGTTTTAATCATATGAATTACTCCTTATCTATGTATCCAGAATAAATAGTCATTGTTAAATCAGTGACTTGTTCACATAGTTCTTCGATAGGCATACTGAAATTATTTGCTATCCATAAGTTATATGTAGAGATGATACCTGAAAGATAGAAAGTGGCTAAGATGTCAGCATCCACTGAAGCATTTACTTTCAAATATTTAAACTGCTGAACCAACAGCGGTTTAAATGAATGAATCTCCTGTTCTAGTATTTTGACACGAATTTCAGGATTGATCTGAGAGAAGATATGTTTATAGCTGTAAATAGTAGTCAGTACTTGCCATGTATTATCATATATTCGCTTTCTGACTTCTAATGAAGAAAAATGAGCAGGAACATATCTAAGGGCAAAGTAAATCTGTCTGTTACATTGTGCAATTAAATCTTCGAATAAAGCATACTTATCTGAGTAATATGTATAAAAGGTAGAACGTGTCACATCGGCCTCCTGGACGAGTGCTTTTATCGTAATATCTTCAATAGTGGCATGTCGGAGCATGTCATTCATGACATCGATAAGATGCTGTTTTGTTTTATGAAAAGGTTTATTGTTCAATGCCATCAGTTGCTTCCTTTCTGTCGCTCTCATATTCAACTATTACTAATTAAATTTTACCTTTAATATTGGAAATAATAAAACATTTTGTAAATGAAGTGTTTTGTTTATTTATCGGGTATAAATCATTAACAGGGAGGACTGCTTAATGAAAAACCAGGCATTTAAAGTAATTCGGTCAATTGAGAAACTTGGCGTCACAGATAAAGGGAAGAAACGAGCGCATGCACGCGGCATAAATTATAGATCAGAAGTAAATCTTAACGATGAAGGTAGAAGACTGCTTGGACATATGACTGAAGGAGTGGTAAGGCTATCAGATGCACCGCCAAGTACAAAATATCCGGCATGGAGTGTTTCTATCAAAGGTCTGTCAATTCATTTAGCAGGTAATGGGACCCCGGTTGATCTTGTATTCGTAACATTTCCTTACTTTCCATGGATCAAAGCTGATTCAATGGTAAGCATCGGAACATATGCAGTCGCACTTAAAGAACCTTCTGACTGGCAGGTTAAAATAAATCTCTGGAGAAAAATTCTTAAGACTGAAAACTTTAATCATCACTTGGGTAAATTTTTAATCCATTTTCCTCTCATAACATATCGTAAATTCAGAAAATATAATAACCTGCATTATTTTAAAACAGAGCAAGGAGATTTTGTAAGATTCCATGTGAAGTTTACCGCAGACAAAATTGTGCTATATGCAGAACGCTATGATGTACCAGCATCAATTGAGTGTATTAGACGTAATGGAAAAATACATCAAATTGGTTCTATTCATCTTAAAGAACGCATTGAAGAAGGAGTGCCTTATTTCGATGTTTTGCAAATAGGCAGTCATTTAAAGCCACTTGAAAGTGATGAAATACTGCAACTTAGACATTTCATGTACCGAATCTCATATGAACGTAAATTAAAAGAGCAGGAGGAAATGAGAAATGAATAGAAATAAGTTGGAAAAAATAGTAAACGATGTAGTTCAGGCATGTCTCGCAGGAGACAGGCATGACTTTAATCGATATTTAGATCCGCAGGTTCAGAATTCTTCACTGATAGAAACGGAAATCATTCAGCCGATACAGCGAGTGTTAAGTGAGCCGAATGCAAGTTATCAGTTGTCATTTGAAGATGATTATCCTTTTACAAGAGCACTTATTATGACTGATTCAAAGCAGCCGATAACCCCAGTTCCGTTAGACCAGCAGATTGCAGCTATTGACATAATATATGATGATGAATCAGAACAATATTTTGTAACGTTAAAATGACTAAAGAAATTCCAAACAAAGCCGGATGAAGTATAACACTTCATTCGGCTTTGTTTGTCATTATTTGATTAACTAACAATTAGTTTTTAAGATTTTTTTACTTTACTACGTCTACTTGTGAAGATTCCGACTGCAAGTATCGCAAGCAGCACTGCCCAGAAAATTACTTGCCACTGCCATGAATGAGGGAAGGCATGAGGAAGGATATGGATTTTATCGTGAGCCAGTACAAGCACGACCAATTTAATTCCTATCCAGCCGACAATAGCGAACGCAGCTGCTTCAAGACCCGGATATTGTTCAAGGACTTTAACAAAGTAATTAGCTGCAAATCTCATTAAAATCACGCCGAGCATACCGCCAACAAACATGACAGCAAACTGCCCGGCATTGATTCCGCCGATTTGACCACCTATCTCAGGAAGTGTAACAGCAATTGCAATGGCAGCCAGCATTGAATCAATAGCGAAGGCGATATCTGCGAGTTCAACCTTCAGCACGGTCATCCAGAAGCCACTGCCGTTTTTCTCAGCTTTTTCTTCAGCGATATCAGGTGTATGAACATCATCCGGATGGCTTTTTTTCTTAAAGTACACATATAAGTTTTTAGCAGACATAAATAACAGGTAAGCAGCGCCTAACGCCTGTACTTGCCAGATGTGGACCAGCAATGTGATCATGAAAAGAGAAGCTAGACGGAAAACAAAAGCCCCGACCAAGCCGTAGAACAATGCTCGTTTACGCTGGTCTTCAGGCAGATGCTTGACCATCACTGCCATAACGATAGCATTATCTGCTGCAAGTAAACCTTCCAGTAAAACTAAAACTAAAATAACCCATGCATAGGATATAATGATACTCGGATCCATAAGAATCCTCCTTTAATTAGAAATTTATGAATAAAAAAGACCCATGCCAAATAGAATTGGCAAAGGTCTCGCTAAACGTAAGTTCTACAATTCCGGAAGCATGAACTTCGTAATGACGGAATTATACAAGGTGGGCACCTTATGAGCTACTCCCCTTCGACATAAGTCTTAGGTATTCATTTAAACTTATTGTAACATAAGTACTAAGGTAATTAAATTAATACGAGCTATAAAAACCAATACGTTCAAAACCAAAGGAGAACTTACTATGGATTTAACTACAAAAATGACGATACACGCTTCTTCTCAAACTCTATACGAGGCACTGATAAACCCGGATAGAATCAGTAACTTCTGGTTTAATAGCAGTGAGCAATGGGCAGAGGGGAAAACCGTTCACGTGACTTATCCGGAGTATGCTGCTGCGTTTGATATAGATATTGTTCAGCTGCAAAGTAACCGCTTGATAGAATTTGAATGGCCGGCTGGCGGCAACGGAAACCGAGTAGTAATAGAGTTCATCGAAATGACAGATGTCACTCGAGTTGATATTACAGAATTAGGTTTACCGGATGATGCGGCACGTCTGATGGACCAAAAAGAGGGCTGGGTGTATATGCTTAGTTGCTTAAAAGCATATATAGAGCACGGCGTTACAGATTTAAAAGGACATTTATCAAAATAATATACAGGGTGAAGAGAAAGTTGCTGCCTTATCTATGTTTCTTATCAGGCTTAATGGGTAAAATTTGAATGTGAATGACATTTGTTTCTGTTATGGAATGACCATAAAGCAGTATAAGAAAATAAAATGACAAGGGGAACTTTACTAATGGCTAATGAAAAAGATAAACAGTTAGAATCAGTAACAGTTGACACTACACAAGAAGCGGCACTGACTACAAATCAAGGGCTTAAGATGGCAGAAGATGAATTTTCTTTAAAAGCAGGTGACCGTGGTCCGACTTTGCTGGAAGACTTTCACTTCAGAGAAAAGATGACGCACTTTGACCATGAACGTATTCCTGAAAGAATTGTTCATGCACGTGGATACGGAGCTCATGGCGAATTTGAATTATATGAACCACTTGAACAATATACTAAAGCTAAGTTTTTAAATGACACCTCTAAGAAAACACCGGTGTTTGTTCGTTTTTCTACCGTGGCAGGATCGAAAGGTTCTCCTGAAACAGTACGGGATGTGCGTGGATTTGCAACAAAATTCTATACTGAAGAAGGAAACTATGATTTGGTCGGGAATAATATTCCAGTATTCTTCATTCAAGATGCGATTAAATTTCCTGATTTAGTTCACGCTGTTAAACCTGAACCGCATAATGAAATTCCGCAGGCAGGAACAGCGCACGATACTTACTGGGATTTCTTTGCACAGAACCCGGAATCGACTCATATGACCATGTGGACGATGAGCGACCGTGCACTTCCTAAGAGCTTCCGGACAATGGAAGGATTCGGTGTGCATACATTCCGTCTGGTCAATAAAGAAGGAAAGTCCCATTTTGTTAAATTCCACTGGAAACCGAAGCTCGGCACACATTCACTTGTCTGGGACGAAGCGCAGATTATCGCAGGTAAAAATATCGACTTCAACCGTGAAGATTTATATGAATCAATAGAAAAAGGAGACTATCCTGAATGGGAGCTAGGTCTTCAGATTTTATCGGAAGAAGATGAGTTTAACTTTGATTTTGATATTCTGGATCCGACTAAAATCTGGCCGGAAGAAGAAGTGCCTGTAAAGATCGTCGGTAAAATGACGTTAAATCGTAATGTTGATAATGTCTTTGCTGAAACTGAGCAGGTCATGTTCAGCCCGGCTCACATTGTGCCTGGTATTGATTTCAGTAATGACCCATTGCTGCAAGGTCGTCTGTTTTCTTACACGGATACTCAGATTCTGCGTTTAGGCGGTCCGAACTTCCATCAGATTCCGATCAATGCGCCGGTCTGTCCATTTGCAAATAACCAGCGTGACGGGCTTCATCAGCACCAGATTCATAAAGGGATGACAAGCTATCATAGAAATGGTATCAACAATAATAATCCACATACAACACCAGTTGAAGACGGTGGATTTGAAAGCTATCATGAACGCATTGATGCGCATAAAGTGCGAGCTCGAAGTGAAAGTTTTAAAGACTTCTATTCTCAAGCGAAGATGTTTTTGAATAGTTTGACCGAAGCAGAACGGAAGCATTTAACAGATGGCTTCAGCTTTGAAATCGGCAAGTGTAAACTCGACTTCGTCAAACAGAATGCAGTCAACAATTTGAACAAAGTAGATAAGAAGCTGGCTGAAGAAGTAGCGCTACGAGTAGGCGCAGAAGTGCCAGCTGCTGATGAAGAAGTGAAAACAGATAAAGCATCTCCAGCAGTCAGCATGGAAAATACAGTTAAGAAGTTAGATACATTATCAGTAGCAGTAGTGGTCACTGAAAATTCAGACGTTGTAGAAGTAGAGACATTAATCAAAGATTTTGCAGCTCATAAAGTGAACTACAAATTAATAGCGAATCGACCCGTCAAACTATCTGAAGGTCTCAAGGTAACAGAGACATTTGATACAGTCCATTCAACGTTATTTGATGGTCTATTAGTGCTCGATGCAGAAGCACCACTTGCGCCGCCGTTAAAAGATTTTATTGAAGCCGCAAACCGTCATTATAAGACAGTTGGTTACAGCAGCAGAGTAGCACCGCTGATTGACACGACATCCGTAAAGAAAGATCAGCCGGGCATTATCGAAGTCAGCACTGCAGAATCATATTTGAACTTATTAGTCGTTCAGCGACATTGGGACCGTGTACTTTAATTCGTAGATAAAATATTAAAACAAAAGACCTGAGATAGAATTTTGAAATTCTATCTCAGGTCTTTTAACATTATGTTAACTTCTTCCTTTCAGCATGCCTTGCCAGTACATGAGTGGAATCATTTTCTTTTTCACGAAATAGAGGAAGTGGCTTGTTTTTGCCTGATCGATCGGCATAGATTCTTTTGGCTGGAGATCATAACCAAATTCAGCCATGATCGCCTCACCATATTCAGTAGCAATCGGGCAGGCGGTCATTCCGTTATAACGCGCTTTTAGTTTTCTTCCTTTCATCTGTGACACTAAATTTTTGGCAAGGACAGGCGCTTGTTTTCTTACAGCGGCTCCCATTTTCACAGTCGGCAGATTCGTGCAGTCACCAATGCCAAAAATATTCTGATGTCTGACATGCTGCAATGTATATGGATTGACGTCGAGCCACCCTGCTTCATCAACAAGGGTTGATTGTTTAATGATGTCCGGTGCGCTCATCGGTGGAGTGACTAGCAGCATGGAGAACGGGACTTCGTTTCTGACACCGGTCTTATAATTGAAGAAGGCCGCTGTTTGACGAGGTCCGTCAACTTTGACCAGCTCTTCGTTCAAATCATAACTAATATGCTTTTTAGTCAGCAGTTCCTCCAGTTTCTGACGATATTTCTCTACTGGGAAGAGCGTGTGATTGCCGGACTTCAGCATAAGATTAATTTGAGTTCTGTCATGCTGCTTAAAGAAATCCTTAAATGTAAAAAGCGAATTTTCAGGAGCGACACCGCCTTTAATCGGTGTGTTTGGTTTAGTAACGATGACATTGCCATCTGTTACTTGCTGCAGTGACTCATATGTGTAATCGACATAGTCGTATAGATAGTTAGTGCTGACGTGATTTTTACCGAGTGTTTCTGTCAGGCCTTCAATTTTGTCATAGTCCTGCTGAATACCGAGTGCGATCACTAAATAGTCATAAGTCACTCTTAAATTATGATCAAGTGTGATAATCTTTTCGAGAGGTTGAATACCTGTCACTTTCTGTTGCGTCAATATTGCGCCATTTGGAACGACGCGCTGCATCTTTTTACGGCTATGTTCTTTACGGTCAGCGCCGCTGCCAACTAGTGGCCATGCAGGTTGATAAGCGTGGTAATCTGCATGGTCGACAATAAGTAATTTGTTTTTCAAACGTGATTTCTTCAGTAACCTGGCTGCAACGGAAATACCACCTGAACCGCCGCCTAATATAATCACTTTATAATGCTGTTTCATAGTGTTTCCTCCTCTATGCTTTTCGTTTTCTTAAATAGATGATTCCGCCAATAATAGCAATGCCGGTAGTGATATATAGAACATTGGAGTAAGTATCAAATACATGAAGCACTTGCTGCCAGTTTTCACCAAGTTTAACACCTAAATAAATCAGTACACCGTTCCATATAAGAGTACCAAGTGTCGTATAAATGATGAATGATAACAAATTCATGTGATTTAAACCTGCAGGAATGGAAATGAGACTGCGTACTACAGGGATGAAGCGGCATAGAAAAACAGCGACACCTCCATATTTAGAAAACCAGTTATTGGATTGATGAACATCTTCTTTTTTAAGACGTAAAATTCTGCCATATTTATCGACGAGACGTTCGATGCGATGTAAGCCTAAAACTTTTCCCACATAGTATAGTATGATGGCACCCGCAAGAGCTCCGAGTGTTGAAGCAGCAAGCATGCCAATATAAGAGAGAGAATCAGATTTCGTCACCATGAATCCACCGAATGTCAGAATAACTTCAGATGGAATAGGGGGAAAGACATTTTCAAGCAGAATCAATAGAAACACACCGAAATAACCGAATTGTTCCATAATGTGCATAATCCACTGCTGCATATCATAACTCCTTTTAATAATTTTATAGTATATCTACCCTAAATCTTAATGTAATCCGCATAGATTATTAAATTATTATAGCTGTTATTTATTAAAGTTTAAGATGACAGACCGAGTTTGCTATAATTTTTTAGGAGAGGGTATAAATATTGATAATAAAAGGAGGAGTCAGTCATGTCAGAATTATTCAATGAGAATGAGTTAAGCCCATCAGAAAAAAGAGGGCCAGGCGTAGTAGGAACGATAGAATTTCAGATGGGAGACCAGACGGAATTTACTGGAGAATATATGCCGACCAATAAACGTTTCTTCATGATCGTCGATATGAACGGTCAGCCTTACCAGCGTGTGATGAGTTATGATGAAATCAAAGGTGTTGAGGTAGAAGATGATGCGGTAATCGTTGAATTTTCAATCGGTAAAATCAAGATGAGAGACATCGGTAATGGAACAGCACAAGTATTCGCCGACTTTGTTAATGAACATATTAAATAAAATAAAACAGCCTTCAAATGACAAGATGTCATTTAAAGGCTGTTTCTCATTTTTCACAAAATTCTATTCAACAATTTCAAGCGCGATTTCCATCATTTTAGTGAATGAAGTCTGACGTTCTTCTGGTGTTGTTTCTTCGTGTGTCAGTAAATGATCGCTTACTGTGAAAATACCGAGTGCTCTTACATCGCCGCCGGCATATGCTGCATTCATATAAAGACCTGCAGATTCCATCTCAACTGCAAGAATGCCCATTGAACGCCATTTGTCAGTTGCCTGCGCGTTTGCATTGTAGAAGATGTCTGATGAAAGGACGTTACCCACGTGATTAGGTACCCCTTTTTCGTCTGCTAATTGTTTGGCACGAGCAAGCAGGCTGTAGTCAGCAATCGGTGCAAAGTGACCAGGTAATCCGTATTGTGCCACATAATTAGAATCAGTAGAAGCACCTTGAGCAATAATCACGTCATAGACATTGATGCCTTCCTGCATCGCACCGCATGAACCGACACGGATTAAATTTTTGACGCCGAATGTATGAATCAGCTCATAAGAGTAAATGCCGATTGACGGTATGCCCATACCTGTTCCCATGACAGAAATACGTTTACCTTTATAAGTTCCTGTGTAACCGAACATATTGCGTACTTCGTTGAACTGGACAACGTCTTCTAAGTAAGTGTCTGCAATGAATTTTGCGCGCAGTGGGTCACCAGGTAATAAAATAGTTTCTGCGATTGGATTATTTTCAGGCTTTATGTGAGGTGTAGACTGAGTCATAATGATTCTCCTTTAGTTAATATTTATCATTTCAATCTTAGTATATATAACTATGTATGAGATTACAAAAAAAGATGAACTCGTTAGCAGACGAGACAATGTGCTTATGTTTAAAAACTTGAATTGGTGCAATAACTACTAGAGTAAAGAAATCATATTAAAATTGGAGTGATCGATCATGAGTAACAATCAAGATCCGTTAAATGCATATTATCCAGGTAAATTCGAGAAACAGGAACAGGAAGCACCAGGATTACAACAGAAAATGAAACCCATACCAGACTGCGGCGAGGAATCATATACAGGAACAGGTAAATTAAAAGGGAAACGTGCGCTAGTGACAGGAGGAGATTCCGGTATCGGACGTGCTGCAGCTATTGCTTATGCTAAAGAAGGGGCAGATGTCGCTATCAATTACCTTCCTGTAGAAGAAGCGGATGCACAGGAAGTGAAAGCTGTCATCGAAGCGGCTGGGCAGAAAGCTGTATTAATTCCCGGAGATCTGCGGAATGAAGAATTCAATAAGGAAATGGTAGAAACAGCCGTCGAAGAACTAGGAGGAATCGATATTTTATGCAGCGTTGCCGGTGAGCAGACAGCTGTAGAAAAAGTAGAAGATTTATCTACTCATCAATTACGTTCAACATTCGAAACTAATGTATTCTCATTAGTATGGACTGTGCAAGCTGCGCTTCCGCATCTTGAAAAAGGAGCATCTATCATTACCACTTCGTCTGTACAGGCTTATAATCCAAGTAAAAACTTACTGGATTATGCAGCAACAAAAACAGCAATAGTGTCTATTACAAAATCTCTGGCTTCTCAGTTGGGGGAACAGGGAATTCGTGTTAACTCAATAGCTCCTGGACCGATCTGGACGGCGCTGCAGATTTCAGGTGGACAGCCACAGGAAAAAATCCCTGAATTTGGCCAGAAAGTCACTTTACAGCGTGCAGGACAGCCGGTTGAATTATCTGATGTCTATGTATTCCTGGCATCAGACAATGCAAGTTATGTTACTGGTCAAGTATATGGTGTAACAGGTGGCGTTGAGATCAATTGATATACGGACAAGGCTGAGACACTATAGTCCAGCCTTTTTTATTTGTCCTTTTTTCTAATGATCTGTATGACGAGCATGAGCACAAACGACAGCAGAATCATGATGCCGACCCAGCTGCCCGCGAGCAGCAGTTCATTATTTTCTATCGCGACATATATTGCAGTAGGTAACGTCTGAGTAATTCCCGGAATATTACCGGCAACAATTAATGTGGCACCGAACTCACCGAGTGCTCTGGCGAATGAAAATAAAATACCGGTAACAAGGGCATTTTTTGATAGTGGAACTATAATCGATTTGTAAATGTTGAAGTTGCTGGCACCATCCATTTGGGCTGCATCAATCACTTCGCTGCTCACGTTGTCAATGCCAATTTTGAGTGACTGATACATTAACGGGATAGCGACGACAGTTGATGCAATAACAGCCCCGTAAATACTGAATAGTATTGTTGTATGTAATAATTGATAAATCAGCAGACCTATTACGCCATCTCGTCCAAGTAGAAACAATAGTATAAATCCGACTACAGTAGGCGGCAGTACCATCGGCAGCATGATGGTTGTCTCAATAATGGATTTCCCCGGAAATGTCTTCTTGTTCAGCAAAAAGGCAAGGATGCTTCCGATAATAAAACTGATTACAGTAGCGGTACCTGCCACTTTCAATGAGAGAATGACAGGTGATAAGAAAGTATCACTCAACAGTAAATCCATAACTTCTATACACCTTTTTTGATTGATTATTTTGCAGATAATGGTAGAAATCTTGTGTTGCTTTCAAATCTTTTGCGGAACTCACTATTCCTAACGGATAAGTGATTGGTTCATGCAATTGATTACTGATAGCACAAGTTTCTAAAGATGTGGGTAAAGCATCTGTGTAATAAACGATGCCGGCATCCACATTACCTGACTCAACGTAAGTCAGCACTTGACGGACATCTTTTGTATAGATTATTTTATTTTTCACCTTTGACCAAAGCTGAAGCTTATTTATGGCAGACTTTGCGTATATGCCTGCTGGAACTGTTTCAGGTGTACCAATAGCAATTCTTTTTATGTTTGAATCCGTTAGATGAACAGGACTGATGTGTTTCTTTTTAGAAATGAGGACCAGTCTGTTTTTTAGGAGTGATGCTGTATTTTCTTTGCTGATATCACTATTTTTAATCAGTTTATTCATATCCTTTACAGAAGCTGAGAAGAATAAATCTACCGGGGCGCCTGCTTTTATTTGATTGCTGAGAGTGCCCGAAGCGCCGAAGTTATAAACGATATCAATATTAGGATGAGATTTTTCGTAATACTTTTCAATATCACCGAGCGCATCTTTCAAGCTGGCAGCAGCAGAAACTGTGACGGTTGTCTTTTGTGAATCGCAGCCTGTAAGCAGTACAATGCACATAAAAGCGATTAAAAGTCTCAAAATAATCCCTCCTGTTCTTGTATCAGTATACAATAAATTTTCATTGATTAAAGCAGGTAACTTCCTTCTTTATGGTGAAGAAGGGTTTAATGAAAGGGAAATGGGTTATTAATGAATAGTGTGACAATTTATAAAAGGGGTGTTTAGAATGAGAGCAGTAACTTTCCAAGGTAAAAAGAAAATGGAAGTGAAACAAGTAAAAGACCCGATTATTGAAGCGCCGACAGATGCGATTATTAAAATTACAGCAACAGGTATTTGCGGTTCTGACTTGCATTTATATCATCAAGGCGACCTGATGATGGATCCAGGATTCGTTATCGGACATGAACCGATGGGAATTGTAGAAGAAGTTGGCAGTGAAGTAACGAAACTAAAAAAAGGTGACCGTGTCGTCATTCCTTTTAACATCGGCTGTGGTGAATGCTTCTACTGCGTGAATGAAATGGAATCTCAATGTGATAATTCAAACGAAGAACAGGCAAATTGGAAGATGGATAATGGCGGACTATTCGGTTTCGGTAAAATGCATGGTAACCACTGGGGTGGCCAAGCAGAATATTTAAAAGTACCATTCGCTGATTTTTCATCATTTGTAGTACCGGACAGTGATATGAAAGATGAACAGGTCTTATTTCTTTCAGATGTTGTCCCGACTGCCTACTGGAGTGTTGAAAATGCAGGCGTCAAACCCGGGGATACAGTTATTATTCTCGGCTGTGGTCCAATCGGTCTGATGGCTCAGAAGTTCGCTAAGTTAAAAGGTGCAGAACGTGTTATCGGTGTCGATAATGTAGAACACCGACTTGAACATGCAATTAGAACGAATCCAGTTGAAGTAGTGAATTTCGATAAAGAAAAAGAAATCGGCAAGCTGCTTCGTGAGGAAACTAAAGGCGGCGCAGATGTCGTCATTGACTGTGTCGGTATGGACGGTCAAGTGACAATCACAGAACGTGCGACAAACTTAGTGACGCCACAACGTGGAACAATCAGTCCGATAGAAACAGCAGCAGAAGCTGTACGTAAATTTGGTACGATCCAGCTGACAGGTGTTTATGCGACGCCGGCAGCTAACTTTCCGTTACCATTGATCTTCAACCGTAACGTTCAAGTGAAGACAGGTCAGGCACCTGTCATCCATCTAATGCCTAAGTTATATGAAATGATTCGAGACGGCGTGTTCGATCCGACAGACATCATTACACATACGATGTCACTTGACGATGCTCCAGAAGCATATGAGATCTTTGATAAGAAGAAAGATAATAACATCAAAGTAGTATTGAAACCATAATAACGACTGAACCGGCTCATTGAGCCGGTTTTTTAGAAATTCAAAAAATAGTTGCGAAGGCGTTTTTTTCCTAGTATGATGAGAAGGTATTATAAATGAGAATGAATCTCAATTAGGAGGAGAACAATGAAAAAATGGTTCGTACTATTGATTGCCTGCTTACTGATGCTGGCTGCTTGTGGAAATACATCTTCTGAGAAGAAAGCAGAAGATACTAAAAGTAGTGAATCAAGTAAAGTTAATTATAAATTGGATAATGGGAAAACAATCAAAATTCCTGAGAATCCAAAACGTGTAGTATTGATGAGTGCAAGCTATACAGGCAATCTTCTTGAGTTAGGTGTAAAACCAGTCGGTGTTGACGCGTATGCTTTCCAATCTGATATTTTAAAGCCGAAGTTAAAAGGTGTGACACAGCTTGGAGCTGGCGATGTAGAAAAAATTGTTGAATTAAAGCCTGATCTGATTATTTCTTTTGATACAGATAAGAACAATTCGAAATACGCAAAAATTGCGCCTACGATTCCGATAAGTTATGCAAAACACGGTTATCTGGATATTCATGAAGAACTGGGTCAGATTGTAGGTAAGGAAAAAGAAGCAAAAGCATTTGTTGATCAGTGGAAAGAAAAAACTGCTGAAGACGGAAAAGAAATTAAAGAGAAGATTGGTGCAGATAAAACCGTATCAATCTATCAGGTTTTCCAGAAAAAGATATATGTTTACGGTGATAACTGGGGACGTGGTTCTGAGATTATCTATCAGGCATTTGGTCTGAAAATGCCGGAAGCAGTAACAAAAGATGTTAAACCGACAGGCTGGAAAGAAATTTCAGCGGAGCAGATTGGTAAGTATTCAGGTGATATATTATTGATTTCAAGTGATACTGGTAAAATTTCTAACAGTATTGTTGAATCAAATGTATGGAAGAACTTAGACGCTGTAAAAAATGACCGGGTCATTCAATATGATTCAGAAGATTTCTGGTTCAATGATCCGATTTCACTTGAACACCAGCGAGAAGTGCTGAAAAAAGAATTGATGAAAATAGAAAAATAGTGAGCAGCTGAGAGCACTTATCTTAAAAAAGATAGGTGCTTTTTGTAATGTAAACTTTTTATTTATTTAGGTTAACAATATTGCTATAATCATATTAGTCGAAGAAAGGGGTATTTTTAGTGAAAACAAAAGATATGGTGATTGTGGCAATGTTTGCTGCTGTTATTGCAGTGCTTGGTATGTTACCGGCGATTCCAGTTCCTGCAATCGGTGTACCATTTACATTTCAGAACTTGGGGATTATATTAGCGGGCTGTCTGTTAGGGAGAAAACTCGGTGGGTTAAGCGTCTTGTTATTTACTGTTTTAGCTGCGTGCGGACTTCCAGTATTATCGGGAGGACGTGGTGGACTAGCACTCTTTTTCGGTCCAAGCGGCGGTTATTTATTTTCATTTCCATTAATCGCTTACTTAATCGGCTGGCTAACAGAGAAACGTTTCCAGCATATGAATGTATGGCAAGTCTTTTTAGTGAATGGGTTAATCGGTGCATTTTTATGTAATTTAATCGGCGGCACTTTCATGGCATTTAATCTTGGTATGCCATTAATGACTGCTTATAAATCTGTGTTAGTCTTTATTCCGGGAGACCTTTTAAAATCTCTTGTAGCAGCGTTTGTTGCTGTAAAGCTGCGTGCTGTTCCTTCTGTCAGACGCTATATTGAACCAGGTATGACTTATGGCAGTCGCTGAGTAGATAATGGAATCATATTATAAGGATGTGTCCTTCGTGGAACATGTCCTTTTTGTTTTTTAAAATTATATTAGAATGACCAGTTGTTGAATAAAGCATATTGATTAACATAATTTCCCGTTAAAGTAGATTATTAATACAATTTTTTTATATACTTACAATGGTAAGAGATGTAATAAGATGTGCAAATGAACGTGCTGTTTTAAATGAAGAACAGGTATTTCAACATTATTTGAAAGCGTGGGCTAAGAGTGGAAATGGTGAAGATCTGCTTTACATCAGAAGAAATCTCAAAGTTTTTGCTTCATGAAAATGCAGTGCCTGATACTTTGCTGCCGAAAGCATGGTTTCTAAGTGATATATCAAGGACGTTTAAAGGTGTCATATACCATACAAAACAACTTGTATCAGACAATAAAGTAAAGCCAGATAAAGAATACAATGTTAAAATAACTTTGAAAGACAGCCGTAAAATAAAACAATTTCTTCAATATACATATGAAATGATTTATTATGACGGACCGATTGTTAGAGCGAGGATTCAATCTACGTTTGTGCAGGAGGTACTTGATGAAAATTGAAATCACTAAAGAACAGGTACTTGCTTTTACTAAGCTTTTGCAAGATGATAACAGTATTCATCAGAGTGATGCTACTGTTATTCCAGGGAATCTTCTTGTTCATTATATTATTCAAAGCCTTGAACTGCCTCTGCTGAAAAGCAATCACAGTACATTTAAAAAGCCTGTTCTTGTAGGGGAAGATATCGCACTTGATTATCATCAAACTGGAAACATTATTGAATATCGCGTGACTTCAGGAAGAGAACTGAAATTATCCGGAACTTTGGAACTTACAGGAGGGTAACATGCTGACGTTTAACGATACAAAGCTCGATGCAGAACGACATGCAGAAAATGAAAGATTGATTCATTATCATACATCGTCACAGCTCATCAAATATTATGCTAATTATTATGCTTACAAGGAAGTGCCAACTCTCGAACAGTTTAAAGCAGATATTGAAATGCAGAAGTTGTTCCATCTGCAGAGAGGACAGAAACATCTTCTGTTTATATTTCCTGAAAATGTAAAACCTTCTGATGAACTGATCAGCTTTGGAAAAGAATATGGCTTTTCGTTAGAGAAGATGGAACTCTATAGGGCTGATACGAGTCAATTGAAGGCGCAGGATAATTCTAGCGTTGAAATCATTGAAGTATTAGAGCGGGGAAAAGCGTTTAACGATTTTCTAGTCGTATGCCGTGAAAGTGAAATAGAGTATGGGGAAGAATTTGTAGAATTAAAACGCACGACTCATACTCGGGACTTAATTGACCCGACTGTGATTCAGCTGATTGCTTATATGGACGGTGAACCGGCAGGGAAGCTTGAAGCGATTCTTAATGAACGTACTGTAGAACTTGATGATTTTTATGTAAGAAAGGTTTTCCGGAGTCGAGGCATTGGAAGCATGCTGCAGCAGTTTGTCTGGAAACGAGCAGGAGAACGTCCTGTTATATTGGTGACAGATGGTAATGACACAGCACGTGAAATGTATCAGAAACAAGGCTACGAGAAAGTCAGTGAACGCTATGAATTTTTAAAAGTGGAATGAAACCCTTGCTAATTTAGTAAGGGTTTATTTGATGATTCTATCAGGATGACTGTATATATTGAATGACTCATTTCTGATAAAGCCGACTGCTGTGATATTTAAATCGTGAGCAAGCTTAATAGCAAGATCGGTCGGAGCGGATTTTGACAGAATGATTCCGACTCCTATTTTTGAAGCTTTAATCAATATTTCCGAGGAAATGCGTCCTGAGAAAATTAATACTTTGTCACGAATCGAGATATGCTCTTTTATACAATATCCATACAATTTATCAAGTGCGTTATGTCTACCGATATCAGACCGATGAATATAAAAATCATTACCATCACTGATTGCTGCGTTATGTAGACCGCCTGTCTGTTTAAAATTCGTACTTTTATCCTGCAGCTGTTCCATCATACGGATGATATCTCCTGCTCTAACCGTTTTGTCAGTCATAGAGACTTTGGCAGCAGCGGCATCACTGACAAAGTAAAATTCACGGCTTTTACCACAGCATGAACTGATCATGCGTTTGGAATAATGACTATTGTCATGATTGATTTCTTTCGTCAAGGTTATATGACAGAACCCCTTGCTGTCATCAAGCTGAATAGTCTGAATATCAGCATGCCGACGGATGACACCTTCTGATGCAAGAAAGCCGAGGACAAGTTCTTCAAGGTTTGTCGGGCTGCACACAATTGTTGCAAATTCCTGACGGTTAACATATAGTGTCAACGGAAATTCTGTAGCGATTACATCATGATACGAATGGAATTTATTATGATGATATTTAATGATGGACTGCTGTCCAGCAATTTCTTCTTTCATACGGGCCCCCCCTTTGCCTTAGTATACCTCAGTACCATTATCATATATATTGAAAGGTTTTATAGAAAGAGTAGAATGGACTATGACAGACAAGAGTTTGATCAGCTTTGACAGCATTAATTACAGGAAATTGAGGAAGACCAATGAATCGTTATGACAGACAGGAAAAATTCAATAAAATCGGACAGATGGGTCAGTCGCTAATTGAGTCGAAAAAAGTAGGAATCGTCGGTATGGGAGCACTAGGGACTCATACTGCAAGTACGCTTGTAAGAGCGGGAGTCAGACAACTGGTTATTATTGACCGTGATTATGTGGAGTTATCCAACTTGCAGCGGCAGACGTTGTTTACTGAGGAGGACGCGCTGCTATCACTGCCGAAAGTGGTGGCAGCAAAGCGGCAGCTTGAGCAGATTAGATCTGATGTCACGATAGAGACTTATATCGATCACTGCGATTCAGCAGTCCTGCATGATTATTTCATGACATGTGACGTGCTCATCGATGGTACAGATAACTTTGATACGCGTCAAGTCATTAATGATTTCAGCTATAAAACCGGAATTCCATGGATTTACGGAGCGTGTGTTGAAGCGACTTATGCAGCATGTGCTTTTATTCCAGGTACAACACCGTGTTTCAACTGTGCGTTAGGAAGTCTGCCGGTCATGAATCGCACTTGCGATACAGTTGGCATCATTGAACCCGCCGTAAGCATGGCGGCGAGCTTTCAGTCGATGTATGCCTTGAAACTGCTGACAGAAGAATTGTTCGAGTCAAAACTAATATTCGGAGAGGTTTGGAACTATGAACAGACAGCTCTTAAGTTTAGCCGGACAAAAAAGTCAGACTGTCCGACGTGCAGTCTTCCGATTTTCCCTTATCTTTCTGACCATCAACACGAAACAATGCTCTGCGGCCGGGATACTGTGCAGTTTCGAAAGGTAACTGAGAAGCAGCTGGAACTTGAACAGTTTTTGAATAACCGGCACATCGAATTTCAGAAGACATCTTATTTTATCCGTTTCTCATTTAACTCTAAGCGTTTCATGTGGTTTCCGGGCGGGCGTCTGCTCATTCATGATGTCAAGTCCATCAACGAGGCTAAAGTAGTATATCATCAATTATTCGGGTAGGTGAAACGATGCATCATCGTACAGACAGAGCTGTTTCAGCTGGCGTTCTGACTATTAGTGACACACGAACTAAAGAAACTGATAAAGGTGGTCAGGCAGTGATTGACCATCTTAAAAATAACAATATTATCATCAAACATTATGACATCGTCATTGATGACGTCACGATTATTCAGCAAGCAGTCACACAGATGTTTCCTGACGTGGATGCAGTCATCACGACCGGAGGTACTGGCGTCGCTCAGCGTGATGTGACTATTGAAGCAGTCAGACCACTGGTCGATAAAGAGCTGGATGGATTCGGTGAACTGTTCAGATATTTGAGTTTTACAGAAGACGTCGGAACAAAATCGATGTTATCACGTGCTTTTTGCGGAACTATAGATAACAAAGTCTTATTTTGTATTCCAGGATCAGTCGGTGCAGTTAATCTTGCAATGAAAAAGCTCATCACTCAGGAAATCTTCCACATTGTGAATGAGCTTAATAAATAATCAACGGTTAAAATCGCCGTTTTTGCCACCCGATTTATGGACAAGATAAGTCGGACCGATAATCATTCCTTTATCGACTGCTTTCGTCATATCATAAACTGTCAGGGCAGTGACAGAAGCACCGGTCAGAGCTTCCATTTCAACTCCAGTTAGTCCTTTAGTCTTAACAGTGCATTCAATATGCAGCACGTATTTTTCACTCTTCTCCCAACGGAAACTGATATCGATGCCGCTCAGTGCCAGCGGGTGGCACATCGGTATAATACGAGACGTATCCTTTGCGGCCATAATACCTGCTACTTGTGCTACAGCAAGGACGTCTCCTTTACGATTGGACTGATTGACGATCTGGTCATATATCACGTCGTTGACTTCGATAGAACTTGCAGCCACAGCAGTGCGAGCAGTTACATTTTTATCGGAAACATCTACCATCCGTGCATGACCTTCATCGTTAAAATGTGTCAAATGATTCATTCACTTCACCCTTTCCTTTATAATCAGTATAAAGGACCTACGCTAAATGAGAAAGAAGGATGACGATGCTTGATAAAAGAACCCCTTTACCTGTCGATGAAGCAATCGCCCGCTGTATGGCACACACACAATCTGCACCTATCATTACAGTACCACTTGCAGATAGCCTTAACTTCTATACAGCAGAAGATACAATTGCAACTTATGATATTCCAATGTTCAATAAATCACCTTATGATGGCTATGCAGTGAGAAGTGCAGATACAGCAGGAGCCAGTGGAGACAACCGGATCAGTTTCCGTATGATTGACCATATCGGAGCAGGAGCAGTGAGTCGCGAAGCGCTGCAGCAGAATGAAGCGGTGCGAATCATGACCGGTGCTCCCATCCCGCAAGGCGCAGATGCTGTCGTTATGCTCGAACAGACAGTTGAAACAGCGGAAGGCTTCACTCTTAGAAAATCTTTCTCACCAGGCGAAAATATCTCAGTTCAAGGAGAAGAGTGCAGGCAGGGCGAGTTGGTTCTGTCAGCTGGCACGTTGATTACACCAGGTGTACAGGCAGTACTCGCTACATTTTCATATAGTATGGTTAATGTCAGAAAGAAACCTGACGTCGCACTAATTTCTACAGGTACAGAGTTGACTTCAATTGATGAACCGTTACTACCCGGGAAAATCCGTAACTCTAACGGTCCGATGATTGCAGGGCAGCTTGCTGATCTTGGTATTAAACCGACGATTTATCAAGTCACAGCAGATGACTATGAACATCTGCTTGCTATTATGAGAGAAGCGCTCCAAAGTCATGACATCATTATTACGACAGGCGGTGTATCAGTAGGCGACTACGATTATATGCCTAAAATATATAATGCATTGAAAGCCGATATCTTGTTCAATAAAGTGGCGATGCGTCCCGGCAGTGTCACGACTGTCGCAGCACTGGGCAGTCAGCTGCTCTTTGGGCTCTCGGGGAATCCATCAGCATGTTATACGGGGTTTGAGTTGTTTGCTAAACCGGTTATTAAGAAAATGATTGGTGCCTCTCAATGTTATGCACCGATTATTGAAGTAAAACTGACAGAAGATTTTCTGAAAGCTAATCCATTTACTCGCTTTATACGTGCAGAACTTGACCTCATCAATCGGACTGTCAGACCAGCCGGATTCAATAAAAGCAATGCTGTGATTGCGATTGCCAGGAGCAATAGTATGATAATGCTGCCAGGTGGAACGCGAGGATTTAAATCAGGCGATCGAGTAAAAGTCATTATCACTAGACTGACGGACGTCACGACATGGTAATCCTTCAGGTCGTCGGCTATAAAAAAAGCGGGAAAACGACT
Source organism: Macrococcus lamae (assembly GCF_004359545.1). Classification (GTDB taxonomy): domain Bacteria; phylum Bacillota; class Bacilli; order Staphylococcales; family Staphylococcaceae; genus Macrococcus; species Macrococcus lamae. The sequence goes on from NZ_SCWB01000002.1 coordinate 80,687, forward strand.
GTGATCAACCAGTTGATAGGCGCAGCAAAACAGCTTGGATTACAAATAGCAGTGATAAAACATCATGGGGACAATTCAGGCAATGAAATTGATATTCCACTCGAAAGAGATCATTTGACTTATATGGCAGGCGGAGCTGATGAAAGTATTATTCAAGGCTATCAGTATATTCATAAGCTGATGACATCCCGTGAACAGACACTAGATGATCTGATTAAAGAAGTATCGACCGATCCTGACCTCATCTTAGTGGAAGGATACAAACGGGCAGATTATCCAAAAATTGTTCTCCTACGAAATGAAAGCGATAAAGAATTGTCAGGTTTAAAGCATATCATCAAAATAATACATACTGCTGACCTTACTCATATAAATTATACAGAAATCATACAGGGACTGATTAATGATGAAACCATTTGAAGTAGTAACAACTCCGCTTGAACCGGAAACTTATAGGAAATATACCGTTAATCCAAACCAGGGAGCAGTATGTGTCTTTACGGGTATCGTTCGTGAATGGACAAAAGGGGTAAAGACAGAGTATCTTGAGTATGAAGGATATATTCCTATGGCTGAGAAGAAACTGGAACAGATAGGTGAAGAAATCAGTGAGAAGTGGCCTGGTACTGTAACAGCAATTGCTCATAGATTAGGTATTTTACAGATTTCAGATATAGCAGTCGTTATTGCTGTCTCTTCACCACACCGGAAAGACAGTTATGCAGCAAATGAATACGCCATCGAACGTATTAAGGAAATTGTCCCTATTTGGAAGAAGGAAATATGGAAAGACGGCGAACAATGGATAGGTGGACAAAAAGGCGGCCATTCATCATATAAGGAGGACCATTCATGAAAGTACTCTATTTTGCACACATTAAAGAACTGGTCAACCGTGATCAGGACAACTTTTCTTTTGGCAATGAACTGACAGTAGATGAATTCAGAAAGCATTTAAATGAAACGTATCCTTTTCTGCAAGGAGAGAAGTTTCAGATTGCAGTGAATGAAGAAGTCGTCAATGATTCAGAGACTATTACCAATCAGGATGTTGTGGCATTGATTCCACCGGTGAGTGGTGGTTGATAGGTATTATATTAGCTGGAGGAGAATCACGAAGGTTCGGTAGTCAGAAAGCCTTCCACAAACTTGACGGACAGCCGTTTTATCGACGAATAGCACGAGTGATGGAAGCGAGTGAACAATTCAGCCGCATCGTCATCAGTTCTAATACAACAATTGCTGACCATTTTGAAGGATATCCTGTCATTATTGATCATGACTGTTATATAAATCATGGTCCATTAGCAGGTATATATGCTGTGATGGAAACGTGTCCTGCTGATGCCTATATGGTTATCTCAGTGGACACCCCCTATATCACTACAGCCGCAATCAATGTTCTAGCAGGAGAATATAAGGGGAATCTGACGGTATATAAGGACAATATACAGATCCACGGGACAATTGGAATATATCCGAATGATTTAAAACCGACGATACATCGGCTGCTTGATGAGAAGAGGCTTGCCATACGAAACTTATTTACTGAAGACACTAAGTATGTCAATGTGACTCAAGTACCGGGTAACTGGTATGCGAACATTAATACGCCGGGAGATCTGGCTGCAAAGAAAGCAGGCGAACTTGATGACCGCACAAATAACAGATAAACTAGGGCGGCCAATCCGGGATCTTCGGATTTCTGTCACTGACCGTTGTAACTTCAGATGCGCTTATTGTATGCCGAAAGAAATTTTCGGAGATGATTTTCTGTTTTTAGCGAAGGATGAATTGCTGACATTTGAGGAACTGATTAGAATTGCTGACCAATATGCGCAGCTTGGTGTAAAGAAAATCAGAATTACGGGCGGGGAACCGCTGTTAAGACGTGACTTGCCGCAATTGATCAAAGCGTTAAATGATATTCCGGGGATTGAAGACATCGGGATGACTACGAATGGATTGCTGCTGAAAAAACATGGACAGGCATTATACAATGCCGGGCTGAGACGATTGAATATCAGCCTTGACGCGCTGGATCATGTATTTGAAGAAGTGAATGGCCGCGGCGTAAAAGCAGATGCTATTATTGAGCAGATTGACTACGCGAAACGTCTGGGTTTTCAAATTAAAGTCAATATGGTCGTCCAAAAAGGCATGAATGATCATCAACTGCTGGCAATGACAGAATATTTCAAAGAACAGCAGATAACGCTAAGATTTATTGAATTTATGGATGTGGGTAATGACAATGGCTGGAACTTTGATCAAGTAGTCACAAAGTCAGAAATGATTCAATTGATAGAGCAGCATTACATAATTAAACCAGTATTGCCAAAATATTTTGGTGAAGTAGCTAAGTACTACGAACATGATAACGGCACAAAAATTGGCTTTATCACTAGTGTATCAGAATCATTCTGCTCCAGCTGCACGAGGGTCAGATTAAGTTCTGACGGTAAAATTTACGGCTGTTTATTTGCGGGCAGTGGTTTTGATTTGAAATCGTTTGTTCGTCAAGGTGTTACTGATGAAGAACTGAAATCGCAGATTATTAAAATCTGGCAAGAGAGAGACGACCGTTATTCAGATGAAAGAACGGCTGAAACAGTGAATAATAGACAACGGAAAAAAATAAATATGAATTATATCGGAGGCTGATGCCTCTTTTTTATTATCTTAATATACAGAAAAATAAAAGAATATGTTTATTTCATACATTGACCATATAAAATTATTATATACTGATAATATTAATAAAAATACTGTTAAATATACTATTAAACGCCACTGTTATTATTGAGAAAATCGGGTATAATGAAATTATGACTAGATACTATTAACAAATAATAATTATCAATTCATGGTAGTTTAACGGTTTCATATATTAATTTTTAGAGGTGACCAATGGATAGAGATAAGAAATTACAGTTAAGAAAGTCAGTCAAGCCGTTTGAAAAATCAGAATTACAAATTAGTGTCATGCAGATCATTAATACTTTGGTTCCATACATTCTTCTGATTGTTACAGGATTCATTGTATACGAGATCTCACCGTGGCTGTCTATCTTATGTGGAACAGTCGGTGCATTTTTCCTCATCAGAAGTTTCATTATCTTCCACGACTGTTGTCATGGTTCTTTTTTCAAAGATAAGAAAGCAAATAAAATTCTCGGTAATATTTCAGGATTTCTGACATTATTTCCTTATGAAAAGTGGCGTCGTGAGCATATTACCCATCATGCAACAAGTGGTAATCTCGACAAAAAAGGAACAGGCGATATCTGGATGATGACCATTGAAGAATATAGAGAAGCAACGCCGATGCAGCGTTTTATCTACCGTGCTTACAGACACCCGTTCGTCATGTTTGTGCTTGGACCGATTTATCTGCTCTTTATTTCTAATCGTATGAATGCGAAGGGCGCAAAAGCGAAAGAACGTAATAACACATATATTCATAATATTGCTGTTATTGTAGTATATGGTCTGCTTATCTATCTGCTTGGACCTGGGCGTTTCTTCAGCGTGATGGCTCCAGTATTATTTGTAGGTGGATTATTAGGGATTTGGCTGTTCTATATTCAGCATACATTTGAAGACTCTTATTTTGAGGACGAAACACAGTGGGATTATGTTAAAGCAGCTGTAGAAGGAAGTTCTTACTACCGTCTGCCAAAATTATTCCAGTGGCTGACAGGAAACATTGGTTTCCACCATGTACATCATTTAAGTCCGAGAATTCCAAATTATCTTCTTGAACAGGCACATAATGAAACACCGCCGTTACATCATGCAACGACAATCGGTATAAGAGAAAGTCTGAAATCATTAAAGTACAAATTATATGATGAAGAAAATAAAGGATTTATTACATTCAGCGAATTCAATAGACGATTCGCAAAATAGCAGAAAGCACATCTTATCGATAAAGATGTGCTTTTTTTCCGTGTAAAAATATATATGCAATTAAGCCGATCACTACAACAAAACTCATTACACCATAAAGGCCGTGCATACCTGTCGTAGGAATAACTGCTCCGAGAACGTAAGGCCCAAAGCCAAGAGCAAAATCAAGACAGATGAAGAATGTTGAGGTCGCAAGGCCGATTTTATGAGGTTCCGTGACTTTGACCGCTGTCGCCTGAGCAATAGACTGGAAGTTACCATAACCAAAACCGATGAACACCGCGCTGATCCATAACAGCAAGGCATTATGTGTGATGCTGAGCAGTGCAAGCCCAATGATGAAACTTATGAATGAAGGAATCATCACAACGTTAGTTCCCTTAGTATCCATCATTCGACCAGTGATTGGACGGGAAATCAGGACAGTGATGGCATAAACAAGGAAAAAGAAACTTCCTGCTGTGACTAAGTTGTTCTCTTTAGTAAAAAAGGAGATAAAACTCAAAACGCTGGAATAGGCGGTACACGTGATTAATACAACAATACCGATAGGAAGTGCATTCTTATCGATAAAGTCACCGAGATGAAATCCTTTCGGCATATTGGATTTTACAGGTTCAATATGCGGTGCAATTTTAATCAAAGGAATAAAACTCAGCGCTACTACTGCAATAATAAAACAGATGATAAATAGCTGCTGATAGGTAATGAACTGCAGCAGAAACATTCCCAGAAATGGTCCTATTGCTGTAGATAATACAGTACTCATACTGAAATAGCTGATTCCTTCGCCACGGCGGTCGACAGGTGTGATAAATGCAGCGATAGTCCCAGTTGCCGTAGAAGCGATACCACTGCCGATACCGTTTAAAAATCTAGCTGCGAGTAATAAAGGCAGATTGGATGACAGAAAATATAGGGCGGTTGTTGCAGTGAAGATGATTCCTCCAATGACAAGAATCTTCTTCTGACCTAGAATATCGATATATTTTCCCGCCCAGAAGCGACCAAATAAACTGCCGACAATGAAAATGCCTGATACAAGACCGGCCAGACTTGTTGATACATGATATTCTGAGACGGCGTATCCTCCGATAGTTACCAGTAGTAAATACATGGATAGCATTATGATGAAGTTAGTTAAAGAGACTAATATAAAGTTTTTTGTCCATAATGGTTCATTAATCTGTTTGTCCAAAACGGTCGTCCCTCCTATTCTTATAATATTGAGTAATGCTGACAAGCTGTTCTGTCAGTTCTTCAACCGGCACGTTGATATTCGACAGAGATTTTTGCTGTGTGCTTGAGACCTGCTGCTGTATATCTTCGTAAATGGTATTTCCGTGAGGGGTTAGAGAAAGTATTTTCTCGCGTTTATCTTTACCTTCAGCTGTTTGAATAAGGTTAAGTTCTACTAAGCGGTGGATAATTTTAGTCGCTGTCGGTTTTTCAATAGCCCGGATCTTTGCAACTTCAACCAGTGTTGTAGGAGCAGTCTGAGCAATAGTTTTAAAGATAAACCACTGAGCAGAAGATAACTGGTAGTGATTTACGATCTTGTCCATTTCGCTGACATAAGTACGCCTTAAGTCAAGGAGGACCTCAAAAAATAACTGGGTTTTCATATTAACCTCCAATATAGTTAGTTAGCAAAACTAACTATATCATTTGCAGAATTTAATTTCAACTGAAATTTTATGAATAAAAAAACGCCTGGGCATTTGCCCCGACGTTTCCTATCCATTGAATATTATTAAATATAATGTGTATTAATAAATTTTTCTACGACATATTCTTTTAATCCGAGGTGGCTGTTCTCTCGACCGAATCCAGAATGTTTGACACCACCGAATGGTGTTTCCGGGTTTGAGATTTTCACTTCATTAATACCGACCATACCATATTCCAGTTGAGTAGACAGCTGATAAATAGCTTTTGCAGAAGAAGCGTAAGCATATGACGCCAGGCCGAATTCTGTATCATTAGCCATTTCGATCACTTGATCCAAATCGTTAAACGAAATGATAGGAACAACAGGACCGAATGTTTCTTCATAGAATATATTCATGGATTGATCGACATGATCGATGACTGTTGGCTGGAAGAAGAAACCTTTTGCATAGTCACCATCTGTCAGACGTCCACCACCCGTGATCACTTTAGCACCTTTATCCATTGCATCGTCAAGCTGCTTTTTAATCTTGTCGATGGCATCTTCACGGATTAGAGGACCAACTTTTGTATCCTTTTCAAGACCATTGCCGACTTTAAGATTCAAGACAGCAGTCTTCAACTGAGCCATAAATTCTTCTTTAATCTCTTCATGAACGAACACTCGGTTAGGCGCGATACACACTTGGCCGTTGTTGCGGAACTTTGCACCTATCAATCCTTCGATACTTGCTTTGACATCAGCATCTGAATGAATGATGAACGGTGCGTGACCGCCTAATTCTAGTGAAAGTTTTTTCAGTGTAGCTGCAGATTGTTTATACAGCTCTTTACCGATTGGCGTTGATCCGGTAAACGTCAGCTTTCTAACCGTATCTGAATCTGTCATTGTCTTACCGATGACTTCTGAGCTGCCCATCACTAAATTAACTGCTCCGGCAGGGAAACCTGCTTGTTCCAGCTGTTCAAATATGGCAATTGCCGTCAGTGGCGTATCACCTGAGGGCTTCAATACTACAGTGTTACCAGCTGCAAGTGCTGGTGCGATTTTACGTGTCACCATACCTGATGGGAAGTTCCACGGAGTGATAGCTGCAACAACACCTATTGGCTGATACATAATCTCGTAATGATGGGCGTTCGGAGCTGGAATCGTATCGCCATAAAGCCTTCTCGCTTCCTCAGCATTCCATCTGAATGTTTCAGCACCATCGATGACTTCCAGTCTAGCTTCAGCAAGAGGTTTGCCTTGTTCGGTTGTCATGACTTCAGCGATATAATCGGCGTTTTCTTCAATTAAATCTGCCGCTTTTCGTAAAATGCTGACACGGTCCTTTAATTCTAAGCTACTCCATTCTTTGAAGGCAATGCTCGCTGCTTCAATCGCACGTGTTGTTTCTGTTTCTCCTGCCTGGGCAGTATGGGCTATAACTTCGCCAGTCGCAGGATTGATGACTTCTTTAGTTTCTTGGTTATCTCCATCCATCCACTGACCGTCTATGAATAATTGTGTATGAACTTTGTTAATTACTTCACTCATTTAATGACCCTTCTTCCATTTGTTTGTTAATTATATTTTCCCTTATAGAAATTCATCAAACAAACAATCAGCTTAGTAACTATTTATTGTATAATGCAGTAAAGGAGCTAAGCATGATGAATTCTTATTCTAATCACACAAAAACTCAATGGAAGCTAGTCATTGTGCTTGGACTGCTTGCTGCTTTTGGTCCGTTATCACTAGATATGTATCTGCCTGCTCTGCCCAGTGTGGCAGATGACTTTGGAGCAACGACTTCAAGTATTCAACTGAGCTTGACAGCATGCATGATTGGTCTTGCTGTCGGACAATTGTTTGTCGGACCTATCACTGATGTAACAGGACGAAAAGGACCATTGCTTATCGTATTGATAGTTTATGCCTTAATGTCTTTATTGTGTGCCATTGCATCAACGGTGGAATTACTTACTCTCTTCAGATTTTTTCAAGGTTTTGCCGGTGGAGCAGGAGCAGTGATTGCGCGGGCAATTTCAGCAGATCTGTATAAAGGGAAAGACTTAACAAAGTTCATGAGTATGTTGATGCTTGTCAATGGACTTGCACCGATACTTGCACCGATTATCGGTGGTTTGATTTTGAGCTTTTCAGTGTGGCAGACAGTGTTTTACATCCTGGCTGGTTATGGCATCCTCATGTTTGTAATGAGCATTTTATTCTTAAAGGAAAGTCTCCCGAAATCGAGTCTTAAGAACGCAGATTTTACATCTATTTTTTATGATTTCAAAGCATTGCTGAGTAACCACAAATTCCTCATCTTACTTGCACTTCAAGCATTAACTTATGGAGTATTGTTCAGCTATATAGCAGGATCACCGTTTATCACCCAGGAAATCTATCATATTTCTGCTCAGCAGTTCAGTCTGATGTTTGCAGTAAATGGAGTAGGTCTTATCCTTTTTAGTCAAATAACTTCTCGTCTCGTTGATCGTATATCTGAGCTGAGAATTTTGAAACTGGGACAGAATATACAATTTATTGGAATGATAATGACAGCCATAGTGCTGCTACTCCATCTTCCAGTGTGGTTGCTTTTCGTATCATTTTTTCTGCTGATTGCACCAGTCAGTATGATCGGGACAACGGGATTTTCATTGGCAATGCAAGTACAGCAGCAAGGTGCGGGCAGTGCTTCAGCAATACTTGGACTCACGCAATTTTTAATAGGCGGATTATTGTCTCCATTAGTCGGATTGATGGGCGAAGATAGTTTTATACCGTTTTTGATCATTATCATAACAGTAAGCGTTATCGCTCAGCTTCTGAGGATCTTCGTATTAAATCGTTTCGCTCTTGAATCGGATAAATAACCCTCCCTATTTTTATTATGCGATGATATTTACAGTTTTTAACTGTTAGGATAAACTTATCTTAATATGGTAAGAGGGGGAAGCGGGTTGGACGAGCGCTATAATTATGCAATCGAAGCACATAGTCTTGGGAAGTCTTTTAATGGAACAGCAGCGGTACGGAACATTGACTTGAAGGTAGACTACGGAGAATTATTTGCCTTTTTAGGACCAAATGGTTCAGGAAAGTCGACAACCATCAAAATGTTAATCGGATTGTTAAAGCCTGACTCTGGTTCAGTTAAGATGTTCGGCATGGATTTTGAACGGCATGCTTTAGAATTAAAGGAACGATTCAGCTTTATTCCAGATACTCCTCACACGTTAGGAAAGCTGACGGGAGATGAATATTTGAATTTCATTGCTTCTATTTTTAAGATGGACCAAGATTATTATCTTTCTAAAAGAGATGAACTACTCCAACTGTTTGATCTTGAAGGAAAGACCGGACAGTTGATAGAAGGATACTCACATGGAATGAAACAAAAGATTGTGCTGGTAGCCAGCCTGATGCATGACCCTGATATTATTTTTCTTGATGAACCCACAGTAGGATTGGATCCACTTAGTACTCGCAATTTAAAAAATTATTTAAGAATGCAGTGTGATCAAGGGAAGACGGTTTTTTTAACGACACATATACTGGAAATAGCTGAGCAGATGGCTGACCGTATTGCTATCGTATACAATGGCAGTATTAAGGTGGAAGGTAATTTAAGTGAGCTGCAGGAAATGAGTCACCTGCCGGATGCCACACTTGAAGATGTTTTCCTGGAACTGACCAAGGGAGTCTCTATATGATTTTTGCGATGTTGAAGATGGAGTGGCAGAGCCTTATAAATTCATTCAAAGGTTTGTCTGATACGACTAAATTATGGACGATCCTTGCCTATGTCTTTATAGCAATCATTGGAGTGCCTCTAATAATTTCTGTGCTATCATTCGGTTTCGCTAATCAATCGCTGGATTTTCAGAGAACCTTCTTAAGCTATATCTTTTTGTACGGCGGGATAATCGTATTCATTAGTACGGTCACCATTATTATTAAGGACTTCTTTATAGCAAATGACATTAAACAGCTGCTGTTATTACCGATAAGTATTCATCAGATTTTTTTAGTGAAGATGATTAAGCTTTTTCTATCATCAGTCTTATGGGTCTATCTACTAATCGGACTGACAATTTCAATACTTCTTTATAAAGATTATCAGAGTATGACAATTGGTATATTAGTAATGGTCAGTTTATTAGGATTTATTCTTTTTTATCTTTCTTTAACCTTCTGCTTTATCTTCTTACTGACAAAGGTACTGCCGAAAAACAAAATTAACGAAATAATGACCGGACTTTTAGGGATAGCAGGCGCCCTGTTTTATTTTATCATTATAGGGCCGGCGAATTCGATCGGCAAAAAGTTAACACCGTTAACAGATTATCTTCCATTCAACTGGGTGTCAGACGCTGTGATTAAAAAACAGCATTCTACTATTGACGTATGCATTGCAGTCGGAGTTCTGCTGCTCGGTGTCTTATTATTTTACTTACTCACCCAGCTTTTAATGCGATACGGACAGCAGGATTTCACAGTGGAATCTTCGACTAAAGTTCGCTCACCTAAAGTTCAGGAAGGTATCGATACAGCTGAACGATCATTGATGAAGAAAGATTTTAAACTTATTGTCAGAGATTTCAAGGAAATCTCAGCAATTCTACCGCAAATCATCATCCCCGTCCCTTACGTTGTTTTTATCATCATGCAGAGTGGTGGTGTTCAGGAGCTTCGAGCGATTTCTGAGCTGTCGATAGGCGTGCTGTTGATTGGTCTGGCCATTGGTGGAACAAGTTATGTAGCAACTATGATTGCAGCTCGGTTGACTGCTAAAGATGCAGAACAGCAGGATATTCTCTACAGTCTGCCTATTAATTTTAAAGATGTGGTGAATGCTAAGTGGAAACTTGTGTCGGTCGGATCAGCATTTTGTTTCGCTATCCCCATCATCATTTTTGGTATTGTAGTAAAAGCTGAACCGTTGCATATTATATACGGAGTGATTCTGTGCGTGATTACTTCTTTTGCACTTACGCCTCTTGGAATTTACTTTGGCACGAAAGAACCACAGATAAGTAAGAAGACACCAAGTAAAAGAGTAGGGATGGGAACATCATTTCTCATGCTGTTTTGTGTAGGGGGTATTATATTGTTTGTTGTTATTATGCAGACATTGCTTGGCATCTTTAATTTACCACTCAACATCCGTTTCTTAATATTCACTGTGATTATGGCAGTAGCAGGATTTTTCTTCTACAAGACGATGATGAAGAAAGCGTGCGAAAGCTATGAGTTCGGCCTAGATGTCAAATATGTAGATTAAAAATAAACCCAGACATCCTTGGCTTGTTGAAAGGATGTCTGGGTTTATTTATTGTTCCCATAAGTTAGTGAACATATTCGGTTTGAAATAGTACAGCATGAGAAGAACTCCGAGAATGATGGATAAGGTAATACTAATTACAATCCAGACGAAATGATCGTCGATAAATTTCTTGATTTGATACTGCCTGTAATCTTCATAAGTAACACTCGCTGAAGTACTGTCAGACGTGACAAACTTTCGATCATACTGATAGGAAGCTTTACCGTTCTCAAAGTTAAGTTTCCCCGTAGTTCCTTTTTTTACTACATCATACAAGTCATTATGTATATAGTATTCTCTATCACCGTGCTGATAGCGACCTTTATTTAGAACTTTCTTATAACTATACTGACTATAGACATCGTCCATAATAGCATTTGCAATTTTATTGCGATTGAATTCTGCCGGCAAATCGTACCAGTCTTCAACTCCCATGATTACCTGCACGATACGCATTCCATTTTGTTTGCCGGTAATTGTAGTATCAAATCCCGCTGTATCGCTGGACCCTGTTTTCAGACCGTCTACTCCTTTGTAACCAAGTTTTGCCCCTTCTAATGAATGGTTATACGTTCCAAAAGTTTCTTCATCAGGGGTTCCCTTTTTAACAGTGACATTCAATTGTTTAGTGTATTCCAGCACTTCTGGGAATTCATTGACGATGTGCTGTCCTAGTATGGCATAATCGCGTGCTGTAGAAATATTGTCATCATCTTTCTGATAGCGCTTCGGTTTGTACTGCAGCAGCAGATTATTAGGAGGACCGGCTGGATTGTAATAGTATGTATTCTTCATCTCGAGCTCTGTAGCGGTGCTGTTCATTAAGTCTACAAAGTCAGAATCATCTTTTTTAACTAACGATGACAACATGAACGTTGCTGAATTTGATGATGCTGTCAGCATAATGTGCAGGAGTTCGTCTACGGTATAAACTGATCCTTTTCTGAAGTGATTATTACTGAGCATCGGCAGTTTAGAAATTCCATAAAACTTATCGTTCACCGTTACTTTAGTGTTTAAGTCAAACTTTCCTTCATCCATTGCTTTAAAGACCAAGTACAGTGTCATTAATTTGGACATAGATGCAGGCGGCCACTTTGTATCTGGGTGATCTGCATAAAGAACCTGACCATTTTTAGCGGCAATCACGATAGTCCCTTGAGGATTATACTTTGAATCAAGATTGTAACCTTGCTGATTAGCAATTTCTACTGGAGACTTAGCATAAACCGGTGTGATAAGGAGCTGGCTCAGTATCAGTATGAACAGAAATTTTGTAAAAATAGTTTTCATTTTAATTTCCTCTTTACTATGGATGATCGATGATATCTACTTATATTAACATATACACAGTATTTGTATCATTATTGAAATGACACTGCTAAATAAGGATAACACTTAATTCTGATTAATACTGTATGTTATAGTAATGTAAGCGGTGTTATTAATCATATCATTCGATTTTTAAATGATATTTACTTAATTTTTTAAAATATTGTTCGTTTTTTTGAAAAAATATATATCCATTTAAACTTTTATAATGCTATAATCTTTCTACACTCAAAAAATGTAAAGGTGGAAATTATGAATCTCTATTTATTACTTAATGTTTTAGGTATTTTTGTTTTTATTCTAGTAGCTTATTTATTTTCACGCGACAAAAAGAATATCGACTGGAAATCTGTTGTTATTATGCTTGTTGTCAACTTATTTTTGGCATGGTTTTTCACGCAGTTTCCATGGGGACGAGATGCAGTTAAATGGGTAGCAGATGGTTTCAGCTGGATGCTGCAGGCTGCTTATGTCGGTATCGGCATGCCGTTCGGTAGCTGGACTGCACCTGGTCCAGGCAAAATGGATATGGCTGTATCTGCATTACTTCCTATATTATTCGTCGTACCATTGTTTGATATTTTAATGTATATCGGTGTGCTGCCGTTCATCATCAAATGGATGGGCTGGTTAATCGGTAAGGTTACAGGTCAGCCGAAATTTGAATCATTCTTCTCAGTGGAGATGATGGTGCTCGGAAATACAGAAGCACTGGCAGTGTCTCAAGCGCAAGTTCGAGAAATGAATGCCGCGCGTGTACTGACAATCGCTTTAATGTCAATGAGCTGTATTTCGGGGTCAATCGTCGGTGCTTATGTCACGATGGTGCCGGGTGAGCTTGTATTAACAGCGATTCCACTTAACATCATCAATGCGATTATCATCAGTACAATTCTTAATCCTGTGAAGTTAGCACCGGAAGAAGATTATGTAGTTGAGATTAAAGAGGAAAAACGTCAGCCATTCTTCTCATTCCTCGGAGACTCAGTACTCGGTGCAGGTAAATTAGTTTTAATCATCATCGCGTTCTTGATTGCATTCGTTGCACTGGCACACTTTGTTGATATGTTGCTCTCATTACTGGATCGCTTCACACACGAAAAAGTACGTCTCGCTGATATTCTCGGCTTCTATATGGCACCGTTTGCCATGCTGCTTGGACTTCCATGGAATGAGGCGAAGGTAGTCGGCGGTCATATGGCGACGAAAATCATTACTAACGAATTCGTTGTTATGTTAGGGATTAAGGATTCACTGAAAACATTTTCTCCACATATGACAGCTGTTCTTGTCACATTCTTGATTTCGTTTGCTAACTTCTCAACTGTCGGTATGATTATTGGGACATTAAAAGGTATTGTCGATGAAAAGACTTCTGACTTCATTAGTAAATATGTGCCAATGATGCTGCTTGCAGGTATTTTAGTATCCTTGTTATCAGCTGCATTTGTTGGATTATTCAGCTGGTAATTTACAAAGACTTAAATTAAATTGATGAAATATTAACAATAAAGTGGTAAAATGTAACTGATAGAGATAGATGAAAAAGGGGGCTTTTTCATGAAAACTCGGACGCTTAGAGATCTAAGACGTAAGTTACAACGCGCATTATTGCCGAAGAAAAATGTAGCCGCTGAATGAAACGGAACTGGTTCTTTTTAGAACCAGTTTTTTTTTGAATTGATTGTTGAAATATTTGTGAAATAAATCACAAATTTATTGCTTTCATAAATGGAAAAATTTATAATTAAATTGTGAAGTATATAACAACTTAATACGATATTTTATAATATAGGTTTAAGGGAGTCTTTATAATGAAAAATATTAAAGGAAATAAAGTAGTGCTCGTCGGTAATGGGGCTGTCGGTTCAAGCTTTGCATTTTCTGTCTTGAATCAAGGGCTATGTGATGAATTCGTCATTATCGATCTCAATACTGAAAAAGCACGCGGTGATGTGATGGATTTAAATCATGGGTTGCTTTATGCTCCAAATCCTATGAAGATTTATGCTGGAACGTATGCAGACTGCCATGATGCTTCGATTGTTGTGCTATGTGCAGGTGCTGCTCAGAAACCGGGTGAAACACGACTGGATTTAGTGAGCAAAAATATGAAGATTTTCAAATCTATTATTGATGAGATTATGACGTCAGGTTTTGACGGTATTTTCATTGTCGCTACTAACCCGGTTGATATATTAACTTACGCAACTTGGAAATTTTCAGGGCTGCCATATGATCGTGTAATTGGTTCCGGCACTATACTTGATACGGCGCGTTTCAGATACTTACTTAGTGAAGAGTTCAATGTCGCACCTTCAAGTGTTCATGCCAATATCATTGGTGAACATGGCGACTCAGAGCTTGCTGTGTGGAGCGGTGCGAACATTGCAGGCATTTCACTTAAAGATTTGTTGAAAGAACAGCCCGAAAAAGAAGACTGTATGGATGATATCTTTAATCGTGTCCGTCATGCAGCTTATGATATCATTGAAGCTAAAGGTGCCACTTATTACGGTGTAGCGATGGGGTTGATGCGTATCACTAAAGCAATCTTAAATAACCAGGATGTTGTTCTCACTGTATCAGCTAAACTGGATGGTCAATATAGTCATGACGATGTTTATATCGGTGTGCCGGCAGTGATTAACAGAAACGGTATCAGACAAATCATTGAATCGCCTTTATCAGAAGAAGAACAACAAAAGTTTGATCATTCTGTTGATACATTAAAAGGCATTCAATCGTCATTCTTTAATTGACAATGACTTAAAGATAATAAAACAGAAGGTGTTGGCTTTTAGCCGGCACCTTTTTTATAATGAAGAAGTCATAGATTGACTATTTATTAAAATAAAAACTATATTAATTGATCAAGAGAGAGGAGTATTATGAACATTTCATTTAAAACTGTCATGATTGTCATACTAGGTTGTTTTATCTTTTCAATAGGAGTGAATACATTTATTATACCTGCCCATCTCGGGGAAGGGGGCGTCACGGGATTATCACTGACATTATTATATGCATTTGGCTGGTCCCCGGCCTGGACTACTTTGCTGATGAACTTAGTATTGCTTGTAGTCGGCTATAAATTTCTTTCTAAGCGCTCAATGGTTCTTACTATTGTCGCGGTTATCACTCTTGCAGTATTCCTGAAAGTAACAGAAAGCTGGCAGCTTCATCTGGATGAAGTGCTTGTCAGCACTGTATTCGGAGGATTTTTGGTAGGTATCGGTATCGGACTGATTGTTATCGTCGGAGGCACAACTGCCGGGACGACTATTCTCGCGCGTATAGCTCATAAATATCTAGACGTCAGCACGTCTTATGCCCTATTGTTTTTTGATCTGATAGTCGTAGTGATTTCCCTCACAGTTATTCCGGTCGAAAAAGCTCTGCTGACAACACTTGGACTTTACATCGGGACAAAAGCGATGGATTTCATGATCGAAGGTCTGAACCCTAAGAAAGCCGTCACTATTATTTCACAGAATCCTGAACCCATTGCTAAAATGCTGGACGAAGATATCGGTCGGGGTGTGACTTTGCTTAACGGTAAAGGGTATTATACAAAGAGAGAAACAGATGTACTATACTGCGTTATTAATAAAATACAGCTTACCCGGGCAAAACGCATGATCCGAAAAATAGATGCAGAGGCCTTTGTTGTTGTCCATGATGTGCGGGATGTGCTCGGAAACGGCTTTATACCAGAAGATTAAAAGGAGGCAGTTATGAGATTCATTAATTTAGGCAGCAGACAGGATGCGAGTCATTACGTAGCAATCGAGATGTTTAAAGAAATACATTACAACAAGTGTACACTTCTTGGACTGGCAACGGGTGGTACAATGAAAGACGTCTATCTTAAGCTGGTTGAATTATTGCAAGTGAATCATACGGATATCAGCTGTCTTGAAACATTTAATCTGGACGAGTACTTTATGCTTGATAAAAACGATCCAAATAGCTATATGACTTATATGAAACAGCATTTATTCGATAAAATAGGGATGAAAGAATCACAGTTTCATCTGCCGGATAATGACGAAATTGATGTTGAAGAAGATAATGAAGCTTACGACCAGGCAATTAGAGAAAAAGGACCGCTTCATATTCAGCTGCTCGGAATAGGGGAGAACGGGCATATCGGTTTCAATGAACCTGGCACGCCGTTCAATAGTAAAACAAGACTCGTTGATTTGACAGAAACGACGATAGCAGCGAATTCACGTTATTTTGAAGATGAGGAAGAAGTACCGACAAAAGCTATTTCTATGGGAATTGATACCATCCTATCTTCAGAACGTATCATTCTACTCGCATTAGGGGAGAAGAAAGCAGAGATCATGGCTAAACTATACAGTATGAAAGCACCTGATGAACTTATACCCGCGAGCAGTCTGCTGACTCATAAAAATGTAGAGATTGTTATGGACAATGCTACTGCGAGGTTAATTAAAAGATAAGGATATTAATGAAAACCGGTCGGCAATCTGTATTGCCGACCGGTTGATATCTTTTATGTGAACATCTGCATGAGTTCTTCATTTTTTTCATTGAATACTTCGTTATGGCTTGATACAGTTCCAGCTTCCTGTGCCTCAGGATTGATATAAGTTTTTGCCAGATTCGCCGCATTTGCTGCATCATGGAAACAGCCTGCGATTAACTGAACTTTACTGTCATGAGATAAAATATCTCCGACTGCGTATACTCCTTCAACATTAGTTGATGAATCTGCATTTCCTTTAATATAGAAATTATCTTTACGTTCTAATTTGACGTCACAGTTATCCAGCATATCGCATTCCATATGGAAACCATGATTGATAATCACATCGTCAATGAACAATTCGGATTTTTCTCGCGTCCGGCAATGTTCAATGATTACGGATTCTATATGATCATCTGTTGCCTGCAGTGAACTAATGGAATGACTCATCACTTTATTCACGCCGCGGTCGTCTAATTTGCGGACCATTTCCTCGTGCCCTTTGAAATCGTCTTTGCGACACAGAATATGAACACTTTTCGCAAATGGCGCAATTTCATAAGCCCAGTCTACTGCTGCATTACCGCCGCCAGAAATTAATACACGTTTGTGTTCGAAGCGCTTCAATGATGGCACGACGTAGTGAAGGTTATTCACTTCATAACGTTCACAGCCTTCAATCGCAAGTTTCATCGGCGAGATGATTCCGCTGCCGACTGCTATAATCACGGCTCTGGAGTAGAAGCTCGTCTTCTCTGTAACGACTTCGAAGTGCTGATGTCCGTGTTTAATAATATTCACGACTTTTTCATTCAAATTGACTTCCGGGTTAAAAGTCAGACCCTGCATAATCATTTCCGGTGCAATCATTGCTGCAGGTTTTGGCGCAATACCGCCGATATCCCATATGAATTTCTCAGGGTACAGATTAACCTTGCCGCCGAGCTTGTCATGATATTCAATAATGCGCACTTTCATTCCTCGTAATCCTGCATAGAACGCTGAGTAAAGACCTGCTGGACCGCCGCCAATTACTGTGACATCCAATATATTGTTCATAGGAAATAGCTCCTTTAAAGGTAAGTTATCTTGATTTGATATATATTATACTATAAAATGAATGCATTGATAATGATTATCATTTACAAAATTGTGAAAGAAGGATATTTATGGGGAGATTAAGAGGAGATAATATTACGGTAAGCTATGATGACCATGAGATTATCAGAGGTTTGAGCGTCGATATTGCTGATCATAAAATTACTTCTATTATCGGTCCGAATGGGTGCGGAAAATCAACTTTATTAAAAGCACTGTCACGTATTATAGAAGTAAAACACGGACAAGTCATGCTCGATGGCACAAACATCCATCAATCTTCCACTAAGGAAGTGGCAAAAAAGATTGCAATTCTCCCTCAGTCACCTGTTGTGGCTGATGGATTAACAGTGAGTGAGCTTGTAAGTTACGGTCGTTTCCCGTACCAGAAGGGCTTTGGCAGATTGACGAAAGAAGACAAACAGACGATTGACTGGGCCTTGCGTTCTACTGGGACATATGAATTCAGATATCGACCTGTCAACGGATTAAGCGGCGGTCAAAGGCAGCGAGTCTGGATTGCTATGGCGCTCGCTCAAGAAACAGAGATCATTTTTCTTGATGAACCGACCACTTATCTTGATATCTCCCATCAACTTGAAATTCTCGAACTGGTTCAATCATTGAATAAAGAACGCGGCACGACTATTATTATGGTGCTTCATGATATCAATCAGGCAGTCAGATTTTCTGACCATATCATCGCGATGAAAAAAGGTAAAATTGTGACTCAAGGTGCCATTACGGATGTATTGACTAACGAAGTACTTGAAGAAGTCTTTAATATTGATGCTGAACTGAGCACAGACCCTAGAACCGGAAAACCTATGCTCGTTACTTATGATTTACTTTGTAAGCATTACACACGGATTTAAGGAGTCCCATCAATGAAGCTGAATAATAGAAGAAAGTTACCAATAAAATTATGGGGTGTTATCCTGCTTGCAGTCCTGCTGCTATTACTGATCCTGTCATTCTGTCTTGGCAGTGAAAATTATTCATTGCAGGAGGTTTATAACGCACTGTTCAACTACCGTAATATTGAGAGTCATAACATTATCAGGGATATTCGTATTCCCCGGGAAATTGCAGCAGTACTTGTTGGTATGGCTCTAGCATGCAGCGGTGCGATTATGCAAGGAGTTACAAAGAACGCCCTTGCTGATCCATCACTTCTTGGATTGAATGCAGGCGCTTCAATGGTGATCAGTATTCTCCTTGCTATTAACTCTGGAGCGAATTTTCTGGCTCTGATGATTGCTGGTTTCATCGGTGCTGTTATTGGAGGCTCGATTGTCATGTTGATCGGTATGTCGCGACGCGGCGGCTTTAATACGATGCGTATTATATTAGCTGGGGCCGCTGTCACTGCCTTACTCACTGCTCTTGCTGATGGCATTGCATTGTTCTTTAAAATTAATCAAAGTATTACATTTTTTATAGCCGGCGGTGTTGCCGGCACAACGTGGCAGCAAATCTTTTATGCGGCACCGGTCATTATAAGTGTGCTGCTTATTACTACAATAGGTGCAAGACAACTCACCGCTCTCAGTCTTGGAGAAGAAATGGCACAAGGATTAGGAGTGAATACAGGTGTTATTAGAACAGTATTCTCAATTCTGACGATGATCCTTGCCGGTGTTGCTGTTGCGTTAGTAGGATCACTCGCGTTTGTCGGTCTGATGGTTCCTCATATTGCTCGTTTTATAGTTGGCACCGATTACCGTCTGATCATTCCTTTTTCAGCGCTGATCGGCGGAACATTCATCGTTATAGCTGACATTGTTGCTCGAATGACCGGTGAAAACCCGCTAGGCGCCATTATATCTCTGGTCGGTGTCCCATTCTTTATCTACCTAGTAAGAAGGGACGGTAAAATCTTATGATAGAAGCACATAAAAAAAGACGTCAAAATATTTATTTCATCATCTTATCGATTCTACTGCTCGGTGTAATGGCGCTCAGTATGACGACTGGTGATTTTAAAATGAGCTTCACTGAGTTTTTCAGAACATTATTGGGTCAGGGAACGTCAACTGAGCAGATGATTCTTTATGAATTTCGTATGCCGCGGCTGCTTGTCACTATATTAAGTGGTGCTGCGCTGGCGCTGAGCGGAGGGCTTCTGCAAAGCATTACGAAGAATCCACTCGCTGATCCTGGAATTATCGGAATTAACGCCGGCAGTGGTTTTGCCATCGTATTTCTTATTATGTTCATCCCGGTAGACAGTACTACATTCATCTACACATTACCGTTATTCAGTTTACTTGGTGGTGTGTTAACGGCACTGATCATATTTGTTCTGAGCTATAAAAAACTGGAAGGGATCAATCCGGTCCGGATGGTTCTGATGGGTGTCGGATTGGCTACAGCACTTAGCGGTGCATCTATTATGATGACGACTACATTTAACAAGGACCAGATTGAGTTTGTATCCACATGGTTTGCGGGAAGTATTTGGGGAGATACATGGCCTTTTGCAATGATGCTGGGAATTATAATTCTGATAATCGTTCCGTTTGTATTTATGCGAGCGAATATCCTTAATATATTGAACACACATGATCATATATCGCGTGGTGTCGGTATCAATGTAGGAAGACAGAATATCATCATAGTGCTGCTCGCTGTTCTTCTGAGTTCTAGTGCTGTTGCAGTAAGCGGAGGGATTGGGTTCATCGGGCTTCTCGGTCCACATATTGCAAGAAGTATGGTTGGACCAAGACATCAGCTGTTTATGCCTCTTGCACTGCTGATCGGTGCAATATTGCTGGCGCTTTCTGATACGCTTGGTAGAGTGCTGCTTCAGCCTCAAGGTATACCGGCAGGAATCATCGTAAGTATTATCGGTGCTCCTTACTTCTTATATTTGATGAGCAGGAAGACGCAATTTTAGCTCAACTCAATACAGATAGTTGGTTCAAATATAAATAACGCGAATGGAACTGAAAAATTCCATTCGCGTTATTTATTTGATTTCACTTGCTTTATACAACCACGGAATTCTGTTCTTAACAATATAGCTGATGTACAGCAGCCCAAGCATCAATAGCCCGATGGAAGCAATAATAGTAATAGAAGTTGTAAATGGCACATTTCCTTCAAAGCCGAATATTGATTCTCTAAGTGCTTTAATGACATAAGTCATCGGTGAAAATACATGCAGTGTTTGAAAGAACGGGCTGGTCAGCTGAATAGGGAACGTTCCTTCACTTGACCCGAGCTGTAAAATCAGAATGATAATAGCAAGGAATTTGCCGATATTGCTGAACGCAGCAGTCAGGAAGCAAACGATAAACATCGCTGTAAGAGACCATAGGATGAGAGTCAGTGTAAAGTGCATTGTATTATCAATTTCTATCTTCATGACGAAAATGGTGAATAGCGCGAGCAGTAACCCTTGCAACAATCCGTAGCCTGCAATAAGCAGTGATTTACTTGCCCACCAGCTGTGTGCGCGTTCTCGTATGCCGATTCGTTTATCGACGGGATAGATGGAGACAAATGCAATGGCGCCGACGTAGAGACTTAAGCTCAGAACATATGGTGCAAAACTTTGCCCGTAGTTTTCTACTTGAGTGACGTCATTTTCAGTTAGTTTCACAGGATCACTGATTGTTTCAGCATTGATTTTCTGAAATGAGCGCGTTTCCAGCTGTTTAACACTATTATCAAGCTGTGCAGTCATTTGGTCAGTCCCTGAAGCAAGTGATGTTAATCCGGAAGTGATTCGTTTTGAGCCTTCAGTCAGTTGAATGACACTCTGATTTTGCGGAGAAGGAAGTACAGCCTGCAAAGTTTCCAGCCCATTTGTCACTTCGTTATTTCCGTCAGCAAGCTGTCGTTCGCTCTCTTGCATATTCTTTAAGTTGCGGGAAAGTTTTTCCGAGTTCTGTTCCATATCATTTACTGACTTGAAGATTTTCTTCAAGTAAAGTTCTCGAATAGCGAGGGACACATTTTCTTTCACTGCCTGAGCACTTTTATCCCCGATGCTCTGGCCGGAATAACTGTAACCCGGGTTTTTCTTAACTAAAATAGTCACTTGTTCCGGGTTATCTTCAAGCATCGTACCGGCATGTTCTGAAAAATCTTCAGGAAGACGAATAACAGCGAAGTACTTCCCTTCTGTAATTCCTCTTGAAGCGCTCTCTCTGTCAACAAAAGTCCACTTGAAGTTGTCATTTTTCTTCAGTTTGTTGACAACCTGTTCACCTAAGTTTTCATTATTTCCCTGAATTTTTGCACCGTTGTCCTCATTGACGACAGCAATAGGAAGATCCCGGGTCTGCCCGTACGGATCCCACATTGAATAAATGAATACTGCACTATAAATAATAGGAAGGAATAATAAGACGGATAACGCGATTAACAGAAACTTTTTACTGACAATATACTTTAAATCTTTGAACAATTGTTGGTCCTCCTTTTTATTCCAATGGTATAATGTTTTTCCAAAAGGCATGGAAAATGATTTGATTTTAATTGTTTTTTTTGTTGTAATGGATACTGTATAAAAATTTTTTCATGAAAGAAAGGTTTAATTCTATGAAAAAAACTTACTTTCCAGAAATTTCTTTTGTCAGGGCGATTGCATGCCTTTTGGTTATCTTAACGCATGTAACACTTGCATATCCAATAGAACACTTGAATTCTCCAACTTTATTTACTCTGCTCATCAATCAGCTGGCCCGGGTAGGAACCCCTATCTTTGCATTAATCAGCGGTTTATTGCTATTTAACTCTTCAAAAAATAAAAAATTAAACATTAAAACATTTTATAAGACCCGCTTCGATAAAATAGTGATCCCCTATTTATTCTGGACAATAATATACCTTATTTTAGTGAAACTGACTCATGCGCAATCTTTTCAGATGAAAGATATGATGCGTTATATTTTTCTAGGAGAAGGCTATGTTCACCTTTATTTTATGGTTGTTGTCATTCAATTTTATTTACTTTTTCCGTTGATTACGAAGTTCATTAATAGAAACAATATATTAGTCGTCACATTAATCACTACGGCTTTCACTGCTGGATGGTATTTAATAAGAAATGATCAACCATTTGACTTGTTCTTGCATCGTGCATTTTTACTGAACTGGCTAGCCTACTTTTTTATGGGTGGCTTTATGGCATTGCATATGGATAAAGTTAAAATATGGTGCAGCCAACACTTCAGCAGTCTTAGTATCGCAGTGCTAGTCAGTATTATTTTAATGCTGGCAGAGATGAAGCTACCTCATCTCTATCAATCAGATCGTGTCGCAAATTTGTTGTTTGTACCCGTGTTTACTGCATTTTTCATGTCACTCTTCCATGTAAAAGCAAACGATAGATGGAAAAGTATACTGGAATACATTGGTGACCGTTCAATGGGCATTTATTTAGTTCATCTACTCGTCATCGGTGTAATGGGGAATATTCTGCCGGCATCATTCTGGAATCCGGATTTTATGTTCATTCATTATATACTTGTCATTCTATGTACGTTAGCCGTCACTGAAATCATTGTTACGATTCCAAAAAGCTACTATGTCTTTCCAGTGTCAAAACGCATCACTATAAACAGACAGGAACTCATCAAGCATTCATTTTATGTGAGATAATGAGTGTGGAACGCTATATTAATGGGAATAAAGACAAAAAAAGCGATGGAGTGAGGACATGGAAATTCATCCGTTAGTGACATCATATCAACGATTTGTAGCTAATCGGTCTGATCATAAAATAGGAGTTATTGGTCAGCCGGATGCCGGTAAAAGCAGTCTCATCAATGCTTTAGTTAAGAATGCAGGCGCGCATACATCTGTCCATACGGATGCGACTCTTGAAACTAAAGATTATTCATTCAATACGTATGGCACTCTCGTAGACTTTCCAGGTGTAGGAACTGAAGAAGTAACTGCTGCTCATTATAAGAAGTTAATTCAGCAAAGCGGAATCAATGATTTTGTCTATGTTTTTGAAAGCAAGATAAAAGAGGCGGATATAGAACTGTTTAAGTATCTGGCTAAAAATGAAAAGCATATCATCTTCGCCTATAATAAAACAGATGCGTTAGTGGATATAACAAATCAAGATAGCGTAGACGATCTGAAACGGGATAAAGATACTGAGTTGAAAGTGACATTGAAACCTTATATAAAAAATCCATTGTCCTATTTTTTCATCAGTACACTGACGAATGAAGGAATCGAACTCATTAAACAGGAAATAGCTGAATTATTTGAGAGGCAGCAACAAGATTATAACGAGAAATATAAAACTGAAGAAATGCTTGAAAGCTTTTTAAATTATAAGACAAATTCGCTGCTGCCAAAACTATTCACACCGAGTTTCAAGGAAATCGTTATGAAGAAAAATTATCAGTCACTCGAACGAACGATTTTGAACCATTTCAAACTTCAGGAAGACGACATAATGATTCATAACAAAGAATGGCCGACGATTCAGAACCATATGGATAAGTTTGATAATGAAGAAACGAAAGAAAAAGTATCCACTTTAAAGGAAATTGCAAAGATTGCTCAGTTGCTACGGACGGCGTTTAAGTTGAAAACACTCAACCCTGTTACGACAGGAATAGGAGCATTGCTTGAATCAGGTGCTGTAAACGCATTCCCTATGCTCCAAGGATTAACGAATTATATTAGTGAAATTAAAGATATCGCAAGAAATATTATAAAATCATCTCAAGAGGAAGCTGAATAAGCAGCTTCCTAAAAGACTGTAGACTCGTCTCCTTCAGAGATGAGTCTACAGTCTTTTAGTGACAATTAAATGATTTTATTTTAACGGCGGTAAATTATGTTCGATTTCAGCACGTTTTTCTTCTAAGAAATTAGGAAGGTTCAATTCCATACCTAGATGCTCTTTAGTAGTATCAACCATAAATCCTGGCCTTGAAGTTGCAAATTCATACAGAATGGTGTTTTGTCTATAATAGAGTGCTTTAAAGAAATAACGGTCAATAATACCAGAGTTATTGCCAGGCTGCAGACTCAATATAGCCTGAATGTCTTCAAGTGCTGCATCGTCAGGTATATCAACTGCTATATGGTGGATATAGCCGCGTCCTGGGCGGACAGAATCCCCATCTTGATGTTTGATGATGAAGTCACTGTACAATCCAGTATTATCAAGTGTGACAGTATGTTCGTCTTTATGATGATAACCCAACACATCTGTTAGGAATTGGATAGTTGATTCTGGTTTTGAAAGGCGGAGTTCGACCGGCCCCATTCCAAGTATTTGATAAGTTTCTGGAACATCGCTGTAACTATTCTTTTTCCAGAAAGACGGATAATTTTGCTGATTATTATCAATCAGGACTATTTCAAGCTGATCGATATCTTCGAATGATAATGCTGACTGACCGGCGTAATTAATACGTTTGCTGATAATATGATAATCTGTCAAACGCTGTTCGAAATAATCAATTGCTTCGATCGAAGGCACAAGTAGAGACAGACGATAAATACTGTTAGTTCCTTTACGCGTCTGTCCTGATTGCGGTATTTCAAAGAAGCTAAGTAGAGTGCCTGGAGAACCTTCTTCATCTCCATAGAAGAAATGATACATAGAAGGGTTATCCTGATTCACTGATTTTTCTACTAAACGTAGTCCCAGTACTTGAGTATAAAAATCTTTATTAGCCTGTACATCTTTTGTATACATCGAGATGTGATGATGTCCATTGATCTTCATTATCATTCCTCTTTTCTAACTAAGTTGTTAAAACTGGCAACAGTGATCAGAACAGCATCGAGACTAAGAATAGTATATTTATTGAGACTTGATATACTAATTATAATATATGAAGGTAGTTAATCAAATGAATCGATTAAAAGGAAGCTGAATGAGCAGTTTCCTTTTTTATTTAAGCAACTATCAGTCGATTGTCAAAACGTTTGCATGGATTATAGATGTAAGCAAACAAACATGTTTTAATATCGCTTTAAATAACAAGTGCAATTTTAATGCAATCGTTTGCAAAAAGTTGTTGACAGTGGAAAAAATACTGTGATAAAATAAAATCGTTATTGAAAACGCTTTCTAAAACAATTCTAAAGGAGAAAAGAATATGAAAAAACATTCAAGTTTGATGTTAGTATTCGTTTTATTTTTTGCATCAATTCTTGCAGCCTGTGGTAACTCAGGTTCAGGTGGCGGCACAGCGTCAAAAGGAAAAAGTGAAGACGCGGTTACAGTGAACATCTTCCAATTTAAAGTAGAGTTCAAACAACAGTTTGAAGACACTGCAAAAAAATACATGGAAGAACATCCAAATGTAAAAATCAATGTTGAAACAGTCGGCGGCGGTAATGACTATGGCCAAGCGCTGAAAGCTAAAATTGCTTCTAAAAATGAGCCTGATATTTTTAACATTGGTGGTCCTGAAGATTTAAAACAGCATGCAAGTCGTTTAGCTGATCTATCAGATATGAAAGCAACTAAAAATGTAGTCGATGAATCATTACTGTCGCCGGTTCAAAAAGACGGAAAAACTTATGGTATTCCGATGAACCAGGAAGGTTATGGTTTAATTTACAACAAAGATATCTTTGAAAAAGCAGGCGTTAAAGCAGAAGATATTAAAACACTTGATGATTTAGAAGAAGTTTCTAAAAAAATCGATTCACAAAAAGATAAATTAGGATTAACAGCAGTATATGCTTTACCTGGTAAAGAAAAATGGGTATTAGCTGATCACGGTGCGAGCATGTTCTTAGCTTCTGACTTTGACAATGATATTCAAA
The DNA here is from genome assembly GCF_004359545.1 of Macrococcus lamae. Classification (GTDB taxonomy): domain Bacteria; phylum Bacillota; class Bacilli; order Staphylococcales; family Staphylococcaceae; genus Macrococcus; species Macrococcus lamae. The sequence continues at coordinate 107,285 of NZ_SCWB01000002.1, forward strand.
AAGCAGCAGATGCAAAAACATTACCTTTCAAAAACAAAGATTTATTTAAACAGTATTTAGACATTCAAAACGAATATTCTAAAAAACCTGTAGCATCTCTTGATTACTCTCAACAAGTAGAAGAGTTATTCTCTACAGGCAAAGTAGCAATGATTCAGCAAGGTAACTGGGCATATCCAACTATAGAAAGTGTTAATCCTGAAATTGCTGAAAAAGTAGGATTAATTGCAGTACCAACAGATTCAAAAGAATTGACAATTCCAGTAGGGGTTGCAAATAACTGGGCAGTCAACAAGAAATCTGATGAAAAAGTTCAAAAAGCAGCAAAAGACTTCCTTGACTGGTTATATACTTCAGACGAAGGTAAAAACATTGTAATGGAAGACTTCAAATTCATTCCAGCATACAAAGACTACGATACATCTAAAATCGCAGATCCACTATCAAAAGAAATCTACAAGTATTCAGAAGAAGGAAAAACAACTGCATGGGTATTCAAAGGATATCCGACTGGTTATACTGATGATGCTTTAGGTGCTTACCTGCAGGATTATTTAACAGGTAAACTGACTTTTGATGAAGCAATCAAAAAATCTCAGGATGCCTGGGAAAAAGCTCGTAAATAATAGAACAAAGGGGATAAACATTCGAATATTTGAGAATGTCTATCCCTTTTTTTAAAAAGTGAGGAGTTATACAGTGAAAACAAAAAGTTTAGCGTTCTGGCTCATGCTTATGCCGGTCCTTGTCGCATTGTTCATGGTTATCATTATACCGTTCCTCTATGGAATCTATTATTCATTTACCAACTGGAACGGGGATACAACATTAGTTCCTGATTTTATCGGTTTCGATAACTATATGAACTTATTGAAAGATGACAGTTTCAAACATGCACTCTGGTTTACATTCAAGTATTCTATTGCAGCAGTCATCATCATCAACTTAATTGGTCTAGGACTTGCTTTACTCGTTACGAGTAAAATCAAATCTAAAAACGTATTACGAACTGTATTCTTCATGCCAAACTTAATCGGGGGTTTAATTCTCGGATTCATCTGGCAGTTTATTTTCACTAAAGTGTTTGCAACGATTGGTGAGGCAATTGGTTCCGAATGGATGCAGGGCTGGTTGAGTGATACAACAACAGGTTTCTGGGGAATGGTCATTCTGTCAACTTGGCAGATGGCTGGTTATATTATGATTATTTACATTGCCTATTTGGAAAATGTACCGGAAGATTTACTGGAAGCTGCTGAAATTGATGGAGCGAATTCATGGCAGAAGTTTAAAAACATTACATTTCCGTTAGTTGCTCCAGCATTCACTGTCAGTATGTTTCTGACGTTATCCGGCGCGTTCAAAGTGTACGATCAAAACTTATCATTGACAAACGGTGGCCCAGGTAACTCAACTAAAATGGTTGCGATGGATATCGTAGATACAGCATTTAAAATGAACTTGATGGGTTCAGCACAGGCTAAAGCAGTAGTGTTCTTCCTGATTGTTATGCTCATTAGTTTAGTACAGGTTTATTACAATAAGAAACGTGAGGTGGAGATGTAATGAAGAGTAAATGGCTGTTATTTGAAATTATTGGGCTTGTCATTGGTTTGCTCTGGCTGTCTCCGTTTTATTTAATGATTGTCAATTCCTTTAAAACAAAGCTTCAAATTTTTGATGATACATTGGGATTACCTAAAGAATGGTCTTTCCAGAACTTTATAGATGCTTTTGAGCAATTGAATTTCATGCAGACTTTTCTTAACTCATTGATTGTCACTGTGCTGAGTGTTGCTTTGATAATAATTTTTTCAAGTATGGCGGCTTATGCGCTCAGTCGTAATAAAGGTAAAGTGTCTAATGCGATATTCTTCTTGTTTGTCGCTGCGATGCTTATCCCATTTCAATCAGTAATGATTCCGCTTGTTAAAATATTCGGTGATTTAGAAAGCTTGAATAGATGGGGACTTATTTTCATGTATTTAGGATTTGGTGCAAGCCTATCTATTTTCTTATATCATGGTTCACTGCAAGGGATTTCAAAGTCACTTGATGAGGCTGCGATGATTGACGGTGCAAGTAAATGGCAGATTTACTGGCATGTAATTTTCCCGCTGCTAAAATCAATTTCTGTTACGGTCGGTATTTTAAATGTGATCTGGATTTGGAACGACTTCCTGTTACCTAACTTAGTTCTTGGACCAGGACAAGAGACGATTCCACTGAAGTTATTCCTGTTCTTTGGACAGTATACGAAACAATGGCACTTAGCACTTGCAGGTTTAACGATTTCAATTATTCCAGTCATCATAGGCTATTTCTTTGCACAGAAACAAATTATTAAAGGTGTTTCTGAAGGTGCTGTTAAGTAGGTGAGAAAATGATTACGATCAAAGATGTGGCGAAACGTGCTGGTGTTGCACCTTCCACAGTATCAAGAGTTATCAGCAATCATCCTGCAATCAGTGAGAAGACACGTGATAAGGTTCGTAAGGTTATGGTAGAACTGGGGTATATTCCGAACGTTTCCGCCAGACGTCTTGTCACGCAGCAGTCACATACGATTGGTCTGCTGCTCAAGACAGCGTCTAAAGAAATGACGCAGAATCCTTTTTTCACTGATGTATTGATGAGTATTTCTAAAATCTGCAAAGACAATCATTACTCAACAGTAATATCAACCAGTATGAACGAAGAAGAATTGCTGACTGAAGTAAAGCAGTTAGTAAAAAGTAATTCAGTTGACGGATTCATATTACTATATTCAAAAAGCAATGATAAAGTCATCAACTATTTGCAGTCTATCAACTTTCCGTTTGTTATACTTGGCAAGAAATTAAGCCCGCTATCGAATGAAATCTATATTGATAATGATAATATCATGGCAGCTTATCAATTAACAGATCATATGATAGAACTCGGTCATAACACAATTGTCTTCATCGCTGAAAATGCATCGTATGCAGTCAACGAAGATCGAGTGCAGGGTTATGAAAGAGCTTGTCTGAAAGCAGGTCTTATTCCAAGAGTATTTGAAGGGGCAGCCGGAACAGAAGAAGTCAAACATATTATTGCTGAAATAAGAACGCTTGAACCTTCTCCGACTGCTATTATTACATCTGACAGTATGATGAATTTAAATGTGCTGAGTGAATTGTATCAGCAGCAGCTGAAAGTACCTGATGATATCCAGACTGCAACGTTTAATGATTCATACTTCAATGAAGCTGCATGTCCTCCGCAGACAGTCGTCAATATTTATCCTGAATCACTTGGAGCTGAAGCGGGTAATAGTTTGATAGAATACTTGCACAATCCTGATATGATTAAAAAAAATATTATTATACCGACTTCTATTATTGAACGCTCATCAACAAAACCTTTAAAGGAGAGAGTGCTGTGAAAGTAACTGTATGGAACGAATTCAGACACGAGAAAGAATCTGATATTGTCAGAGATATATATCCTGAAGGGATACATGAACAGATTGCATCTTTTATTGAAAATGCAGAAGTCACGACAGCAACACTGGACGAACCCGAGCATGGTCTGACAGAAGATGTTTTGAATCAGACGGATGTACTTATATGGTGGGGTCATAAAGCACATGACGAAGTGAATGATGTAATCGTCGATCGTGTCCAGAAACGTGTGCTTGAAGGGATGGGTCTTGTCGTTCTGCATTCCGGTCACTTCTCAAAGATATTCAAACGTCTGATGGGTACGGGCTGCGATCTGAAGTGGCGTGAAGCTGATGATAAAGAACGTATATGGACTGTCATGCCTGGCCATCCGATTGCAGAAGGACTGCCTGAGTTCTTTGAATTACCTAAAGAAGAAATGTACGGAGAGCATTTTGATATTCCTGCTCCGGAAGAATTAGTGTTCATCAGCTGGTTTGAAGGAGGAGAAGTGTTCCGGTCAGGTGCGACATTTAAACGTGGCAACGGGAAAATTTTCTACTTCCGACCTGGTCATGAAACTTATCCGACGTATTATGATAAGAATGTGCAGCGTGTGATTAATAATGCAGTGCACTGGGCAAAACCGAGCACGAATAACTATCCGACTTACGGTAACTATCAACCGCTAGAATCTATTTCTGAAAAGGAGTAAACATATGACTATTAAAGTAGGCATCATTGGATGCGGTAGTATTTCAACACATCGTCACATTCCGGAATATCAGGAAAACAGCAGTGCTGAAATTGTTGCATACTGTGATATTGTACAGGAGCGAAGTGATGAACTGGCTGCAGAATTTGGAGGCAGCAGCTATAGTGATTATCACGCGCTGCTTGCAGATGAAGCGGTTGAAGCAGTAAGCATCTGCACCCCTAACTATCTGCATGCAGAAATGACGATTGCCGCCTTAAAAGCAGGTAAGCATGTTTTATGTGAAAAACCGATGGCAACGTCACTTGAAGATGCTGAACAGATGATCGCGGCAGCTAAGGCAAGTGGTACTAAGCTGATGATCGGCCATAACCAGCGAATCAACGAAGCTCATCAAGCAGCAAAACAAGTAGTAGAAAGCGGACAACTTGGGAAGATCTATTCATTCAAAACGACGTTTGGACATCCTGGACCCGAAGGCTGGAGTGTTGACGGTCCTGACAGCTGGTTCTTTGATAAAAAACGTGCATTTATTGGTGCGATGGGAGATCTTGGAGTTCATAAAGCAGACTTAATGCGCTACATTCTTGGAGAAGAGTTTAAAGAAGTAGGTGCAATGATTGAAACATCAGCAAAAGCTAATGCGACAGTAGATGATAATGCTGTGTTAATTCTAAAAACTGAAAGTGGTATTATCGGGACATTAAGCGCATCGTGGGCGTATAATGGAGAAGAAGATAACAGCACAGTTATCTATAGTGAAAAAGGCGTCCTTAAATTAAATGCAGATCCTGAATACAGCTATATTTTCATTAATGCTGATGGTGAAGCAGACAAACAGCAGCTAGGCGAAATGCAGACGAATGATGAAGGCGGACAGATCAACTCTCATACAATCGATGCATTCATTCAGTCAATTACAGAAGATACAACACCTATTTGTGATGGCGAAGAAGGCATGGCTTCTCTTAACGTTATCATGAAAGCGATTGAATCAGCAGAAACAAACACAATAACTCGAATCTAAGGAGCAGACATCATGAGTAAAGTCCGAATCGGAATTGTTGGCGTCGGTGGAATCGCTACAGAACGTCATATTCCTGCATTTAAAGAATTTGATAATGTCGAAATCACTCATGTTCATGATATTAATACAGAACGGGCGATGATTGTTGCTAATCAGTTCGGTATTCCACATGTCGCTAAAAATTACCAGGAGATGCTTGAACAGGTGGATGCTGTAGTCATTACGACACCGAATAAATTTCATGCGCCGTTTGCGATTGAAGCTTTGAATCATGATAAATCTGTGTTGTGCGAAAAACCGATGGCATTGACGACTGAAGAGTGTGATGCAATGATTGAGGCCGAGAGAAATAGTAAAGGCAGACTTCATATCGCTTACCATTACCGTTTTATGAAGGAAGCCATCGCAGCGAAGAAGATTATCAACAAAGGCATCATTGGTGAGCCTCTTGTCATTCGTGTCAAAGCGATGAGGCGACGTAAAGTCCCTGGATGGGGTGTGTTTACTAATAAGGAGCTGCAAGGCGGCGGCGCATTAATTGATTACGGCTGTCATCTCCTCGATCTTGCCATGTGGCTTGTCGGCAGCAGAAAACCTATTGAAGTATCCGCTCAGACGTACAATCAACTGAGCCGTATGCCGAATCCAGTCAATGAATGGGGATCATTTAATCCCGAAACATTTGAAGTTGATGATCATGTCACAGCTTTTATAAGATTTGAAAATAATATCACGATGCTGTTTGAAACAAGCTGGGCCGCTAATGTTGAAAGCGATGAAGAGCATATCAGCATCTCGGGAACTAAAGGCGGTCTGAACGTCTTTGAAATGAAAGTGAATCAAGCGGATGATACATTGATGACGACACTTAATATCGATTATATTCAAGTAGAACATCCATTTGAATATTTACAGACAGAGAACTTCTTATCGTCCATCATTCATCATACACCGCTCCGTGTCAAATCTACTGAAGCAAGAGAAGTTTCACGCATCATTGAAGCAGTATATTTAAGCGCATCAAATAATAAGGCAATATTAATCTAGGAGGACGTACGATGAAATTAGGTGTATTCAATCCTTTATTCAATGATAAATCATTTGAGGAGATGCTTGATTATGTTCAAGCCTCAGGTGTAGAAGCCGTTGAAGTAGGCACGGGATGCTATCCTGGAGATAAGCATATCGACCTTGATGGTCTACTGTCAGATGAAAGTGCACGAGAAGCTTATTTGAAAGCTTTTGCAGAAAGAGGGCTCTTCATTTCATCATTCAGCTGCCATGGTAACCCTATTTCACCTGAAACAGCCTTTAGAGAAGAATCAGATATAATACTACGTAAAACAATTAAACTCGCGAGTCTGATGAAGGTGCCTGTCGTCAACTGCTTCAGCGGTACAGCAGGTGATTCGCTAGATGCAAAACTGCCTAACTGGCCGGTAGCACCGTGGCCGAATGAATATAAGGATATTTATGACTGGCAATGGGAACAGAAATTAATTCCTTACTGGAAAGAGATTGCAGAACTTGCAAAAGAACATGATGTAAAAATCGGTCTTGAGCTGCACGGTGGTTTCCTTGTTCATTCACCGTATACACTGCTGAAATTAAGGGAAGCGACAAATGAATACATCGGCGCTAACCTCGATCCGAGTCATATGTGGTGGCAAGGTATTGATCCGGTAGCTGCAATTAAAATTCTTGGTGAACACAATGCGATTCATCATTTTCATGCTAAAGATACATTTATAGATCAGGATAATGTCAATATGTACGGACTGCTTGATATGCAGCCTTATAGTAACGTCAAAACAAGAAGCTGGACATTCAGAAGTGTGGGCTGTGGTCATGATCTGAAAGAATGGACAGCGATGATGAGTGCATTAAGAACATATGATTATGATTATATCGTCAGCATTGAGCACGAAGATCCATTGATGTCTATCGAAGAAGGATTTCAGACAGCAGTTCGTAATTTGAAACAGGTCATCATCAAACATACACCGACTGATATGTGGTGGGTATAAGGAGGAAATACAATGGCAGAGATTAAATTAGATCACATTAAAAAGACTTACGAAGGTGGCAATACGGTTGTTAAAGACTTCAATCTTCATATTCACGACAAGGAATTTATCGTATTTGTCGGTCCATCAGGCTGTGGTAAGTCTACGACATTACGGATGATCGCCGGTCTAGAAGATATCACTGATGGTGAGTTTACTATCGATGGTGTTCGAATGAATGACGTTGCACCTAAAAATCGTGATATCGCGATGGTATTCCAGAACTATGCGCTATATCCGCATATGACTGTATATGATAATATGGCATTCGGTCTTAAATTACGGAAAACACCAAAAGATGAAATTAAGCGCCGTGTTGAAGAAGCGGCTGAAATATTAGGACTGACTGATTATTTAAAACGTAAACCGAAAGCATTATCAGGTGGTCAGCGTCAACGTGTAGCTTTAGGTCGTGCCATTGTTCGCGAAGCGAAAGTCTTCCTGATGGATGAACCTTTATCAAATCTCGATGCTAAGCTGCGTGTGCAGATGCGTGCTGAAATTTCTAAATTACATAATCGTCTGCAGACGACGACAATTTATGTAACGCATGACCAGACAGAAGCATTGACGATGGCTACTCGTATCGTTGTATTAAAAGACGGCGATATTATGCAGGTAGGGACACCGAAAGAAGTTTATGATTTCCCGGAAAATATTTTCGTAGCTGAATTTATCGGCTCGCCACCTATGAATATCTTTAACGCAAAATTATCAGAAAAATCTATTTTTGTAGGTAACTATGAATTCGATGTGCCTGAAGGTATTATGCGTTCATTGAAAAATAAAGGATACGTAGGGAAAGATATCAAGTTTGGTATTCGCCCGGAAGATATACATGATGAACCTGTATTTATTCAGTCATTTGAAAATGCATCGTTCGAAACAAAAGTTACCGTAAGTGAATTGCTAGGATCAGAAATCATGGTTTATTCTATGTTTGAAGGTCAGGAGTTCATCTCTAAACTAGATGCTCGTAATGACTTTAAAGCAGGAGAAGTCATCCGTCTTGCGATGGATATGAACAAAGCACACTTCTTTGATGCAGAGACTGGAGATCGTATCCGTAATGCATCAGAAGATAAACGCCGTCAGGAATTAGAACAGGAACAACAGACAGCGAAAGCTTGATTTTAGGATATAGGTAAGCTTGCCGAAATGTAGGCATATATGATTGTATTCGTTTAGTTAAGCTGTTAGCATACTCATGTTAACAGCTTTACTTATTTAGACTAACTGGAGGAACTATAACAATGAAACGCATTTGGTGGAAAGAAGCGGTATGCTATCAAGTTTATCCGCGTAGCTTTAAAGATTCTAACGGAGATGGCATCGGGGATATTAACGGCTTAACGGAGAAACTCGATTATTTAAAAGAGCTGGGTATTGATGTCATCTGGCTAAGTCCGGTATACGATTCTCCTAATGATGATAATGGTTATGATATTCGAGATTATCAAAAAATTATGAGAGATTTCGGCACAATGGAGGACTTTGACCGCCTGCTGCTTGAAGTACACGAGCGCGGCATGAAATTAATTATGGACCTTGTCGTCAACCATACAAGTGATGAGCATCCGTGGTTTATAGAATCCAGACATTCGAAGGAAGACGCCAAACGCGACTGGTATATTTGGCAGGATGGAAAAAATGGACGCGAGCCAAACAACTGGGCTAGTATCTTTGAAGGGTCGGCATGGGAATATGATGCAACCACAAATCAATATTACATGCACGTATTCAGCCGTAAACAACCTGACTTGAACTGGGAGAACAAAGAGATGCGCCATGCCGTCTATAATATGATCAACTGGTGGCTTGAAAAAGGAATTGACGGCTTCAGGATTGATGCTATCAGCCATGTTAAAAAAACATTCTCTAAAGGAGACCTTCCGAATCCTGATGCACTGAACTATGTAGAATCATTTGAAGGGCATATGAATCAGCCAGGAATTCATGAATATCTGAAAGAAATGAAAGAATCGACATTTGATAATTACGATATTATGACGGTCGGTGAAGCGAACGGTGTTACAACAGATGATGCTGATCAGTGGGTTGGCGAGGAAAACGGAAAGTTCGATATGGTGTTTCAGTTCGAGCACTTAAATTTGTGGAACCATGATGTCGGTACAGAATTTGATATTCTCGGTTATAAGCAGGTTCTTGCAGAATGGCAGAAAGGACTTGAGAACAAAGGATGGAATGCTTTATTCATCGAAAACCATGACCGTCCACGAGTGCCTTCTACATGGGCAGATGATAAAGTGTACTGGTTTCAAAGTGCAACCAGTCATGCGGCGGTCTACTTCCTGCAGCAGGGAACACCGTTCATCTACCAAGGGCAGGAAATCGGAATGACTAATTATCCGTTTAAAGACATTTCAGAGTTCAATGATGTTCATGCTAAAAATATTTATAACAACGAGCTTGTCAACGGCAAAACAAAAGCCGAAGTCATAGAAATGCTGCAGCGTATCAGCCGGGATAACGCCCGTACACCGATGCAGTGGAATGATGATGAAAACGCCGGATTTACAACAGGCAGACCGTGGTTAAAAGTCAATCCAAACTACGAGGAAATCAATGTTGAGAAACAGATGCAAGATGAAAATTCTATCTACAGCTTCTATAAGAAAATGATTCAATTCAAAAAAGACAATCCAGTCATGACTTATGGCGTGTTTGACCTCGTCTACGCGGATGATCCGGATGTTTTTGCATATACACGGACGTTAGAGGATGAGCAGGTACTCGTCATCGGTAACTTGGATGATATAGAAGTAAAGCTCGATAACAGCGAAGGTTTCAACTTTGATCCGGAGAAAATCGTGTTGAACAACTACAAGCTTCAGGAATCAGCATCAGATGAAATCATTTTAAAACCTTATGAAACCCGTGTTTATAAATTATCTTAAAGACATTAATTAATACAATATTTACAGAATAGTCATGTTAAATCCATAAATGCTTGTTAGACTGGATTGGAATCTAATTATAAAGGAGTCCGAAGTAAATGAATCGTCTCATTAAAGTTTTCCTGACGCTAATGATTACGGCATCATTAGCTATTCCATTCTCAAGTACAAAAGCACAGGCAGCAGGTAAGCTGCTGATTTCTGAATACGTTGAAGGGTCAGGCTACAACAAGGCAATTGAAATTTATAATCCGACAAGTGAAGCAGTTGATTTGTCTACCTATTCCCTAGTTTCTTTTATAAACGGGGCAAGTGAAACATCAGGCACGGTAACAGAACTTAAATTATCCGGCCCATTACCAGCGGGTGAAGTATTTGTTATCGCTAATCAGCAGGCAGGCGCTGAAGTACTTGCACAGGCAGACTTAAAAACAGGTTCTTCTGTTATGAATTTCAATGGGGATGATACACTTGTATTATTTGAGAATTATAATGCAGCATCTAAAACAGGTGATATCAATGATTCAATCGGTCAAGCAGGAGTTGATCCAGGAACAGCGTTCGGCTCTGATGTGTCTACAGTCGATATGACTCTTGTCAGAACAGCAGATAAGCTTACAGCAGATACTGATATTCATAACAGTTACAATCCTGCTGATCAGTTCATTGCTCTGCCGAAAGATACATTCAATGAATTAGGTGCATTTAACGGTGGCGTTGTTGCTCCAGAACCTGAAACACCAAAAGCAGAATATAAAGTTAATGTAGTGCGTGTAGTGGATGGGGATACAATTAAAATCTCACCTTCAATCATGGGGTCAGATACGATACGATTCTTAAACATCGATACTCCTGAGACTTATCACTTAACTTCTTATGATGAAAGCTTGATCGACACTGATCCAGACCATAACCAGAAGTATCACGGTGAAATCGCTAAAAAAGCACTGAATGACATTTTAACAGCAGGGATGCCGGTGACGGTAAAAGTGAATCCTGAAGAAATCACTGATGACTATGGCCGTGTCCTTGGACAGGTCGTTCGTGAAGATGGTGTTAACGCTAACCTTGAGATGGTGAAGCGAGGAATGGCATCTACTTATTTCATCTGGCCTGTGGCAAACTGGGATGACTACAATATGTTCCAGAATGCAGTAGCAGAAGCGCAGAAAGAGAATATCGGAATCTGGCAGGAAGCGCATCCTTTGATGGAACTTGCTTTTGAATTCCGCGCACGTTATGACGGCAAAGGATTCCTTCGCTATGTCGGTAACTCAGAGTCAAAAGTTTATTACGATCCGCAGAATTTTGCACAGGTTCCAGTAGAAAATCGCATTTTCTTCACTCAGGAAGAGGCTATCGCTCAAGGTTACAAACCTGCACCAGGTAATGGCGGTACTTTACCAGAAGAGACAGCTAAAGAGATGACGATCAAAGAAGCACGTGATAGTGGCAAAGGGACAAAAGCTATCGTCACAGGAACAGTGACTAAAGTGGATGGTTATAATATCTACATCCAGGATGACACAGCAGGAATGGTCATCAGAAGTAAGACTGTTAAACCCGCTGTAGGAGATGGAGTTGAAGCCATAGGTGAAACAGCTGAATACTTTGGGTTATATCAGATGGAAACTGAAGACGTGAAAGTTACAGGACAAAAAGCAGTGGAACCTGTCGTGACAATACTTGATGCCATCAATGAGGACGTTGAATCTGAGTTCATTCGTATCGAGAACGTCACTGTGAAATCTGTAAATGAATTCAATGAATACACAGTAGTCGATGCTAAAGGTCATCAGTTTGCAATTAAAACTGCAGATGCTCTTGAAATCGGTGCGAGTTATTACCAGATTGACGGCGTAGTAACATACAGCTATGGTGCTTATAAACTTCTTCCGGTCAACATTGTGAAAGATGCACCAGTTAAACCAGCTTTCGATATAGCAGGTTTTGCATTCCATGACAAAAATCATAACGGTAAACTGGATCAGCCTGACAGGAAATTAGCGGATGTAAGAGTCAATCTTTACCAGGATGATAAACTCGTTAAAACTGTTATGACAAATGCACAAGGTGAATATGTGTTTAATGCTGTTGAAAACGGTAAGTACATTGTTGAATTTACTTCTCCGAATGGCTTGGTCGAGACATTGAAAGATATGACTGTTGATGATAAAGATTCAGATATAGAAGACAATAAAGTAGCTGCATTAGTAGCTGATGCAGCAGTAAAAGACGTGTCAGCAGGTTTCACTAAAAATATTGGTAAACTTAAAAAGAAATAATGATGATTGTCCTGCCTTTATGGCGGGACTTTTTTTACTTTCAACTTTTAAGGAAACTTTAAGAATTATTACGCCTATCCTTCTGTACAATAAACAAGAAGGGCGGGAGAAGCGTGGATAGAATAAAAGTGGTGGATAGTTTAAGAGGATTCAGTTTGTTCGGCATATTGATGGCTAATCTACTCATATTCCAGTTTGGTATGTATGGTAAGGAATATACTGAAGTCTATCATATAGAAGGTTTCAGTCTATGGCTGATAAAAGGGATTAAAATTTTTATAGAGGGTAGCTTTATGCCGATTTTTGCTTTTCTTTTCGGCTTCGGGCTGATTAAGTTAGCTGAGAGTTTGAAAAAACGAGGATTGGGTGTGAAAAGACATGTGTTTAGACGAGGAATCGGTCTGTTAATTCTCGGTCTGCTCCATGCACTGTTTTTCTTTGAAGGGGACATATTGACTTTCTATGGTCCGATAGTGCTGCTGTTAGTCTTTCTTGTCAATCGGAGTATAAAAACTCTGGTTATTACAAGCGTTATCAGTTTTATTCTATTGTTCGGTGTCGGCATGCAGTTCCCGGATCTTATAAATGAAGCAGTCAATACCATGTCACCTGATAAGCTGACAGAGAAGCAGCATGAATACTTGCTGCAGCAAAAAGAAGTGTATAGCACTGGAACTGCTACTGATCTGCTGAATTTCATGATGCAGGATGATCCTTTTATGGGATCAGACGCATTGCTACCATTGATTATGCTGATAGGGTTATTATTATTCTTCCCTGTGTTTCTGACAGGAATGATTGCAGCGAAGTCACGCTTTTTTGAAACAGGAATGACTGTGTTTAAGAAGCGTATGCTTATTTGTATCCCTATTGGACTGTTATTGAATGCAGCTGGGGTTAATTTTGAAGAAAGTGAACTAGCGCTTAATGCAATGCTGATCGGTGATTTTGTATTGTCGCTCGGTTATATCGTGCTGTTTTATTATCTATATCATCGATGTACGAGCAGACTGTTGTTCAATGCATTTGAAGCAGTGGGGAAATTATCGTTGACCAATTATATTATGCAGTCAGTTTTTCACTCATGGATTTACTACAGTCGCGGATTGGGACGATTCGGAGATGATGACTTCGTATTATCTGCTGGACTCGCGCTTTTGTTCTTTGTGCTGCAAGTCGTCTTCAGCAGTCTATATATGCGTTTCTTTAAATACGGGCCGCTGGAATATATGCTGAGAGCATGGACTTACTTATCATGGAAACCATATTCCAAAAGGCGTTTAGTTTAAGCAGTAAAGAGAGACGAAGATGAATATCTTTGTCTCTTTCTTTCGTTTTAGGTCATAATTCCTTACAATAGTAATGAGGTGGATGACATGATGTTAAAATGGGATCACTTGATTCATTATATAAAAAATCTGGAATCGTTCGAATTTCCCGATCAGTTCCTGTCAGTAGTTGCAGGAGGCAGACACGATAAGCTGGGTACCTATAATAAACTCAGCTACTTTGACTTAAGTTATATTGAGTTCATCGATGTATTTGATCAATCACTTGTCGAGAAATCAGCTGGAGACAGTAATGAAAGGCTGAGTTTTGCAGCTACTCTTAAACATACTGGTTATAGTGAAGGGTTTAAACGTCTCTGCTTCCGGACAGATGACATTGAAACATTGAAGGATCATTTCATTTCGTGCGGTCGACAAGTGATAGGACCAAACAGGATGTCACGGACTAAGCCTGATGGTGAAGTTATCAGCTGGCAGCTGCTTTATATTGATGACAATAGCGACAGAGAGCTGCCTTTTTTCATACAATGGAACGAGTCAGATGAAGACAGAAAAGAAGCGCTCGCTCCTTTGTTTCAACAGCTGACTGTTAAGGAGATAGTGCTTGTCACAAAAGATCCTGCCAAGCTCATTGCTGAATGGCAGGATCTGTTAGGTGCTATTTTTGAAAATGGGGTACTGTATATTCCTGAAAGTCCGGCATTCACAGTAACTCATGGAGATAGTGATGGAATTCTGTCCGTTACTATACAATCACATATAGAAGGAACCATGACTGTCAGAAACGGAATTTATAAGTTTGTTCAGTAGACATAATGATAGACACGCATGACTAGCAGTGCGGCATGGTATAATGCAATGAGTAGTGTAATCAGAATAAAAATCAAGTTGAGCTTAGAAGGTCGGACAATTAAAAAGATGATAGTGATGATAAGTGTGAGACCGACTGCGATGACACTGATATCGAAGTGATAAATGGCTTGGCGCGTCTGAAACAGAAAAATCAGAACTATATTAACGACAGCAAGAATTGTCAGCAGAATATTTTTGAACATCTTAAACCTTCTTTATCAGTATATTTGATAATTCATTATAACAAAAATTAATGGTAAATTATAGTTACACAGTTGAAAGGGAGATTTTAATGACGATAGAACGACTTCATATTTCCAATGAAATACATGATGATTTTGTTAAGCAGCATCCGAACGGTGATTTGCTTCAACTAACAAAATGGGCAGAATCAAAGCAGTTAACTGGCTGGTATTCACGGCGCATTGCTGTAGGACGTAATAATGAACTGACGGGTGTGGGTCAGCTGCAGTTTAAACGGGTGCCGCGGATGCCGTTTACATTATGTTACGTGTCACGCGGTTTTGTCTGTGATTATAACGATAAAGAAACGGTGGAAGCATTAACAAAGTTCGCTATTGAAGTGGCACGTGCTGAACGTTCTTATGCGATTAAGATTGATCCAGATATTGAAGTGCAGAATGCTGAAGGTCTCGTCGAGTACCTTGAATCTCTCGGCTACCATCATAAAGGGTTTGAAGATGGACTGAGTAAAAGTTATATTCAGCCGCGTATGACGATGGTTACAGATATTGATATGGACGAAGAGGCGCTGATTCAAAGCTTTGAGAAGAAAAATCGTTCTAGCGTCAAGCTCAGTCAGAAGAAAGGGACAGAGGTCTTTATCGGTGGTCGAGATGATTTGAAAATATTTGCTGCGCTCATGAAAGAAACGGGACTTCGTGACGGCTTTCTGACCCGCGACATCTCTTATTTTGAAAATATTTATGATGCTTTGAATCCATCAGGTGACGCAGAACTGTTTCTTGCTAAACTTGTACCAGGTGAAGTTATGCCGAAACTTCAGAATGATTATGATGCACTTGAACAAAAGAAACAGAAACTGCTGCAGAATAAAGACCAGAAGAAGGCAGCAAACCAAATAAAAGATATAGATCAGCGGCAGACAAAGTTACAGAAGCAGTTAAATGAACTAGAAGAATTGCAAGTAACACATCCAGAAGGAAGAATATTAGCGGCCTCTTTGTTAACCTTCTCAGGTCATAAAGCTTATTACTTATACAGCGCTTCAAGTAATGATTACCGCGATTATTTGCCGAACCATCATATGCAGATCAATATGATGCGATACTCTCGGTCACGCGGTGCCAAGACTTATGACTTCGGGGGGACAGATAACAATCCTCCGAAAGATTCAGAGCATTACGGCTTATGGCTGTTCAAAAAGAAATGGGGCACGCGTCTAAGTGAAAAAATCGGCGAATTTGATTATGTGCTCATTCCTCTTGTATATCAGATGGTAGAACAGGTAAAACCACGTATGACGAAGATGAAAATGAAATTCACTAAAGGACGTAAAAAGTAGGGGATCATATGAAGATAGCGATAATTGGCGGCGGCAAAATGGTCACGCAGATGGTAACTGGATGGAAAAACAGCGGTATTGACTTACAGACTTTAGGCGTCTGGCTGAGAAATAAAGAAAAGCAGCAGGAATTTGTGGCGACTCACGGGGTAACAAGTATTGATTCACTGGAAGAGCTGTCAGCATATGACGCCGTAATGCTTGGTGTCGTGCCGAAAGCTTTATCACAAATAGCAGTGCAGCTGCATCATTATTTAACAGAAGAACATATCATTATGTCGATTGCTGGAGGGGTATCAATTCAGGACATCGATGATATGTTTGATCACCATCAGAAAATTGTCCGCATTATGCCGAACACTCCTGTCGCGGTGAATTCAGGAATACTTGCGATGAGTCGAAACGAATATGTCAGAGAACATGAAGTAACTGCTTTGACAGAAATGATGGAACGACTGGGTGTTGTTAAATGGATGGATGAATCACTGATGCATATTATGCCTGCAATCGCAGCTTCATCACCCACTTTTATCTATATGATGATCGAAGCTATGGCAGACAATGCAGTATCTGCGGGTCTCGACAGAGAGACTGCCTATCAGCTGGCAAGTCAGATGGTCGTAGGAGCCGGTAAAATGGTACTCGAGAGCGGTGAACACCCTGCTGTACTTAAAGACCAGGTCACTTCACCTGGTGGTTCGACGATCCAAGGCGTCAAGAAGCTCGAAGAAAAAGGCTTCAGAGATGCTATCTCAAAAGCCATGGATGAAATCACAAAGTATAATTAATTTCTGAATTCCAAGTAGAAATAAGGATTTACAAAGTTAAGATAAAGAATAAAAAAGAAACTTAGCAGACTGATGAGCGTTAATATTATCGCTAGTAATTTGTATGTTAAGTTTTTTTCTTTCACGGGACGTCTGGCATATAAATAAAACAGTCCGGTGATAAACGTAAGGATACAGAAAAACAACCAGAAATAAGTCGTGAAAAAAATAATGCCGCTGTTGATGAAATAACTTGCTGCGAAGACAATATGCATAATAATATAGAGCAGCATTAAAACTTTTTGCATAGAAGTCCCTCCTGTCATTATTCATTTTAATGGAAAGCTGTATTAAACAAAATATAAATATGGAGGAAAATGATGAATATAGGTTTTATTGGCACTGGTGTAATGGGTAAAAGCATGGCCGGTCATTTAAAAGGACATACACTTTTCGTATTTAACCGCACGAAAGAAAAAGCAGATACTCTTATTGAACAAGGAGCCGTCTGGTGCCGTAGCCCTGCTGAAGTATCAGAACAATGCGACGTTATTTTTACGATGCTCGGCTATCCTCACGATGTAGAAGAGATGTATTTAGGTGAACAAGGTCTCGTTAAATGTGGAAGACCAGGACAGTTTCTAATTGATTGTACGACGTCTAGTCCTGAGCTTGCGAAAAAAATCGCTGAAGAGGCGATGGCAGCTGGTATCTCAGTTATCGATGCTCCGGTCAGTGGAGGAGACATCGGTGCAAAGAACGGCACGCTGTCCGTCATGACAGGCGGCGATGAACAGGCCTATTTAAAAGTCAGAGAAATCTTAAATATGTTCAGCAGCAGTGTTCAATATTTTGGTCAGGCGGGGAGCGGGCAGCATACGAAGATGGCGAACCAGATTGCTATTGCTTCAGGAATGATAGGTGTTGCGGAAAGTCTTTATTATGCTGAACAGGCAGGACTTGATATTGAACGGGTGCTTGAAACCATCTCTAAAGGTGCAGCGGGCAGCTGGTCCCTGTCTAATCTTGCGCCTCGCATGCTGGCGGGAGATTATCAGCCAGGTTTTTATACACATCATTTTCTAAAGGATATGAAAATTGCTCTCGATGAAGCTTCAAAAATGAACATCCAGCTGCCAGGGCTTGAACTCGCTTATCAGCTTTACAATCAGCTGTCTGAAGAACAAAAGCAGTCAACAGGCACTCATATTATTTTCGAAAGATATAGAGGGAATAATTAGCAATATATAGAAATTTAGTCTATATTGTTATTTGAGATTAAAAATTGGAGGAAGACAGTGATACAGAAAATAATAAATTTTTCATTACATAATAAGTTCGCCCTCTGGCTGATGACTTTGATTCTTGCAGCAGCTGGTATTTATTCAGCGATGACTATGAAGATGGAGATGCTGCCGAGCATTACATCACCAGTGATTACAGTGACCACACCTTATCCAGGTGCAACACCGGAAGCAGTGCTTGATAATGTTACAGAACCGATAGAAAAGAAAGTTTCAAGTATGTCGGGTGTCGATAAAGTATCAAGTCAGTCGATGCAGAATGCCTCAGCGATTACGCTGCAGTATGACTTTGGGACTGATATGGATAAGGCCGAACGTGATCTTCAGGAGGCGATTGCAAAGATTGACATGCCGGAAGAAGTACAGGACCCGGCAATCGATCAGATTTCTATATACACGTTCCCTATAATCAGCTATTCGTTCTCTTCAAACAATAAAAACATCAAAGATCTGACGAAGAAGATTGAAAACGATCTTGTCCCTCGTATAGAAGGGGTTGACGGAGTCAGTAGTGTAACATTCTCAGGTCAGGAAGTTCAACAGATTGAACTGCAGTTTGATAAGGATCAGTTGAAGAAAAAAGGATTAACAGAAGAGACTGTGCTTCAATACATTAAAGGTGCTACAGCGGATGCTCCTCTTGGTCTTTATACATTTGGTAACGACTTGAAATCTATTGTCGTCAATGGACAGTTTACATCTGTTGAAGCACTAAAATCACTCAAAGTACCAGTGACAGGCAGTGCAGCGGCGGCACCTGCCGGAGCACAACCTGGTGCTCAGCAATCTAGTGCCCAGCAGCCGGCAGCTCAAGCCTCAGGTAATCAGGCTGGCAGTGCAGCTCAAGCAGCAGCGGCAGCAGAACAGATGAAAAACGCAAAATTACCGACAGTAGAATTAGGTGAAATAGCGTCTATAAAAAATGTAGCTAGCCGCGAGTCTATTTCTAAAACGAACGGTAAAGATTCATTAAGTGTTCAAGTTGTTAAATCAGACAACGCCAATACCGTAAAATTAGCTAATGATGTGAAAGATATTGTCAGCAAATTCGGCAAAGAAAATAAAGATATCCAGACTTTATTAATGATGGATCAGGCGAAACCGATTGAAGATTCTGTTAAAACAATGGTTGAAAAAGCACTGATCGGGGCTCTGTTCGCAGTCATCATGATTCTGATCTTCCTCCGTAATATCCGTTCTACATTCATTGCAGTGGTCTCTATTCCAATGTCTATTCTCATCGCGTTGATTATCCTTAAGCAGCTGGATGTGACATTGAATATTATGACACTTGGTGCGATGACTGTCGCTATCGGACGTGTTATTGATGACTCGATTGTCGTTATAGAGAACATCTTCAGACGAATGTCATTGAAGAATGAACGTTTGAGCGGTGCCGCACTTATTGCAGACGCAACGCGTGAAATGTTTATTCCGATTATGTCATCGACACTTGTAACGATTGCAGTATTCCTGCCGCTTGGTCTTGTTTCCGGTTCTATCGGTGAACTATTCAGACCATTTGCTTTGACAGTGGTATTTGCTTTACTCGCTTCATTATTAATTGCGATTACCATTGTCCCGATGCTCGGTCATATCTTTTTCAGAAACGGCATTAAAGGGCATCATGATGAAAAGCCGGGTGCTATTGCGCACTTCTATCGACGTGTACTTGACTGGTCATTAAATCATAAGTGGATTGTCGGTTTACTGAGTGTGTTATTACTTGTCGGTAGCCTGATGCTTGTGCCGCTTGTCGGAACGTCATTCATCTCAACAGGTGAGGATAAACTCCTGGCATTGACTTATAAACCGCAGCCTGGTGAGACGGAAGACGAAGTCGTCAAGCATGCTGAAGAAGTTCAGAAATATTTATCAAGTAAGAAGGATGTGGAAAACGTCCAATTCTCTGTCGGTGGCAAAAACCCGTTCAGCCCGGTTGCCTCAAATGACATGGCGATGATGGTTGAATACAATAAAGATACACTGAACTGGGAGAATGAAGCTGAAAAAGTATTGAACAAGCTTGCAGCATATAAACATCCAGGTTCATGGAAGAACCAGGACTTTGCAACAGGAGGCGCTTCAAATAGCGTATCTGTATCAGTGATCGGCCCTTCAACAGATGCCATCCGTTCAACAGTGAAAGAAGTCGAAAATGTAATGAAGAACCAAGATACGTTATCCAACGTCGATTCATCATTATCTGACAGCTATGATGAATACACTTTAAAAGTAGATCATAATAAATTGTCCGAACTTGGCTTGACGGCAGGGCAGGTAGCCATGACATTAAATCAGCGTTCACCTGAAACCGTGGTCACTAAAGTAGGTAAGAATGCGAATTCAACAGACGTCATTCTTACTAAAGACGAAGAAACGAATTGGACAAAGAAAAAACTGGAAAATACAACAATTACTTCACCGCTTGGCCGTGATGTGAAACTCAGTGAAGTTGTTGACATTACAGAAGGTAAATCGTCAGATACAATCACTCGTGAAGACGGAGACGTATCAGCAAGTGTAGACGGAAAAATTAAAGCAGATGACGTTGGTAAAACAACAGCAGATGTTCAAAAAGCTGTCTCTAAAATCGATACACCAAGCAATGTTAATATTAAAGTCGGTGGAACAAGTGAAGATATTGGAGAAAGTTTCTCACAATTAGGACTTGCGATGCTTGCAGCTATCGGTATTGTCTATTTAATCCTTGTACTGACATTTAAAGGCGGACTTGCGCCGCTTGCGATTCTATTCTCATTACCATTTACGATTACAGGAGTGATTGTTGGATTACTAGTTGCCGGCGAAACATTATCAGTGCCTTCAATGATTGGTATTTTGATGTTGATCGGTATCGTTGTAACTAACGCCATCGTATTGATCGACCGTGTCATCCATATGGAAGACAGAGGATTATCAACACGTGAAGCTCTGCTTGAAGCAGCATCAACGCGTGTAAGGCCAATTTTAATGACCGCACTCGCGACAATCGGTGCTTTATCACCACTATTATTCGGTGGAGATGGATCGGTATTAATTTCTAAAGCGCTTGGCGTGACTGTTATCGGCGGTCTTGTATCATCTACATTACTGACGTTAATTGTTGTGCCTGTAGTGTACGAAGTACTGATGAACATCAAAAATCGCAAGAAAAGAAAACAGCAGGTCACTGAAACTTATTAAAAATAATCCCTTAAAGCCAGTTGAGCTTTAAGGGATTTTTGCGTTGTTAAATGCCATAAATATAAAAGGATACACCGATAATCAGTAAAGTCAGCATAATGGTGAAAAGGTTTAGTATAAGTACTCCTTTTTCGTCTTTAATTCGATGTTTAAATGCGGTGATTTCTATATTGATTACAAGTGCAAGTACTAATAGAATAGCCCACCATGATGTCGACGTCACGTTGAATAGAATGCTGAATATAAATAATAAAAGTCCGACACCGAGTATCATTCTGAGAATACGTGTAATCTGAACGTTATATTGATAAATACTCAAATACGAAATCACTAAATAAATGAGCAGATAAAGCGTGAGTAAGAATATCATGCCACTGTTCCTTTCGAAAAATAGATATAAATCAGTCCAAGTGACAATATACTTGTAACAGCGCCTATATAAAATGGCAGACTCAAGTTAAATGTCAGCAGTCCGGTGAAAACAAGAGGACCGATAATTCTGCCGAGACTATCCAGTGAATAAGTGATACCTGTCAGCTTGCCCATATGGCTTGCCGACGTTGTCTTTGTGATGCTCGAAGTCAGCAATGTTCTGACCATCGCGTTACCTGCCATTAAAAGCACAAGACATAGCCCAGCGTATACAAGATTCATTGTAAACGGAAGCATCATAAAAGCAATGGCTGTAATGATCTGCCCTGCAACCATGACTTTACGTTCTGAGCCGTGCTTTACTTTTCGTAAATAGCCGCCCTGCAGCAATGCACTGACGAATCCACCAATCATAAAGAGCATTCCCATCTGTGACGGGGTAATATTAATTCTATCGATTTCAAGCAGCTGAAAAGAACTCTCCATACCGCTCATCGTCATCATTACAATAAATGTACATAATAAGAGCAGACCTACCGGTTGCTTGACAATACTCCAGTCAATGCGCTTATCATCAAAACCGGAGCGACTGTTATGAGTTTCCGGCAATTTCGTCCATACAGCGAGGAAAATCAGTATCAATATTCCAGCTGTTATAAAGTAGGGCAGCTGGTAGGAGACGCCGGCAAGCAATCCGCCGACAGCAGGACCGAAAATAAAACCGAGACCGATCATCATACCGAGCAGTCCCATGTAACGGTTACGTTCTTCAGCTGTTGTTAAGTCGGCGACAATACTTGTCGTCGTAGAAAAACATGCCCCTGAAAACAAACCACCGATGATGCGCGAGAAGTAAAGCATCGGCAGATTGTCAATGAACAGGCCGAATGTCAAAAAGCTGACAGCGAAACCGATTAAGCCTATAAGCAGTACTTTTTTGCGGCCTTTATTATCTGAGAACTGTCCCCAGAAAGGTGCAGCGATGAATGAGGCAATGGAATAAATCGCCAGTAACAGCCCCATATGGAAAGAACTTAAATTCATATCAGCAATTAAAGCCGGAATGACAGGGATGACGATGCTGAACCCGAAATAGATTAAGAACTGAATACCCATCAACAGGCTGAATACTTGTTTAATATTACTGTTCATTAAGCTGTTCACGCACGACACGGATTTCTTCTTCCAGTTCATGCAGACGTTCTTCTAATTTTTCGGCGTGATTTCCGGTTGACTGGACCTTCTCGATATCACCCTGCAATCTGACGTATTCCTG
Source organism: Macrococcus lamae (assembly GCF_004359545.1). Lineage (GTDB taxonomy): Bacteria > Bacillota > Bacilli > Staphylococcales > Staphylococcaceae > Macrococcus > Macrococcus lamae. The sequence goes on from NZ_SCWB01000002.1 coordinate 130,292, forward strand.
TTTAAGTTCTGTCAGTTGATAATTTAAATCAGCCATCATAGACACTCCTTTATTTTTAAAATGTAAGTCCATTATAAGCTATAATGGAACTAACTTGAAAGCGGGGAAATAAGAATGCCGAAGAAAATCAAAACAAATGCACTGCGTCAACTGGACCAGTTTCATATCAGCTATGATGTTTATACTTATTCAGCTGAGGATGGACAGATCGGCGGCATCAGTGTTGCCGAAAAAATAGGACAGGAAACTGCCAGTGTATATAAGACACTCATTACTCATGCGGGCCAGGAATTATTCGTGTTTGTTATTCCTGTGGCGGCTGAGCTTGATTTGAAGAAAGCGAGTCAAACGGCAGGCGTGAAAAAGCTCGAACTGCTGCCGGTTAAAGAACTGCTCAGCAGAACCGGTTATATAAGAGGCGGCTGTTCTCCAGTCGGCATGAAAAAATCGTTACCGACCGTTTGTGACAGTTCAGCATCAGAACTGGATGATATTATTGTCAGTGCGGGACAGATTGGCCAACAGATGAAACTCAGTGTCGATAATCTTCTTAAAGTCACTGATGGGCGTCTGATGGATGTGATCAGACGATGAAACTGAAGGATAATTATCGTAAGCTTGAGATTAAAGGCAGACGTACCATTGTCATCTCCGACATTCACGGTGAGAAAGTGCTATTTCAAAAATTGCTTGAGAAAGTCGGATTTTTAGAAGATGATGTTCTAATTATTGGTGGCGATATCCTTGATAAAGGACGGGATTCCATCGGGACGATGAAGTATGTGTTGCAACTGCTTGAACAGGAAAACGTTCATATGATTGAAGGAAACTGCGACCGCATTCTCACTGAATTATACGAAGCCTGGCTATTTGATTATATGGATTACCGCCGGACATTCATTCATGACTATCTAGACGAAACAGGGAAAACACTGGCGGACTATCCCTCTCAGCATAACTTAGCAGATGATATTTTAAAAACGTACGGGGATTATCAGCAGCGATTCGCTGCACTGCCGACTGCAATTGAGACGGAAGATTACTTGTTTGTTCATGCAGGAATAGACCATGCTGATTATCTCGAAACAGATTGTGAACAGGCGCTGGTCATGCCGAACTTCTATGAGCAGAAACACCAGCTTGACAAGTATGTGGTCGTCGGTCATTATCCGGCGTGTAACTATGTGGAGAACGGGTTATACAGTCACGAAGTCAAGATCAGCCATGACCGAAAAATAATCGCCATCGATGGCGGTAATCAAGTTAAAGCATCTGGACAGTTGAATGCACTGATTATCGAAGCGGATGGTACGCGCTCGTCAATGGCTGTCGACGACTATATCACTCGGGAAATCGTTCAATCTTTAGAAGTCAGCTACCAGGAGCCGCATACCTTCACCTATCCGGACTTCGAAATTACAATAGGCGAGATTGATCCCTACTTTACTTCGGCTATTCATGTGCGTTCACAGACTGAGTTTATGGTGAAAACAGAGTATATTCAGGAAGATGGTTCTGGCGGCTATCGCCTGAAAGATGACTATACGGATATGTTTCTTAATGTTGAAGTTGGAGAAACTGTCAAAGTGATTGATGACTCCTGTCTGGGTTATGTACTGGTCAAAAAAGAGAGCCTTGTAGGCTGGGTTCCTGAAGAAGTTTTAGGTGAGTAACGATTGGTCATTCATAGTATGACTTATACTTCTCGTGATTAATATAATGACGGTGACGGATAATCAGCATCGTCCCTGCAGTAATCAATAGAACAGGAATAACCACTGTGAATAACAGAAGCAGACCTGCTACGATGAACATGACAGCACTTACTATAATGTAACGGTTCAAGTAAAGGATGCCAAGCAAGTTAAGTGCCCATGGAAAGAGAATCATGACGATCAGGGGTAGCAGCGCCTCTTTTAAAGCTTTCGTGCTCTCCGGCAATGCAGAATCGCCAGCTTGTCCAGCTAGAAAATCCTGGACGAAGTCGCTCGATGCGCTGAAATAAAGTAATGTAATCAATAAGATGATGATCGTTAAGATAATTAACGAAATGACAGCAAGACGTTTCGGAATTTTTATAAAGTCGTTCATAAAGCACCTCTTGTATTTTTGTTTAGTTTAGCACAAAAGAAGTGAGTCAATGAACATGAAAAAATCTGTCTCTTATTTGAGACAGATTGATAATTACCCTTTACCACCCATGAACGATGGGTATTTTGTCATACCGCCATCAACGTAAAGCGTTTCGCCGGTAATGTAACTTGCATTTTCGCTGGCAAGAAATGTCGCGACAGTGGCAACCTGTTTAGGATCACCGATGATACCCATTGGAATCATTTTTTCTGTTTCTGCCCGCGTTTTAGGATCAGTAAATTTTTCAGTTGTGTGTTCAGTCATAATTGCACCCGGTGAGATATTATTAATTCTGATACCGTTCGGTGCAAATTCCATACACATTGTCTCCATCATCAGTTTCATTCCGCCTTTACTTGCAGCGTAGTTCACGTAATTAGGCCATGGAATAACATCGTGCACACTTGAAATATTGATGATGATGCCTTTTTTACCTGTCTCTACAAAATGCCGGCACGCTTCACGGCTGCCGACAAAGGCACCGGTCAGATTAGTCTCGATCACTTTGTTGAATTCTTCTGCTGACATTTCGAGAGAAGGCGTTGCATGTTCGATACCGGCGTTATTAATCATGATGTCAATACCGCCGAACGCATCATGAGCAGTCTGGCAGATTTTTACGACATCTGCTTCCTTTGCCACATCACCTTGAACAGTCACTGCGTCTCCACCATTGTTTTTAATAGTTGCTGCTACTTCTTCTGCACCTTCAGGGCTTGAGTAGTAATTGACGACGACTTTACATCCTTCTTTGCCGAATTCTTCTGCCATTGCTTTTCCGATACCATTTGAAGCACCTGTAATTACAACGACTTTCTCTTTAAGATCCTGATACATTCATACCACTCCTTATTATTGTTTAGCGTAACCTAATAGAAAGGCTGCAGCGATAATCAGAACAATGCCGACTGCGATACCAATATACTGTTTTTTCGTTTTCTTTTCCTTGAGAATGAAAATGCCCCCGAGCGTTGAAACAACAACCAGCATCTGTGAGAATGAGAAACTAGTAGCAACGCCTACTTTTGGCTGCGAATAAAACATCGCCATATTACCGAATGCCCATACGACGCCTGGAATGATATTTCTGGCGATGGCTTTCTTTTCAGGTTTATGCTTCATACTGAGCAGTAATCCGCCGAGCATCATACCGATTGCCTGAGGAAATAAGGCATCCCATCCCTCAACACCGAAAAACTGACCGATGACGACATAGGTAATATAGCCGATAGATGAGATAATTAGAATATGAAGGGCAGATTTGATGCGTCCCTTATCTTTTTCATCATCTTTGTCTCCTTTGAGTGATGTCAGAATGACGCCACCAACTAGTAGAACAAGAGCCGTAATGCCAAGAATGACTGCGGTTGTTGACTTCCATTCGTTGAAGAAAATAACAGAGACAATAGTTGTACCAACGAGCTGCATTCCTGTAGAAATCGGCATTGTCTTTGAAACGCCAATCTTATCGATGCTTTTTAGCTGGTTGCCTTGACCCAGCGCCCAGAAACCACCTGATATCATACCGACTATTAATATTTTCCAGCTGAGCTCAGGTTGGACGATAAAGTAAGTGGCAGTTCCGATGATAAAAGCACCCAGCACTGTCCCCATAATCTGCTCATAAGGTGAACCGCCCACCTTGACGTTGATCAATACCACACTTCCCCAGAGCAGGGCAGGTAGTAAAGCTATTAATAGATCCATTGCCTCAGTCCTTTATACTTTTATGTCCATCTATTCCCTTCGTTCATTACACAAAACATAAGCTTGAGACATCCAGCTATTCTGCAGAAATTAGCTAGTTATCTCAAGCTTATAGGTGACGTTTTTTACTCTGCACTGAATTTATAATGGTGCAATTCATTGATTTTCTTAAATCCTAATTTTTCGTAGAACTCAATCGTACGTTTTCTTTTATCTTCTACACTCAGCTGTATTTCTGTTGCCTGGTGTTTTTCGAAAGCATGCCGTGCTGCATAAGCTACGAGCTGATGACCGATACCTTGCTGACGATAGTTTTTATGAGTAACGACATATTCAACATAGCATGTCGCCTTATTGTTTGTCGCAAGGAGAATATAACCTTTAACGATACCTTCGTTCAGCAGGATAAAGAGTTCCGATGAATCGTCAAGCAGTTCCAGTAATTGTTCTGTCCGTTCTTTCGGATTAATATATAAGTTTTTCATTAAATCCATGAAGCTTTTCCGGTATATGGGACTGTACGGAATAACGAGCCGTGTATCGATATCTTCATCATTTAAGTTTACAGCTGCCATTGTATAACGCGTACCGAGATACTGTGTTCTTAGTGACTTCATGACCATCTGACCGAAAACATGCTGAGCTCCAATGTAAAACTCATATTCTTTAATGTCAGGATGCTTCTTCATCAGCTGTTCACATAGCTCTTTGATTTGCTGGGATATTTCAGTATCTGTATGACTGGTGATCGGTCCGAATACATGAGCTGTGCCGTCTTCTTTTGTTTCTATTCCGATGACAGCAATAATCTCTTCACCTTCTGACAACACGGCAATGTTTTCTGCTCCAAGTTGTTCCAGTTGCTTTTTAATACGTTGCTGACTATGACCGAGATAACCGACATGATGTTCGGGCTGCTGGTTCATGTCATAGAGGAAACGGCTGATTTTTTCATAATCGTCTGTAGCACTTGTACTCATGTGCTGTTCACTCCTTATTTGATGATATGAGTTAACATTGTTAGAATCCCTTTGCTATAGGTATGTTCTGCGACATGTGGATAGAGTTTCTTCGCCTCAGGTGTTGCGTTACTAACTAAATACCCATGTTTAACTGCATTCAGCATTTTAATGTCATTTCCGCTGTCACCGAACGCAATCGTCTGGGCAGCAGGAACTTTGAATTTTCTGATCAAGTATTTAACGATAGCACCTTTACCGGCGCTGTCTGGGAAAAAGTCGACGTCATAATGATCAGCTGGGTCTCCGATTAATGGATTGCACTTGCTGATGTTGACGACTAGATGATTCTCGGAAGCTAGTTGTCTGATGCGTTCGAAGTTTGCAGCGTCTACTTCAGGAATGCTCTCCTTGTAGTAATAGTTACGAGAAAATGGAGCGTTGATAAACGGTTCCTGTATTTTCAGTGGAATGCCTTCGCTTTTCAGCTGAGTTTCAACGTCAAGAATTGTAGTTTTAGAGAAACCGCGCTTTAGCAGCTCCTGCTCGTAATCTTTGTCATAGATTTCCTTGCCGTCAATATAGTATCTGAGTTCAGTGCCTGAATTTGAAGAAATAAAATGAGGATAGTAATTAAAATGACCGATATCCAGACAATGTTTTATCATCTCAATTGTACTTGCTGACACGATACCGAATAGAATATTGCTATCTTTCGCATGAAGCGCGATATAATCATCCAACTCTTTCACATCTTCTGCATTAGACAGGTCGTGCGCAAAGAAAGTCTCGTCAAAATCTGAGCAGACGAGCCAGTTGATATTCTCCGGGAAATACATAGGTTTCATAAGGCGTCCTCCTTCATTTGAAATTAGCATAACGGAATCGCACGGTTAACTCAAATGAAATCTTCAAATGAGCATGCTATAATAATCAGATGACTAATGAGAATAGGAATGATGATATGAAATCTGTTGTATTAGCAGAGAAACCTTCAGTTGCACGGGATATTGCCCGCGTGCTTGGATGTAATCAGAACAAGAATGGTTATATGGAAAGCAGCCGCTATATCGTTACATGGGCGCTTGGCCATCTTGTGACGAATGCAGATCCTGAACAATATGATATGAAATATAAGGAGTGGAATCTGGACGTTCTGCCAATTTTGCCGAACCACATGAAGACAGTTGTGATCAGTAAGACGCGTAAGCAATTCAATACTGTGAAAGCTCAGATAGAACGCGGCGATGTCGGTGAAGTCATTATTGCGACTGATGCCGGACGTGAAGGAGAACTGGTTGCACGACTCATACTGGAGAAGTGTAAAGGGAATAAACCAGTGAAACGACTGTGGATCAGTTCAGTCACCGATAAAGCGATTAAAGACGGCTTCAACAAGTTAAAAGATGGTAAAGCCTATCAAGGATTATATGATGCAGCTATGGCGAGAAGTGAAGCGGACTGGATTGTCGGCATCAATGCGACTCGCGCCTTGACGACAAAATACGATGCCCAGCTGTCAACTGGACGGGTCCAGACACCGACACTGCAGATGGTAAGAATGCGCCAGGATGAAATCAATGCCTTTAAACCTCGTCAATTTTATGGCATAGAAACGGTGATTAAAGGCACGAAGTTTACGTGGCAGGCAGGAGGTCAGATTTTTGATGAAGCAAAAGTCGATCAGTTGCTCGGTCAGCTGAAGTCAGAGACTGCAAAAGTCGTCTCTGTCGAAACGGTGGAGAAAAAGAAATATCCAGACCTCTTGTATGACTTGACGTCACTTCAGCAGGATGCCTACAGACGCTATAAATATTCTGCTAAAGAAACGTTAAGTACGATGCAGAACTTATATGAAAGCCATAAGCTTGTCACATACCCGAGAACAGATGCGAATTATCTGTCAGAAGACATGGTTCCGACTTTAAAAGATAGAGTCGCAGCACTCGGCGCTACAGAGTACCGTCAGGCAGTCGTCCAGCTGTTAAAAGCACCGATTAAAGGGAGCAGACATTTTATCAATGATGCTAAAGTGTCTGACCACCATGCGATTGTTCCGACAGAAGTGAGAGCGAATGTCAGCGAGTTATCTCTTCGTGAGCGGCATATTTATGAGCTGATTGCTGAACGGTTCTTAAGTGTATTGATGAAGCCGTATCGTTATACGGTGCAGACTGTAACCGTACAGATTGGCAGCGAAACATTTACGGCGAAACATGAACAGGCGATAGAGCTTGGTTTTAGAGCATTACATGAGTCAATGAGCGAAAAAGCAGCATTGTCATTTAACACCGGTGAAACTATTGATTCACTTAAATTGACAAAGACAACTGGAGAAACGACACCACCGCCATATTTCAATGAAGGAACACTGCTGAAAGCGATGGAAAATCCATCAGCTGTCTTTAAACTTGATAAAGCGCAGAAAGCGACATTAAAAGAGACAGGTGGCATCGGAACGGTAGCAACGCGGGCAGATATTATCGAGAAACTCTATCATTTGAACGCTATTGAAAATCGTGACGGAAAACTGCGTGTGACTAATAAAGGAAAGCAATTGCTTGATCTGGCACCGGAAGCATTGAAATCACCTGACTTAACAGCAGACTGGGAACATAAGCTTACTCAGATTGAGAAGGGCAGTTACCATAAGAAGAATTTTATCGAAGAGATGCGTGAGTTTACGAAGGTACTTATCGCTGACATCAAATCCAGCGAGGATAAGTTTAAACATGATAACTTAACGTCAACAGAATGCCCGACATGCGGCAAGTTCATGCTTGAAATTAAGACACGTAACGGTAAGATGCTTGTCTGTCAGGATCCAACCTGTAAGACGAAGAAAAATGTTCAGCGTCAGACCAATGCCCGTTGCCCTAACTGTAAGAAGAAACTGATGCTGCACGGTACAGGAAAAAAAGCAATGTACAGCTGCAGCTGCGGTTTCAGAGAAACACAGGAAGCGATGGACAAACGCTTTAAATCGACTAAAACAGGTAAAGTGTCAAAAAATGAAATGAAAAAGTACATGAAACAGGACGAACCGGTCAACAATCCTTTTGCCGATGCTTTGAAAGGATTAAAGTTGTAAAGATTAATTACGAACAAAATATAAAAATAATTGAAAAATGTTCGATTTTTGCATTGATTTTTGTAAGTTAACGTAATAAGATAAACAAGTGCTTATTAAATGAACTTACAAAAGGAGATACTATGAAGAACTATTTCAAGTTTGATGAATTAGGAACTAACTATAAACGTGAAATATTGGGCGGGTTAACAACGTTTTTATCAATGGCTTATATTCTCGCAGTCAATCCGGCGATGCTGTCACTTGCTGGGGTCAAAGGCATTCCGGATGCCATGCGAATGGATGCTGGAGCAGTGTTTGTCGCGACCATTTTAGCTTCAATCGTCGGCTGTCTGTTCATGGGTCTGATAGCGAATTATCCGATTGCGCTGGCACCAGGTATGGGATTGAACGCCTTCTTTGCATTCACGGTTGTGCTGACATACGGTATTCCGTGGCAGGTTGGATTGACAGGTGTCCTGTTCTCGGGATTTATTTTCGCACTGCTCACGATGAGCGGCTGGCGGGAAACGATCATCAACGCCATACCTTTTGAACTGAAGATGGCAGTGTCCGCTGGGATTGGTCTGTTCATTACATTTGTTGGTTTGAAAGGTGCAGGCATTGTTGCACCGAGCGAAGCAACGTTAGTAACAATCGGCAATATACATGACCCTCACGTATTACTTGCAGTAGCAGGTATTTTGCTGACTATTATTTTGATGGCGCGAAAAGTGCCAGGCAGTATTTTTATAGGTATGATGGTCACAGCGATTCTCGGTATGATTTTCGGTCTCATTGATCCACCGAAACAAATTGTCGGACAGGTACCGAGCATCGAACCGACATTCGGTAAAGCTTTCGATGCATTTAAAGATCCAGGTCAGTTATTGACGTGGCACTTTATCGCAGTAGTTCTGACATTCTTGTTCATCGACTTCTTTGATACAGCAGGAACACTAGTAGCAGTTGCCAACCAGGCTGGTCTTGTAAAGGATAACAAACTGCCACGAGCTGGGCGTTCACTCTTCGCAGATTCATTAGCGACAATGACAGGAGCGATTTTTGGGACATCAACGACGACGTCTTATATCGAGTCATCAGCAGGTGTTGCAGTAGGCGCTCGTACAGGATTTGCAAGTGTAGTGACAGCAGCATGTTTTGCGCTTGCCTTATTCTTCTCACCATTGATGGCGGTCGTGACAAGTGCAGTTACAGCACCAGCGCTTGTTATCGTCGGCGTGCTCATGGTCTCTAATTTAAACAAAATAGAATGGAATCGCTTTGAAATCGCAGTACCTGCGTTCCTAACGATGATTATGATGCCGCTCACTTACTCCATCGCAACAGGTATCGCGTGTGGCTTTATCTTCTATCCGATTACGATGATTATGGCTGGTAGAAGAAAAGAGATTCATCCTATTATGTATGCACTCTTTGTCATCTTCATCTGTTACTTCGCATTTGTGCAGCATAACTAATAGTTTTTCTTGTCTTTTGTCGAGAAGTGGCGCGTAAACGTAAAATACGCGCCACAATTCGCGTGGAAAGCCAGCAATTCATCAAGAGTGGCGCGTAAACGCAAAATACGCGCCACATCACTTTCACACCATTTCAACCAAATAAAAGCATCGACCGTTGATTAACGATCGATGCTTTTTCTAATAATTAACGTCTTCTGTTGACTGTCTTATCTGTATCTCCGCCGTAATAGACACGTGTGTTTCCTACATGAGTAGGAGTTGCCATTACTCGGATAACAAATAGAATCATAAATAATGTCATAATCCAGTGACATACCATACCGACAAACGGAATGAATGCCACCATATTCAATATAATACCAAGGATTGGAATATACATTAAATCCTTCGCGGGACTGTAGCGGTCTGCTGCTAAAATTACAGCCATGATAATGTACATAAGTATATTGGAACCAAGCGGTGCCCAACCAAGTGAAACAATATAAGTACCACCTAAGATCGGGATTCCCAAAAATATTTCATTAAGCAATGTGATAATGCCAAGTATCAGCAGTATGATGCGGATTGGAGCTTTCATTAACATACCTCCATTTTTAATTTCTTCTATTATAATAGAAGTTCTTACTTTAAATTTATTATACCACCCCTAATTAAAATTTCTAAATAGTTAGCCTTGCACCTTCCATCGTAACCTTATACAATAAAGAAATGTGATTATGAAAAAATATATAAATTGTAGCGATAAGTGTTGATTTATTATGTGAACTCATGTATCATATCTACTGTTGGACTTTTAAAAGCGATGAAGCGGAAGGTTACTGACACACCCGGCCGCTTTGCCATGGCGATGTGTGAGACAATTTTCGTGGAGAAGTCTATCAAACCAAAATAGACGTTATTAGAGGAGGTAAAATAATGGCAAAACAAAAAATTCGTATTCGTTTGAAAGCTTATGATCACCGCGTGATCGATCAATCAGCTGAGAAGATTGTAGAAACGGCTAAACGTTCAGGTGCTGAAGTATCTGGTCCGATTCCGTTACCAACTGAAAGAACAGTTTATACAATCATTCGTGCCGTGCACAAATACAAAGACTCTCGTGAGCAATTTGAACAACGCACGCACAAACGTTTAATCGACATTGTTAACCCTACACCGAAAACAGTTGATGCTCTTATGGGCTTAAACTTACCATCAGGCGTAGACATCGAAATCAAATTATAATTAAAAGTAGGAGGTGCGACTTTCGATGACCAAAGGAATCTTAGGAAGAAAAGTGGGAATGACTCAAGTATTCGCTGAAAACGGTGAGTTAATTCCAGTAACTGTAGTAGAAGCAGCACAAAACGTAGTATTACAAAAGAAAACTGAAGAGATTGATGGTTATTCATCAGTTCAAATCGGTTTCGAAGACAAACAAGCATACAAAAAAGACCGTAAGTCTAATAAATATGCAACTAAGCCAGCTGAAGGCCATGCTAAAAAAGCAGGCACAGCGCCTAAGCGCTTCATTCGTGAATTCAGAAACGTAGATGCTTCTGAATACGAAGTAGGTCAAGAAGTCACTGTAGATGCATTCCAAGCTGGTGACATCGTTGACGTGACAGGAACTTCAAAAGGTAAAGGTTTCCAAGGGGCTATCAAACGCCACGGCCAGTCACGTGGACCAATGAGTCACGGTTCTCGTTATCACAGACGCCCAGGTTCAATGGGTATGGCATCTGATGCTTCTAGAGTATTTAAAGGTAAAGCATTACCAGGTCGTATGGGTGGTAATACTGTTACAATGCAAAACTTAGAAATCGTTAAAGTTGACGTAGAAAACAACGTTATCCTTGTTAAAGGTAATGTTCCAGGCGCTAAAAAAGGTTTAGTAAAAATCCAGACTTCAATTAAAAAAGGCAATAAATAATTTAGTAATTGCGAAAGGAGGAAACAAACATAATGGCTAATTATGATGTATTAAAAGTAGATGGATCTAAAGCAGGTTCAATCGAATTGAACGACAATGTATTCGGTATCGAACCTAATCAACATGTATTATTCGAAGCAATTAATCTTCAACGTGCTTCATTACGTCAAGGAACTCACGCAGTTAAAAATCGTTCTGCAGTACGCGGCGGTGGACGTAAACCTTGGAAACAAAAAGGAACAGGCCGTGCGCGTCAAGGTACAATCCGTGCGCCACAATGGCGTGGTGGTGGTATCGTATTCGGACCAACTCCAAGAAGCTATTCTTACAAAATGCCCAAGAAGATGCGTCGTTTAGCACTTCGTTCAGCATTATCAGCTAAAGTACGCGACAACGAATTTACAGTATTAGATGCTTTGACTTTCGAAGCTCCAAAAACTAAAGAATTCAAATCAATGACTGCTACTCTTGAATTACCAAGAAAAGTACTTTTCGTTATCGATGCTGAAGACGTAAATGTATTATTGTCAGCTCGTAACATCCCTGGTGTAACAGTCGTTACAGCTACTGGCTTAAACGTTCTAGATATCGTTCATGCTAACCAAGTAGTGATGACTCAAGCAGCAGTTCAAAAAGTAGAGGAGGTGCTTGGTTAATGGAAGCTCGCGACGTCATTAAGCGCCCCGTAATCACTGAACGTTCATCTGAGGCTATGGCAGAAGATAAATACACATTTGATGTAGATACTCGTGCTAACAAAACTCAAGTTAAAATCGCTGTTGAAGAAATCTTCGACGTGAAAGTAGACAAAGTGAACATCATGAACTACAAAGCGAAAAAGAAACGTGTTGGCCGTCATAACGGTTACACAAACAAAAGAAGAAAAGCAATCGTAACATTAAAAGAAGGATCATCAATCGATTTCTTCAACTAAAATACATTTTCCATTAAGGAGGAAAAACGACAATGGCAATTAAACATTATAAGCCAATTACAAACGGTCGTCGTAATATGACAAGTTCAGATTTCGCTGAAATTACGTCAACGTCACCTGAAAAGTCATTACTTGAGCCCCTTCCGAGAAAAGCGGGTCGTAACAACCAAGGTAAATTGACCGTTCGTCACAGAGGTGGCGGTCATAAACGTCAATACCGTGTAATTGATTTCAAACGTAATAAAGACGGTGTTCCAGGTAAAGTCGCTACTGTTGAGTACGATCCAAACCGTTCAGCAAACATCGCATTGATTCATTACTTAGATGGTGAGAAACGTTACATCATCGCTCCTAAAGGTTTAGTAGTTGGACAAGAAATTAACAACGGACCTGAATCAGATATTAAAGTTGGTAATGCGTTACCACTTCAAAATATCCCGGTCGGTACTGTTATCCATAATATTGAGTTAAAACCAGGCAAAGGCGGACAATTAGTGCGTTCAGCAGGAACTTCAGCTCAAGTACTTGGTAAAGAAGGTAAATACGTATTAGTTCGTCTGAAATCAGGCGAAGTTCGTATGATTCTTGCGACTTGTCGCGCTACAATCGGTCAAGTCGGTAATGAGCAGCACGAACTGATCAACATCGGTAAAGCCGGTCGTTCAAGATGGTTAGGTAAACGCCCTACAGTTCGTGGTTCTGTAATGAACCCTAACGATCACCCACACGGTGGTGGTGAAGGACGTACTTCAATCGGTCGTAAATCACCAATGTCTCCATGGGGTAAACCAACTCTTGGTAAGAAAACTCGTAAAAAGAAAAATCGTTCTAACAAACTTATCGTTCGTGGACGTAAGAAATAATTATATTAACTTGCAGACTGCGGCTTAGTCCGCAGTATACTGCATGAAAGAGGGAGGCGCCATAATGGCTCGTAGTCTTAAAAAAGGACCTTTCGTTGACGATCACTTAATGAAAAAAGTTGAGGCAATGGAAGAAAGTGGTAAAAAATCAGTAATCAAAACTTGGTCACGTCGCTCTACAGTATTCCCTAACTTCATTGGGCACACTATCGCAGTATACGATGGACGCAAACATGTACCTGTATACGTAACTGAAGATATGGTCGGTCACAAATTAGGCGAATTCGCACCTACACGTACTTACAAAGGTCACGGTGCAGACGATAAGAAAACAAGACGCTAATTTCATATTTAAGGAGGAGAAACAATGGAAGCAAAAGCGGTTGCAAGAACAATCCGTATCGCACCTCGTAAAGTGAGATTAGTATTAGATCTTATTCGAGGTAAAGAAGTTGGCGAAGCAATTGCCATCTTAAAATTAACGAACAAAGCATCTTCACCTGTAGTTGAAAAATTATTAATGTCAGCTTTAGCTAACGCTGAGCATAACTATGACATGAACGTTGATACTTTAGTTGTTAAAGAAGCTTATGCTAATGAAGGTCCGACATTGAAACGTTTCCGTCCACGTGCACAAGGCCGTGCGAGCGCGATCAACAAACGTACAAGTCACATCACTATCGTAGTAGCAGATAAAGAAGCAGCTGTTCAATCAGCACCAGCTCAAACTGAAGAAGCAACTAACTAACATTTCATTAAGGAGGGAATACAGTGGGTCAAAAAATTAATCCTATCGGTCTTCGTGTCGGTATTATCCGTGACTGGGATGCGAAATGGTACGCAGAAAAAGATTTCGCTACTCTATTACACGAAGATTTAAAAATTCGTAAATATATCGCAGAAAACTTAAGAGACGCTTCTGTTTCTCGTGTAGAAATCGAACGTGCAGCAAATCGCGTTAATATCGCTGTCCACACAGGTAAACCTGGTATGGTAATCGGTAAAGGCGGTTCAGAAATCGAAAAATTACGTAACAACTTGAATTCATTAACTGGTAAACGTGTTCACATCAACGTGATTGAAATCAAAAAAGTTGATATGGATGCTACTCTAGTAGCGGAAAACATTGCGCGTCAATTAGAAAACCGTGCGTCATTCCGTCGTGCGCAGAAACAAGCGATCCAACGTGCAATGAAACTTGGAGCTAAAGGTATTAAAACTCAAGTATCAGGTCGTTTAGGCGGTGCGGACATCGCGCGTGCTGAGCAATATTCAGAAGGAACTGTTCCACTTCATACATTACGTGCTGACATCGACTATGCACATGCTGAAGCAGACACAACTTATGGTAAATTAGGTGTGAAAGTATGGATCTATCGTGGAGAAGTTCTTCCTACTAAGAAGTCTAGTGAAGGAGGAAAATAATAATGTTATTACCTAAACGTGTAAAATACCGTCGTCAACATAGACCAAAAACAACAGGTCGTTCAAAAGGCGGAAATGAAGTAACATTTGGTGAATATGGTTTACAAGCAACAACTACAGCTTGGATCACATCTCGTCAAATCGAGTCAGCTCGTATTGCGATGACACGTTATATGAAACGTGGCGGGAAAGTTTGGATCAAAATCTTCCCACATACGCCATACACTAAAAAACCTTTAGAAGTCCGTATGGGTTCAGGTAAAGGTGCAGTAGAAGGCTGGGTAGCAGTAGTAAAACCTGGACGTATCATGTTCGAAATAGCGGGTGTTCCTGAAGAAACAGCTCGTGAAGCATTACGTTTAGCATCTCATAAACTTCCAGTGAAAACGAAGTTTGTAAAACGTGAAGAATTGGGTGGTGACACAAATGAAAGCTAAGGAAATTAGAGATTTAACCACTTCTGAAATTGAATCAAAAGTAACAGCGCTTAAAGAGGAGCTTTTCAACCTACGCTTTCAGTTAGCTACAGGTCAACTTGAAAATACAGCACGTATTCGTGAAGTTAAGAAGTCAATCGCACGAATGAAAACTGTTGTACGTGCAAGAGAAATCGAACAACAAAAAACTGAACAAAAATAATTGAAAAGAGGAGGACACTCTAGTGAGCGAAAGAAACAACCGTAAAGTTTACACTGGTAAAGTTGTATCTGACAAAATGGATAAAACAATCACAGTCGTAGTTGAAACTTACAAAACACATTCTTTATATGGCAAACGTATCAAGTATACAAAAAAATATAAAGCACATGATGAAAACAATACAGCTAAATTGGGCGATATCGTAAGAATTATGGAAACACGTCCTTTATCAGCTACAAAACGCTTCCGTTTAGTTGAAGTAGTAGAAGAATCAATCATCATTTAATTAATCATAGATAAAGGAGGTAACTCAGTATGATCCAACAGGAAACACGCTTGAAAGTGGCAGATAACTCTGGTGCGCGTGAAGTATTAACTATTAAAGTATTAGGCGGATCTGGCCGTAAAACAGCTAACATTGGTGATGTTATTGTATGTACTGTTAAAAATGCTACACCAGGTGGCGTTGTTAAAAAAGGTGACGTAGTTAAAGCGGTCATCGTTCGTACAAAATCCGGTGTACGTCGTAACGATGGTTCTTACATCAAATTTGATGAGAACGCATGTGTTATCATCCGTGACGACAAAGGGCCTCGTGGAACTCGTATCTTCGGACCTGTTGCTCGTGAACTTCGCGATGGCAACTTCATGAAAATCGTTTCATTAGCACCTGAAGTATTATAATAATCATAAAAATAGAGGAGGTGTCTACGACATGCATGTAAAAAAAGGCGACAAAGTTATCGTTATCACAGGTAAAGATAAAGGTAAAACAGGAACAGTGATTGAAGCACTTCCTAAAAAAGATCGCGTAATTGTTGAAGGTGTTAACATTATCAAAAAACATCAGAAACCATCACAGATGAATCCTGAAGGTGGAATTCTTGAAAGAGAAGCTGCGATTCACGTATCAAATGTTATGTTACTAGATCCTAAAACAAACAAACCAACACGCGTCGGCTATAAAGTAGAAGACGGTAAAAAAGTACGTGTGGCTAAAAAGTCTGGAGAAATCATTTAATAATCTTGGAAGGAGGTTCTCACTTTGACACGTTTGAAAGAAAAGTTTAATACAGAAATTACTCCTGCGTTGATGACTAAGTTCAACTATTCATCAGTAATGGAAGTACCAAGAATTGAAAAAATCGTTGTAAACATGGGTATCGGTGATGCTGTTCAGAACTCTAAAGTTCTTGATTCAGCTGTTGAGGAACTTCAAGCAATCACTGGTCAAAAACCAATGGTTACTAAAGCTAAAAAATCTATCGCGACATTCCGTTTACGTGAAGGTATGCCTATCGGTGCGAAAGTTACATTACGCGGTGAAAGAATGTACGAATTCTTCGATAAATTAGTGAATGTTTCATTACCTCGTGTACGTGACTTCCGTGGTATCTCAAACAAAGCGTTTGACGGCCGTGGTAACTACACATTAGGTGTTAAAGAACAATTGATTTTCCCTGAAATCGATTATGACAAAGTAAGTAAAGTACGAGGAATGGATATCGTTATCGTTACAACTGCTAACACTGACGAGGAAGCTCGTGAATTGTTAACACAATTCGGTATGCCATTTCAAAAGTAATCTCTAAAAATAAGGAGGCTAAAAGTTAAATGGCTAAAAAATCTATGATTGTTAAACAACAACGTGATCCAAAGTTCAAAGTTCAAGGTTATACTCGTTGTGAGCGTTGTGGACGTCCACACTCAGTAATCCGTAAATTTAAACTTTGCCGTATTTGTTTCCGTGAATTAGCTTATAAAGGTCAGATTCCTGGCGTTAAAAAAGCAAGCTGGTAAAATCAAAGAGTTGAAAGGAGGATATTTTAATGACTATGTCAGATCCAATCGCAGATATGCTTACTCGCGTGCGTAACGCAAACATGGTTCGCCACGAGAAATTAGAAGTACCTGCATCAAACATTAAAAAAGAAATCGCTGAAATCCTTAAACGTGAAGGTTTCTTAAAAAGCGTAGAATATATCGAAGATGACAAACAAGGTGTTATCCGTATGTTCTTGAAATACGGTTCTAACAACGAACGTGTTATCACTGGTTTAAAACGTATCTCTAAACCTGGTTTACGTGTATACGCTAAAGCTGATGAGCTTCCAAGAGTATTAAATGGTCTTGGTGTTGCATTAGTTTCTACTTCTGAAGGTGTATTAACTGATAAAGAAGCGCGTCAACGTAACATCGGTGGAGAAGTATTAGCTTACATCTGGTAAGAATTAATAAAGAAGGAGGTGCCGACTCATGAGTCGTGTTGGTAAGAAAGTTATTGACATCCCAACTGGTGTTGAAGTTAAGATCAACGGAAACACAGTAACAGTTAAGGGTCCAAAAGGTGAATTAACAGACACATTTAACGAAGAATTATCATACAAATTAGAAGACAGCACTTTAGAAGTAGTTCGTCCATCTGATTCTAAAGCACACAAAACAATCCATGGTACAACTCGCGCGTTAATCGCAAACATGGTTGAAGGTGTTTCTAAAGGTTTTGAAAAGAAACTTGAACTGATCGGGGTAGGTTACCGTGCTCAAATGCAAGGTAAAAACTTAATCCTTAACGTTGGTTACTCTCACCCAGTTGAAATCGTTGCAGAAGACGGTATCACATTATCAGTTGAGAAAAACACAAGTGTTAAAGTTGAAGGTATCTCAAAAGAACGTGTTGGTGCTGTTGCATCTAACATCCGTGCTACTCGTCCGCCAGAACCTTACAAAGGTAAAGGTGTTCGTTACGAAGGCGAATATGTTCGTCGTAAAGAAGGTAAAACTGGTAAGTAATTAACTTAAGAAAGGAGTATTTTACATGATCGCAAAAATCGATAAGAACAAAGTCCGTTTAAAAAGACATGCCCGTGTACGTAGCAAACTCGCTGGTACAACTGAGCGTCCACGTTTAAACGTTTACCGTTCTAACAAACACATTTATGCACAAGTCATTGATGATGTACAAGGTGTTACAATTGCACAAGCATCTACACAAACTTTAGGTCTGACAGCTGGTTCTAATGTAGAAGCAGCAGCACAAGTAGGCGAAGCAGTAGCAAAAGCAGCAGTTGACAAAGGTGTCACTGCAGTTGTCTTTGACCGCGGAGGATACTTATTCCATGGTCGTGTTAAAGCTCTAGCTGAAGCAGCTCGTGAAAACGGACTTCAATTTTAATAAAAGGAGGGACTCTTAATGCGTCGTGAAAGAGAAGTAAAAGAATTTGAAGAACGCGTTGTTACAATCAACCGTGTCTCTAAAGTAGTTAAGGGTGGACGTCGTATGCGTTTCACTGCACTCGTTGTTGTCGGAGATAAGAACGGTCGCGTAGGATTCGGTACTGGTAAAGCACAAGAAGTACCAGAAGCAATCAAAAAAGCAATTGAAGATGCTAAGAAAAACCTGATCAACGTTCCTCGTGTGAATGGTACAACACCTCACCTTGTAACTGGTCGATTCGGAGCTGGTAGCGTATTAATCAAACCAGCAGCACCTGGTACTGGGGTTATCGCTGGTGGTCCAGTGCGTGCCGTACTGGAACTTGCAGGTATTACTGATATCTTATCTAAATCATTGGGTTCAAACACACCGATCAACATGGTTCGTGCAACAGTTGAAGGTCTTAAAGAACTTAAAGTAGCAGAAGACGTTGCTAAATTACGTGGCAAAACAGTCGAAGAACTATTAAATTAAGGAGGGCATACAAATGACTAAATTACAAATTACCCTCACTCGTAGTATCATCGGTCGTCCTGAAACACAACGTAAAACTGTTGCTGCTTTAGGTCTTAAAAAAATGCAACAAACAGTTGAAGTTAATGACAACCCTGCGATTCGTGGGCAAATCGAGAAAGTCAGTCACTTAGTGACAGTCAAAGAAGTATAAATCAATAAGGAGGTGCCGAAATGAAATTACATGAGATGAAACCTGTAGAAGGTGCTCGTAAAGAACGTAACCGTGTAGGTCGTGGTATGGCTTCAGGTAACGGTAAAACAAGTGGCCGCGGTCATAAAGGTCAAAAAGCTCGTTCAGGTGGTGGCGTACGTTTAGGCTTCGAAGGTGGTCAATTACCATTATTCCGTCGTCTGCCAAAACGCGGATTTACTAACATCAACCGTAAAGAATATGCTATCGTTAACTTAAGCCAATTAGAGCGTTTCGAAGAAGGTACTGAAGTAACACCTGCTTTATTACTTGAAACTGGTGTTGTTAGTAGCGAAAAATCAGGAATTAAAATTCTTGGTAACGGAGAACTATCTAAAAAGCTTACAGTAAAAGCTCATAAATTCTCAGCTTCAGCTATTGAAGCAATCGAAGGTAAGGGCGGAACTCACGAGGTGATCTAATGTTTGATACACTGATCAGTTTCTTGAAAGTTAAAGAAATTCGTAGCAAGATTTTATTTACTCTCGCAATGCTGCTTATCTTTAAAATCGGAACTTACATTCCAGTTCCCGGCGTTAATCCAGAGGCGTTTGAATCGCAAGGTCAAACGGGCGTAGCTGATTTATTCAATACGTTCGGTGGTGGGGCGTTACAGAACTTCTCCATCCTTGCGATGGGAATCATGCCTTATATCACAGCATCTATCGTCGTGCAGCTGCTCCAGATGGATGTAGTGCCTAAGTTCACCGAGTGGTCAAAGCAAGGTGAAGTCGGACGTAAGAAATTAAATCAGTTTACACGTTATTTCACAATCATTCTAGCCTTCATTCAAGGTCTAGGGATGAGTTACAGCTTTAACAATATGCTGGGCGGCCAGTTGATATCAAACACATCTATCTGGAACTTCCTGTTGATTTCATTAGTACTGACAGCCGGTACCGCATTTTTAATGTGGTTAGGTGAGCAGATTACGCAGTTTGGTGTCGGTAATGGTATTTCAATCATTATCTTCGCGGGGATCTTATCCTCTATACCGAATGCACTGCAGCAGTTCTATCAGCAGAGTTTTGTAGGCGCAGATGATACAACAATGGCAGCACTTAAAGCATTAGGACTATTAATCGGTATGATACTTATCACAGCTGGTGCGGTTTTCGTACTGCAGGCTGTTCGTAAAATACCTATTCAATATGCAAAACGTCAAACGGGTAACCGTCTGGCACCTCAAGCAACATTCCTTCCATTGAAAGTGAATGCTGCAGGAGTTATTCCAGTAATCTTCGCCATGGCATTCTTCATGCTGCCAAGAACATTAACATTGTTCTTTCCAGATGCAGAATGGGCAAAAAGCTTCGCAAATTATGCGGATCCGACACATCCGGTCGGTATGATTTTCTATGTGGCTTTAATTATTGCCTTTGCTTACTTCTATGCGTTTGTACAGGTCAATCCTGAACAGATGGCAGAGAACTTAAGAAAACAGGGAAGTTACGTACCAGGTATTCGTCCTGGTAAGCAAACACAGAGCTATATCACTAAAGTCCTTTACCGCCTGACCTTTGTCGGTGCATTGTTCCTTGCAGGAATTTCTATTCTTCCGATCATCGCAACGAGCATGATGAACTTACCACAGTCCTTACAGATTGGTGGTACGAGTCTGCTGATCGTTATCGGGGTAGCACTGGAAACAATCGCTGCACTTAAAGCACAGCTTGGACAACGTGAATATAGAGGATTTAGAAGACGCTAGAGGAGGGCATTCATGAATATCATTTTAATGGGTTTACCTGGCGCAGGTAAAGGAACTCAAGCGAGTGAAATTATTAAGAAATACCCTATCCCGCACATCTCAACTGGAGACATGTTCAGAGCCGCTATCAAAAATGGCACTGCGCTCGGCAACGAAGCGAAGTCATTTATGGATAAAGGTGAACTTGTTCCAGATGAAGTGACCATAGGTATTGTTAAAGAAAGATTAGCAGAAGAAGACGCAAAAAAAGGATTTTTACTAGATGGGTTCCCGCGTACAGTAGAGCAGGCAGAAGCATTGAATGACATCATGGCAGAGTCAGATCGCAAGATTGAAGCTGTTGTCAACATCGAAGTTCAGGAAGAAGAACTGATGAACCGTCTGACAGGCCGACGTATCTGTGAAGTGTGCGGAACAGCATATCATTTAGTATTTAATCCACCTAAAGTTGAAGGTATTTGTGACCTTGATGGTGGGAAATTATATCAACGTGAGGATGACAATCCTGAAACTGTTGCTAACCGTCTTAGCGTCAACATTAAGCAGACAAAGCCGCTACTTGATTTTTACAAGAGTGAAGGCGTGCTTAAAAATATTGATGGCTCAAGAGACATCAAGGACGTAACAACAGACGTTGAAAGTATATTGACTAACCTATAATTCATGTACCTCTCATTCGCCTCCGGGTGAATCACTTAGGTGGTAAGCATCACGGAGTATCCTATTATTATAACGATATGTATGGTGATTCAGCACTAAGTGACGTTATCTCACCTGAAGTTAGAACGAGTCTTTAGGAAAATCATCAATATTCAGGTATAATTATCTGGTTAAGGATGAATGCATGTAACTTTTCTTAAATACTATATAAGGGGGCAATTGATAATGGCTAAACAAGATGTTATTGAATTAGAAGGTACAGTACTCGATACTTTACCAAACGCTATGTTTAAAGTAGAATTAGAAAATGGTCATGAGATCTTAGCGCACGTTAGCGGTAAAATCCGCATGAATTATATTCGTATTCTGCCTGGCGACAAAGTGACAGTTGAAATGAGTCCATATGATTTAACGCGTGGACGAATCACGTATCGTTATAAATAAGAAGAACTCCATCATAAATAGGAGGTAATAAACATGAAAGTAAGACCATCAGTTAAACCGATCTGTGAAAAATGTAAAGTTATCCGCAGAAACGGTAAAGTAATGGTAATTTGTGAAAATCCAAAGCACAAACAAAAACAAGGCTAATATAATAGGAGGTGCACTATAAATGGCACGTATCGCAGGTGTAGATATCCCTCGTGAGAAACGCGTTGTAATCGCGTTGACTTACATTTATGGTATCGGTAAAACTTCCGCACAAAAAGTTCTTGCAGAAGCAGGCGTTTCTGAAGACACTCGTGTGCGCGATTTAACAGAAGATGAATTAAACAAAATTCGTGAAACGGTTGATGGTTACAAAGTAGAAGGTGACCTTCGTCGTGAAACAAACTTAAACATCAAACGTCTGATGGAAATTGCTTCTTACAGAGGTATTCGTCATCGTCGTGGTTTACCTACACGTGGACAGAACACTAAAAACAATGCTCGTACTCGTAAAGGCCCAGTTAAAACTGTAGCTAACAAGAAGAAATAATAAGTAAAGGAGTGAGAATTTCATGGCACGTAAACAAGTATCACGTAAACGTAGAGTTAAAAAGAATATTGAAAACGGTGTAGCTCACATCCGTTCAACATTCAACAATACAATCGTCACTATCACAGATGAATTCGGTAATGCATTATCATGGTCATCTGCTGGTGCATTAGGTTTCAGAGGTTCACGTAAATCAACTCCATTCGCAGCTCAGATGGCTTCAGAAACAGCTTCTAAAGCAGCTATGGAACATGGTTTAAAATCAGTTGAAGTAACTGTAAAAGGTCCTGGTGCAGGTCGTGAAGCAGCGATTCGTGCATTGCAATCAGCTGGTCTTGAAATCACTGCAATCAAAGACGTTACACCAGTACCACACAACGGTTGTCGTCCACCGAAACGTCGTCGCGTATAATTTCTTTTAGTACTCGGAGACAGTTATAATAGTAGACGAACTAAAAAATTATTCGACGTTGTTGAAGGAGGATAAATAAATGATCGAAATCGAAAAGCCTAGAATTGAGACAGTTGAAATTAGTGAAGATTCTAAATTCGGTAAATTCGTAGTTGAACCGCTGGAACGCGGGTTTGGAACAACTTTAGGTAACTCCTTACGTCGTATCCTACTATCTTCTTTACCAGGTGCGGCTGTCAAAAACATTGAAATCGAAGGTGTTCTTCATGAGTTCTCTACTGTAGAGAATGTCGTGGAAGATGTAACAACGATGATCATGAACATTAAGAAATTAGCTCTTAAAATCTATTCAGATGAAGATAAGACGCTTGAAATTGATGTGAAAGATGCTGGTGTTGTTACAGCTAAAGATATTATGCATGACAGTGATGTTGAAATCTTAAATCCTGATTTACAGATTGCAACAGTGTCAAAAGGCGGACATCTTAAAATGCGTTTGATTGCTAATGCAGGACGCGGCTACACTTTAGCAGAAGATAATAACACAAGTGATTTACCAATCGGTGTCATTCCGGTGGATTCCATCTATACACCAGTTGAGCGTGTGAACTATACAGTTGAAAATACTCGTGTAGGACAAAGTACTAACTTTGATAAATTGACATTGGATGTCTGGACAGACGGTTCATTGACTCCGCAGGAAGCTGTATCGCTTGGTGCGAAGATTATGACTGAACATTTGAATATCTTTGTTGATTTGACAGACGAAGCACAGAACGCTGAAATCATGATTGAAAAAGAAGAAGATCATAAAGAAAAAGTACTTGAAATGTCGATTGAAGAATTAGATCTTTCAGTACGTTCTTATAACTGCTTGAAACGTGCGGGTATTAACTCTGTACAGGAACTGGCAGACAAATCTGAGGCGGACATGATGAAAGTTCGTAACTTAGGTCGTAAGTCTTTAGAAGAAGTTAAATTTAAATTAGAAGATTTAGGTCTTGGATTAAGAAAAGAAGACTGATAGAAGGAGGTACGATTCATGGGCTACAGAAAATTAGGCCGTACTTCAGATCAACGTAAAGCAATGTTACGCGATTTAGCTACATCTTTAATCGTTAACGAGCGTATTGAAACGACTGAAGCACGTGCGAAAGAATTACGTAAAATCGTTGAGAAATTAATCACTTTAGGTAAACGCGGTGACTTGCATGCACGTCGTCAGGCAGCACAAGTATTACGTCGTGTTGAAATCACTAACGAAGATGAAACAACTCAGTTTGCAGTACAAAAATTATTCAATGAGGTTGCACCACGTTACACTGAGCGTCAAGGTGGATACACTCGTATCATGAAAGTTGGACCACGTCGCGGAGACGGTTCAGAAATGGTAATCATTGAATTAGTATAAGATTTATAGGGATCGGTTATCTTACTTACACACACTTATAAGCAAATGAGTGCAACGATAATGTCTACCACACATAGATATTGTCTAGCTCAGAGTATTCTGCCACAATTGAACACAGAAATGCGTGACCTCGTGGCAGAGTGCGCGCTTTTTTCATGAAATCCGGATGTCCGGGTTTTTTGTTTATATACAGAATTTTATTGTAGTGACTGTTTAATCTTAATTTCTGTGATTGAATGCTGACTAGAATGAAATAGGGGATTAACTTTTGTTATACTATTAGCTAAATGATAGGAGGTGTGAGTATGGCAGTAATAGAAGTGAAGGGACTCAGTCATCGGTACCCGGAGCGTGACGTGAACGCGCTGACGGACGTGTCGTTTTCTGTGGAGCGTGGTGAATGGGTGTCGATTGTCGGACATAACGGTTCCGGAAAGTCGACACTTGTGAAACTGCTCGGCGCGATTATGCCAGTGCAGACGGGTAAAGTGCTTGTCCAGGGTATCGAGGTCGTTGAAGAGAACTGGTATAACGTCCATCAGCGGGTCGGCATGGTGTTCCAGAATCCGGATAATCAGTTTGTCGGTGCGACGGTTGAAGATGATGTAGCGTTCGGCTTAGAGAACCACGGCATTGATTATGATGAGATGCACATGCGTGTTGATGACGTGTTGGAAGCTGTCTCAATGTCCCATATGAAGACACATGAACCACATCATCTGTCAGGAGGGCAGAAGCAGCGTGTCGCGATAGCAGGTGTCATCGCACTTCGACGGGACGTCATTATACTGGACGAGGCGACAGCGATGCTTGACCCTGAAGGACGTCTTGAAATTATGACAGTGATCCGTGAGCTGCAGCAGCGTCTTAACTTAACCGTCATTGCCATCACACACGACCTTGAGGAAACAATTCACGCAGACCGGATACTGGTGCTTGAACAAGGACAGCTGATCATGGAAGGTACGCCTGAAGCTATATTCGCACACGGAGATCGTCTGATGGCGATCGGTCTTGATCTGCCTTTCTCTATGAAGGTCTATCATACGCTTACTGGGAAGACAGAATTTGTACTGGATAAGGAGCTGCTGGACCGCTTATGATTACTTTCGAACAGACAGGCTATGCCTATTCAAAAGGAACCCCGTTCGAAATGCGGGCGCTGTATGACATCAATACGTCTTTTGAGGCGGGGAAGTACTACGCCATTATCGGTCATACGGGTTCCGGTAAATCAACGCTCATCCAGCATCTGAATGGTTTGTTGAAGCCGACTGAAGGTGCTGTACAGTTTGATGATCTGACGATTACAAACAAGACTAAGAATAAGTATCTTGCACCACTCAGACGTCAAGTTGGAGTCGTCTTCCAGTTCGCTGAACAGCAGTTATTTGAAGAGACTGTGCTGAAAGACATTATCTTTGGCCCGAAGAACTTCGGTGTGAGCGAAGAAACAGCGATCAAGAAAGCACATGAACTGATAGACTTATTGAAACTCGATCCAAAACTGCTGGATGAGTCACCGTTTGAGCTGTCAGGCGGTCAGATGCGACGTGTGGCAATCGCAGGAGTACTGGCAATGGAACCGGATATACTTGTTCTTGACGAACCGACAGCAGGGCTTGATCCTGCCGGTCAGCGGGAGATCATGCAGTTATTTGATGATATCCAGAAAGAGACAGGCATCACGGTTATCTTAGTGACCCATCAGATGGAGCAGGCGGCACGTGCTGACGAAATCCGTGTACTGCATCATGGGACGATTGTCATGGAAGGTACGCCTCGAGATATTTACAGCCAGGATCTGTCCCATTTTGACTTACTGCCGCCGAAAATCGTTCAGCTGCAGCGGGCAGTGGAAGAGAAGCATGGAATGAAGTTCTCGGATCTTGCCCTCTCCATCGATGACTTCAAGCGCATGTATCAGGACTGGAGGACGTCACATGCTTGATCAGATGATACTTGGCCGCTATGTGCCGATCGATTCCTATATCCACCGTCTCGACCCGCGCATGAAGATTGTATTTGTCTTTATCATGATGATTGTGATATTTATGGCGAACAGTATCACGACCTATGGCATACTCTTAGTCATGATTCTTGTCATTCTTTACTTATCAAACTTAAAGCTGTCGTTTTTGATTGGCGGACTGAAACCGATTCTACTGCTATTAGCGTTTACGTTCCTGATGCACGTCTTCTTAACAAAAGGCGGCCAGAACCTGTTCAGCTATGGCATTATTGATATAGACAGCAATGGAATCATTCAAGGGCTGTTCATCAGCATGCGTTTTGTTCTGATTATCTTCCTGACGACAATCATGACACTGACGACAAGTCCGATTTCACTGACAGACGCGATCGAGTCGCTCCTGAACCCGCTGAAGAAACTGAAAGTGCCTGTTCATGAATTTGCACTGATGATGTCGATTGCGCTGAGATTTATACCGACGCTCATGGACGAGCTGACAAAAGTCATGAGGGCGCAGATGTCCCGCGGCTCTGATATGACGTCCGGATCTTTTATGAGCAGGCTTAAAGCAATCACGCCGCTCCTTGTGCCGCTCTTTGTCTCTGCGTTCAAACGGGCGGAAGATTTAGCCATAGCGATGGAAGTGCGTGGCTACAGAGGAGATATCGGCCGGACGAAATACCGGAAACTTGACTGGCAGGCACGTGATACATGGGCACTCATCACAGTCATTCCGATTACCCTTGCTATACTGTACTTTAGAACTTAGAGGTGACTTATGCGTATATTACTGCAGTTGACATATAACGGTGCAAACTTTCAAGGATTCCAGATCCAAAACGTTGGCCGCACTGTACAGTATGAATTAGAACGTATCCTGAAGCGGATGCACAGAACATTTGTCAGAATCCATCCGTCGTCCAGAACGGACAAAGGGGTCCATGCGTTATGCCAGTACGTTCACTTCGATACAACGATGAATCTGACGCCTGAGAAGTGGCAGCACGCCTTTAATTCAGCGCTGCCGGAGGACATCTATATTACATCAGTCAGAGAGATTCCTGAGAGCTTTCATTCACGGTACGACTGTATCGGCAAAGCCTACCGCTACAAAGTGTATCAAGGACTGCATAGAGATGTGATGAAGAACGGCATAGAGACATACTATCCGTATCAGCTTGACCTAAAACCGATGCAGGAAGCGGCACAGCACTTCCTCGGGACTCATGACTTCACATCATTCTGCTCAGCGAAGACAGAAATCGAGAACAAAGAACGCACCATCTACCAGTTCACCGTCGAAGAAACGCGTGATGGCTACGAGTTCCACGTCATCGGTTCAGGATTTCTCTACAACATGGTGAGAATCATGGTCAGCTATCTGCTAGACGTCGGACAGGGCAAGAAAGAAGGAAATGCCATTCCAGACATCATCGCTGCACGCAACCGTGAGAAGGCAGGGAAGACAGCACCGGCAGAAGGACTGTACCTTGAGAAGATCTATCTGAGCGAAGCAGAACTGAGAGAAGATCTGCCCAGTGACATAGAAATCATCACCAAGAAAAACAAAGAAAGAATTACACATTAATCATTGACAATACCCACTGAAATGTTATAAGATAAACAACGGTATTGTTTAATATCAACCACTACAATAAGCCCCGGAAACTTATTGTGTTACAGATATATAGACAGGAAATCAGAGGGAATTTTTTTTATTTTAGGAGGAAATCGAAATGCGTCAAACATTTATGGCTAACGAATCAAACATCGAACGCAAATGGTACGTTGTTGATGCAGAAGGACAAACTTTAGGTCGTCTTTCTTCAGAAGTAGCATCTATCTTACGCGGTAAAAACAAACCAACATTCACACCACACGTTGACTGTGGCGATCACGTGATCATCATCAACGCTGAAAAAATCTACTTATCAGGTAACAAACCAGCTGATAAAATCTACTACCGTCACTCATTACACCCAGGTGGTTTAAAACAGATCACTGCTGGTGAATTACGCGAGAAAAATCCAGTACGTTTACTTGAAACATCAATCAAAGGCATGTTACCAAAAGGTTCATTAGGCGATAAAATGGGTAAAAAATTACACGTTTACGCTGGACCAGAACACAAAAACCAAGCACAACAACCAGTAAACTACGAGTTACGTGGTTAATTAAGAGGAGGACAATACATTGGCACAAGTTGAATACCAAGGCACAGGCCGTCGTAAACATTCAGTAGCACGTGTACGTTTAGTACCGGGCGAAGGTAACATCACGATCAACAAACGTGACGTACGTGAGTACTTACCATTTGAATCATTAATCTTAGACTTAAACCAACCATTCGATCTGACAGAAACTAAAGGTAACTACGACGTTTTAGTAAACGTTCAAGGTGGCGGTTTCACAGGACAAGCACAAGCTATCCGTCACGGAATCGCGCGGGCATTGTTAGAAGCAGATCCAGAATACCGTGGTACATTAAAACGTGCGGGCATGTTAACACGTGACCCACGTATGAAAGAACGTAAAAAACCAGGTCTTAAAGGCGCACGTCGTTCACCACAGTTCTCAAAACGTTAATTCCTTTTATACCAAGGGTTCAAGGTACTTCTCGAAAATATTCGGGAAGTGCTTTTTTATATGTTCTCGACATGGATGTTACCCTTAAAGTATCTTAATAGGGTTTTACCAAGGTAACATTATAGAATGAAATAAAGATATATGACAGTTTATGATACTGATTGATACTAAGTGAAATGCTAATAATTTTTTATCTGCTGACATACGTATAGTGATCGTATTACTATCCAGATATTTCGGTTCGTTATGTTATAATTTGATATGACAAATTCCTTTTATGAACGGTTATTGAGGTGAAAAATATGATAGACAGAATAAATTTCTATCAGTATGAATCGGAAGGTCAATTGCTGGATAGAAAAAGAGCATCCATTCATCCTAAAGATATAGCCCAGCATATCAGTGCTTTTGCGAATGCTGAAGGTGGTGTCTTAGTTATTGGGATCGAAGATAATGGAGAAATCAGCGGATTTAATCATCCGAAAGCAAAGAGTATGGAGGAGTATATTGAAGCACCATTCGAGTATCTTTCGAGAGCACCTCGCTATTCTCATGAAATAATAGAAGTTGAAAATAGTGAAGGTAATGAAGATAAAATTCTGCTGTTTAATATAGAACCTAGCTATGATGCCATTATCACTCTAAAAGATGATTCTGTTTATCTGCGAGTGAATGATAAAAGTAAGAAACTGACCCATCCACAGATCACAAATCTAGAATATGATCGTGGGGCAAGACGTTTTGAAGAAGAACTTGTTGAATATTCTTCTATAGATGATGTAAATGAAGAACTGGTAGATGAATTTAAGGAACTGTTAGGTACGCATGTAAGTACTGAGAAGTTGCTGAAAGCCAGAGGTTTTATGAGAAATGAACAACTGACAGTAGCAGGTTTACTTCTATTTAGTGATAATATCAATGTCTATTTTCCGAGTGCTCGTATTCGTTTTATGAGGTATGAAGGGACTAAAGAAGAATCAGGATCAAGACTGAATGTGGTTAAAGATATAACTTTTGAGAATGCGTTACCTAAAGCTATTAGAGAAGCGAGAGCATTTATCAATACGCAGTTACGAGAATATACGTTCTTAGGGAAAGAAGGGAGATTTGTCACGCTTCCTGAGTATCCTGAGTTTGCTTGGTTCGAGGGCATGATTAATGCCATCGTTCATCGCAGATATGATAATCAAGGGGATCATATCAGAATAAAAATGTTTGATGACAGGCTAGAAATAAATAGTCCAGGTGCACTTCCGGCTTCAGTTACTTTAGAGAATATTAAAGAAGAGCGATATTCAAGAAATCCTAAACTGGCTGCAGCCCTTACTCAATATAAGTGGGTAAGAGAATCAAATGAAGGCGTTGGGCGTATATTTGATGAAATGAAGGACTACTTCTTGGATGATCCAGTCTATTCAGAGCCCAACAATAGTGCAGTTCAGCTGACTTTAAAGAATAATATTGTTGCCAGAAAAGAGAGAGAGACAGGGCGAGTAAGTAAGATAATAACGCCTGAATTATTTGAAAGCTTAAATGAGCAGCAAGAAATGATTGTGAGACATTTATATAATCAAGGAGAATTAACAGCTTCACAAATTGCAAATGTAATCCGAAGATCTATTCCTACAGCGAGAAAAAGATTGAAGGAACTAGAGGAAATGAATATTATATCTACACATGGATCAAGTAAAAATGATCCAAAAAGAACTTATTATCTACTAGACTAACGAGCAGTTTTGAAAACTTTCGAGTAAGTAAGAAAGAATTGAAGTAAAAATGATAAAAAGTCAATGCTGTCATGCATTTTTTGGGGTTTCGAGTAAAAATAAAAACTTTCGAGTAACTAGATAGTCAGTATCTTAAAATATTCTATAAATGCTTTTACAACAATGTTTAGCAGGGTTTCGAGTAAAAACTAAAACTATCGAGTAGTCGATAAAATACTAATTAATACAGTTGATAAAACAAATTAAATGAAAAGAGAAGCTTATATGATTGAGGACTTACTGAAAAAATATAAAAACAGTACTAGTGGAACATCTGAAATGCTGGATAGATTATTAACTGAAATGCTTGAAAATATAGGGCATACTGATAGTCATATACGCGATCAAATCATTTATAATGAGTTTTGCCAAATACTATTGAATAATAGTTTGAATAGAGAACAAATTAGTAAGATTATTAATCAATGTATTAAGAATCTTTCATTTAATATTGGGGAAACAAATACAGATAGTGTTTTTACTAGAAGTTTTAGCATATTGTTTTTACATGCTATTATCTGCTATGATAATCAATCAATAATACTTTCAGAGAGGGATTTTAATAAAATAATAAAAAATAGTCTGCATTATTTTAAAGTAGAAATTGATGTTCGAGGATGGGTGGAAGATAAAGGGTGGGCCCATGCTCCTGCACACACATCTGATTTAATTGTGGAATGCATTAAATCTAGATATTTTAAAAAGAACCTTGTTAACGAAATATTAGAAGGTATCAATTCTAATATATTCAAATTGCAACTAAATAGTGTTTGTTATATTGATGACGAAGATATAAGAATGTCTATGATTCTTGTGAGTTTGCTTGAAGAAAGGTATATTACTGAAAAAGAAGTTGGAATATGGTTAGCAAAACTAAAGGATTATTTGGAAACTGGTGCGAGTAAGAAAATTGAATACTACAGAAAAACTAAAAATTATACTGATTTTATAAGAGCTTTATTTTTTCAAACGGAACGCTTCAAGTATTTACAAAAAAATATTAAGATTTTGCTTAAATAAATAAGCAATATGAGAAATTATTAGAACTGCCGACCAGCAGATTTTAGTTTGAAAATGTTACCCTTTAAGTACCCTTTGTTGAAATTAAGTGATTTTTATTGATACTTAGTTTTTGACAAATCCTTTAATATCAACGCTTACGACACTTCATGATTATAGCTGAAACTCTATAATTTTTTGAACGTAAAAAACCAGGTCTTAAAGGCGCTCGTCGTTCACCACAGTTCTCAAAACGTTAATATGCCGAAGCTGTTGCGAATTTATTCGCTTACAGATTGGGTACGCAAATTGCGTCAGCGATTTGTGTTCAATTGAAGAAATGTTCAAAGCACTTCTTGGAATCTTCCAGGAAGTGCTTTTTTTGTTTTTATTGAGAACTTTAATTACCTTTTAGTTACCCAAGAGGAGCTGTTTTGTTTTAATGATGTAGAAATTTCAACAATATGTAATGGTATGACACTATATAAAATGACCTAATTTTTCTATGACTAACATACATTATAATATTGATGATAAAATTAAAACTTATTTTGATC
This sequence comes from Macrococcus lamae, assembly GCF_004359545.1. GTDB lineage: Bacteria > Bacillota > Bacilli > Staphylococcales > Staphylococcaceae > Macrococcus > Macrococcus lamae. The sequence continues at coordinate 162,394 of NZ_SCWB01000002.1, forward strand.
AACCTTCGTCTAACAGCCTAACTAGTCTTCTTTACTTAATATAAAATATTTTAAAAGTGATTTTCTAAAATATTCGAGAAGTGCTTTTATGATTATATAAAGTAATTTAGTCATTTTTATTTTCCTGATATTTAATACGCATGTGCTATTATAGTGATTAAGATCACGTTATTAATGCAGAGAGGTGATATAATTTTGGATATTTTAGAAGTAATCAAGAATGGAGAATCTAACACAGTAGAATTTAAAAGTTGGATAAAAACTCCGCATTTCAAAGAAATGATTGATTTATTAGTTAAAGAAGCAGTTGGCTTTGCTAATACAAAAGGCGGAAGAATTTTTGCAGGAGTTGAAGATAATGGAGAGATCACTGGCTGTAATAGTTTTGATACTCAAAATATTATTGAATCAATTTATGACAAAACGATACCAAAGTTATTTACAGAGATAGAAATTGTTCAAATTCAAGATAAAACTATATTACAAATTACTGTAGAAAAATCTCCTAATAAAATTTCTACATCAAAAGGAATTTCGTATAAAAGATTGGGAAAAAACACTAAACCTGATTATCCAGTTGAATATAGTTCAAACAGAATTGATGGATTCAAAGGTGATTATTCATCAAAAGTGATTGAACCATCAATCAAGAAGATGTAGATTTTTATGAAGTAGAAAATTTGAAACGTAAATTACAAGCACGTGATAAAGATTCAACACTATATAATTTAGATGATATTAGCTTTTTGAAAGATTTGGAACTCATTGAATTGATAAATGAAGAAATAAAACTTACGGTTGCAGGATGTTTATTTGTTGGAACTGAAAATGCTATTTCTAAATATCTGCCACAATCAGAAATAATAGTGTTAACTTATAAAGAAGGGGAAATCGAGTATCATAAGCGCATAGAATTAAAAGTTCCATTATTAAGAGCGCTAGATAGAATCCAACAAATTTTTGAAGACCAAAATAATATAAAGAATATTCAAATTGGTTTATTTAAATTAGAAGTATTAGATTATCCAATGAATGTATTCCAAGAAGCCTTATTAAATGCTATGACGCATAGAGACTATGAAAGTTTATCATCGATTATTATTAAATTTTATCCTAATGAAATACATATAGAAAATCCAGGTTCATTTCCTGAGGGTATCAGTAATAAAAATATCATCAGTCATCAATCTACTCCTAGAAATAAACTAATTGCAGAAACTTTCCAAAAACTAAAGTATGTCCAAAGATCAGGACAGGGTGTGGATATTATATTTAAAGACATGTTATCGTTAGGGAAATCAGCTCCTGACTATACGTTATATAGTAATTCAGTTCAGCTAATACTTCGTAGTAGCACAGAGGACATTGAATTCTTAAAATTTATAACAAAAGAAGAAGAGAAGAATAATACGTTTTCAGTTCAAGAAATTTGTATATTAAAGTATATAAAGGAAAATAAGAAAATAACATTAGCTGAAGCAGCTGAAGTTGCACAGATTAGTCATCAATCTGTACTGGTCGTATTAAATGATTTGATACAGAAGAAGAACATAATTCAAAGAGAGCATAAAAATAGTTATATGTTTACTCATAGAGTTTATGCAGAATTTGATGATCAAATTGAATACTTTAAAGACAAAGAGTTTGATGAGACAAAAGGTGAAGTAATGATACTAGAATATCTTTCTAAATATGAATTTATTACAAGACGTGAAGTAGAGAGATTATGCGGATTTTCTACAACTACAAGTAAAAGAATTCTAAAAAGTTTAAGAGAAAAAAATAAAATTATATTGATTGGTCAATCATCATCTAGTAAGTACAAATTAAAAATTGAAGGTTATGATTAATATAATAATCTTTAATTAAATAATTGGGCCGAGATTGGACCGAGATGAAAATAATAGAGAAAACCCGTAAAACTGACTGCAGCACTAACTCAATATAAGTGGGTTAGAGAATCAAATGAAGGTGTTGGACGTATATTTGATGAAATGAAAGACTATTTCATGGATGATCCAGTTTATTCAGAGCCGAACAATAGTGCAGTTCAGCTGACTTTGAAGAATAATATCGTTGCCAGAAAAGAAAGAGAAACAGGTCGAGTAAGTAAGATAATAACGCCTGAGTTATTTAGTAGTTTGGATAGCAATGAAGGAAAAATTGTTAGACATTTGTATAATAGTGGTCCTTTAACCCCTTCTAAAACAGCCGAATTAATAGGAAGAAGTTTAGTACCAACTAGAAAAATTCTGACTAAGCTTATAGATAAAGATATTATAGAAGTACATCAATCACATCCTAAAGACCCTCATAAGTTTCATACTTTAAAAGAAATTCATTAATTATAACAAGCTATCGAGTAAAAAGTCGAAACTATCGAGTTACTAGATAGATAATTTTAAAAACTATGCTATGAATGCTCTTATAGCAGTATTTGATGAGATATCGAGTAAAAAACTAAAACTATCGAGTTACTAAAAATAATATCAAGTTAAAATGTTAAAAGTTCAATATTATCAAGGGTTTAATAGAGTTTCGAGTAAAAATGAAAAATTTCGAGTATGTAGATACTTAATATGAATTGAAATAAAAGATTTATTACCGGACGATAACCGGACGATAGAAAGATAGATCAAAGTACTGCTGACGAATAGATTTTATTCTAAGAATTTTGGTCTTTAAGTATCGCTTTATGTTTAGTAGGAAAAAATATTTTTATAGAGTCATATCAGACTTATTACATCAACGGCTTAAAAATTATTTTAGAAGATTACTTCTATGTTATCGTATGTCATTTTTCTTTTATACTTAATAAGTAGATGCTATAATGTACATTATAACGTACGTTAAAGGAGGCTTGAATATGACTACTTACACACCTACAAGTGCTAGAAAAGATTTGTTTAATATTATCAGATCTGTTAATGAAGATAGTAAAGAAGTTTATATTGCACCCACTAAAATTGGAGAAAAAGGGGCAGTTTTAGTTGGGGAAGATGACTGGAATGCGATACAGGAAACGTTATTCTTATCTGAAAAAGGGATTGTCAATCAAATTGAAGAACGTAAAAACGAGGAAGTCATTGATTTTGATAGTACCTGGGATAGTTTGTAATGTATAGAATTGTGATAAAATCTAGTGTTAAAAAAGACTTGAAAAAAATAAAAAATACGCTCTTAGAGGCTAAATTTTTAAATATCATTCAACAACTTAAAGAAAATCCATATAAAAGTAACCATTCTTTTGAAAAGCTAATTCCTCCTATTAAAGGCTTTTATTCCAAAAGGGAAAATGTACAGCGTCGTGTAGTATATACAGTAAATGAAGAAGAAAAAACAGTAACAATTTATTCTGCATATGGACATTATGAGTAAAGATTTTTAAATATCTTTACTTGGCAATATCTTATCCCGTGTAGATATATCGATTCCATTGAAGATATTAAAAGAGAAGCTAATACTAACGAAACTAAAGTGCACCCTAAAAGTTAAATTTGAGTTCTAACTTTTGGGGTGCAGCTCTTAATTGTAGTCTTTTATAAATCCATGTTTTACCAAAATTTCTAAGTATGTCTGAAAATGTGGATCATCAATATTTCCTTCATCCATGCCTTTTATTCGACTATAACAATACATTAATTCTTGCAACTTAATTGAGCCCCAAACATATAGAAAACTTACATTTTTCTTATCTTTAGTTTCAATGATGACTGACATAGCATGTTCTTCATTATGCTTAACAATAAGAGTATCATAATCATATTTATCTTTCATGTCAGCAGTATAATCATTATCATCTTCGTCTAAATCAATACCAATATCATCAAACTCGTCTTTAAATTTATTTAACACTTCTTGATCTTCAATAACATACATTTTAAAAACATTTTTGTATGTTACTTCTTCATTATTTTTTAGATCTGTCTTAGACATGTTTTTCAATGGAATTTCAAAAGCTTTTAAATCATTGATCAAGATGGTTTCTATTTCAGGAATACTATAAGTAAAACTTTTTTTATTTTTGTTATATGCTTCCAATGCTGCTTTATAATTCATAATGATTTCCTCCAAATATATTGGTTTTGAACTATAGAAAGAGTGCATATTAGGTACTCTAGAGCTATCCTGCTGTAACTATTATTTGTGAAACATCCTTAGCTTTATGAGTCTTAAATTCAATAAAGAATCCAATGTACTTTTCTGCGTTGTCAACTTGATAACTACATAAACTTGAACCTACCTTACCATGGCTTATAGCTGTTTCAATAATCATTTCGTCAATATTTTTAAATTCAGGAAGATTGATGCTAGCTAATCCTGGTGCATAAATGTTATTTATACTCAATTCATCACCTAACAGAATGGATTTTACTAAGTCAGCGATTGTTTGATTTTTAGGCGAATTATTACAATTTGCTTTTTGTATCACTTTCATCAAGACATCCCCTTAAATGTTTTCATATAAACCGTACAAAATCGGCAGAAAAGTTATATTCTATAATTTCTAACCTTTGTTTGTGCAATAGGTTTATTATATTGCCATTTGATGAAATAGCATAGACTGTTTTTATGTAATTGAAAAACGTTAACACATTTTTCAGGAAAAGTTGAGAAATACTTTTTTTGACAGAAAATAAAATGGATAATTGTAACTAACATAATCGTAATTATGTTAGTTAGTAACCAGAATTTTTAGATATTGATATTTTAAACAATATCAAGTTGAATGAATAAGAGTTGAAGAATTAATTTTTATGCTGCTTGAAATTTTAGACTTCGATCGGAAGAGGTTAATAAAAGCATTCATATTTTAAATTATTTCCTGAGAAATAAAGAGTCTATAAAAAATCTTATAGTCTCTTTAATGCTAAATTATAAAGATATTAGATAGCAAATATCGCTTTAAATCGTTATGTTGATAGGGAAGGAGCTGTTGAAAATGAATGTAGGTCATCAAATTAGAATTTATAGAAAGGAACTTAATTTGTCTCAAGTAGAATTGGCAGATAAGATTTATGTTTCTAGTCAGACCATCTCTAACTGGGAGAATAAAAGAAGTTATCCGGATCTTCACAATTTGATTGCACTTACTTCATTATTCAATGTTTCTTTAGACGAACTTGTTAAAGGAGATGTTGTAGAAATGAAGAATGCTGTTGGCAAAGATGAAATGACTAAGTATACGTGGATGATGCTAGGATTTATATTGTTGAGTATCATTTCTATGGGAGCCGCATTGAAATTCAGTGATAGCTGGTTTGGGTGGTTAATACCGCTTATTTTATGGATGATATCTATGTACTTTGCTATAAAGATTGAAAAGTTGAAGAATAAATATAATGTTCAAACGTATAAAGAAATATTAGACTATATGGAGAACGGATATCAAGTCAATCAAAAATCTAGAAATAATAAAAAATATTTCATAGAGAAAACTATAATAGTCGCTGCATTTACTGCAATTATTGGATTACTAGGAATTTTAAGTCTGTATTTGTTTGGAGAGCTGTAAATTAATGATTTAAATAGCTATGTAAAAGCACTTCTATAAACGTCAAGTTTAATATGTACAGTTTTGCCTAAATAACGATGCACAATTTTATTCCTTATCCGAAGGAAAATGATTTTTCAGTCTATAAGATGGTCCGACGATTGAAACTATAGTGGCGTGATGAAGGATGCGATCGAGAATCGCATTGGCTATCTTAGTATCCAGAAATACTTCATCCCATGCCTTGAAATTGACGTTGGTAGTCAGTATGGTGCTCTTCTTCTCATAACGCCGGTCAATGAGCTGGAAAAATAGTTTTGCGTCTTCGACGTCTATCGGAAGATAGCCGATTTCATCAATGATCAGAAGCTTGTATTTAGTATAGTGTTTCAGCCTTGACTCAAGCCTGCCTTCATTCCGTGCTTTCCGTAGATCTTCAATGAGCTGATGACATTTAATAAAATAGGTGCTGTTTCGTTTCTTAGCTGCTGCTATCCCGATGGAAGTGGCTAGATGGGTCTTTCCGACGCCACTGGGTCCCAGAAAGACGATGTTTTCCTGATTCTCTATAAATCTCAGCGACATAAAATCCATCATCTGCTGTTGATTGATACCAGGCTGAAACTTGAAATCAAAACTGTTCATCTCCTTCAGGAAAGGAAAGCCGGCGACTTTGACCATAGACTGGATCATGTTCTTCTCCCTGACATCAATCTCATGATTGGTCAGCCGGATGAGGCAGTCGGTGAAAGAAACTTCATGAGTGATGCTGAAGTCGACGACTTCATCCAGATGTAGGACCATCTGTTTCAGTTTCAGGTATTCCAGATTTGAGAGAAGCTGTCTGTAGTTTGAAGTTGTCTCCATCATTCATACATCTCCCCGATTGCTCTGAGATTTGCCCTTGCCAGATCGTCGATTTCTGGGTAATAAGGTGATGACACCTTCAGTGACTCAATGTAGTGTTCTTCTTTATAGTTGAGCCTGGATCTGCTTAGAGTGTGGCAGGCAATGAGTTTCATGTTATAATAGACATGGATTTGGTTATTGAACACTTGTAACTGGACACGCTTCCATATGTATTCGGATGGGACCGAATACTGGTTGCCTTTATAGGTGATCATATTGGAGGAGTTCACTTTTACAGTTTGTCCAATAATTCTATAGGAGTCTCTTACTTTGTCAGTTGGTAGCTGGAGTAGGTGGCTCCTTTCTTTTTCTAATTCAAGAATGGGAATCCTGCCCGTACCCTGGTGTAACTGATAGTTTACCCTTTGATTAAGCTTTGAGATGAATGCATACAGTTCCGGCAGGTCAAACTGTCCTTGATAGGCATGAATTTCATCAAGTAACTTCATGGTCGTCTCCACCTTGCCTTTTGTTCTGGGTCTTCCAGCGATACACGGTCTGACTTTCATCCCCATATCACTCGCATACTGTTCAAATCGGTCATTTACTTTTCCCCTGCTGAATTCAGTGCGTGGTCGATCCATTACCGTCTTCATATTATCTGTGAGAAGTTCCCTCGGAACACCACCGATCATCTCAAAAGATTCAGTCAGGAAGGATTTAAGTACCTCCTGTGATTTAGTGGTGGAAATATGGAAAATCCGGAACCGTGAATGAGAAAGTATCAGCACGGCAATATGGATTTCAATGATATTGCCGTCTTTCAGATGGAACTTAATATTCTCCTTCCAGTCGAGTTGAGCTTGGGCACCAGGGGAAGTTTCGTAGCGTGGTGCTCCTTTAGGAGCTTTGATTTTGGTTCCTTGTTCAAAATAATCATTGAATGCTTGATGTCTTGAGATATAGCTTCTGAAAAGCGACTGGGAACAATCCAATCCATGGTCGTCCTTCAGATACTGCCACAATACGCGTCTATAATAAAAAATCTGCTTGCTTTCATCTGACAGAAGCTGAGTGATTATATCATAGTACTTATCAATCTTTGAGATTCTTTTTCTAGTAGACGTAGGCGCATATCCATTCAGATATTTGTCTACAGTACGTCTATCCTTCCCAAGCTCTCTTGCCAGCTTACTCTTATTAATTTTCATTTTCGCACTCTCCATTATATCTTTCAGTCTGGATAAGTCTGAAAGACTTGTGATCTTAAATTCTGTGTCTAAATTGACTGTATAATTCATAATTTCACCTCTATAAAATTATGAGAAATTCAGTCGATTTTGTACATACTTATTTAAGCGAGAGTGTACATATTTAAACTAGCATTTATACACTTCTCAACAATTATTTTGGGAAGTGCTTTTACACTAAGTTATGCTTAGGATAAGTTAATTGTTAAATGACTTGTCAAACATCGCTAAACAATAAGTGAATAATGTTTAAATAAAATTAATTATAAATCCTGATTTTACAGAGGAATTAAATGAATAAGAAACTGGCTTTAAAATTATTGTTTAATATTGGCATCAATGAAGTTTATAATGAACCTTTGCCTATTTCAGGCGGTTTACTGCATAAGCTTTATAAAGTAGAAACAAATAAAGGAATATTTGCGATTAAAGTACTGAATTCTGAAATCATGTCTCGAGCTGAAGCGGAAAATAATTATTTATTGTCGGAGTTATATTCTCATGCAGCTAAACAAGCAGGTATTAATGCTGTGTGTGCAAAATTATTTAATAGAAAACCATGGCTGTTTGTGGATAACCACTATTACATGGTATTTGATTAGATTGAGGGCAAAACATTAAAGCAGGACAATATTCAGGAAATACATATTATAGAGATTGCCAAAGCCTTAGCGGAATTACATAAGTTAAACTATCAATCAGATTTAGTTTCAAAAGACATGATGTATTTTGAATTAAATACTTTCAAAGAGTATATTAATAAAGAAGCTGTAGATGAAACAGCTTGGAATATCCCGGTAAATATGCTAGTAGATCGAGTTGTTAGTAACGGTGTTAAAATCCTCAATAATAACGTTTTAAAAATCCCCAAAATTAACGGATAATCTATATCATTGATGTAGATTGGAAGTGATTTTGAAGATGACGTTATTAATGGAGGATTTTTTTATGATTAGGGATCTAAGAAATAAAGGCTGGACAGTGACAGCCATTTCAAAGGAAACGGGATTTGATCGTAAGACGATATCCAAGTATCTAAACAGTGGGGCTGCACCTACGGTGACCCAACGGACATCAAAAGGAAGTAAGCTTGATCCCTATAAGGGATATCTAGAGAAGAGAATCAGTGAAGGAACCACTAACTGCAATGTGCTCATCGAAGAAATCAGAGCACTTGGCTATGACGGAAAGATAACAATCCTCAGAGATTTTGTCAGACCTCTGAGAGCGAAAAAAGGTGCCCAGGGTACGGTCAGATATGAAACAGTACCAGGAAGACAGGCTCAAGTTGACTGGGCTGTCAATGTGGGAACATGCATCGTAGATGGCAGTAGACAGACAATCCACGCATTTATTATGGTATTGAGTTACTCCCGGAAAAGGTACATTGAATTTACTGTCGATATGACACAGGAGACACTGATGAAGTGTCATATGAATGCATTCAGCTATTTTAACGGAGTGCCGGAACAGATTCTTTATGACAATATGAAGACTGTCGTCACCAGACATAGTGTCAAACAGATTAGATTCAACAAGAAGTTTGAGGATTTCCTTAATTATTATGAAGTGTGTCCCAAGGCCTGTAAACCATACAGAGCCCAGACCAAAGGTAAGGTTGAAAGAGCCGTCTCCTATTTAAGATCAAATTTTCTTCAACGGAAAAATCTGTCCGATAATTTGGTGGAGCTGAATCAGGAGGTAATCAGCTGGTTGGACCGTGTGGTCCATCTCAAAGTCAATCAGACCACTCAGAAGAGTCCCAATGAAATGTTTGAAGCTGAGTGTAAGGCACTTAGAAAATGGGGCGTCAGACCACTCTACCGTATGGAACCGTGGGAACAAAGAACGGTGTCAAAGGACTGTTTCATTTCTTTCCGTGGTAGTCTTTACTCAGTTCCCCATCGATTCGTAGGTGCACAGCTTAAACTCAGATTCAGGAATGGTCTCCTTGAAGTTTTTGACGGCATTGAATGTGTCGCAGTGCACATCGAATGATAAATAAGATACCATAGGTATACTACAGTTTGAAGTTGCCGAAAACCTACATTTTATTTTGCCCAAAACCTACATTTTTAAATTGCCCTTGACAAAGAAACTTGGATTGATGAATTTAATAAAGTCAAAAAAGACATTTTAAACGTCATAGAAGTTAATCCGGAAAATATTCAACATATTGGCAGCACATCTATTCCAGGTTTAAGCGCTAAACCGATTATAGATGTTCTTTTAGGCGTTGATAACTATGAAACCATGCCGGAAACGTTCTTTAATGCTTTAAAATCGATTGGTATTTATAGGTTAAAAGTTGAAAGAGATGATGAAATAGTATTAGCAAAGTTTGAAGACCATACATTTGAAAAACATACCCACTTTGTACATTTAGTAAGTTTAGGTGGTCAGAAATGGACCGACTTATTAAAGTTTCGAGATTATTTAAGGGCTCATGAACATGCAAAGGACGAGTACATGACATTAAAATATAAACTATTAGAGCAATTTGCAGGTAACAGATCTCAATACACGAAACAAAAAGAAACTTTTATTAAATCAATCATTAATGCTGTTTAGTTATATTATCTGATACAAAAGTAACGGATTATTTGGATTACTAAGTTATCTAATGTAAAAGAAATCACAGAAAACTATTAAAATTTAGTCATGAATAAGAGAATGGCTAGAAGATATTTAATAAGTATAGGAAGTCACTAGTGTTGCATAAAAGTATTTCAACCTACGGTTTTAAATTGAATATTCTAAAATTTTATTTTCTGTATAAAAAAATTCCTTTATAATGGTTGGAGGTAGTAATACTCATCCAAATTCCAAAATAAAGGAACAAGCTATGGATAAGTTTACTAAAAAATCATCATTTGAACAATGGATTTTACCTATAGATTTTAAAAAAGTTTCTGCACATGTAAGATATCTGAACTTGGATCACTATACAAAGAAACTGAATACCTGTGCTTTCATCAAGCTGCTGCTG
>NZ_SCWB01000030.1 GCF_004359545.1 Macrococcus lamae
ACCTATTGACCTCATCATCTCTGAGGGATCTTATAACCGAAGTTGGGAAATCTCATCTTGAGGGGGGCTTCATGCTTAGATGCTTTCAGCACTTATCCCGTCCATACATAGCTACCCAGCTATGCCGCTGGCGCGACAACTGGTACACCAGAGGTATGTCCATCCCGGTCCTCTCGTACTAAGGACAGCTCCTCTCAAATTTCCTGCGCCCACGACGGATAGGGACCGAACTGTCTCACGACGTTCTGAACCCAGCTCGCGTACCGCTTTAATGGGCGAACAGCCCAACCCTTGGGACCGACTACAGCCCCAGGATGCGATGAGCCGACATCGAGGTGCCAAACCTCCCCGTCGATGTGAACTCTTGGGGGAGATAAGCCTGTTATCCCCGGGGTAGCTTTTATCCGTTGAGCGATGGCCCTTCCATGCGGAACCACCGGATCACTAAGTCCGTCTTTCGACCCTGCTCGACTTGTAGGTCTCGCAGTCAAGCTCCCTTGTGCCTTTACACTCTGCGAATGATTTCCAACCATTCTGAGGGAACCTTTGAGCGCCTCCGTTACTCTTTAGGAGGCGACCGCCCCAGTCAAACTGCCCGCCTGACACTGTCTCCCGCCACGATGAGTGGCGCGGGTTAGAAAGTCAACACAGCCAGGGTAGTATCCCACCAGCGCCTCCACGTAAGCTGGCGCTCACGCTTCAAAGGCTCCTACCTATCCTGTACAGGCTGTGCCGAATTTCAATATCAGGCTGCAGTAAAGCTCCACGGGGTCTTTCCGTCCTGTCGCGGGTAACCTGCATCTTCACAGGTACTATGATTTCACCGAGTCTCTCGTTGAGACAGTGCCCAAATCGTTACGCCTTTCGTGCGGGTCGGAACTTACCCGACAAGGAATTTCGCTACCTTAGGACCGTTATAGTTACGGCCGCCGTTTACTGGGGCTTCAATTCGTAGCTTCGCCGAAGCTAACCACTCCTTTTAACCTTCCAGCACCGGGCAGGCGTCAGCCCCTATACGTCACCTTACGGTTTTGCAGAGACCTGTGTTTTTGATAAACAGTCGCTTGGGCCTATTCACTGCGGCTCTTCAGGGCTTGCACCCTAAAAAGCACCCCTTCTCCCGAAGTTACGGGGTCATTTTGCCGAGTTCCTTAACGAGAGTTCGCTCGCTCACCTTAGAATTCTCATCCTGACTACCTGTGTCGGTTTGCGGTACGGGCACCTAATTTCTAACTAGAGGCTTTTCTTGGCAGTGTGAAATCAACGACTTCGCTACTAAATTTCGCTCCCCATCACATCTTGACCTTGGTGAGCACCGGATTTGCCTGATGCTCAGTCTTGATGCTTGGACGTACATGACCAGCAGTACGATCGCCTATCCTTCTGCGTCCCCCCATCGTTCAAACAATCTTAGGTGGTACAGGAATATCTACCTGTTATCCATCGCCTACGCCTGTCGGCCTCGGCTTAGGTCCCGACTAACCCAGAGCGGACGAGCCTTCCTCTGGAAACCTTAGTCAATCGGTGGACGGGATTCTCACCCGTCTTTCGCTACTCACTCCGGCATTCTCACTTCCAAGCGCTCCACATGTCCTTACGGTCATGCTTCGACGCCCTTGGAACGCTCTCCTACCATTGTCCTACGGACAATCCACAGCTTCGGTAATATGTTTAGCCCCGGTACATTTTCGGCGCAGCGTCACTCGACTAGTGAGCTATTACGCACTCTTTAAATGATGGCTGCTTCTAAGCCAACATCCTAGTTGTCTGGGCAACGCCACATCCTTTTCCACTTAACATATATTTTGGGACCTTAGCTGGTGGTCTGGGCTGTTTCCCTCTCGACTACGGACCTTATCACCCGCAGTCTGACTCCCGCATTAAATTATCTGGCATTCGGAGTTTGTCTGAATTCGGTAACCCGAGGGGGGCCCCTAGTCCAAACAGTGCTCTACCTCCAGTAATCATCATGCGAGGCTAGCCCTAAAGCTATTTCGGAGAGAACCAGCTATCTCCAGGTTCGATTGGAATTTCTCCGCTACCCACACCTCATCCGCTCACTTTTCAACGTAAGTCGGTTCGGTCCTCCATTCAGTGTTACCTGAACTTCAACCTGGACATGGGTAGATCACCTGGTTTCGGGTCTACGTCCTGATACTCATTCGCCCTGTTCAGACTCGCTTTCGCTGCGGCTCCGCATCCACTGCTTAACCTTGCATCAAAACGTAACTCGCCGGATCATTCTACAAAAGGCACGCCATCACCCATGAACGGGCTCTGACTACTTGTAAGCACACGGTTTCAGGTTCTATTTCACTCCCCTTCCGGGGTGCTTTTCACCTTTCCCTCACGGTACTGGTTCACTATCGGTCACTAGAGAGTATTTAGCCTTGGGAGATGGTCCTCCCGGATTCCGACGGAATTCCACGTGTTCCGCCGTACTCAGGATCCACTCAGGAGGGGACGACTTTTCGACTACAGGACCTTTACCTTCTCTGGTTGGCTTTTCCAAAGCCATTCGTCTAAATCGTTCCTTTGTAACTCCGTGCTGAGTGTCCTACAACCCCAGGATGCA
>NZ_SCWB01000031.1 GCF_004359545.1 Macrococcus lamae
ATGTTAATGGCAAAACTAAAATGTAGGAAAACGGCAATTTAAAATTGTTGGTTTTCCTACATTTTTTAGTATGCTTTTCTCATGCTTTCAAGGAGGATTTCATGAGAAAAGATATACGAGAAGGAGTTAAAAATTTAATGAATGAAGAAGCAAAACCAAGTTATGCTGCACTTGCCCGAAAGTTTAATTGTGATTATCGCACAATCAAACAGGCATTTCGTGAATTACAGACAGAAAAAAATGATCAAACTAAATCCAGGAGAAGAAGTAAGCTTGATCCTTACAAGGAGATAATAAAAACAAAATTAGAGGCTGAATGTACTGCGTACAGTATCTATTTATTTATTAGAAGAAAAGGCTATGACGGGAGTTACAGTCTAGTCAAGCAGTACTGCAGGAAAGAAAAAGTAGAGCGGACAAAGAAAGCGACCATCAGGGTGGAACATACGCCCGGCCTTTCGGCTCAGGTCGACTGGAAGGAAGACATGGTCTTACATACATGTGAAGGCAAGGTTGTCAGATTTAATATCTTTTTATATGTACTCAGTTATTCAAAGAAGAAATATATCACGTTGACCTTTGATAGGAGCCAGGATACTTTATTTTACTGTCTCGATGATGCATTCATTCACACCGGCGGTGTCCCGAAGGAAATATGGTTCGACAATATGCGGACTGTAGTGGATCAGTCCAGAACACGATTCTCACAGGTGAAATTCAATCAGAGGTTCTATGAATTCAGTAAAGATGCAGGTTTCAAACCGATTGCCTGTCGTCCTTACAGACCACAGACCAAAGGAATCGTCGAATCATTGGCAAGAACCATGGATAGACTGAAAGTCTATGACTATGAGTTCAGTGATACTGTAGAGCTGATCAACATCATTGATGATGTTTGTATTGAGTTGAATCAGGAATTCTCACAGGCAATCAGCTGTCCACCAGAGACAAAATGGTTGGAGAATGAAAAGAAGTATCTGCACGAACTACCGCCTAACCTCCTGAATCCCTATTTTGAGGAACAACTGACCAGAGTTGTCTCCAAGGAAGCCATGGTTCAGTTTCGTAAGTGCAAATACTCAGTCGATCCCCGATACATCGGAAAAGAAGTTGACATCGAAATTTCCGAAGATGGGTCCATTCAAATATATCATAATAATGAACTGATTCGCACACATACCCTTACCATCGATTACCTGAACTATCATGAGGAAGATAAGTTCAATATCCTTAAGTCAGACTTATATCGCCATAAAAGTGATGAAGAGATTCGGATGTTAATGAATAAAGCACTTTCTGATTATGACAGAATAGAACGGAGAGAATGATGAGCGAATACCTTGAACTTCTAGATAATTTTGAAGCCCTCGGCTTGATGAATATGCGGGAATATTATCCGGAGATACTACATATGAGCAGTGAAAAAGAACTGTCTCTGACAAGTATGTTGATCGATCTGACCAATAGAGAATTAGCTTTCCAGGACAAGAAGAAGTTAGACCGTGCTTTGATGAGAGCACGGTTTCCAGCCATTAAAACTTTTGATAGTTTTGATTTCAGCTTCCAGCCCTCCATCAAACCGACTGAGATACTTGAGCTGCAGCATCTGGGCTTTATGGAGTTCCAAGAAAATATCATATTCATCGGGAATCCCGGGGTAGGAAAAACACATCTCGCTATTTCTGTAGGCGTCTGTGCCTGTCATCAAGGGAAAAGGACGTTATTCATCACCTGTCATGAGCTGTTACTCAGACTTTCCTCAGCAAATAAAAAAGGAACTCTGGAGAGAGTTCTTCAAAGGTATGCGCGATATGAACTTCTCATCATCGATGAGATTGGGTATCTGCCCATCGAGAAGGATGAAGCTTATCTTTTATTCCAGTTACTTAATATGAGATATGAAAAACATTCCACTCTGTTTTCCACCAATGTACCTTTATCAAGCTGGGGTGAACTATTTAAAAGTCCAGAAACAGCTGTAGCCATACTCGATCGTCTTGTGCATCATTCAAGGATTTTTAGAATCACAGGAAAATCATATCGAATGATAAATAAGATACCATAGGTATACTACAGTTTGAAGTTGCCGAAAACCTACATTTTATTTTGCCCAAAACCTACATTTTTAAATTGCCCTTGACA
>NZ_SCWB01000033.1 GCF_004359545.1 Macrococcus lamae
TCAGACTGTAGACAAACTCATTTTGAAAATGGGTTTGTCTTTTCTTTTTCTTCGAAAAATAAAAAATATCGATTTGCAGTCGTAGTTATTACTGGCTACTTCCTGGTCTGGCACCAGGAAGTTCGCCATTTTCTTTAAATTCATACAAGCGAAAATAAGCGTGGTCTCCATCGTGACTTTTTTGATTCCTCTGAATCGAGTCCAACGGAGTCCATGCTGTTCTTTTGCGTCTGCGAATCTTCTTTCTATCGTCTGACTTCTGAGACGATAGATTTCTTTGATTGTATCGACGAACCGAAGGTCCTCGGCAATATCCAGTTCGTCCTGCCAGATATGCCTTGTGATGACTTTTGTATGGTTCTGACTCTTCGTACATACATTAAGCAGCGGACATTCTCTGCACATTTGGGGATCAGACATGTATAACCGGTAGCCGTCCGAATCAGTTCTTTTATATTCCAGCAGCTGGTTATTCGGGCAGATATACACATCAAATGCTTCATCATAAACAAACTTTTTTTTATTCATTAAGTCCTTCGGACCTGCAGGACGCTTATAAGGCATCACCGGGAAAATATATTTTTCAAGTACATATTTAGCGTTGTGGGGGGTCTTATATCCGGCATCAACTGCTAGGTATCTGGGCAGCAGACCTTTGATCTCTAGTCTATCTATCATCACAGGAAGTTGTGTACTGTCATGTATATTGCCAGGCGTGACATGCAGGTCAACTACCCATCCATTTTTATCGCAACAAACGTGTCCGCTATAGGCAAACTGTTTCTCTCTTTCACTTTTAACGTAATAGCCAGCTTCAGGATCTGTTGTGCTCACTTTGATGGTTTTCGTCTCTTTTTCTTCCTTCAGCTTTAGGGGCTTTTTTCCTTCGGCTTCTCTGATTTCGTTTATTTCCTTTTCAAGTTCATCCTGATAATGTTTCGCTGTCTTTTCAACCTCTACTTTTTCATATTTATTTTTATTAGCGTTGGCCTTTATATGAGTGGAATCAATGAAAAGAGAGGTGTTATCGACTAAGTCATTTTCTTTAGCTGTTTCCAGTATTCTTTCAAAGATCTCATTGAAAAGATTATTATCGTCAAACCGTCTAACATAGTTCTTACCGAAGGTAGAAAAATGAGGGACTTTATCCATCACACCGAGACCAAGGTACCATCTATAGGCAAAGTTCGATTCTATCTCTTTAATCGTCTGTCTCATTGATTTGATTCCGAACAGATGCTGTATCAAGACAATCTTAATCAGGATGACGGGATCGATGCTGGGTCTGCCATTATCAATGGAATATCTATCTTTAACCAGGTCATATATGAAAGACAGGTCGAAGACCTGATCAACTTTTCGAAGTAAATGATTCTGTGGCACAAGGTCTTCCAGACTATACATTTCAAGTTGATTTCGTTTTTGTTTTGTAAACTCATGATTAGACATCTTTATCAATACAATCACCT
>NZ_SCWB01000034.1 GCF_004359545.1 Macrococcus lamae
TCAGACTGTAGACAAACTCATTTTGAAAATGGGTTTGTCTTTTCTTTTTTTTCGAAAAATAAAAAATATCGATTTACAGGCGTAGTTATTGCTGGCTACTTCCTGGTCTGGAACTAGGAAGTACGCCATTTTCTTTAAATTCATACATGCGAAAATAAGCGTGGTCTCCATCGTAACTTTTTTGATTCCTCTGAATCGAGTCCAACGGAGTCCATGCTGTTCTTTTGCGTCTGCGAATCTTCTTTCTATCGTCTGACTTCTGAGACGATAGATTTCTTTGATTGTATCGACGAACCTAAGGTCTTCGGCAATATCCAGTTCGTCCTGCCAGATGTGCCTTGTGACGACTTTTGTGTGGTTCTGACTCTTTGTACACACATTAAGTAGTGGACATTCTCTGCACATTTGGGGATTAGACATGTATAATCGGTAGCCCTCCGCATCAGTTCTTCTATATTCCAGCAGCTGGTTATTCGGGCAGATATACACGTCATATACTTCATCATAAACAAACTCATTTTTATTCATTAAGTCCTTCGGACCTACAGGACGTTTATAAGGCATAGCTGGAAAAATATATTTTTCCAGTACATACTTAGCGTTGTGGGGGGTCTTATACCCGGCATCAACTGCTAGGTATCTGGGCAACAGGTCTTTAACCTCTAATCTATCTATCATTACAGGAAGTTGTGTACTGTCATGAATGTTACCGGGAGTTACATGTAGATCAACTACCCATCCGTTTTTATCGCAACAAACGTGTCCGCTATATGCAAACTGTTTCTCTCTTTCGCTTTTAACGTAATAGCCGGCTTCAGGATCTGTTGTGCTCACTTTGATGGTTTTAGTCTCTTTTTCTTCCTTTAGCTTTAGAGGCTTTTTTCCTTCGGCTTCTCTGATTTCGTTTATTTCCTTTTCGAGTTCATCCTGATAATGTTTCGCTGTCTTTTCAACTTCTATTTTTTCATATTTATTTTTATTAGGGTTGGCCTTTATATGAGTGGAATCAATGAAAAGAGAGGTGTGATCCACTAAGCCATTTTCTTTAGCTGTTTCCAGTATTCTTTCAAAGATTTCATTGAAAAGGTTGTTATCGTCAAACCGTCTAACATAGTTCTTACCGAAGGTAGAAAAATGAGGGACTTTATCCATCACGCCGAGACCAAGATACCATCTATAGGCAAAGTTTGATTCTACCTCTTTAATCGTCTGTCTCATTGATTTGATTCCGAATAGATGCTGTATCAAGACTATTTTGATCAGGATGACGGGATCGATGCTGGGTCTGCCATTGTCAAGGGAATATCTATCTTTAACCAGGTCATATACGAAAGACAGGTCGAAGACCTGGTCAACTTTTCGAAGTAAATGGTTCTGTGGCACAAGGTCTTCCAGACTGTACATTTCAAGTTGATTTCGTTTTTGTTTTGTAAACTCCTGATCGGACATTC
>NZ_SCWB01000035.1 GCF_004359545.1 Macrococcus lamae
CACTAGTGTTGCATAAATAAATACAGAATTTTCTGAACTTTTATTTTCTACGAAAATTTAAAAATTGAAAACACCTAAACAGAGGTAGCGATCATCCATTTTTTTACTGATGTAATTACGTAATAACTAAGCGACATTTTTTAGTAACTATCAGGGGATAGGCCCCCTGATTCTACGAATCAGATGGTGTCCCTTGCTCCATATAGAGGCTTTAAGTAACCTGGTGATCTGCAGAATACTCTTTCTACTATTATTCTTCAACTTAATCAGCATATTCAAACAGTAGACAATCAAAGCGATATAAACCTGATTGGAGACAGCTGTCTCCGAACAGCCGTAAAATGTTTTGACGTTCAGATGCTGCTTGATCCATTTAAAGAACAGTTCAATCGCCCAGCGTGATTTGTAGATTTCGCCGATCTCCTCCGGAGATAAGTCAAATCTATTGGTCACTAAGACAAGGTTTTTGCCTTTTTCATCCTGAACAGTCACACGGCGAAAGTAATGCTCTGTCCTGTTAGTCGTTGTTCCAAGAACCACCATCTCATCTGAAATGACGCTGCTCTGTTCGCCGGCACCAAAATCGTGAATGACTCTATGAACCGCATTACTCCGTAATCTGGATACAAAGAAGTAGCCTTCATCAGTCATTTCATCAAATCTGCTGTACTGTACATATCCACGATCAAAAACGTACATACATTCCTTGTCATCCACTAAAAGCTCAAGATGATTCTGATCATTCTCACAGGCATTGGTAAGGTAAAAATCATCTGGATATGAATCATGATCTTCCATGTGAACCAACCGTAAGTGCAGCTTGACACCTGACTTTGTTTTTCTGAACTTTGCCCAGCGATAGTGATGAAGGTTCAGAGGCAGTGTACTTGAGTCAATGATCTTCAATGGTGTAGTGATCTTTCTCTTCTGATTAAAATGCGTCTCCTTCTGGATCTGGTCTAATAGCTGACTGAAGATATCCTTAAAAATCTGTGTGGGAACGTCAGATAGTTTTCTACTGAGCTGAGAATAGCTGATAGAATCAAAACCTAAGGTTTTCTGAAGTTTCTCTGAAAAAACACTGTCACTGACAGCTCGTAGACTTTCGGTCTCAAATAACTGTGAATATAACAGGAGTTTAATGAAAGCACAGGTATCTAGCTTCTTTGTATAGTAGTCTAAGTTCAGGATTTTCACCTGTTGAGAAATTTTCTTGAAATCTATCGGTGAAATCCATTGTTCAAATGATGATTTTCTAGTAAACTTATCCATGTTGAGATCCTTTGTATTGGATTTGGATGTGTATTACTACCTCCAACCATTATAAAGGACTTTTTTTGTACAGAAAATAAATTTTTAGAATATTCCATTTAAAACCGTAGGTTGAAATATTTTTATGCAACACTA
>NZ_SCWB01000036.1 GCF_004359545.1 Macrococcus lamae
AAAATCATCATTTGAACAATGGATTTTACCTATAGATTTTAAAAAAGTTTCTGCACATGTAAGATATCTGAACTTGGATCACTATACAAAGAAACTGAATACCTGTGCTTTCATCAAGCTGCTGCTGTACTCACAGTTGTTTGAAACCGAGAGTCTAAGGGCAGTCAGTGACAGTGTTTTTTCGGAAAGGCTTCAGGAAACCTTAGGTTTCGAGTCAATCAGTTACTCTCAGCTCAGTAGAAAATTATCTGAAGTCCCTACTGAGATCTTCAAGGTCATTTTCACTGAGTTACTGGCTCTGATTCAAAAGGAAACTCATTTTAATCAGAAGAGAAAAATCACTACACCTTTAAAAATTATCGATTCCAGTACGCTGCCTTTAAATCTTCATCATCATCGCTGGGCAAAGTTCAGAAAAACGAAATCCGGCGTTAAACTGCACCTGAGATTAGTACATATGGCAGATGAAGATTCATATCCGGATCACTTCTATCTGACAAACGCATGTGAGAACGATCAGAATCATCTTGAACTATTCGTAGATGATAAAGAATGCATGTACGTATTCGACCGTGGTTATGTCCGGTATCAACGATTTGATCAGATGACGGATGACGGCTACTTCTTTGTATCACGTCTACGAAAAAATGCGATACATCGGGTCTTTGAAGTATTCGATACTCATGAACATGGTCAAATCATTTCAGATGAAATGGTGGTTCTCGGGACCCCTGAAAACAGAACGGAAAATATTTACCGCAGGGTATCTGTCATTGATGACAAGGGCAAACCGCTGGTTTTAGTGACGAATAGATTTGATTTATCTCCTGAGGAGATTGGAGAGATCTACAAATCACGATGGGGAATAGAGCTGTTCTTTAAGTGGATTAAACAGCATTTAAACGTCAGTACTTTTTATGGTCATTCAGAAACAGCAGTTTCCAATCAGGTTTATGTCGCAATGATTGTCTATTGCTTGAACTTACTCATTAAGTTGAGAACGAATAGTAGAAAGAGCATCCTTCAGATTACCAGGTTACTGAAGGCTTCTGTCTGGAATAGAAGCAATCATCTGATTCGAAGAATCCAAGG
>NZ_SCWB01000037.1 GCF_004359545.1 Macrococcus lamae
GGGATTGTAAAATAAACTGTGTAAGTAGAGGGCGTACGACTCTGCTACGCAGTTTATTTTTTTAGTGATAAAATCGAATTAACTTTTTAAGGAGGTCTATAGATGGCTAAGAAAAGACGTGATCCAAAATCTGTAGAACTGGCGCATCGAATTATTTCTGAGTACGCACCTGAATCAGTCGAAGACATGGAAAATGCACTGAAAGATATCTTTGGGCCGATGTTCGAGGCAATGCTTCAGGGAGAAATGCACAACCACCTGGGCTATTCATCTAACGATAAGTCTGAAAAAACATCGGAAAACAGAAGAAACGGCTATGGTAAGAAGACCCTCAGAACATCTAAAGGTAATATTGAAATTGACGTACCTAGAGATAGAGATGCCTCCTTTGAGCCGCACCTGATCAGAAAACGTCAACGGGATGTTTCAGAAATTGAGGATAAGGTCATTTCCATGTATGCCAAAGGCATGTCACAAAGGGATATCTCAAGTACGATTGAAGACATCTACGGGTTTTCAGTGTCCCATGAAATGATATCCGATATCACAGATGCGGTTATTCCTGAGATGGAGGAGTGGCAGGCTCGTCCACTTGAAAAGTGTTATCCGTTTGTATTCGTTGACTGTCTATATACGAAGATCAGAAATGATTACGAGATCAAGGAGTACGCTGTCTATACGATTCTTGGTTACACCATTGATGGAAATAAGCAGATACTCGGTCTATGGCTCAATGAGACTGAAAGCAAACATAAATGGATGCAGATCTTTGATGAAATCAAGGCCCGGGGCGTTGAAGACATCTTCTTCATCTCGATGGACGGCGTCTCAGGACTGGAAGCCGGAGTTAAAGCCATCTATCCGCAGACAATCGTCCAGAGATGCATCGTGCATCTGATTAGAAACGCCATCAAGTATGTGCCGAGTAAGGATTATAAGGCCTTTACCGCATCCCTGAAGAAAGTCTATGGTGCTCCTTCTATCAAGTCCTGCCTGACGGCATTTGAATCATTTAAG
>NZ_SCWB01000038.1 GCF_004359545.1 Macrococcus lamae
CGTCGCTACTATAAATAATGTAATTACCATATAGCCAAGACGTCTGAGCGCAAATTTTAACATACTTTAATATCCTCCTTCTAACCTAAACTTCAACTAATTTTATTATCCATAATTTATAATAACTAAATTTTCTTATAATTCATACTACTTTTTTAATTTAATTAAAAGAGAAGGATACTATTTTTTAACCTTCTCTACAAAGAGTGTCATATTACTACTCATACGTTTTTGCTCAGTTGCCTTTGCTGACACTGCAATAAAATTCCTTTTATCCCAAGTCACAAAGATCCACATTTTGATATACCGATATAATATCTTGTCAGCTTCTATGTTGTAATTGCCTTCTAATATTTCATTGAATTTAAAATTGATTCTTTTTTTCTATAAAGTAACCTCATTTCTAATAAACTTATTAAAACTATAAGAACATTATAGTGTTTCACGATTCATTTTTGCAATACATATTTTATTCAGAAATCTTATAATTATAAGATTATATGCTATTTTTTACTACTTTAAAGCGATTATATTATATATTTTATTCAATAGAATGCATGAAAAATAATTTCTGAATTGTCGAAATCCCTTCATACCAACCAGTTGGTCTGTTAATTATTAAATTTATTTATATGATATACATTTTTTCACTAGTGTTGCATAAAAGTATTTCAACCTACGGTTTTAAATTGAATATTCTAAAATTTTATTTTCTGTATAAAAAAATTCCTTTATAATGGTTGGAGGTAGTAATACTCATCCAAATTCCAAA
>NZ_SCWB01000039.1 GCF_004359545.1 Macrococcus lamae
TCCACTCAGGAGGGAATGACTTTTCGACTACAGGACCTTTACCTTCTCTGGTTGGCTTTTCCAAAGCCATTCGTCTAAATCGTTCCTTTGTAACTCCGTGCTGAGTGTCCTACAACCCCAGGATGCAGGCATCCTGGTTTGGGCTCTTCCCGTTTCGCTCGCCGCTACTCAGGGAATCGAGTTTTCTTTCTCTTCCTCCGGGTACTTAGATGTTTCAGTTCTCCGGGTGTGCCTTCTCGTACGCTATGTATTCACGTACGGATAACATGACATGACTCATGCTGGGTTTCCCCATTCGGAGATCTCTGGATCAAAGCTTACTTACAGCTCCCCAGAGCATATCGTCGTTAGTAACGTCCTTCGTCGGCTTCTAGTGCCAAGGCATCCACCGTGCGCCCTTAATAACTTAATCTGTTATTAATAATTGTGATGTCCATACTTTCGTATGAACGCGCGATTTCTTCAAGAATTCAGTAAATGAACTCACTCGGTTTTGCTTGGTAAATCTTTTTCTTCTTCTTGCTTTATCTAGTTTTCAAGGTACATGTCTGAATGCATGGACACGCCGGTCCGATGAACATTCAAAACTGAATGCAATATGTCAGTGTCAATTCCGAAGGAATCTCAAGTATCCCTTTTCCGTTATATCCTTAGAAAGGAGGTGATCCAGCCGCACCTTCCGATACGGCTACCTTGTTACGACTTCACCCCAATCATCTGTCCCACCTTCGACGGCTAGCTCCTGAAAAGGTTACTCCACCGGCTTCGGGT
>NZ_SCWB01000003.1 GCF_004359545.1 Macrococcus lamae
TTGTCTATTGCTTGAACTTACTCATTAAGTTGAGAACGAATAGTAGAAAGAGCATCCTTCAGATTACCAGGTTACTGAAGGCTTCTGTCTGGAATAGAAGCAATCATCTGATTCGAAGAATCCAAGGTACAGTTCCTTGAAATCCATAAAAAATTGACGCACTGAATTCACGAAATCATATAAGTAAAAAAATGGATGATTACTACCTCTGTTTAGGTGTTTTCAAATTTTAAATTTTCGAAGAAAAGTAAATATCAGAAATTTCAGTCTTTATTTATGCAACACTAGTGACATTTTTTCCTTTTTTAATGTACAATAATTATTAGTCATTATTTTCAGGAGGCCGACTTTGAAACTTAAATTTTATTCAATGTCATTTTTAATCATTATTATTCTTACTCTTATCCTAGCCATATTCAATGGATTTAAAATTCTTGGCCTAGTGAATTCATTATTCCTTTCTTCACTTTTCGTTTTTTGTTTCTCACTATTATTATTTCTCTTTTCTGATGGTGCTTTCAGTATCATGGGACATTCGTTCAGAAGATTCCATTACATGACTGCACCTAAGAGATTAAAGGAAACTATGGAAGACGATGAACTATACACGAACAAGGAAATCAAGATCAGACAGCTGAAATATCCTATCACTATGCCGCTGCTAGTTACTTCAAGTGTAACTTTGGTAATTGCATTACTACTTTCCTTCTTTTTGTAATTAAAAACCCTCGACTATTTTTCAGTCGAGGGTTTCATATTATTCACTGTATTTCTTGAAGACTAACACTGCGTTATGTCCGCCAAATCCCAGACTGTTGGATAATGCATAATCAATTTCAACTTCCTGCGATTTCTCTGGAACATAGTCAAGATCACATTCAGCGTCAGGTGTCTGTTGATGAATTGTCGGTGGCACTTTGCTATTTTCAATAGAAAGTGCTGTGATAATTGCTTCTACAGCTCCTGTTGCGCCGAGCAGATGTCCTGTCATAGATTTTGTCGATGATACTTTTAAGTCTTTCACCGCTTCACCAAACACTTGCTTGATTGCCATCGTTTCATATAAATCACCGATTGGTGTACTAGTACCGTGTGCATTCAAATACTGTACCTGATCAGGTGTGATGCCGGCATCTTTGAGTGCCATTTTCATTGTTCTCACGCCACCTTCACCATTCGGCGCTGGCGCAGTGATATGGAAAGCATCCCCATTATTGCCGTAACCGACAACTTCAGCATAAATATGTGCACCACGTGCTTTAGCATGCTCAAGTTCTTCGAGCACAACTATCCCTGCTCCTTCACCCATGACGAAACCGTCACGACCTTCCTGGAACGGACGGCATGCTGTTTCAGGATCGTTATTGAAAGACAATGCTTTATTAGCCATAAATCCAGCAATCCCCATCTTCGTAATCGGGGCTTCTGTACCTCCAGCGACCATGACATCAGCATCACCGTACTGAAGTATTCTAAAGGCATCGCCAATACAGTTTGTTCCAGTGGCACATGCAGTTACTGTACAGCCATTTGGTCCCTGAGCACCTAAGTCAATTGATACCTGACCTGTTGCCATATCAGGGATCATCATCGGTACAAAGAATGGACTGACACGGTTTGGTCCACGCTGCTGAAGCTGATCATAAGAATTCTCGAACGTTTCCATTCCGCCGATACCAGAACCGATCCATACACCGACACGGTCACGATTATCGTCGTTGATATTAAGCTTACTGTCTTCTACTGCCTGGCGTGCTGCAACAATAGCATATTGTGTGAAGCGATCCATCTTTCTCGCATCTTTTTTTGGAATGTAGTCTTCGATATTGAAGTCTTTCAGTTCGCCTGCAATCTTCACACCATAGTCAGTCGTATCAATTCTAGTAATGTAATCAATTCCATTGACGCCATCAATTGCATTGTTAAATGTTGTTCTTGCATCATTACCTAGAGGGCTCAGTGCCCCGATACCTGTAATCACAACTCTTTTCTTCATAGTCTCCTCCTATTTTCCCCACACTAATGTTATCGCACCATATGTCAGTCCACCACCAAAACCTACTAACACAAGGTTACTGCCTTCTTTTATCTTCCCTTGTTCCAGTTCATACATCATTGATAGCGGGATTGATGCAGCTGACGTATTACCATATTTATCTACTGTAACACTCATTTTCTCTCTTGGTATACCCAATCTTTCACGAGAAGATTCCATAATTCTAATATTCGCCTGATGAGGGATGAACATATCGACATCTTCAGGTTTAAGCCCTGCTTTTTCCACGACCTCTGTCGCCATTTCACCCATAATCCGCACAGCAAATTTAAAGACTTCACGCCCATTCATCTCCAGTAGCTGGTCCTCTTTACGATCATACAAGTATTTACCCCCAGCACCATCACTTCCTAGATGTGAACTGAGTATCCCATGACCTGGACCTACTTCCCCAAGAATGACTGCACCTGCGCCATCTCCAAATAAAATCGCAGTATTGCGGTCTTCCATATTTGCGATTTTAGTCAGTTTCTCTGCACCGATGACTAATATATTTCTGCACGTGCCAGTTTCAATGAACTGCTGAGCTGTAATCATACTGTATATAAAACCGGTACACGCTGCAAGCTGGTCCATGGAAGGTATTGGTCGTAATCCGAGTCTATGCTGAAGCTGGTTGGCGACCGCCGGGAATTTATGGTCACCGGTCGATGTTGCTACTATAATCATATCGATTTCATCTTTATCAATGCCGGAGTCAGCAATTGCTTTTTCAGCAGCGATGAAAGCCATATCACTTGTTTCTTCATTATCCGCTGCAAAACGCCGTTCTTTAATACCCGTCATCTTTGAAATCCATTCATCAGACGTATCAAGAAATTTCTCAAAATCAAAGTTTGTCATTACTCTTTCCGGGACATATGTTCCTATCCCTTTTATACCTACATTCAAATGAGCACCTTCTTATAATCAGTTATTATAACCAGGTACTAATTTACCATATATAAAATGTAAATTCAATCAAAATGACAGTTAATGTGTCTCTTGCAAATATGATTCAAAATGTAGTCTATTGTCTTTTTTGCCATTAGGCAGCATCAATTCTTTTTTATATTTTTTCAATGCTTCAAGAATTTGTTCCTTATAATCTTTATCAACACGGTAAGACATATTCCCGAGCTGTACCATATCTTCCTTTACCCCGAAATAGTATGTTCCGCCTTTGAGTTGATTGTTTGTATATCGCTCTGCCATTTCAAGATAAGCCTCTGATAAGTTTAGCTGCAGGCTGGTCAGTACATGGGGACCATAGTTACTTTGATCGACAATGTAACCGATAGTTGATATATCCCTTTCTTTAAGCAGTGTCATGATATCAGCATTTACACCATCTGCTGCTGGAAGAATAACATCCACTTTATCTTTATCAATCATCTGTTTTGCAAGGGCCTCACCGCGATTATCATAACTGAAGGTATTAATATAATTGGCTACAATTTTTATATCAGAGTTCTGATACTGTGCACCATCTATAAATCCTCTAATATCAGGCTGAGTATCAAAGGCTCCTATAACTCCAATACAATTGTTATCTGATTGATGGCTGGCAATCATTCCGCTGAAAAACCCCATAGAATAGCCATCTATATTTACTGCTGTCACATTTTTTTCAGTAGACTTACCATTAAAGACAACAAAATTGATATCCGGATAGTGAGATGCCATATCGTTAAAAACTTTTGAATATTCTATACCTTGACCAAATAATATATTCACATTTCTTGCAGACATTTCTTTAATGGAGTTTTCGATTTTCGACCGTGTATTAATATTTTCTTCGAAAAAAAATGCAGTGTCATATGTTTGCACTATATCGAGCATTCCTTTATAGCCTTCTGTCCCCCATGTCTGATCGTACATTGAATCCGGAAACAGAAAACCGACGCTGGTTAATTCTTTCTTTTCAGGCTTTAAATACATCACTGCAATAGCTGTTATAATGATGATTAAGACGATAGTTATTATTTTTTTCATTCTCTGCCTCTTACTGTAGGGTATACTTTTTAACGTATCTCTTTTATAATATAACTATAACAAGATTTATGGGGGATATAAACATGCAATATATCATGACATTTGTATGGTCATTCATTTTAGTTCATATGATTAACTTCGTATTGATGAGTTTAGGCGGGGGACAAGAACTTCATCTTGTGACAGCTTCAGTTCTTTCTGTTCTATTTGCAATTTTTGTCATTCTGATTTCCATGACAATTCCAAATGACCCTGTGCCGAATCATCATGAGCATTAAAAAAGCGATGTAATCTTAAAGATTACATTGCTTTTTTTATTCTAATACAAGTTTCGGCTGTCCATTTTCAAGAGTGACTATGACTTTTGCGCCTTCTTTAAGATCATTTTGAATCAATAATCTTGCAAGCGATGTTTCAATTTCACGTTGTACGAATCGTCTTAACGGACGGGCACCATACTGCGGCTCATAGGCTTCCTGCGCCACCCATTGTTTTACTTCATCAGCAACTTCAATTGACATGTGCTGATCTGCAAGTCGCATATTAAGCTGCGCCACTATTTTATCGACGATATATGTCATATCATTTGCACTTAACGGCTTGAACAAAATAATATCATCTATACGATTTAATATTTCCGGCTTAAAGTACTCATGCAGCGCTGTCATTACTTGATTTCGGGCTTCTTCGCTAATATCGTCATTTGCTATACCTTCAAGTAAATATTGAGAACCGATATTACTTGTCATAATAATAATCGTGTTTTTAAAGTCAACAACGCGACCTTTTGAATCAGTCAGTCGCCCTTCGTCAAGAAGCTGTAGAAGCACATTGAATACATCACTATGCGCTTTTTCAATTTCATC
The DNA here is from genome assembly GCF_004359545.1 of Macrococcus lamae. Taxonomy (GTDB): domain Bacteria; phylum Bacillota; class Bacilli; order Staphylococcales; family Staphylococcaceae; genus Macrococcus; species Macrococcus lamae. The sequence goes on from NZ_SCWB01000003.1 coordinate 4,897, forward strand.
CAGCAGAATAACAGAATATGGCTGTCGTCTTACTGCTTCAGTGAGTTGGCCTCCTTCTTCATATCCTACGTATCCTGGAGGAGCACCGATCAACCGTGCAACAGCATGTTTCTCCATATATTCACTCATATCTATACGAATCATATGCTTCTCAGAATCAAACATCGTACTTGCTAATGCCTTTGCAAGCTCTGTCTTACCGACACCAGTCGGACCGAGGAACAGAAAACTACCAATCGGACGGTTCGGGTCTTTAATACCTGCGCGCGCGCGCACAACTGCATCTGCTACAAGGTCGACTGCTTCGTCCTGACCAACAACCCGTTCGTGAAGTATATCGGAGAGTTTCAGCAATTTCTCTTTTTCTGTTTCTACCAGTTTACTCACTGGTATACCTGTCCACTGCGACACGATAGAACCGATTTCTTCATCTGTCACGACTTCGCGAATTAAGCGGTCTGTTCCTTTTGTCTCTTCCTGGAATTCTTCTTCAAGTTCTGAAAGCTCTTTTTCAATCTGCGGTATTTTACCATACTGCAGTTCAGATGCTTTCGCGAGATCATAATTGTTCTGTGCTTCTTCCAGCTGCTGCCGGTACTGATCAAGTTCACTACGTTTTTTCTGCACGACTTGAATCTGGGCTTTTTCCTTATCTACTTTAGCGGTCAAAATCTGCTGCTGTTCTTTTTCGTCCGCCAGTTCACGCTGTAGATCTTTTAACCGGTTCATACTTTGAGTATCCTGCTCACTTTTTAGAGCTTTCTCTTCTATTTCAAGCTGCAGCACACGTCTATTGACAGCATCCAGTTCTGTCGGTTTTGAGCCCATTTCAGTACGAATTGTGGCACATGCCTGGTCGACGAGGTCAATTGCTTTATCCGGGAGAAAGCGGTCTGTAATATAGCGGTCAGATAATTCTGCCGCAGCGACAAGTGCTCTATCCTGAATTCTGACACCGTGATGGACTTCATAGCGCTCTTTTAATCCGCGAAGGATAGAGATAGTATCTTCTACGTCCGGCTCTGCAACCTGTACTTTCTGGAAACGACGCTCTAGTGCAGAATCCTTCTCGATATACTGCCGGTACTCATTGAGTGTCGTTGCACCGATACAGTGCAGCTCACCTCTTGCAAGCATCGGCTTCAGCATATTTCCTGCATCCATTGCACCATCTGTTTTACCGGCACCGACAAGCATATGAATCTCGTCTATAAATAGAATGATTTCTCCATTGCTTTCTTTGACTTCTTTCAGCACCGCTTTTAATCTCTCTTCGAATTCCCCTCTGAATTTGGCACCCGCGACAAGAGCGCTTAAATCGAGTTCAAATATTGTTTTACCTAGCAGTGAATCAGGGACATCTTTTCGTACAATTCGTTGAGCAAGTCCCTCGACTATGGCTGTTTTACCGACCCCTGGCTCTCCGATCAGAATCGGATTATTTTTAGTCTTACGGCTTAAAATACGTATCGTATTACGCACTTCTTCGTCACGGCCAATGACTGGATCCATCTTACCATTTCTGACTTCTTCCACTAAGTCACGACCATATTTTTTCAGCACTTCATACTGTACTTCTGGATTTTGAGTTGTCACATGATTTCCCCCTCTGATCTGTTTGATGATTTCTTTGATGACTTCCGTCTTAATGCCGATAAACTGGCGAGTCAACGCGTGTACTTCCATCGCAGCAATAATTAAATGTTCTACGGACAAATACTCATCGTTCATCTCACCTTTTACCGTTTCAGCTTTTTGCAGCAGTTCATTTAATCCTGCGCTCAAATACTGACCGTACTGCACATTGTCACCACTTATTTGAGGCATCCCTGTTAATTTCTCATTTAATAACTTAGCATAGTCCTGCGTTTTCAGATTGGCTCTATCAAAAACGGTCGATAGCATGCTATCGGTGTCATTCGTAAAATACAACATCAGACTTTCTGCTTCAATTGATTGCATTTTGCGTTCAATAGCATCGTTCTGAGCAAATTCAATCGCCGACTGGACATTGTATGTCATATTATCAATATTCATTGTGTCACCTCATTTTTTATTGTTTGACCATATTTGACCTTTCATTAAATTATAATACGTTGCAGCTTATCTTACAACTTATTTGCCCTTTTCTGATTATTGATAACCAAAAAAAGACGAATCAAAAAGATTCGTCTTCTAAAACTAATATTATAAATCACTATTAACCGCTGACACCTAGGGCAATCTTAGCATAGCGGCTCATCATATCTTTATTCCAAGGCGGATTCCAGACGATATTGACTACTGTTTCTTTAATTTCCGGTAACTCGCCAAGTGCTGTTTTCACTTGATCAATAATTTGTGGTCCCATTGGGCAGCCCATTGAAGTCAAAGTCATATCTACTGTAGTCACACCATCTTCATCCATATCTACATTATAGACAAGTCCTAGATTGACGATATCAATACCAAGCTCAGGGTCAATAACATTTTCAAGCGCGCCTAATATGCTGTCTTTCATTGCTTCTTCCATCTATTATCACTCCTCTATTATCTTATCCCTACTATATCAAATAACTTTCACATAGCCAATTAAATGATATGATGATAGAAGAAGAAAGAAAAGGAAGGTAATTATGAAAGAGAAACATTTAATCTGTCTTGATCTGGATGGAACTTTATTAACGGACGATAAAGTGATTTCACCTTATACGAAGCAAGTGATTCAATCACTCATTAAAGACGGCCATAAAGTCATCATATCTACAGGAAGACCTTATAGAGCAAGCCAAATTTATTATCAGGAACTTGGACTTACTACTCCAATAGTTAATTTTAACGGCGCGTTCGTTCATCATCCCGGTGATATGACATTTAAAACAGTGCACGAAACGCTTGACCTAGAGATTGCCAGGGAAATATTTTCCCATGTCAAAAACCTGAAAATTAAAAACATCATTGCAGAAGTCAAAGACAACGTCTTTTTCCACTACCATGATGAGTACTTGTTTGAAGGTTTCACGATGGGACATCCGCTCGTTACTACAGGTGATTTGATGGAGAATTTAACGGAAGGACCTACGAGTATTCTTATTCAGGCTGAAGAAGCTAATGTTCCGGCTATCCGGCATCATTTAAGTGAAGTATATGCTGAAAGTATCGAACATCGTCGCTGGGGAGCTCCCTATCCAGTCATCGAAATCGTTAAAAAAGGTATCAACAAATCAGTAGGTGTCGATTATGTAGCAAACCACTTTGATATTAAACGTGAAAACATCATCGCTTTCGGTGATGAAGATAATGACAATGAAATGATAAAATTTGCAGGATTAGGTTTAGCGATGGGAAATGCCATTCAGCCATTAAAAGAAATTGCTGACATAGTGATTGAATCCAACAATGACGATGGCATCGGCAAGTTTCTTAATCAGTATTTTTACTAAATCATAAGGAGGACATTCATGCGTATATTAGTAGATAGTGGCAGTGATTTGACACTTGAGGAAATTAAGCAGTATAATCTTGATTTTTTACCTATGTCAGTAGCGATTGAAGATAAAAGTTATAAAGATCAGCTGGAAATAACAAATCAGACAGTTTACGAAGCCATTCAAGGTGGAAAACGCCCGATGACAAGCCAAGTCTCTATCGATCAACTGACTGAGCTGTTTACTGAAATCGCAAAAAATAAGGAACAGGCGATTTACTATGCATTTTCAAGTGCGCTCAGCGGAACTTATCAGTCAGCTGTTATGGTTAAGAATCAGATAGCAGAAGATTACCCTGATTTTGATATAGATATTATAGATTCTCATTCAGCATCAAGCGGTCTTGGTATGCAGATTGTTGATATGGTCCAGTTAAGAGATAAAGGTCTTTCAAAGGAAGAAATTTTAGATCATATTCATCAGACGCATGACTCTATCGTTCATTTATTCACTGTTGAAGACCTTAATTATCTCGCTAAAGGAGGCAGACTGAGTAAAGGACAGGCGTTCCTCGGATCGCTCATCAATATCAAACCCCTCTTAACTGTAGAGAATGGTCAGCTTGTACCCATTGGTAAACATCGTGGCAAAAAGAAAGTGTTCAGTGAAATGGCGGCTCATCTGAAAGCTAACCATCAGTTTGATACTCCTGTGATTATTAGCCATTCAAATGATTTCGCAGGCGCACAGCAACTGGCTGACCTTATTAGAAATGGCGGTAGTAATATCACTATTCATATTAAAGAACTGGGACCCACTATCTCATCTCATACAGGTCAAGGAACGGTTGCCCTATATTATTATAAGGAGGTGACTTCTTGAAAATTATAGTCGTTGGAGCAGTTGCAGGTGGTGCAACAGCTGCTTCTCAAATTCGTAGAGTACTACCTGACGCAGAAATAATCATTTACGAAAAGGACCGTGATATGAGTTTTGCCAACTGCGGTCTTCCTTATTATCTGGGTGAAGTTGTTACTGAAAGAGACCGTCTACTGCAGGCGACACCTGAGTCATTCAGGCAGAAAAAACAGCTTACAGTTAAAACAAAACATGAAGTTACAGCCGTCAATATTGAGGAAAAATCGGTTTCGGTCTTCAATCATGACACAGGCGAATCTTTTATAGACAGCTATGACTTGTTAATATTAAGTCCAGGATGCAGTCCTATCTCTTTAACAGCGACAAAAGAAGCAGATTTTATTTTTCCGCTTCGCAATCTGGAAGATACAGACGCCATTGAAGAGTACATCAAAGCCAATCATGTCAAAAAGGCATTGATTGTCGGTGCCGGGTATATCGGAATCGAAATGGCTGAGAACTTCAAACACCGTGGCTTTGACGTTACTCTGACAAATCGCAGTGAGCATATTTTAAAAGCAATGGATAAGCAGTTTGTTCCACTTCTTAAAAATATCATTACAGAGCATCAAATTAAACTACTACTGAATGACGAAATAGTTAGTTTAGATCAACATGACATTATATTTAAATCCGGTCATCGTGAATCTTTTGATATAGTTATAGCAGCAATAGGAATCAAGCCGAATACTGATTTCGTTAAAGACAGCGGTATTGAATTAAACGAGAATGGCTATATTAAGGTCAATGACTATTTCGAAACAAATGCAGAAGGCGTCTATGCACTAGGCGACGCAATTGAAACATTCTATCGTCATACAAAACAGAGAACAACCGTCGCACTTGCTTGGGGCGCTCACCGCGCAGCAAATTTAATCTCAGGAAATATAAGCGAGCATAAAGAACCTTTTAAAGGACTACTTGCCACTAATATTGTGCGCTTTTTTGAGCATACCATTGCCAGTGTCGGTATCTCTGAACAGGAGCTTAATGAGTATGATTACGAGCATATCAACTATGAGCAGAAAAATCATGCGAGCTATTTGCCGGATGCACGTGTAACATGCATTTCTGTCTATTACAGAAAAGACAATAGGCAGCTGCTCCGTGCCTGCGTTTTCGGTCAGGAGGGTGTCGATAAAAGAATTGACGTTATTGCGACAGCTATGGGATTCGGTGCAACAGTCGATGATTTCAAGGATATTGAAATAGCTTATGCACCGCCCTATTCTTCACCGAAAGATATCGTCAATATGATAGGATATAAGGCATAAATAAGGCTCGGACGTTGATTGGCGTCCGAGCTATATTTATACTTTATTTTTCTTTGATCGTCTTACGACTATGATAATGAAAGCTGAAAATAGAATAATGATCGTTGCAGCAGCATATAAATAGGCATTATTTAATCCTCGCTCATCAATGACCGCATAAAGTTCAGCTTCTTCACGATTCGTGATTAAATGTGACGTCCCGTCTTTCTGGTGAATGCTGTCTCCAATCAATAATCCACTCAACATTTTTCCTGACGGTACGACGTCCTGTCCTATAGCCACGTTGGTCGCTTTGCTTGAATTATTGATGTTATAGAGGAAATCGACTTTATCCGTTTCATAGTAAATGACTTGATTGCCGTCTATATTGTGAATAACTTTAGCAGCGCCGCTGAAGAGTTCATTATACTTTTGATAGACCAAAGATGTGTCCGTTAAATAATCAGTCACTTCTTTCTCAGTTCTAAAATCAAGCAGTTGATGCATGTCAGGCATTCTGGCACCATTCATAGCAATTTCTGTGCCATAAGTCATACTGACCGGATGCTTTTGAATCATTAAATATCCCATCAGCTGCTTAATGCGTGTCCCTGGAAACATATTTTCATCAGCCGAATATTTAGTAAATCTCGGCATAAAAAATTGATCAGCCGAAAGCAGTTCATTGTCATCAAATGTTAAAGGTATTTCTTTATCTGTCGTTTTAAAAGCGTTAGCGAGCTTCAATGTTGTTTCTTCTTTTTGAATGTAATCAAAGTTTTGAGATTTTGTTCCTCGTGGCTGAATTGCAATCGTCAGCATTTTATCTGGGAAGATTTTACTGCTATCAACATTGTTTTGCAGCACGTACATTGATAACCCGTCAACATTAAATTTAGACGTAAACTGCTGCATCTTCTCTTTATAGCGTTTCTGGTTATTTACATCTGTAAGGTCGATGATGTCGCTGCTTTTAAAATAATCTTTTTGAATGGCTGTCATATGAGTGTTGTCAGTAGTAGTAAACTCCTTAGTAGCAACAGCCGGCATATCAATAATAATTTTCATATTTTTATGATGGACTGCTTTGATCAGTTTCTGGAGATTTTCTGGTCCTCCGTATACATCATCTACAGTGTCGTATGAAGTCACTTGATAACCTAGATAATCCTTTTCTTTATGGTCGAAAATGGGAGAAAGATGTATCGTATCAAATCCCATATTCTTGATATAATCAAGTTTTTTTTCGATTCCCTGGAAATCTCCGCCGTAAGGAAGATTATCGTCTCCGTTATTACGGATGTGCTGATTGTTCTGTTCATTGCCGTTCATAAATCGGTCAACAACAAGACTGTAAATTCTTGGTGGAACATTTGATTCTGCAAATACTGGCTTTGGTACTACAACAAGTATCATTAGCAGCAGTAATATTCTTTTCATAGCAATCCCTCTTATCAGTTAATACTTCGATTATACTAGAACAGCAGAGGGTTGTGTTCATCTTCATAAAATGTTCATAAGATTAGCAGAAATATCAATGATGTAACGACACTCAAGCGACGCATCCCCTGCCGAGTGTCGTTTTTAGTGACACTCAAGCGATATAGCCCCCACGAGTGTCGTTTTTAGTGACACTCAGATGCCACAACTCCTGCAAGTGTCGCAATCAGCAAAAAAAAAGTTCTGCTCATTTGAGCAGAACTAATCATTAATTAAACAATGCACTAATTGGTCCAAGCGGTAAGTAAGCACCTAGAGCAAATGTTATTAATGCTAAAAGAATTGTTAAGTAGAAGAAATTGCGAGATGATTTCTTCTTTCTCTTACGAGCAAGTGTCATTTCAATCAGCCCGAGCGTTAAAAGACCTAAAATAAATTTTATTCCATAAAGTGCTGCGTTATTATCCATTGCCTGGAAGAAAATATAACCTCCGCTGACTAGTGCAAGCAATAAAAATAATCTTAACAGCATGTGTAACGGTTTGAAATATTTACTTGGTCCAAGACGGTCAGAGAAATTTTCATAGGCAGCAAAAAATAAAATCAATGCAGCAACCCAGCTGACAATATGCAAATGTAGCATTCCTGTTATCATGTTTTCAACTCCTTTTATAATTACTATTCCATTTTAACATAACCTTGAAACACAAAAACAGAGAAGTTGTTTATCTTCTCTGTTAAAAGTCAGTTATTTTTCACTGATTGTATTCACTAATGTGCCAATACCATCGATAGTCACTTTTACTTCGTCTCCTGCTTTCAGGAAAACAGGAGGATTCATTCCTGCTCCTACGCCGCTCGGAGTTCCAGTTGCGATAACATCTCCAGGGTGTAGTGCAATATACTTAGAAATCTCAGCAATCAAGTCATCGATTTTCAGTATCATTTCGCTCGTGCTGCCGTCCTGACGGATTTCATTGTTGACTTTAGTCACAATGTTGACGTTCTCTGGTGTCGGAAGCTCATCTTTAGTGACAATATAAGGACCCATCGGGCAGCCCCCTAGTAAACTTTTGCTTAAAAATGCCTGAGCATGTTCTTTCTGCAGATCTCGAGCTGTTATGTCATTAACGATTGTATAGCCATAGACATAATCGAGTGCCATTCCTTTAGGGATTTGATGACCATATTTACCGATGACGATACCCAGTTCTCCTTCATAGTCCAGTGAATGGGTAATATCGCTGTGCAGTGGTATTTCATTTCCATCCCCGATTAAACTGGACGGTGCTTTTGTAAATACATAGAGTCGATCAACTGTGTTATTCAATTCTTCGGCATGTTTTGAGAAATTGCGACCAATCGCAATGACATTGTTTGTTGGAGTAACTGGTGGTAGAAATTTAATATTGCTGAAGTTCACTTTATATTGTGCTTTATTATCACTTTTCTCAGCTTGTACGACCACTTTACGTACCGCTTCCTGAAAATCAATTGATCCATTTTGTTCAAGGCCGGCAAGCAATGTTTCAGGATAATCTCCTTCTCCAAATGCTTTAAATACTTCAGGAAGAATCCATGCTGCTTCTTCTCTTTTTACTTTAACGCCGTACGTTTTTTGACCTTGATATTCAAATGATAGAAATTTCATAATTGGCACAACTCCTTCTGTGTTTGTTCATATTATACAGAAAATTTGAACTTTTATCATGTGTTTACCGCAGACTTTCTGAAATAACTTAAAATAAACATAGAAATGGCACTAATGATGATAACTATAAAGCTGCGCAAAAGTACATCATCTAGGAGCATCGTTTTATAATCACCGACTCCAATACCTGTATAGAAGAGCAGCATTGCTAAATCTGCAATTAAAAGTGTGGTCATTACAACGAGTCCATCGATTGTGTATTTCCTGATGACAAGCGCTGCAAGTATAAAAATTCCAACTGCCTGACACGCACCGCCGATCAATATTATCATATCGAAAGCTAAAGATGATTCAGTGAAACGACTTAATGCCTTAATCATCGTGCCAATTGCAAATAGTAGCGATGCACAGAGCAGAGAGCCCCATCTATAACGGCCGACCCATTGTGAGATTCTCTCGCCCATTAATAGAAACGGGAGGAAGACAAAAATCATCATCCCTAGATTTTCAAGAGAACTTGTCAATAAATTTTCTTTAACATAATCAAAATAATTATTTGATTGATACAGTTGAATCAGATGCTGGAACGTGGCTACATCCATAAATGTTTCGCTGAAAAACGATGACATTAACAGCGGTATTCCTAAACACATAATGCCTAACGCAGTCAGAACTGTACCAATTAAATACTCAGAATATCGGCTGTCTATCAATGTCTTCGCTATAATGACAGCTATCCCTAAACATAGAATCATGCCATGTGAATTAATGAAAAAACGGTCCACTGAACCTATGATGATCAATAACATGCATTGTTTAAATGACCATTGACGAATTGTACTACTAAGCAGTAACGACAACAATGGATAACCTGTCCCGAGCACTAGAAAAATCAGCAGCAGAAACTGCTGCTGCTGAGTTTCAGAAAAATAATCTGTAGGTACAACGACATGGATGGGATGTGAAAAATTAATGCTTTCTTCCAGAATGATAAGTATGACGGATAATATGATTAATAATTTAAACTTCATTACTATACCTCTACTTCCTGGTACTCGAAGAAATACAGGAATCCTGATACTGGCTCATTAACCATTTCTTCTAATGCTTTCTTATAAAAATGCATCTGCACTTTGTAACGTTCTTTCAAATGTGCTGCTGTTTCTTCCTTCGTCTGGCCTCGCCGCTCAACAAATCTGTCGGTTTTAAAATCAAGAAAATAATATTTGCCTTTATAGACAAAAACACAGTCAATCATCCCCTGTACGAGTTGTTCCATCGGTGCATTCTCAAGAACCTCACCTGTGAGATATGATTTCCCGATAACAAATGGCAGTTCTTTATATACTGCTGTTGCCTCACAAATCATCTGATATATTTTTGAATGTGAGTACTGGACAAGAGCGTGATTTTCTATTTCTTTCAAATCTTCTGTTCCTATTATTTTCCTGCTGACCAGACTGTCGAGAAACTCTCTCACTTCCTGCTCAGTCATAGATTGACCATGATACGGAAAATGCTGCATTACCGTATGCATTAAAGTCCCTCGTTCCGCAGCTGTTCGCTTGTTCTCCGTCATAAACTTCGGCCGGTTATAAGTTGCACGAGCTAACTGATACTGATTGACGAGTGTCCAGGTTGTTGCACCGTCGTCTACTTCTGTCTGGCGTTTTATATCTGAAACAGATTCTTTAGTAGGGAGTCGATTCATCTGTGTAAATGGATAATGATAATTCATCCGTTCTTCAAGCCAGTCCACATTTGAGACAGCAGCTTCATGATTCGTTTCTATTCCTGATTGTGCGGGCTGTTCCAGAGATGTCACCATATTAGTCTTTATATTTGTTAGCGGATTATCTTCATTCAGCACACTGCCGATAATCAATGCAAGCGGCGAAGAGGCTCCGCGTCTGAATGGTTCGTCCAGTGTTCCATTCAGTTTTACTTGTGACCATCCTTCGATATTTTTATGTGCTGCCTTACCAAGAAGAATGAGACGTTCCTTCGCTCGGGTAAAAGCAACGTACATCAACCGCATTTCTTCTGAGATAATCTCATTGCGGGCTTCTCGTTTAAATAAATGGTTCATCAATGTCGGATAGCTTAAATGTCGGACTGGATCATAGTGATTGATAGCCAGGCCTAAATTCTGGTTCAGCTGCACCATACCGTTTAAGTCCATCATATTGAATTCACGACCAAGTCCTGCATAAATGACAAAAGGAAATTCGAGACCTTTGCTTGAATGGACTGTCATCATGCGTACTACATTCGCTTCTTCAGATATAATATTGACTTCCCCAAAGTCTTTACCTTCACTCAACATATTATCAACATAACGAATGAACTGATAAAGCCCCCTGTAACTGGAGCGCTCAAAATCCTCTGCTTTAGCAAGTAATCCTACAAGATTTGCTCGTCGCTGACTTCCACCTGTCAGAATAGAAAACTTCTCAACTACAAACAATCTGCTGTAAATCCTCTCGAGTAGTTCTCTTACACTAAGCGTTCTTGCCCATTCCCGGTAAAGAGAGAGGTCTGTAAGAAACTGTCTGATTTTTGAACTTAGTGCATTGTCATTTGCTTCAATATAATCTGTCAAATTATTGAAGAAATAAACCTCTTTATTATCCAGCCTTATTTCAACAAGTTCAACTTCGTCAAATTGATAAAGCAGTGACCGCAGTATTCCGACTAAATGAATATCCTGCATTGGATTGTCTATAATTCTAAGCAGGCTCATAATTGTTCTGATTTCATCTGTATGGAAGTACCCTGTTCTACTGTTGACATGAAATGGAATATCATATTTCTTCATGATCGTCTGATGATCATTTGCCTGAGTGAAACTTCTCTCAAGCACAACAATATCCCGGTATTCAGCGGGCCGATAAGTACTCGTTGTCATATCAAATACTTGTTCAGTCAGGATGATTTCATTGACTTTACTGGCAATCCATTCACTTTCAGCAGCAGGAGTCTCCACTTCATCTTTTATAATAACATTCAGTTCTGTTGCTCTATGATTATCATCAAAACGTGCACCGTAGTACAGCTGTTGTTTCTCATCATAGAGTATCTCTCCTACCTCTTCATCCATGATGCGACTAAAAATAGCATTCGTATCATCAATAACTGGCTGGCGTGATCTGAAGTTACGGGATAAGTCAATGACTATACCGTCATCCGACTCGTTAAAACGTTTATATTTCTCGAGGAACAGTCCTGGTTCTGCCTGTCTGAATTTATATATAGACTGTTTGACGTCACCTACCATGAATAAATGATGATTGTTAATCATCTGAACAATGGTTTCCTGCACCCGGTTGGTATCCTGATATTCATCGACAAGGATTTCCTTATAGCGCATCTTCAATGCTTCAGCAATGGCTGTCGGCTCTTGGTTCTGCATTAATATTTGCAGCGCAAAATGTTCATAATCACTGAAATCCAAAATTTTGCGCTCGCGTTTTTTTTCTTGGAACGTTGTAATTAAATCTTGTGTCAGATTAATTAAGACATCTACTTCAGCAGACATTGATTGAATGTCGTTGATCATTTCACTCGGTTCAGCGTAAAAATAATCAGTGCGAAGTTCATTAAAATAATTTTTCGCCTGACTAAGCAGACGCTTGATGTAATCTTCTGTTGCTTGATCATGACGCATATCTTCTACTTTTTTTGAAAATCTGAACGCTGGAATGTTGAGTTCTTCAAGTGCCATAAACTGATAATAAAGCGTTTCGAAGTTCCCATCGATCTGTTCAATTTTACTGATATAGGGTTCTACCGCAAGATATTGTTTTTCATATGCAGGCCCGTCAAGTAAATCACTCGCTTCTTTCAGGAGCTCGACTGCTGCTCTTAACGATTCCTTGATGGCAGCAGACAGTTTATGAAACAATGGATGGTTTATATCAATCTCCTGATAATTATCTACCAACTGTTTTAACCAGCGTTCCGGTTCAGGATTCGCAATTGCAAAATAATAAAGTTGTCTGATAATCTGGCGCAGCGAATGATCATTGCGGTCACTTGACAGGTGTAGCGCTGTTTGCAGAAAATCTTTATCAGGCTCTGTATAATATTGTTCCATCACTTCATCGAGGGACTGCATCAATAGCAATGATACTTCTTCCTCACCTGCTGTTCTAAATACGGGATCTAGATCGATTGTATAATAGTACTGCTCAATCAACTTAAGACAGAAACTATGCAGTGTTGAAATTTCTGCGGCATGAATTTTTACCAACTGAGTTTTCAAATGTTCAGTAGGTTGTTTGATCGCTTCACGACGTATCGCCTGATGAATCCTTTCTTTCATTTCACGAGCACTGGCATTAGTAAACGTTACAATAAGCAGTTCGTCAAGACTTAAGTTTTCATGCACAATTTTCTGGATGATCCGTTCAACGAGGACCGCTGTTTTGCCACTCCCAGCTGCTGCTGCTACTAATATATCACTGCCGTTAGATGTAATGGCATCCCATTGTGCATCAGTCCATTGAGCATCAATTGGTTTCTGTCTCATGATCATCCTCCCTAAGTATGGCTTTAACATCAATTGTTTCATCTACTGTCCTTACATCACCTGCATTGATTAGCGGATCAATATGACATGTTGATTTAAAGGCACAGAACTGGCACGGTAGTCTGCCGTCAAATTCAAGCGGTGCTACCTTTGTATGGCCATCCATAATATGCTCTGCCGTCGAAACAAAATTACTGCGGTTTATGTCGATTAGTTTTAACATATCTTGCTCTGACAGCGTTCTTGAAGAGCTGTAAAATGTGCCATCTTTCTTAAGCTTTGCAGGAATAACGGCTGACTTTACTCCAATGTCAAGAGAGGTATCTAGTTTTGATGCGACATTCAGATCATCAATTATATAGCCCTGCAATCTGAACTGCTCAAAATATGTCAGACTATGGTTACTGATATCATTTCTGTTCTTGTAATTAATGAATGGCGCTTTGACATGAAAATACAGCATTGCAGCAGGTGACAGGGATTTCTCTGTGAGTCTGCAGTGATTTTGCAGGACCACATCCATATAAGTCAGCATCTGCATCTGTTTACCGTAATAAACTTCGCGAAGATCCAGTTCATGGCTCGACGATTTATAGTCAACGATACTGACATAATCCTTATCATGACCTTCCAGCACATCGATTCTATCAATTTGACCTCGAATGGAGATAGGAATTCCTCTATTCGTATAAAGCTTCTGCACTTCAAACTGGTTGCGTCGTGTCGGCTCTGTATTGAAGCTCTGCTCAAACTTAGCCATCCTGAACTGACTGCGTGACTGCTGAAATTGAAGGGCTGTTAATGTTTCAGTTAAAATTTTTGTAATCTGACTGATCATGAACTGGTAATATGCTCTCGAGTATAATACTTGGTACTGTACTTCCGGAAGAAGTCCTTTCAACGTCACTTCAACATACTGGCGCAGTGAGTCACTGGACATCGTGATAATAGAATCTTTTATTTCCTCTGAAATTACTTTTAAAGCATGATGGAAAATGTTACCGAGTTCGAAATGCTGGAATTCAAAAGGTGTCCGTTCGTTCAATCTGAGACCATGTGCTGCAAAATGCTGAAAAGGACAGTTATTATAGCTTTCAAATCTTGAGACACTTGCTTTAATTTCTTCACCATATAATTCGATGGATTGAATTTCGCTGAGCTGCAGCGTGGCATTAACATAGTCTTTTAGTCGGTAGACTTCATTAAAGACTGGAATTCGCTTCATCCATTCAGCTATTGAATGCCATTCCGGTTCACTAAGATGATTGATAATATACGGAATTCCCGTCCTAATCGTCTCGATGAGCTTTTCCGGACGAGTCTGTTCAGCGATGATAGATGTCTCAAGTTCAGGAAAAATTACTTTCAACTGATCGATATATGACGAAGGACGTCTTGAACTGCCGTCTTCACTCATCAGACTATAGTAGATGTGGAGCTCTGTACTGGCATTCGTCAATGCCTGGTAGGCTACAAAACTCTCATCCATTGTTAATACGAGACTTGACGGTGCAAGCTTTAAGTCACTGGAAGTCTCTATCAAATGTTTATCCTGGTCACTGATCAGACCATTGTCTTTATTAACTCTAGGAAGTATATCTTCATTGAATCCGCAAATGAAGACACATGGAATATTTTCGATACGAGCAAGATCCAGATTCAGCAGCTGAATTTCATCGAGCGCCTGTGGTATAGTGCTGAATTCTAGTGACACGAGTCCGACATCAAACATTTCCTTCATTGTCTGAAAATCAAGCGGAGTGTCGCTGAGCATCTCTACAAAATCATCCATCACTTCAATCATTCCTTCGTAAACCTGCTCGTTCTTTAATGCTTCTTCGTTCATACCTAACTGGACAAAGCGGTCTTTCTCCGCCATTAAGTAATCAGGAATTTTAATTTCGACAAGAAAGTCATATAGTATGGTTGCAAACTGCTCTGCTCGGTCTGCTGATTTTATTTCATCAGTGAACTTCAGCAGTAACTTCACAATATACTGTCTGAACGAATTCATCGTCTCCCAGTCTTCCTGGTTATACGGTTTCCGAGTGTCAAAGAAAAACCGCTCATCTTCCAACCAGCGGTTAAATGACAATCCGCGTTCAATAACTGTATTTTCAAGCATATCAATTAGAATTAAATCGCCTTGAATATCAAATCGGCGTGATAACAAACCGGTCTTCAATGCTCTAAACAAATGATCATTCTGCCATGGCTGGGCAGCAAAATCCAGAAGCGAGCGTATAAGCTCGATTGCCGGATGATGAATCATTTGTTCTTTATCGTCAGTGAAAAACGGAATCTCATATTGTTCAAACAAAGATTTTAGTAATGGCAGATAAGATTCATCCCGGTATAACACTGCCATATCGGCATATCGGAACCGTCCAGTTCTCGCTTTTTTATGAATGTGTCTGACGATCGTATCCGCTTCCGTCCTCATATGATCTGCCTCATTCAATGTAATTCCATTGACCGGACTTTGTTCTGGCAGCAATGCATCAAACTGCTGCTCCAGTACTTTTAAACTCGGATTTTTATAACGGGCGGTATCTTTTAATGTTGTAATTTCCACCGGGATATTGATTTCTTGGAGACTTTCTACAAGGAGATTCATGGTCTCTCTTGTTTTTCTGAATGTCTCATTTTCTTTTGTTGGGTCAAGTGTTAATGTGATGGTCATGGAATGTGCATGTTTTGCGAGTTGCTGCAGCACAAGATATTCTATCGTCGTAAAATTATGGAACCCATCGACATATATATCCGCTAACTGAACCGTATGAGACAATGGAATGAGTTCATATAGAAAGTGCATGATGTCTTCTGATTGAATATACAATCCTGCAAGCTGATCTTCCAGTGCTTGATAAATCATTGCTATATCATGTAGTTTATGCTGAGTTCTGACAGCCATATCCTGCTGACTAAGTTCCATCAGTGCATCAGGTGTCACATTATATCGTTTAAACTCTTTAATAGATTCCGTAAGTTTCTGGCTAAAACCATAATACTTCGCGGAAGTTCCAAATAATATTAAATCATTCTGCATCTGCTTCAACGTGAGATATGTCAGCATCTCTATGCCGGCCTTAGAAATCATATCTTCTGATAAGCCGCCTTCTTCACTCATAATACGCCATGCGAGACGGTCAAACCCATATACTGAAGCCCTCATGCTCCCTTTTATTTTCAGGTCAGCAGCGAAGCTCTGCTCAAGAGAGAACGTTGTCTGTTTTGGCGCTATCAGTATAATAGGATCTCCAAGCGGCTGCTCTTTGATTTTAGCTTTAATCGATTCCAATATATGGTACGTTTTCCCGCTTCCTCTTCTACCTAGTAACAATTGAACTGTCATCATATCCTCCTTACTGAAAAACACCTTTTATACAAGTATAAAAAGTGTTAATTA
This sequence comes from Macrococcus lamae, assembly GCF_004359545.1. Lineage (GTDB taxonomy): Bacteria > Bacillota > Bacilli > Staphylococcales > Staphylococcaceae > Macrococcus > Macrococcus lamae. The sequence continues at coordinate 21,506 of NZ_SCWB01000003.1, forward strand.
TCGTGTTATTTTTCAGTTGCTGGATCAAAATTATAATGAAATGCATTGAAGGGCCAGAATCTCAGAACTACTTCACCTACTACCTGATCTTCCTTAATCAATCCGAAATATCTGCTGTCCTTGCTGACTTCTCTGTTATCTCCTAATACAAGCAGCTGTCCTTCAGGTATTATCGCCTGACCATCTGAATTCACTAAATCTTTGACTGAAAAATTTTCAGTCAAAAGTACATTAGTTTTAGCAAGTTTATTTTCATCGAGATAAGGTTCATTGACTTCTTTATTATTGACGTAAAGTGTGTCGTCTTTATAAGTGACCGTATCTCCACCCGTTCCAATAACACGTTTAACATAGTCCGCTTTTTTATCTGCATGAAAGACGATGACATCTCCTTCATCAATCTTGCCGAGTGTATAGTTGATTCTGCTGACAATGACTTTTTCTCCATCCTTCAAAGTCGGATACATGGAATCTCCTTTGACTGAATATGTCAGGAATAAAAACTGATGGATTATAAATAGCAGCACGAGTGCCACCGCTATGGCAACAAGCCACTCATAGATTTCTTTTTTCAAAAAAGCCACCTCATTATTTTGTTGTTTTATGCCAGTATGTATCTATTACTTTACCGAGAATATATTTTTCTTTGACGCAGCCGAACTGTCTTGAATCGATGCTGTCCGTTAAATGATCTCCTAGTACAATATAACATTTTTTTGGCACAATTTGTTCTTTCATATCTTCTACTTTGAGCAGACTGCTGTAATCAGCGGCTTGCTTTGTGACCTTTTCGCCATTGACATAAACATGTTCCTGATGAACCGCTATATAATCGCCTGGTGTAGCGATGATTCTCTTTACAAATGTATCATTGTCATTCAGCTTGAAGAAGATGATATCTCCGACATCCGGTGGTAAGAAAATATCTTCAACCAGGTTGATAATTACTCTATCACCGGATTGAAAGGTAGGTTCCATGGACTGACCTTCAATCGCATAGGTTGTTATAATAAAAGAGCGAATAAAGATAATAATAATTAAGCTCACTATAAGAAAACTAATGAAGTGCTGCCATCTCTTCATCGTTTTTTACCGGTTTTTTTGTCAAAGTGTTCCTCCAGACGTTTTCCTGCCCACCATAAAAAAATCAATAAGAGGATAACAAGTCCGGATTTCTGCGGATAGATAAAGAATGACTGAATATCAGAACCTACAAAGCTCAGAATTAAAAGCATGACGGCCTTACCGACGCCGACCGCTAATAAATACTCCCGCTGCCTGATATTCGATAACGCTGCTACCACATTGATAATACTAGAGGGTGTGAATGGAAAACAGAGCAGTATGAATAATGGTATAACCCCTCTTGCATTGACTGAATTTATAAATCGATTCACTTTCGGACGATTGGTCATTTTTTTGATGAACCCTGTTTCAGAGAAGTATCTGACCATTAGAAAAACTGCATAGGCACCTGTAAAAGCACCACTCCACGTCAATAGAAATCCAGGAATAATCCCGTAAGCGTTGGAATTGACGACGGCAAATACTACAATAGGCAGTATGGGAAGAAAGGCTTCAAGAAATGGCAGCAGAAAAGCAATAATGATACCGAAAGATTTAAATCTCTCTATCCAGCCCATAATGGAATCTTCAGATAAATAATGTTGAAACCACTCTGTCATTATAAAACCTACTTTTAAATATTTTTAGTTCATTGTATAACAGTTTAAACTATACCGACCAAAATAAAAAGAAAACCGCTGTACGGTTTTCTCAAGGAATTAGCTGTTCAGTCGTTCTTCTAATTCTTTTTTCTTATCTTCATATCCAGGTTTACCTAATAGCGCAAACATATTTTGTTTGTATGCTTCAACACCCGGCTGATTGAATGGATTGACTCCAAGGAGATAGCCACTCATCGCACAGCTGAGTTCAAAGAAGTAAACCAAATAACCAAATGTATATGCATCCTGCTTAGGAATTTCAACGACTAAGTTAGGTACGCCACCGTCAGTATGTGCAAGAAGCGTTCCTTGAAAGGCTTTAGTATTTACGTAATCCATGGTCTGTCCTGCCAGGAAGTTCAGGCCGTCCAGATCATTTTCCTCTTCTTCAATCGTAATATCTTCTCTCGGGCTATTTACTTTAATGACTGTTTCAAATAAATCGCGGCGACCTTCCTGTACGTATTGTCCTAATGAATGCAGGTCTGTTGAGAAGTTCGCACTTGACGGATAGATTCCTTTGAAATCCTTACCTTCTGATTCACCGAATAACTGTTTCCACCATTCATTGAATAACTGAAGACTTGGTTCATAGTTAATCAGCATTTCAATTGTATAGCCTTTGTTGTAAAGAATATTACGAATGGCAGCATACTGATAACTGATATTATCCTCCAGTTCTGACGATGATAGATCGTTTCTTGCATCAGCAGCTCCTGTCATCATCTGGTTAATGTCAATACCAGCCGCTGCAATAGGAAGTAGACCGACAGCAGTGAGCACAGAATAACGGCCGCCGACATCGTCCGGCACAACGAACGTTTCATAACCTTCTGTATCAGCGAGTGATTTCAATGCACCTTTCGCTTTATCTGTTGTCGCATAAATCCGTGATTTTGCTTCTTCCTTACCATATTTCTCTTCAAGCAGCTTCTTGAAGATTCTGAAAGCCACTGCAGGTTCAGTCGTTGTACCTGACTTGGAAATGACATTGATCGAGAAATCCTTGCCGTCTAAATATTTAATTAAATCGCTAGTATATGAAGAAGATAGCTGGTGACCTGCAAAAATAATCTGAGGACGTCCTTCTTTCGGTGCAAAGTTATCAAATGAGTTTGATAACATTTCAATTGCAGCACGTGCTCCTAAATAAGAGCCGCCAATACCGATGACTAGAAGTACTTCTGTGTCCGATTTAATTTTTTCAGCCGCTTGCTTAATTCGGTTGAATTCTTCTTTATCATAATTTTCAGGTAAGTCTACCCAGCCTAAAAAGTCACTTCCTGCTCCACTGCCTTCATGAATCGTATGGTGAATATTTTTAACCAGATCCCTCACTTGATTCAGCTCGTGGCGACCGAAGAATGTAAGTGCTGTTTCATAATCAAATTTAATGTGTGTCATGATTAACCTCCTGAATTTCGTGTCATCTTTATTTTACTCTATTACCGTATAGTTCTCAACGAACAAGGCGTTTAGGAGTTGTTTATCAAAACTTTAATGATAGCTGCTTAAAAAAAATTTAAAAATATTCATAAAAATTAATTAAAATGAATATTTATTCTTGATATATCGAAATGTTTTTGTTACTGTATTATGTATATTAAATCATTTTATATTATATTTATAAATTCGGAGGTAAAACTATGACTGAAAAAGTAGTACTGGCTTACTCAGGAGGATTAGATACAAGCGTTGCAATAAAATGGCTGATGGAACAAGGCTATGATGTGATTGCCTGCTGCCTTGATGTTGGTGAAGGTAAGAATCTTGAGCACGTAAAAAACAAAGCGCTTGCTGTAGGAGCAATAGAATCTATTATGCTGGATAAAGTAAAAACTTATGCAAAGGACTATTTAAGTTACGCGATTAAAGGAAATTCTTTATACGAAAATGTTTATCCACTGATTTCAGCGCTCAGTCGACCATTGATCGCTAAGGAACTGGTGGCGATCGCTCATCAATATAATGCCCAGTACATTGCACATGGCTGTACAGGAAAAGGAAATGATCAAGTTCGCTTTGAAGTGGCTATCCACAGTCTTGATCCTGAATTAAAAACACTCGCTCCTGTCCGTGACTGGGGTTTTAGTAGAGAAGAAGAGATTGAATATGCAAAAGAAAATAATATACCAATTCCTATTGACCTAGATTCCCCTTTTTCCATTGACCAGAATTTATGGGGAAGAAGCAACGAGTGCGGTGTTCTGGAAGACCCTTACGCAGAACCTCCGGAAAATGCCTACGAACTGACTTGCAGTATTAATCAAACGCCTGATGAAGCAGCAACACTTGAAATTACTTTTAAAAACGGTCTTCCTATCGCAATTGATAACCAGCCTTATTTACTTCATGAATTGATTCAAGTCCTGAACAAACTTGGTGGTCTGCATGGTACTGGTAGAATCGACCACGTTGAAAATCGTCTCGTCGGTATTAAATCGCGTGAAGTTTATGAAGCGCCAGGGGCAATGATTATTATAGCTGCCCATCAGGCACTTGAAACCATTACTCTGACAAAAGACGTCCAGCATTTCAAGCCATATGTTGAACAGACGTTTTCCAACCTTATATATAATGGTCTTTATTTTTCTCCTTTAAGCGATCACCTGAAGAACCTGCTGGATGATATGCAGCAATATGTTAATGGTATTGTTAAAGTGAAACTCCATAAAGGAAATATTATAATAACAGGTAGACAAAGTGAAAATACACTTTACAGCGAAAAACTGGCGACTTACACAAAAGAGGATGCGTTCAATCAGCAGGCAAGCAGCGGATTCATCGAAATTTATGAGCTGCCTGTAAAGGTTGCAATGCAAGTATATGGTGGCTCCTATGAGTAAGGCATGGGGAGGCAGATTCAAGGAAGAAATGGCACAACAGGTGCTCGCTTTCAATGAATCGATAACTGTAGATAAGCGTCTATATGCTCAGGATATCGAAGGAAGTATCGCCCATGCAATGATGCTTTGTCAGCAGAGTATCTTATCTCAAACAGATGCTGATACAATTATAGAAGGCCTGCTTACCATCAAACAGCAGATTGAATCAGGTAACGCTCAATTTTCAATTGAAGACGAAGATATTCATATGAACATTGAAAAGCTGCTGATTAAGATTATTGGTCCTGTCGGAGGAAAACTGCATACCGGACGTTCACGTAATGATCAGGTGGCGACAGATATGCATCTATTTGCACGACAAGCTGTACAGGAGTTAATCGAAGCAGTCAGGTTGCTTCAGCAGACCATTGTTCAAATCAGTGAAGAGTATATTGAAGTCGTCATGCCAGGATATACCCACCTCCAGCGTGCTCAGCCAGTCCTGCTATCACATCATCTCATGACATATTTCTGGATGCTGCAGCGTGATAAAGAACGATTGCACGACAGTTTAAAACGCATAAATGTTTCTCCACTTGGTTCAGGAGCGCTGGCAGGTACAACATTTCCGATTAACCAGCGTCATACAATGGAATTACTCGAGTTTGAAGATATTTATCCTAATAGTATGGACGCAGTTTCTGATCGAGATTATCTGCTTGAGACAATGAATAATATGAATCTCATAATGATCCATCTCTCAAGATTAAGCGAAGAAATCATTCTTTGGTGCAGTGAAGAGTTTAATTTTATTAAATTAAGTGACCAGTATTCGACCGGGTCGTCTATCATGCCGCAGAAGAAGAATCCAGATATGGCAGAACTAGTCCGAGGAAAGACTGGATCGGTTACAGGCCACTATATCGCTCTATTAATCACACTTAAAGGTCTACCGCTCGCCTATAACAAAGATCTGCAGGAAGATAAGAAAGGATTTTTCGATGCATTGGATGATACACTCAGCAGCTTAAAAATCTATAGCGGGATGCTCAGTTCCCTCACTGTCAATCACGATAACCTGAAGCAGTCTGTTAATCAGGATTTCTCCAATGCAACAGAACTCGCTGATTATCTTGTTACGCTCGGAATACCTTTCAGAGAAGCACATGCCATCACTGGTAGACTTGTCCTCGATTGCATCGATAAAGGTCGATTGCTTAAAGATGTATCGATGAAAGAATATAAAGACATTGATTCTCGTATTTCAGAAAACATTCACTCTATCCTCACTCCCCAATCTTCAGTAGAAAGACGCCGGAATGAGAACGGTACAAGTGCCCAGTCAGTCAAAAATCAAATCAAAAAAGGAAAGGCGCTGTTATAAGCCCTTTCCTTAAATTTATTTTATTTTCTTTTCGTTGACAATACGCTTATAAAGATCCGGATAATTGGTGAATACTCCGTCTACCCCGTAGCTGTTCAGACGTCTCATATCCGCTTCTGTATTAACTGTATATGGATGGATAACAAAGCCAAATGATTTTAATCGTTTAGTATTCTTTACTGTCAAATCTTTATAGTTAGGGCCGATGCCCATTACAAATGATTTAAGGTCTCTCAACTGCTGATCAGTCAACGTGTCAACTACTCCTCTGTCCGTCAGTTGAACAAGCGAAACTGCTGTATTTAACTGATGAACTTTAATTAGACTTTCAGTTGAGAATGATTGAATTAGGACATGTCCTTTTTTTAGTCTGCTCTTTTTCAGCAGTTTGTGTTTATTCAGGACTTTCAGTAATTGTTGTTCCATACCTGGATAAACTTCTGGAGATTTTGTTTCGATATAATACTTTGCTTTTGTTCCATAACGATTAATGACTTCATCAAGCGTTGGAACTTTTTGACCGGCATATTCAGGACGTGCAAGTGCTGGATATTTTTCATTAAACCAGCTGCCGGCATCCAGTTTTTTAAGTTCAGCTAAAGTAAAGTCTTTTACGAGTCCTGTGCCGTTTGTCGTACGGTCAACCGTTTCATCATGCATAGCAACCAGCTGTCCATCTTTAGTCATCTGCAGATCTACTTCAATATAATCTGCTTTCATTTTGTAGTGACTTAAATCGTAACTTGCAAAAGTATGTTCCGGTGCATACCCGCTGGCACCTCGATGTGCGACTACTGTCTGAACCTTGTTCTTTGCATCTGCATACGGTGATAACACAAGCAGCCCTATTAAACTAACAAGTAGTAAAGTAACAAACTTCTTCAATTCTTTGACCTCCTGGATAAATAATATGAGTTACAGCATTATCATAACCTCATTTCTATCCTAAATATTCATTTTTATAAATACTTAAATAAATTTACAGTGGCAAAATAAAAAAGACTCTAAATATATAGAGTCTAGTCTTTACTAAAATTTATTGTGCTAACTTATAAATTTCAACCACATCTTCTCGGTTCAGTTGATAGAAGTTACCAAATGGTCCATTGAATAAAGTTTTATCTGCAAAAATTTCGAAATCTGATTCTGGAATATCAAATTCACTTAAGCTGGAAGGCGCTCCAATTGATTTCCAGTAATCAGTGATGCCTTTAATACCGGCCTGGACTTTTTCTTCCTGAGATAAAGATGAATCAGCATCGAACACGTCTTCAGCAAACTGGGCGAAGCGCTCCGGTGATTTTCGGCTGACATGACTCATCCATGCAGGGAATAACACTGCAAGCCCTGCTCCGTGTGCGATATCATGAACGGCACTGACTGCATGTTCGATGTTATGAGTCGCCCAGTCACCGTTATAACCCATACGCATGAAGCCATTTAAAGCAACTGTTGCACCAAGCATCAGTGTCTCACGTGCCTCATAGTTTTCAGGATCATTCTGCACGACTCGTCCAGCTTTCATGATTTCCTTCATCACGCCTGCAATCATGGCATCACCGACCGCACTATTATCTGCTTCATTGAAGTACTGCTCAAGCAAGTGACTCATTGAATCAACAATACCATTGACTGTCTGATTTTTAGGTAACGTATAAGTGACTTCAGGATTAAGCAATGAGAATTTAGGAAAAACAAGCGGAGAACCCCACCCTAGTTTTTCATTAGTTTCCCAGTTTGTGATGACACTCCCTGAGTTCATTTCAGAACCTGTCGCTGCAATCGTTAAAATGGTACCGAATGGCACAGCTGACGTTGGAATGACTTCACGTTTGACAATTTTCCATGGGTCTTCATCAATAGTGCTGGCTGCTGAGATTAATTTAGTGCCATCGATGACGCTGCCGCCACCGACTGCAAGAATGAAATCGATATTATTTTCTTTAACAAGCTGCACCCCTTTTTTCACTGTAGAAAGACGTGGGTTCGGCTCAATTCCCTCTAGTTCAAATACTTCATAACTTTCAAGCAGTTGCATGACACGGTCGTATAGACCTGTCCGTTTAATACTGCCGCCACCATAAGTAATCAGCACTTTAGTGCCTGTTGTAAACTGTCTGATCATGTCCGGCAGTTTTTCAATGCTGTCCTTACCGAAAACGAGTTGAGTCGGATTATAGAATGTAAAAGAATTCATCACTTACCTCCATTAGTTGATAATCATAAGTTTATTACTTCTGACTCATCTCTCCTATCAATATGCTCATATATGATAAAAAATGGCGTACTTACTTTAGTAAGTACGCTGTTACTTATGCCCATCCACGGTAACGTGCAGCTTCTGCTGTTCGTTTGATACCGATGATGTAAGCCGCAAGTCTCATATCAATTTTACGGTTTTCGGATAATGTATAGATTGCATCAAATGCTTTCACTAATTTCTCGCGTAGTTTCTCGTTGACTTCTTCTTCAGTCCAGTAATAACCTTGATTATTTTGTACCCATTCGAAGTAAGAAACCGTGACACCACCGGCGCTGGCAAGAACATCAGGTACTAACAGTATACCGCGGTCAGTAAGTATTTTTGTCGCTTCCATTGTTGTTGGTCCATTTGCTGCTTCAACAACGATATCCGCTTTAATATCATTAGCATTATCTTCAGTAATCTGATTGGAGATGGCTGCTGGAACAAGAATATCACAATCTAACTCAAACAACTCTTTGTTAGTGATGGTATCATCGAACAAGTTAGTCACTGTACCAAAGCTGTCCCGACGGTCGAGCAGATAATCAATATCCAAACCATTCGGATCGTGAAGCGCACCGTGTGCATCAGAAATACCTACGACTTTAGCTCCCGCATCATATAAGAATTTAGCAAGGAAGCTTCCAGCGTTACCGAACCCTTGAATAACGACCCGTGAATCTTTAACCGTTTTGCCGCGGCGTTTCGCTGCTTCTTCAATGGCAATAACAACCCCCAAGGCAGTAGAACGGTCACGTCCTTGTGAACCGCCCAGCACAATCGGTTTACCCGTAATAAATCCTGGAGAATTGAATTCATCCATCTTACTGTATTCATCCATCATCCACGCCATAATTTGTGAATTAGTGAATACATCTGGTGCCGGAATATCTTTAGTAGGTCCAACAATCTGCGAAATGGCGCGAACATAGCCACGGCTTAAGCGCTCTACTTCGTGAATGCTCATCTGGCGAGGATCGCAGACAATTCCCCCTTTACCGCCGCCGTAAGGTAAATCAACAATTCCACACTTGAGTGTCATCCACATTGAAAGTGCTTTAACTTCATCTTCATCAACGTCAGGATGGAAACGCACGCCACCTTTAGTTGGGCCGACCGCATCATTATGCTGTGCTCTGTAGCCAGTAAAAGTTTTCACTGTACCGTCATCCATACGGACTGGTATTCTAACAGTCAGTAAACGCATCGGTTCTTTTACTAAGTCGTACATACCTTCGTCAAAACCAAGTTTGTCTAATGCTTCTTTAATAATCACCTGAGTTGATGATACTAAGTTTAAATGTTCCATCATTATCCTATCCGCCTCTTTTTAAAATAATTATTCGTTAATCATTGTAACACAATGACCCATAAATTAAATGGTTTAAATTAAAATTTTGAAAACGCTATCAAATAATTATTTTGTAAATACCTGCTTTACTTGTTCGATAGCCCAGTCAAGATCTTCTTTCGAAATAACTAAAGGCGGAGCAAAACGAATCACTGTATCATGTGTTTCTTTACATAATAAACCGAGTTCTTTTAACTGTTCGCAGTATGGTCGTGCATTTTCAGTCAGCTCTACTCCAATGAACAGGCCGCGTCCACGCACATCTTTGATGACAGGATTATCAATTTTCTTAAGCTCTGATTTAAAATATTCGCCGAGTTCATTTGATCGTTCAGCAAGATTTTCATCAATTAGAACATCTAATGCTGCAATCGATACTGCACAGGCAAGCGGGTTTCCTCCGAATGTTGAACCGTGAGAACCTGCATTAAATACTTCAAGGACTTCTTTATCCGCCAGCACACATGATATCGGGAAAACACCTCCACCAAGAGCTTTGCCTAGAATATACATATCAGGTTCTACATCATCCCAGCTTGTAGCAAAGAATTTACCTGAACGACATAATCCAGCTTGAATCTCGTCTGCAATAAATAATACATTATTGTCATCACATACTTGACGTACCTGTTTCAAAAATCCTTCTTGCGGAATATTGATACCCGCTTCCCCTTGAATTGGTTCAAGCAGAACCGCCGCAGTATTAGGAGTAATAGCTGCTTTAATCTGTTCGATATCCCCGAAATCTACTAGTTTGAAACCGCCGAGCAATGGACCGTAACCGCGCTGATATTCTGCTTCGCTAGAAAGTGAGACTGCTGCCATTGTACGTCCGTGGAAATTGCCTTTCATTGCGATGATTTCAGCTTGATTATCAGCTACACCTTTTACTTGATATGCCCAGCGACGTGCTGCTTTAATGGCTGTTTCTACTGCTTCGGCACCTGTATTCATCGGCAGAGCCATTTCTTTGTTTGCGAGTTTACAGATTTTTTCATACCAAGGTCCAAGCTTATCACTATGGAAGGCACGTGACGTTAATGTTACACGGTCAGCCTGGTCTTTTAATGCCTGGACGATTTTTGGATGTCTATGCCCTTGATTGACTGCAGAGTATGCTGATAGCATATCCATATATTTGTTACCTTCAGGATCAGTTACCCATACACCTTCTGCTTCTGAAATAACGATCGGCAGTGGATGGTAGTTTGGTGCACCGTAGTGATTTGTCTGTTCGATGATTTCTGTTGATTGAGTCATGTTAATCCCCTTTTCATTAAAACAGTAGTGCATAGAGCACTACTGTCATTGATTTTTTATAACATTTCTGAAGTTGTACGACCTTGCATATGAAGAACTAAGTAGTCAGGACCGCCCGCTTTAGAATCTGTACCGGACATTTTGAAGCCGCCGAATGGCTGGTAGCCAACAATTGCACCAGTACATCCACGGTTGAAGTAAAGATTACCGACCATGAAGTCACGACGTGCTTCTTCTAAATGTTCACGGTTGTTTGTAATGACAGCCCCTGTTAAACCATAATCCGTTGCATTTGCAAAATTAATCGCTTCAGTGAAGTCTTTCGCTTTAGCAATACCTACAACTGGTCCGAAGATTTCTTCTTTCATGATGCGGTCATCATGCTTAAGGTCAACGAATACAGTCGGGTTAACGAAGTTACCGACTGATTCATCAGTCGTTCCGCCGACAAGAAGTCTGCCCTCCTGTTTGCCGATTTCGATATATTCCTTAATTTTATTCAGAGATTTGTCATCGATAACAGGTCCCATGAAGTGTTCATTTGTTTCTGGATTACCTGCTGATAATTTTTCAGTTTTTTCTTTGACTTTAGCAACTACTTCATCATAGACATCTTCTAGAATGATTGCACGCGAACATGCCGAACATTTCTGTCCGGAGAAACCGAATGCTGACTTCACGATTGATTCTGCTGCCAGCTCAAGATCAGCTTCTGAATCAACGACGATTGTATCTTTACCGCCCATTTCAGCGATAACACGTTTAAGGTTCAGTTGACCTTCGTGTACTTGTGCTGCACGTTCGTAGATGTGGACACCAACGTCACGAGAACCTGTAAATGAGATGAAACGTGTATCAACATGATCCACGATGAAGTCACCGATATCACGTGATGAACCTGGGATAAAGTTGACAACCCCTTTAGGCATACCCGCTTCTTCTAATACTTCCATGAACTTATAAGCCACCACTAACGTGTTTGAAGATGGTTTAAGGAGTACTGTGTTACCTGTAACAAGGGGTGCCACGGTTGTTCCTGCCATAATTGCCAGCGGGAAGTTCCAGGGAGAGATCACGACGCCTACACCGAGTGGAATATAATCGTAACGATTGAATTCGCCCGGACGGCTTTCTACTTTCACTCCGTCTTTAATACGTAGCATTTCACGACCATAGAACTCAAGGAAATCGATCGCTTCAGCAGTATCTGCATCAGCTTCGTTCCAAGGTTTACCTGCTTCTTTAACCATAATTGCAGAGAACTCAAATTTACGGCGACGAAGGATTGCAGCCGCGCGGAATAGAATATCTGCACGCATTTTTGGATCTGATTTTCTCCATGTTTCAAATGTCTCTTTTGCGATTTCCATTGCTTGTTCGGCATGTTCTTGAGTCGCTTTAGAAACATTACCGATCGTTTCTTCTCTATTAGACGGATTATATGAACGTACTTTATCTTCTGTCATGATACGCTCTCCACCGATGATAAGTGGATAATCCTGACCTAAGTAACCATTTACAGTTTCGAGACCTTTCTTCATTGCCTGTTGATTTTCTTCTACAGTGAAATCAGTGAATGGTTCATGCTTATAGGGAATCATTATAGTACCTCCTTGAAATTGGGTTTAAGAAAACCCTTACACCATCTATAATGAACAAAAATTGAACGAAGTTCAACCCCTTTACTACTAATTCTTTGATAAAAAATTTTTATACAAATAACTGTATAAAGTTCTAGTATTTTTTATATAAAGTGAATAAAAATAACACATCAGCAGAATGTGATCTCATTCTGCTGATGTGTTACTGTAGACGTTTTGCCCTTGCTACCCATTCCGGTAGTTTCTGCCGTAACGATTCAAATCCGATGGAATCAGAGTGTTTAAGTTCTTCCAGCACAGATTTTTTCTCTTTTTTCCGTTCATGCCGTTTAAAATAATCATTTTCCTTTAATGATAAATTAAGTTTACCGTCTTCTGAAACTTCAATGACTTTCGCTTTAACAATCTGTCCGACAGTCAGAAATAAGTTCAGGTTATGAATATAATCATTCATAACTTCAGAGATGTGAATTAAGCCTTCTACATGATCCGGAGTTTCAACAAAGGCACCATATGGCTGAATGCCAGTCACTTTAACTTTAATGAACTGACCTTTTTTATATTGGTTTTTCAATGCCATGTCCCTCCTCACTATTAATATATAAAGTTTAACATATCGGAGTTAAAATGGCTCATTGTTCTATAACATACATTGCTGATTAAGATGGTCAACCTCGTTCAGTATACGATTGATGTCTGCAGATGCAAGATGCTGGTCAAAGCTGAACTGATAGATCTGCTGAATACGCTTCACAGTTTTATCGCGATCATATTTCTGATGGATAATGTCCATGCAGTCATAGATTTCCTGGTCACCCATTGTCACGTCTTCAAAATTCATAGGGTTCCATCCGGCAAGTAATTTATAAAGTTCAATATTAAAGTCAGCGTTCATTGTGCAGTTCTCCACTTTCCAGTCGTCTCATTACATCTTTCTCAAATGCTTCCATCTTTGCTTCTTCTTTGGAAGAATGCCGTTTAAAAAGACGATAAGCGAAGTAAGCAAGCAGCATAAAGCAGAATAATGTAATACCTGCTGGAATGTATTCCATCTTATTTTCGGGGAAATAGAGAAAGTCCATCATTGTTTATCACGCTCCTAATCCATCAAATTATAGCATGTCAAAAATATAAAAAAATCAATAAGTCATGAACATTTCATGACTTATTGATTCAATTGATTACTTTACAATATTAATTTTTTCGATGATGACATCTTCTACAGGTTTATCCTGAGGACCGACTTTAACGTCAGCAATTGTCTCCAGGACATCAAGTCCTTCGATGACCTGACCAAATACTGTGTGCTTCTGATCAAGCCAAGGAGTACCGCCTCGTTCCGCATATGCGTCAACGATTTCTTCCGGCCAGCCGCCTTGTTTTAGTTGTGACAGCATTTGTGCAGGCACCTGTTTCATCTGAACGACGAAAAATTGAGAGCCGTTTGTATTCGGACCCGCATTAGCCATAGAAAGTGCACCGTATAAATTAAATGCATTCATTGAAAATTCATCTTCAAAAGAATCACCGTAGATGCTCTCTCCGCCCATACCTGTTCCAGTAGGATCGCCGCCTTGAATCATAAAGTCATTGATGACACGGTGGAAAGTAATACCTTCATAATAACCTTTTTCAGCAAGCTGGATAAAGTTATCTACAGTTTTCGGTGCGATTTCTGGAAACAATTTTATTTTCATTGTCCCTTTTGTTGTGACCATGTCAACAACACGTTCATTTTCTGAAATTTCTGTATTTAATTGTGGAAAATTAGTCATGATAACTGCTCCTTCATGATATGATAAGTACCATAATATATTAACACAAAAGGAGGGATAACATGTATTATCAACTTTCTTTTAAAACTGGACGTTATATTGTAGAAAAAGTCAGTGAGCAGCAAAATGGTATTGTCATCAAAATTATTGCTGTTTTGATTCATCCGAAGCAAGGAGACTTACATCATTCTCATGAGACAGAAACCTTTTTTCATGAGCGTAAAGCACTTGCTCAATACGAAAAACGAGTTGTCAGTCCGAATCTTTTAAAACCTTATAGTGCCGAAGTACCAGCTTACAATGAGTCATTGCGTCAGGCAGTCATTGTAATGGAGAAAAAATTAGTTGAAGAAGACAGTGTGTTCAGCCATCTTGCACTGCAGAAAATGCAATCTTTAAAAGAAGAATATACTCATTATTACGGCATCAATTTTTGACGATTTATTGAACGTTTAACTCACCAATCATCATTTCTTCTTATTTAATAATATAAGGACGTTCGTTGCAGTTAACCAGCTGATGTTATTTAAAGCATCAAGAATTTTCTGTATACTTAGTTTATCAAGGGAGGTCTATTATGAGTCTATTACATACAGCAGTAAGTCTACCGTTTATCGGGGCTATGCTTATACCTGCCATTTATTACTATAATAAAAGGATTCACCCGGGTTATTTTGCATTGATCATTCCTATAGCGGCAGCTATTTTATTTATATTAGCTCAACTAAATAATCAAATAAATCAAACGTTGAACTGGATGCCGCATATCGGATTGAATCTTAATTTTAGAATGGATGGTATCAGCCTGCTATTTTGCATGCTGATCACTATTATAGGGGCACTTGTTATATTTTATTCGATACATTATTTGAACAAGAGAGAACAGCTCGGTCACTTCTATACATATTTATTACTCTTTATGGGAGCGATGCTCGGTGTTGTTCTTAGTGATAATGTGCTTGCACTCTATTTATTCTGGGAGCTGACAAGTATTTCAAGCTTTCTATTGATCGCCTTCTGGAACCATAAGCAAAAATCACTGGAAGGCGCCTTGAAATCAATGCTGATAACAGTGCTCGGCGGTCTGATGCTCCTCGGAGGTCTACTGACATTAGTAACGATTACTAATACGTTCAGTCTTCATGAAATGGTCAGTAAATCAGACGTGATCATACAGTCACCCTTATTCACTACTGCAATGGTATTTATACTGCTCGCGGCCTTCACGAAGTCAGCTCAGTTCCCATTCCATATATGGCTTCCTGATGCAATGGAAGCACCGACTCCAGTCAGTGCTTACCTTCACTCAGCAACAATGGTTAAAGCAGGGGTCTATTTAATCGCAAGATTCACTCCAATATTTGCACTGTCGGCCAGCTGGATCTACATTGTAACATTCGTCGGAGCGCTTACATTGTTCTGGGCATCATTCAATGCAGTGAAGCAGCAGGATTTAAAAGGGGTCCTTGCTTACAGCACTGTCAGTCAGCTCGGTCTGATGATGACGTTGCTCGGTATCGGCGGCCTTGGCGTTTACCATGATCATCAGCCTTTATTTTATGCAGCTGTTGCAGCATGTACATTCCATATCTTCAACCATGCATCATTTAAAGGAGCATTGTTTATGATAGTAGGAATCATTGATCATGAAACGGGTACTCGTGATCTGCGTAAATTGTCAGGACTCATTCAATTGATGCCTGTGACTTTCACTGCTGCGATAATCAGCGCACTGAGCATGGCTGGTGTACCGCCGTTCAACGGCTTTCTTTCAAAGGAGATGTTCCTCTCCAGTATGTTTGACATCAGTGAAAGCAATATATTTAATGGCCCATCGGTAGTTCTGCTGCTTGCACTTGTGATTATTGGAAGTTTATTTACATTCATCTACTCAGTAAAATTTATTAAAGATGTATTCTTCGGTCATTCTCCTGCAGTTGATAAGCAAGTACACGAGGCGCCGTTATTTCTGTTACTGTCACCATTAGTTATGGTTGCAGTTGTAGTCATTACAGGGTTGTTTCCTAATATTTTGACAGGTCTGATTGAAAGTGCCAGTTATGCTGTTCTTAATAAAGATATTGGACATCTCCATATTTCGCATTGGCATGGCATTAACCCTGCGTTAATCACGACATTGCTGATTTTTGCTATAGGTACAGCTCTTGTATTCGCCTATAAATATTGGCATTCTGTCTACTTATTACAGCGTCCAAACTGGACGTTCAACTATGTTTATCAGAAGGGCTTAACAGCAGTTGAGTCGATATCATATCATATCAATAATACGATTATTGCTTCTGGAATACGTAAGCATTTAATAATAATTTTTACTGCATTGATTGTGATGACAGCGGTGTTTCTGGCGCAGTCACCTCTAAACTTCGGTGACTGGCAGTTATCAGAAGTAAGATTATTTGAACTGATACTTGTCGTACTGATTCTGATTGCTACTTATATGATCATTGTTGCTCAGTCACGTATATTCAGTATTATTATGCTTAGTGCCATCGGTTATTCCGTCGGATTGTTCTTCGTCTTCTTCAATGCACCAGACCTCGCCTTGACTCAGCTGACGATTGAAACAATTTCTACAGCTCTGTTCTTAATGTGTTTCTATCATCTTCCTAAGCTATCACGCTATGAAGAAACTATTAAATTCAGACTGACTAATGCTGTTATTTCCGTTGGTGTCGGACTTGTTGTCACTATTATTGCTCTCATTGCATATGGACATAGGTTCTCACCTTCTATTGCAGAATACTATATTAAGAACGTCTATGAACTTGCCGCAGGCAAAAATATGGTCAATGTCATACTTGTTGACTTCCGGGGATTTGATACATTATTTGAATCTACTGTGCTAGGTATTGCCGGTATCGGAATCTATACGTTGATTAAATTACGCGACAAAAAGGAGGTTGAACATGAACAAACAGAGAAATGATGTGATCTTTCAGTTCTGCACACTGGTCGTATTTTTCATCATTATAATGTTCAGCTTCTCCATTTTTCTAGGTGGCCACTATACGCCTGGCGGCGGTTTTGTCGGCGGTCTTTTAGTTTCCGGCGCCCTCCTGCTCATTTTGATTGCTTATGATATTAGAACTTTGGAAAGAATCTTACCGATTGATTTTAAAAAAGTGATTGCTATCGGACTTGCGTTCTGTTATGCAACACCACTTATTGCATTATTAATGAATAAGCCTTTCTTTACTCACTTTTTCGGCGATCTGCATTTACCGCTGTTCGGTGATATTCACTGGCATACAGCCATGTTGTTTGATTTGGGCGTTATGCTTGCGGTCATCGGAACGACAATGACAATCATTCTGACGATTGGAGAGAATGAATAATGGAAGTTATTATGATTATATTAAGCGGTATCCTCATATCTGCAAGTGTCTACCTTATGTTATCACGCAGCCTTCTCAGAATAATTATTGGTACGTCTGTATTGACTCATGCAGTTAATCTGCTGCTACTGACAATGGGCGGTCTGAAACAAGGGGCGATTCCGATATATGATGAACATCTTAAACGCTATGTGGACCCGATACCCCAAGCACTTATACTAACAGCTATTGTTATCAGTTTCGCTGTCACGGCTTTCTTCTTAGTGCTTGCTTTCAGAAGTTATAAAGAGCTTGGAACTGATAATATGTCCATGATGAAAGGAGTGCCGGATGATGAGTAATCTATTAGTATTTCCTGTCATTATCCCGGCCATTTTTTCAATCATCTTAATCTTTATCGGTAAAAAACCGATATTGAAGAGAATGATTGTCTTAACCGGTGCAGTGACTACTACTATATTTGCAAGTGTCAACCTATGGTATGTTATCAATCATGGCATTCAGTTTCTTGAACTTGGTAACTGGCCGGTTCCATATAGCATCACATTAACCGTTGATCATTTAGGAGCGGCATTCGTTTTTACGTCATCTTTACTGACATCCCTTGTCATCATCTATTCCTATCAGTCCATCGGGATAGAACGTGAACGCTATTATTACTATGCTTCTCTGCTTTTTATGCTGACAGGTTTAAACGGTGCGTTTTCAACAGGTGATATTTTTAATCTGTTTGTATTCTTTGAAGTGTTTTTGATGAGCTCCTATGTACTTATGATTATCGGTGGTACAAAGATTCAGCTGCAGGAAAGTATTAAATATATACTCGTCAATGTCATTTCATCTTCGTTCTTTGTTCTTGCGATTGCTATGCTCTATTCAGTTGTTGGTTCACTGAACATGGCAGATATCAGCATTAAGCTGTCAGGTCAGGAAAATCAGCCAATTATTACACTCTGTGCCATATTATTTATCTTTGTGTTCGCCACTAAGGCTGGTATGTTTCCATTTTATTTCTGGCTGCCCGGTTCCTACTATGCCCCGCCGATTCCAATATTGACGTTATTCGGGGCCTTGCTTACTAAAGTCGGTGTTTATGCGATTATGCGGACATATGCGTTATTTTTCCCCACAGATGTTGTCGAATCATTTATAATGATTATCTCACTGTTGACCATCTGCTTTGGTTGTATCGGGGTGCTCGCATATAAAGATATGAAGAAGATTATCATCTACAACATCATGATTGCTGTTGGCGTCATTTTAGCTGGTGTCAGCTTATTAACAACAGACAGTATGATTGGCGCAATTTATTATGTCTTTAACGATATTTTAATTAAAGCTGCATTGTTTATGCTAGTCGGTGTCATTATCCATATTACTGGTGAGACGCAGATCAATAAGCTTGGTGGAATGATTAAAGAATATCCTGTTCTTGGCTGGACATTTTTTATCGCTGCTTTGTCACTTGCAGGAATTCCGCCTTTCAGTGGTTTTTACGGTAAGTATTACATTGTTAAAGCCGCAATTGCAGAAGGAAACATCCTTGCCGCAGTCATCATTTTATTAAGCAGTCTTGTTGTGCTGTACTCTGTCATTCGTATATTCATCCAAGTATTCTGGGGCACTCCAGTGTTGCTCAACAGTCCAGCCAGACCTTATAATAAACTGCTGATCATCAGCGTGATTACTACACTTCTTGCTGTTGCCTTCGGAGTATATGCAGAACAGCTCTATCCGCTATTCTATCAAGCAGCAGTTACACTGACTGAACCGTCTCATTATACACAGATTCTGGAGGTGAAATAATGGCGATACAGTTTCTGATCAATGTTTCACTGACAATGCTATGGTGTATGATTACTATGAGTTTTTCCTTCGGTAATATGGTTCTTGGTTTCATATTCGGTCTATTTGCGGTGTTCATCATGAGACCATTTCTGCCTGGACGCTTCTATTTAAGACCACTCGTTAAAAGCATCAGACTTGGATTCATCTTTATCATTGAACTATTCAAGGCTAATATTCATGTATTTAAGATCGTCATTTCCAAGGAAATCAATATAACACCTGCATTTTTCGCCTATCCAACAGAACTGACAAAGGACTGGGAAATATCATTACTATCGCAGATGATTACATTGACACCCGGCACAGTAGTTGTAGCTGTCAGTGATGACCGCAAAACACTTTATATTCATGCCATTAATTTTTCAAATCTGGAAGATGAAATAGAAGGAATCCGTTCATCATTTGAAGCAGCTATTAAGGAGATTGGTATACGATGACTATCGTAGTGATAATAGCGCTTATTATCGTAGCAGTTAGTATGCTCGGCTTTTTGTACCGTGCAATAAAAGGTCCTAGTGTTGCTGACCGGGTTGTCGCACTCGATGCACTTGGTATTTCTCTCATGGCCATCATCGCACTGTTTTCAATATTGCTTAATACAACGCATTACATCGGTATTATTATGCTGCTAGCCATATTGTCATTTCTCGGAACAGCATCATTTGCTAAATTTATGGATAGAGGAGAGATCATTGAATATGATAGACACAATCATTAATATAGCCGCAATGATTTTCATTCTCCTTGGAGCGACGATGAGCTTCGTCAGCGCACTCGGTCTATACAGGCTTCCTGATGTTTATACTCGAGCACATTCTGCCAGCAAAGCATCGACACTTGGAGTAATGTTCATCATGACAGGTGTGCTCTTGTTTTTTATAGCAAAGGATCATCAGTTTCAACCATCTCTGCTGCTTGCTATTCTGTTCATTTTTCTGACTGGACCTATCGGCGGTCATCTTATTATGAGAAGTGCCTATTACATCGGCGTACCCTATACTAAGAAAACCGTAAGAGATGACTTAAAGAACGCAAAGTAAATCATTTTGCTAAACAATTAAAGCGAACCATCTAAAGATTTGTCATTAAAAATCTTTGAATGGTTCGCTTTAATATTATATAAATATGTATTATCTCAACTGTTTGACGGCGACTGTACAACGCGCTGCTGACAGAAGCCGGTCAGCATCATCGTATACTTTAATATCCCATACATGTGTCGATTTTCCTTGATGCAATATTTCTCCGATTGCTGTTACTCTGCCCGCTCGGACAGAAGATACGTGATTGGCACTGATCTCCAGTCCAAGACCTATTTCCTTATCCAGGTCGATTAAATCGGCTGTTCCCATAGAAGCTACAGTTTCACTTAAAGCAACACTTGCACCGCCGTGGAGACAGCCGAAGGGCTGCTTCACTTTGTCTGTAACAGGCATGCTGATTGCCAGTCTACCTGGTGTTCTTTTTTCAATTTTCATTTCAAAATATGTCAATAGGCTATCAGTATTAAACAATTCATTAAAATCCATATGAAAATCCCCTTTTTGACTATAATACCATAGCGGCGATGAAGCCGAATATGATCAAAGGAATATTAAAAAGTAAAAATGTCGGTACGCATGTATCCCAAATATGATGATGCTGGCCATCCATGTTAAGTCCCGCAGTAGGACCAAGTGTTGAATCACTTGCCGGGCTTCCCGCATCACCTAACGCACCCGCTGTACCGATGATACTGATAATAGCAAGACTTGAAAGTCCCATGGCGTCACCGAATGGAATGAATAATGCTGCTATTATTGGGATTGTGGCAAAAGATGACCCGATACCTAACGTTACAACAAGACCGACGATCAGCATAAAGATAATTCCTAGTGGTTTACTGCCACCTGTCAGACTGACCATATCTTCAACAAGTGTCGTTACCTGTCCGGACTCTGTCATCACGTGAGCAAAGCCATTCGCTGTCAGCATGACCACTCCGATATATGCCATTATTTTAATACCTGTAGTCAGCTCATTGTCCATCGTACGCCAGTTAAAGACCCCAGAGATGAAGAAGATCAGAATTCCTGCAAGTGCCCCGAAAATCATTGATTCGGTCGTCATCTGAATGATAAACGTCCCTAGTATGGCAGCGATTGTCACAACTACTGTATAAGGCTTAATCACCTTTGCTGTAAATACTTCATCTGACACCGTTTTATATGTTCTCGGCTTTCTATAGATAATAAGACCAAGTATCAGACCAACTACAAATCCTAATGACGGAATAATCATTGCTTTCCATATATCATCAAACTGAATCGTATAATGCGCCTGGTCGAAACCTTTTTTAATGATTTCCTGGAAGATGTGTCCGAAACCAAATGGCAGGAGTACATAAGGGAAACAAAGACCAAATGTCAGAATAACGGCAATCATTCTTCTATCCATCTTCAATTCATTGAATAAGCTGAGCAGTGGTGGAATGATAATAGGAATAAAAGCGATATGAACAGGAATCAGATTTTGTGACATACATGCAAGTAAAGTAAGTGAAACAATAATGACAAGCTTAGTCACTGTTCGCGTTTTCACTGTACTGTCAACACGTATGATATTGATTATTTTTCCGATAAAGTAGTCGGTGATCCCGCTGTAGGAAATGAGTGCAGCAAACCCTCCAAGAAGTGCATAACTCAGCGCTACTTCTGAACCATCCCCTATTCCATCTGTGAATGCACCGATTGTTTCATTCAGGCCCATACCCGCAGTCAGACCGCCTACTAGCGCACCGACGAATAAAGCAAGCACGACATTCAAACGACATAAACTTAAAATAACCATTACGATTACTGCTATTAATACTGCGTTCATAATAAACCTCTATCCTTTAGTTTGGTAAAGTGATACCATACTAAAGTAACTTATTTGAATTGTTGTGTCAACCTTTATGAAATAGTGAATGATATATTTGAATCATAAAATATATTGGCAGCTTTACCTGGATTTTCAGCAGGCTGAACGGCTTATGATAATAATGGGCATAAGAATCATAGGAATCAGATGATAAACTGACCAGTCCCATAGCTATCTGTTTTTCACGTATGACATCCGAAGGAAATAACTGATATTCTGGTGTCTGGATACGGTACTTATAGGCAGTGCGCTGTAATGATAAAGATTCCCCGTAAGTCGTCATTCGCTGCTTGTTAACTGAACTAATCATTAAAACGACAGGCTGAACGTTATACTGGAAACCATAATGCAGCATATCGAATAATACAGCCGAAGTGT
Organism: Macrococcus lamae; assembly: GCF_004359545.1. Taxonomy (GTDB): domain Bacteria; phylum Bacillota; class Bacilli; order Staphylococcales; family Staphylococcaceae; genus Macrococcus; species Macrococcus lamae. Next base: position 44,157 of record NZ_SCWB01000003.1, read on the forward strand.
TTTCATCAGCACTTACAGCAATGCCGGAACGAGCGATTCTGTCTATTTGATTTTCCTCCTGATGATAGATGACAAATAGAACACTCACATCATCTGTCTGCTGAACTGCTAATATAAGTGGAATTAAATCAGGCAGTTCAGTATTCAGATCAATCGGTATAAGTAATACGTTCCTAACAATATCACCAGTACGCCATTCAATAGCAGCAGCTTGCTTGTCAGAGCATGCTGGAAGCAGCTGATACAGCTCATGCTGAGTAAATTCTGTCATTGTCCCTTTTAAACCATTGATTATTTTAATTAAGTCATCTTTAAAAGTAACTGACGTTAGATTTTTCATTGATTCAATAAGTTCTTCAGATACAGCAGCTTGATAAGCGGTAATTGTAGCAGGCGCAGTAAATTTAACAGTCCATGCAAGCGCCTTAAGCATTGGCTCGTCAAAGTATTTTGTGAGTACATTGAAATTAACAGTGATAGAGGCGTTCATCAAGTCAGTCAGCACTTCTACTACGGTGTCATGGAGTAACAACTGCTGCTCCATTGAAAATCGTTTAGGATTATCAAGATTGATTCCTACGATTCTCAATTCTTCATCTACAATATCTAGAGCATCGTGCTTCTCAAGATAATATATCTCTACATGCTTATTCACTGTTTCATTTTCTGTAGGGACCCATTGACCATAATGAAAAGGTAAAAAACACACATAGACTTCGTCTATATGTGTATGGGGTGGATGTGTCATAATATCTCTCCTAGAACATAGTATAACCGCTGCTACGTAAGCTTCTAATAACAAATCCTGCTACTAATGCTCCAAAGAGTCCACCGGAAAGCATAATGATATCAGCAGGTAATAAATGTGTCAAACCAGACAATAGTTTTTGAAATGCAAATTTAGGTTTCAGAAAATAATCAGCTGTTGATATTTTATCAACAATTGCACAGACAACCAGCGGATAAAACCCTGCCATTATCCATGTAGCTTTAAGCAGCATGTTTAAAATAAATGCAATTCCAAAAAATAATACAAAGAACAATAATACACTAATAATTAACTGAACTAAAGCAGTCATTATTGCCTCCTAAAAAATAAATGATATGTTGAATAGTTGAATTGTTTGCCTGGGGGTGTCTTACTGTTCAAAGGAAGCGGTTCTGATAAATTGTTAATAAATTCATGGACCATGGGTGAACACATCGAATCTGCAAGCAGAAAATCAGGTTTTTCCCATTTGACGTTTTTAATCTCGTCGTTAGGCAGTGAGATAGTGATTTCTGTAGTGAGTGGCTTTACAAGAAAAATAATCATATTGTCGGAAATCAACTCTTTAATGACGCCGCTTCTCACACCAATGACTCCCATAACTTCTCCTATTATACCGGTTTCTTCTTGCAATTCACGAAGTACTGCCTGATCAGCTGTTTCTCCGGCGTCAACAAAACCTGCACACATCGACCACATATCTTTCAGACCACCGTACTGTTTCTGAACGACCAGCCACTCATCGTGCTCATTGATAACAATTGCTGCAGCACCTAGCCAGACATTCCCGCATTTACTCATAACAATCCCCCTGATAAGAAAAAGAGACTTGCTGTTTACAAGTCTCTTTAATCGATTTAAAAACGGTTTTTTTACAGGAATTTACCTTTTTTGAATGCTACACCTGTACCACCGATTTTAAATAGTGCACGTGTATCGATTACTTTCTTCATAAACGCAGCTTTTTTACCTGTAATTTCTTTACCGAAGACTACACCGACACCATCATGTGACCCGAGTGACGCTACTGTACCTTTATCATCGTATTTAAACGTACCCAGTTGATCGTTGTTCAGTAATTTAACGATCTGCTTAGCAGTGAATTCACCTTGCTGCATAGCAATTTGAGCTGTAGTCGGTAATGGACGTTTGTTATCTCCTTCACCAGACATCACTGCTGAACAGTCACCGATGACAAAGATATCATCGTAACCATCGATGCGAAGATCGTCACGAACAACAATACGGCCGCGTTTAACGCCTTCAAATGATTCTTCCATCAAGTGGCTGCCGCGGACACCAGCTGCCCAGATTACAGTGTTAGCATACAGCTGTTCTTCCTGTTCCCCGTTTTTCACAACGAAACCATTTTCGTTTGCTGCAACAATAGGTGTAGCGATTTTAAATTCAACACCGCGAGCTTCAAGGTAATCAACAACATAATTCACCAATTTGTCTGAGAACATCGGAAGCATTTTTGGAGCAGCTTCTACACAAGTCATTTTAACTTTTGCTTGATCGATACCGTATTTTTTACATAACTCAGGCATTCTCTCAGTCAATTCACCTAATAGTTCAATGCCGGTAAACCCAGCCCCACCTACAAGTATTGATAGATCTTTTTCATCTTTGTCAGTACTTTGTGCATAATTAGCAAAACGTTCTTCGATATGAGCTGAAATGCGTCTTGCAGTATTGATGTTCTCGATCTGGAAGGCATGCTCTTTCATTCCACTGATGCCGAATGTCTCAGATTCAAATCCTAATGCAACGACAAGAATATCAAATTTGAAAGTACCGTTAGTTGTTTCAATCGTTTTTTCATCGCGGTTAATCTTTGTCACTTCAGCAGCCACAAAATCTACTTTAGATGCATCTAGAACACTCGCTACTGGATATAAACAGTCTTTATATTCACGTGTCCCAGCTGAAGCTTCATGCAACCATGTTGCTTCGTAATGATATTCATTTTTGTTGATCAGCGTAATATCACAGTCCTGAGCTGATACTAATTTCTGTAATTTTGCGATTGTCTGCAGGCCAGCATAACCAGCACCTAATACAACAACCTTTTTTCTTTCGAAACTCATCATATTCACCTGTCTTTTAAGATTATTATATTGTGATTTTAGTCACATAAACTATTAATACATTCCTTTGCTATCATAACTTGAATAGTAAATTTATTCAAGCTAATCGCCCTCATTTTTAGCAATTTTCAGGTGTTCCGGCAACTTCTCTCGTTCTAAATGAACTACCGCAGCCACATGCCGCGATAGCATTGGGATTATCGATTGCAAAACCTCCGCCCATCAAGGATTGCTTGAAGTCAATAGTCGTTCCGTTCAATATCGGTGCATCTGCTTGATCCACCAGTACATTGACACCATAAAAATTTAACAATAGATCATTTGCTCCCGGGTTCTCTTCAGCACTCATTCCATAAGAAAGCCCAGTACAACCGCCTCCTTTGACAGAGACTTTGAGATAACCGTTCGGCATACCATTTTTCGCCATCATATCCTTCACTTCATAGGCCGCTGCCTCTGTTAAAATGATAGTACTCATAAAATACCTCCTAAAATAGCCAATTTTCTTCGATATGTTTATATATGTTCTTTAGTAGTTCGTCTGCTGTTTCTCCTGTTACCACATCTCCGTTGACAAGCGCATAGAGATTCTCATTGCATAGACCGCAATAAGTCAGGCAGCCATATTCAAGGCAATCGACATCAGGATCTTCAGACAATGCATCAAACACACTCTGACTTCCAGCTGCCATGTTAGAAATACAGAACTCTACAATCGGATTCATTATTCACCTCAAACAAAAATTAATCTTAGTGACTAAAGCGCTACAAATAAACTGTAATCTATATTATAATTTATGATAGTTGAAAAAAGTAGAATTTTGACTTTAAAAGAAAAGGGGATCGAAATGAAAAATCTTGTACTGCTTGGCGGCGGATATGGAAACATGCGTGTAATGCAGCGTCTACTTCCATCTGTCTTACCTGAAGAATATACAATCACATTAATAGATAGAATTCCTTTTCAAGGATTAAAAACAGAATACTATGCACTGGCAGCTGGTACAGAATCTGATAAGGATATCCGTGTAGAGTTTCCTAAAGATCAGCGATTAAATCAGACATTCGGAGAAATCACTGCAATTGATCTTGATAAGCAGATAGTTTCAGTAGGAGATTCTCAAGTCGATTATGATGAGCTGATTATTGGTCTTGGTTGTGACGATAAATATCATAATGTACCAGGAGCAGATACTTATACGTACAGTATCCAGACTATCACTCAGGCAAGAAAGAGTTATCAGGCGATTGCAAACTTACCGGCTGGCAGTACTGTCGGAATTGTCGGCGCAGGTTTAAGCGGCATCGAACTGGCAAGTGAACTACGCGAATCGCGCTCTGACCTCAAAATTAAATTGTTTGATAGAGGCGAACGTATTTTACCGGCCTTCCCAGAGAAATTAAGCAAATACGTTAAAAAATGGTTTGATAAACACGATGTAGAAGTTATTCCAAAATCAAATGTTGTCAAAGTGGAACCAGGTAAATTATATAATAATGATGATACACATGAAGTCGATATTTGCGTATGGACAGCAGGTATTCAACCTGTTGAAATCGTCCGGAACCTCCCGGTGGAGTTCGGTGAAGGCAGCCGAGTCCGTGTGAATCAGTATCATCAGATTCCAACGCATCCTAATGTTTACGTTGTTGGTGACTGTGCTTTATTACCTCACGCACCAAGTGCACAGCTGGCTGAAGTGCAGGCTGAACAGATAGTGGATGTACTTAAGATGCAATGGGAAGGAAAGGCTCTTCCTGAAAAAATGCCTGAACTGAAAATGCAGGGTTTCATCGGTTCATTGGGAGATAAAGAAGGATTTGCCTTCTTGATGGACCGCACTGTCACAGGACGCATCGCAAGAATTATGAAGTCAGGCGTGTTATGGCTCTATAAATATCATAACGGCTAGAACTATTAAACGCCTTGGAGAAAAGTGTCCAGGGCGTTTAATTTATGACGATTATTTTTTTGATGGTTTAATAAAAATCCGCTCAATATATTTAGTCAGCTGTGGCAGCTGGATATATCCGTCTGCTACAACTTCATCATTCATTGTGATAAGCGGATAGAACAATTCGTCATTGTCAATCTGCTCAATTAAAGATTGATCGTAATCTGACTTACCTTCTTTATCAGTAATATCGATGTAATTGAAAGTAAAATCCAGGTTATTAAATTTTCGCCTTAAGTTCGGCTGTATCCAATCAAAAATATCTTTAGACGTCGGCGCATTGACACAGCTTGCACAAACGACATTTGCACCATATACATTGACTTTAATAGAATCCAAGTGCATCCCCCCTTAACCAATTCACTAAAATGTGCTATAGTAATTATACTATTAGCAAGGCTATAAAGAAAGGAGTCTCCTATGACTACAGAACAACAGACAATGTTCGACCAGGTTAATGAAGTTCTTGAGAAACTTCGCCCATTCCTATTACGTGACGGCGGTGACTGTGAATTAGTTGATGTTGAGGATGGTATCGTGAAATTACGATTACTCGGTGCATGCGGCACATGCCCTTCTTCTACTATCACTTTAAAAGCCGGTATTGAACGTGCACTTCTTGAAGAAGTACCAGGAGTTGTAGAAGTAGAACAAGTTTTTTAATATAATTCAAGACCACTCATGTGGTCTTTTTTTGTTTCTTGAGGCTTCCGACGGGTAATTAATTGTATATATTCTCAGTTTACATATAATGAAAATAGGCATAAAGTTTTTAATCTGAATTGAAAGAGGGGTTATTTATGAGCGAGACAACGACTCAGAATGTCAACATCATATTAAACGGTACTCAATTAGAACTTCCTGCAAGAGCTAATCTTCTTGAATACTTAAGATGGCAGGGCATTGATGTTCCATCACTTTGTTATCATTCAGATCTTGGTGCTATTGAAACATGTGACGCTTGTATTATTGAAGTTAACGGGGAACTCGTACGTGCATGTAGTATCGAATTTAAAAACGGTGATGTTGTAAAGACGGGAACGAGTGAAGCATTTGAAGCACAGATGATCGCTATGGACCGCATCCTTCATAATCATGAACTTTACTGTACAGTTTGTGATTTCAATAATGGTAACTGTACAGTTCATAATACGGTCAAACAATTGAAAATTGACCATCAGGCAACCCATCAGTCACCAAAAGGAGCACCTGTTAACAGAGGCAAATTTTATCGTTATGACCCAGATCAATGTATTTTATGTGGCCGCTGTGTTCAGGCATGTCAAAACGTGCAGGTCAATGAAACACTATTGATTGACTGGGAGCTTGAACGACCGCGCGTCATATGGGATGGAAATGGTTCTACTGCTATCGACGATTCTTCATGCGTTAACTGCGGACACTGCTCAACAGTCTGTCCATGCAATGCGATGATGGAAGTCGGTATGGAAGGTGAAGCAGGATTCCTGACAGGAATGCTAAAAGATGCATTCCGTCCTGCGGTAGAAGTGACAAAAGCTGTTGAAACAGGTTACACCCCGCTGATGGCTATTTCTGACATTGAAGCTGAGATGCGTCAAGATAGAATTAAAAAGACAAAAACAGTATGTACTTACTGCGGGGTCGGCTGTTCATTTGAAGTATGGACAAAAAGTCGCGATATTCTCAAAGTTGAACCGTCACCTGAGGCTCCTGCCAACCAGATTTCTACTTGTGTCAAAGGTAAATTTGGCTGGGATTTCGTCAACTCCGGTCAACGTTTGACAAAACCATTGATTCGTGACGGTGCAGAATTCAGAGAGGCAACATGGGAAGAGGCATATCGCCTAATCGCTATGAACTTTAAAGAGACACTTGAAAAACGTGGACCGGAACGACTGGCGTTCATTACATCTTCCAAGTGTACAAATGAAGAGTCATATTTAATGCAGAAGCTTGCACGTGCTGTTATTGGCACTAACAATGTCGACAACTGTTCAAGGTATTGTCAGTCACCTGCTACGATGGGCTTATGGCGTACAGTCGGTTATGGTGGTGACTCCGGTTCTATTACAGATATCGCCAGTGCCGAGCTGATTATCGGAATCGGTACAAATACTGCGGAAGCGCATCCAGTCATCGCCACCCGCGTGAAGAGTGCTCAGAAATTACATGGCTCAAAACTACTTGTATCTGATCTAAGAAAACATGAACTTGCTGAACGCGCAGATATGTTTATCCGTCCAAATCCAGCTTCAGATCTTGTCTGGCTTAATGCAGTCACGAAGTATATCATCGATAATAACTGGCAGGATCAGCAATTCATTGACGAACACGTCAATCACTATGATGAGCTCGTTAACAGCCTTGAAAAATATACATTGGACTACGCGGTACAGCATACAGGACTAACTAAAGAAGAATTAATCCGTGTGGCTACAATGATTCACGAAGCAAAATCAACAGTGATCATGTGGGCGATGGGAATCACTCAGCAGCGAGGTGGCAGTGATGCTTCTACAGCAATTTCCAACCTGCTGCTTGTCACAGGTAACTATATGAAACCTGGTGCCGGTGCTTATCCGCTTCGTGGTCATAATAACGTGCAGGGTGCGAGTGATATGGGTAGTATGCCGGACCATCTGCCAGGCTACCAGAAGATCACAGATGAAGAAGCTATGGCTAAGTTCAGCAATGCATGGGGCGTTAAGTTGAATCCAAATAAAGGTCAGAATAATCACCAGATGGTCGACGCGATGCATTCTGGTGAACTGGACCTGCTATATTTAAAAGGTGAAGATATGGGAATTGTCGATTCAAATATCAACCATGTCAGAGCTGGCTTTGAAAAACTTAAATTCATGGTCGTGCAGGATATCTTCTTCTCTAAGACTTGTGAATATGCAGATGTAGTTTTACCTGCTTCACCAAGTTTTGAGAAAACCGGAACGTTTTCTAATACAGAACGCCGTATACAACGCTTAAATCAGGTATTTGAACCATTGGAAGGATCAAAACCTGACTGGGTCATTATACAGGATATTGCAAATCATTTAGGTGCAGGATGGAACTATACACATCCAAGCCAAATTATGGATGAAATCGCTGCTCTTACGCCGATTTATGCCGGTGTAAGTTATGATCGCCTGGATGGATTCAATAGTTTACAATGGCCCGTCCATGCTGACGGCACTGATACACCACTGCTCTTTACAGAAGGATTCCCGTTTGATGACAAGAAAGCGAGATTATTTCCTGTAGACTGGACACCGCCGACTGAATACGGCGAAGAATACGATATTCATGTCAATAACGGGCGTCTGCTGGAACATTTCCACGAAGGAAACATGACTTACAAAGTAGCCGGACTGAAAAGCGAGACACCTGAGACATTTCTTGAAGTATCGCATGAACTAGCTGCAGAGCGCGGTATAGAAGACGGAACTTTAGTTCGTCTGCAGTCTCCGTACGGTAAAGTAGATGTAAAAACAATCGTGACTGACCGCGTTTTCGATAAAGAAGTCTACTTACCGATGAACGATTCAGGTGATGCTGCTATTAATTTACTATCCAGCTCTATTGCAGATAAGAATACTTCTACACCTGCTTACAAAGAAACAAAAGCAAAACTCATGATTCTGGAGCGTGGCGGCAGATCACCGCTTCCATCCTCTAACTTCCGCTATGGCAATCCTATACCGCAATATGGCGTGAACGTGCAGCAGAAATGGGCACGTCCAGATTATGTCTTCCCTGGAGATATTGTCAGAGAAAGAAGAGGTGGCAAATAATGGCGCAACCAACTAAAGTTATTAGAAGAACAGAAGTAAATGTTGATGAGCTCCGTTCAGAGGAGCTGCGCGAACTCGAGGACCAGCTGATGATGCATAAAGATACATTGCTCAAACTGTTCCGCCTGATGGAACAACTGGACAATCACGAAGTGTTCAACGCACTGAACGCCGGTCTCGCAAAAAGTGACCCTATACTGACACGTGTACTGAATGCATTGAATGAGACAGAGATTGATAAAGCTATCCGTAACGGCCTTTTACTTTCTCAAGGACTCGGCAAGTTTAAATTCGATGCACTTGAGCCTATGATTCTAAAAATCAATAAAGGATTTGAATTATCAGCTGAGCACAATGAAAGGCAGTCACTTGGCTTGATCAGTCTGCTTAAAGTTTTAGTAAGCCGTGACTTCATCGAAGGTGCTGTATTCCTGACAAAGTTTGTTCAAGGATTCGGAATCAGTACTGAGCGCTTAAAACAGGAACAAGGTATCGTTGACCCTGTTCAGACCATTGCGGGTGATTGGGAAGACGTCAATAAAGTTGAGCCTCCAGGAAAATCAGCTCAACAACATTACAGCAGCTCTCCAACATTTCTTGGACTTGCTGCTGGTGCTGCAGTAATTGCTGCTGGTATTATTGTTATTAAAAATTTATCTGAGTAATAAACACCACCTTAAAATAAAAGACCATAAAAAAGAAAGACCGAGACAAAATTGTAAATGTCTTCGAAAACGTCACACGGTGAATCCTGAGAAAATCACCCGTATGAAGTTAACGCGAAGAATGACAACTGTTCTGGTCTTTCTTTTTATTTGTTTTTGACAGCCGTGAGCGGCTCTTCACTGTTTAGTATATGTCGTGCATTATCGACACATAACTGAATCATAGCATCTCTTGTTTCAACAGATGCGCTGCCGATATGAGGTAAGATGACGATATTCGGCTCCTTTAAGAATGGATGATCTTCTTTAATCGGTTCGACAGCAAGTACATCAAGTCCAGCAGCGAGAATATCTTGGTTTTGTACAGCTTGAAGCAAATCTTCTTCAATGACGTGACCGCCACGTCCGATATTGATGAAAATTGCATCGTTTTTCATCTGCTGGAATACTTCCTTATTGAACTTACCTTTTGTCTCATCAGTCAATGGCGCTGTGCAGACAACATAGTCACTCTCTTTAATCAGTTCATCAAATTCGGCATAAGACACGCCAATGCCCTGCTCCGCTTCTTCATGTCTTGAACGGTTATGATAAAGAATCTTCATACCGAATCCCTTGCAGCGTTGTGCAAAAGCCTGACCAATCATACCCATGCCATAGATACCCACTGTTTTTCCGTAGACGTCTTTACCGGCCATTAAATATGGTGACCAGCCAACCCAGCCGCCGCTTTGAACCATCTCTGCTGCTTCAGTGATACGGCGCGCTGTCACGAGCATCAGTGTAAAAGCAAGTTCTGCTGTTGTTTCAGTCAACACGTCCGGTGTATTGCACACAATAATTCCTTTTTCTGCTGCATAGTCCAGATCAATATTATCATAGCCGACTGCCAGATTGATCACTGCTTTTAATTCAGGGCAGTTATCAATATATTCCCGATCAACTTTATCGCTCAGCATCGTGATAACGACTGTTTTATCATTGCTTTGCTCGAGAAATGCTTCTCGGGGCATCGGTTTCAGCTCTTCCGGATACATCGTTACTTCCGACATCTGCTGCAAATCATTTAAAAATCGTTCCGGCACTGCTCTAGTAATTAATATTTTATTCATAGGTCTTTCTCCCTTCATAATAATCAATCACTTCAAGCAAGTTTTTCACAGAATAAGTCGGAGGAATCTTCTCTTCCAAAATAGCTTCGTATGTTGTTACTCCTGTCTGAACATGCAGCGTATCAATGCCGCTGTTAATACCAGACATGATATCGGTCATATAGAGATCCCCGATCATCACCAGTTCTTCTTTCGGCAGACCGATTAACTCCACTGCTTTGTTCATAATATGCTGTTCCGGTTTACCGATATATACTGGTTCAATGCCTGTAGACACAGCTACAACACTTGTCAGTGCCCCGTTGCCTGGTAAGAATCCACGTTCAGTCGGGATCGATACATCTGGATTAGTCGATATAAACGTTGCTCCATTACGGACTGCAAGACATGCCACAGCATATTTCTCATAGGTGATATCAACATCGAGACCGATTACGACATAATCTACATCTTCTGTGACTTTGACGACCAGTCCAGCGTCTTCCAGTGCCGTTCTGATGCCTGTTCCACCAATGACATAGACACTAGCCCCCGGCTTTTCCTCAGCAATATACATTGCAGTCGCCATTGCAGACGTCACGACATTGTCAGCAGTACTGACAAAACCCATGCTGGACAATTTATCCGATACTTCTTCAGGGGTCTTTGAAGCGTTGTTGGTCACAAATAAGTACGGAAGGTTATGCTCGGCAAGGTAATCGATAAACTCCTTAGCCCCTTCGATGATACGTGTCCCAGCATACATCGTGCCATCTAGATCGAGCAGATAACCTCTATACTTCTTCATGCTCTGCCTCCTTTACCGAACGCCGACACAGGTCCAAGTTCATTGTCGATAAATGACAGGACGGAAGGCTTAAATGACTGATAAGCCGACATGTGCTCAGAAAACTGCTGCTTCAACGCCTGATGATTTATCGCTGTATAATCTCTGACCATCCACTGTCTCAGCGGAAGTGTCTCGGTAATAGCTTTTGCATCATCACGACTGATGACTTTCTCCATTTCCAGAATATCAATGACATCCTGATAGCTGCCGGGATCTCTCATGATGAATCCATCGATTATCATATTTCCAACGTCGACCACGCTTTCAATCAGCATATGACATATACGTTCCAACCCATATCCCTGTGCTTCACTGAAACTGTGAGTCAACTGTTCAATATAATCCAGTTTGAGTTGTAATTCTTCTCTGTCCACAAAATACATATGATCGCCTCCATACTTAGTTTAACAAATTTCTGCAAGTACGACATGGCTGATATATCACTCTCAGTAAATAAAAATCGTTGTGAAGTTTAGAAATATTGATTGCAAGGTATATATTAAGAAATCAGAATGAGGAGATGGCACAATGACTTTAAACAACGAATTTACAAAAGAAATTTTATCTGTACTTGAAAACAACAAAGATTTAGGTTTCAGTGATGTTGCAGAAATCGGAGAGCGAATTAAAGCTCATAACAGTCATCTGAACTTCACTGACGCCGAATTGGAACAGGCGCTAAATACACTGTATGAGCAGCGCGATATTGAAAGTATTAAGCTGACTTTCGGTGAAACAGGTCAGAATGACTTTGAAGCAATTGGTTTAACTGATAAAGGCAAACAAGTTCTTACAAGCTTAAGATAATCCGTTCTTCACTTGTTTACATTTATTGTTACAATAGTGAGGACTGGAGGTACAACCTATGATTGACATGTTTTTATATGATGATACGGATAAGGCAAACATCCGATTTGTCAGCTTTATCGGTGAATCGCGCTATGATCTAACATTAATACAGACAGACCGTCATTATGGAAAGACGATTGTGCTTAATACCCAATCTAATAAATTCGGAATTATCGGCCGAGATGACCTAGAAGAAGAAGGCTATATTGCTTATGCACTCGGTTTAAGCGATAAAGAGGCTGAAGATGTAATAGAATTCCTTTCGGATATTATCGGGTAATTATCATAAAAAATGGTTCACATTTATTATGTGGATCATTTTTGTCGTTAATATAAAAAATAGCTGCCGCGGCAGCTATTTTAAAAATTGTTTCAATGTTTTTGCAGTGGTTTCCTGAGTGATACTTTCAGCATTTACTTCAACCGGTTCTTCTTCCACATCAATAGTTTCAGTAACTAGCATGTCAATATCTTCTGCTGTCATTCGCACGACTTCATGAGCAGTCAGTCGTCTCAGCACGAAGTACGGACAGCCAAAGTTACAGTACTCGAGAAGATAATCCTGTATGCTGGAAAATCTTTTACTGATGTCCGCCTTTTTATTCCGGTCTTCATAGAATCCTTTTAATCTCAGCTGCTCGAAACCGATATCTCCTACTATGACCGGATATTTATCAAGTACTTCAGAATATCTATTTTCAAACTGCTCCTGATTAAATGCTTCCCGGTAGTTCTCGATGATATCAAAGTAATGCTCACCTAGTTTAATGACCATATGTTCACCTACTCCGCAATCTCTCCCATGGCTTGACGCGCTTTAGCAGCTTCATTCACCTGTTCATCAGCATGATATGAACTACGAACCATCGGACCTGCCTGGCAATGTTTGAAACCTTTTTCCATCGCTATTTTACGAAGCTTACCGAATTCAAGCGGTGTATAGTACTTCTGTACTTTCAAATGTTTACGTGACGGCTGTAAATATTGGCCGATTGTCATAATGTCTACATCGTTCGCACGTAAATCATCCATCACTTCAAGAATTTCTTCCCATGTTTCACCAAGACCTAGCATCAGACTTGATTTAGTAGGGATATCCGGATAAAGTTCTTTAGAACGTCTCAGCACTTCAAGTGATCGGTCATATGTCGCACGCGCGCGGACTCTCGGTGTCAATCGTCTGACTGTTTCAATGTTATGGTTTAAAATATCGGGCTTTGCATCCAGCAATGTGACCCAGTTATCAAATGATCCGCCCATATCTGACGGCAGGACTTCAATTGTTGTAAATGGATTGCGTTCTCTTACTTTACGGATGGTTTCGGCATAGACGTGAGAACCACCGTCTTTTAGGTCATCACGAGCGACGGCTGTAATAACAACGTGCTTTAAGTTCATCAGTTCTACGGACTCTGCTACGCGTTCCGGCTCTTCAAGGTCAAGTTCGTTAGGGAGACCTGTTTTGACAGCGCAGAAGCGGCAGGCACGAGTACAGACTGCTCCTAAAATCATGAACGTTGCAGTACGTCGTTCTCCCCAGCATTCATGAATATTCGGACATCTTGCTTCCTCACAGACCGTATGAAGATTTTTCTCCCGCATCATCTTCTTAAGACCTGTATAGTTCTTATTCGTATTAAGCTTTATTTTTAACCATTCTGGTTTTCTAAGTATCTCTTCATTCTTTGTAGCCAAAACAACATCCCTCCAATGAATTACCCTATCATTATAACGAACATTCAGCAAAATTCAAATGCTCGTTTACTGTTAACGATGTTTCAGTGCCAAAATCATAATATCACGCAGAAATTCCGGCATAATATATTCCTTGTCATTCTGGACAAACTGTGGAAAAAATCTACCAAATGTATACATATCAAGCGTTGCAAGCGTATACTCCTGATGCGCATCAATCACTTGGCCGTCCACATAGAACTGGCGTTCAGACTGTATTATGCCGACATTATCAAAGACATACATGCCGAATATATCACCGCGAAATCCGAACCCTTTAACTATTTCATCGCGCTGTTCATGTTTCATACTCATCGCAATCACTTCCATCAATTCTCGTCCAGACAGCTTAATCTTTACAAGATTGATCGGATGAGGCAGCATTTTATGTAGGTCATACTTTGTAAAACCTGTGCCAGTGAACCCTTCGACAATGATTCCTGAATTGATCAGTGCACAATCTGCATTTAAGAACAATCTAATTTCTCTGGCGAGTAGTGCTGTCGTGAACGATGCACTATAAAGTCTTCTTGGCAAAGTCAGTTCTTTCTCTACGACAACTTCATTTAGTATCTCGCGTCCTCGGTCATAATAGTCTTCTTCGGCATCAGTCAATTCATCTGTATTAATTAATCGTGCTTTTTTACTGACAAGCTGCCTGCCTTCAAATATTAAAGTCAGCTCACCGATATATTCTCCGTATCTGCCGGCTGCACCAAGTAACACGCCGTTTACAATATGCCCTTTTTCAAAATGGTGATGTGTATGCGCACCGAGAATGATGTCAATACCGCTGATTTCTTCAGCGAGTCGCTGGTCTGCAAATTTACCAAGATGACTTAGAATAACAATGACATCACATTGCCTCTTAATTTGCTGCACTTCTTCACGTATCGCATCTATTGGTTCAGTAACATTCCAGCCGAGCGCCTTATAAAATGGAGTGAACTCTGCTGTTGCGCCGATAAATCCAAATGTAATGCCATGGATATCTTCAATAACATGTGACTTCACATTCCTCGGTAGCCTTCCATCTAAATCGTAAACATTACAGCATGTCACCTGAAAATTCGCATCATCGTACAGGTGATTAAAATCTTCATGAGTCAATGTAATTCCTTCATTGTTACCAATTGTGGCAACACCCGCTCCTGCCTGATTTAATAGTTCTATATTGCCGCGGCCGAGCGTACCTTCTGTAAAGGGATGACTGCGATCTACATGATCCCCTATGTCTACATAATATGTATGTGGAAACTGAGCACGTTTGTCGTCCAGGAATCGGATAATCTTGTTATACGTCGTTAAATGACTATGGACATCATTTGTATGGTAAAGCTTCAGCTCCATTAATCTTCACCTCTATAACTGACTCTTGATAATTAAATACAGACCTAAAAGAAGCATAATGCTTCGTAACAATAACATAACAGTATCTGATTTCATTCTTTTATTAATCTGAACGCCAATTTTAGCTCCTATATAGCTCGCAATAATTAATATAACAGCATAATGCCAAATGACGTTCCCTTGTGCTATATGACTGACAGCACCTGATAAACTGGAAAAGAAAATCATCAGCATGCTCGTTCCGACAGCGATATGAGGCGGAAATCTAAAGATTATAATCATCAATGGCGTCATCAATGCACCACCACCGATACCGAATAATCCAGTCAAGCATCCTACAAAGAACGTCGCAATAATTGCAGGTATCGGTGCTATACTATAATGATGTTTTTCACCTGTCGTATCGATAAAAATACGTTCATGTTTTTGATTCTGGAAAAATTTGATAGGCTTAATCTTATTACGGATCATCAGTACAATGCTGATGAAAATCAAGAAAATGCCGAAATATAAGTTAAAGCTGTCGAGCGTTAAATACTGGCTCAAGTATGCACCGACTAATGCACCTGGTACAATTCCACCTAGAAACAGTGCGCCTGACTTTAAATCGACCTGCTGTGCTTTTACATAGCCGATTGTCGCAGATAAGCCGGTTGAAATTAAAATGACTGTGGAAGTTCCTATCGCTTTTTGAGGAGTAATACCTTCAAGAATACCCGCTTCCATTCTGAGATAAATCAATGTCGGCACAATAATAATTCCGCCGCCAATCCCTACAATAGCGCCAATAACTGCTGACACAACACCCAGTATGATTAATATGACAATTGACATGACGACACATCC
Organism: Macrococcus lamae; assembly: GCF_004359545.1. Taxonomy (GTDB): domain Bacteria; phylum Bacillota; class Bacilli; order Staphylococcales; family Staphylococcaceae; genus Macrococcus; species Macrococcus lamae. Next base: position 60,126 of record NZ_SCWB01000003.1, read on the forward strand.
TAAAATAATTTGAGCTGCTGATAATTGAGTCCTTGATATTCTATACCTAGAATTTCAATCATCCGTTTTGCGTTCGCTGCAGCATGCCCTCCGGAATTGTTGTTGAAGATGACATAGACGTCTTTAGTCTTCTGATCCAGTATTTTAATTTTACGGGCAAGATCCTGCAGTTCTTCCTCATTATAATTATAAAGATAACGGACATCCCGCCATTCTTGGTCAGACAGATCTTTCTTCGTCCATCCGGCAACATTCCTTCCATGAAACCGCATCAATGCAGTTCGATGGCTCACTCTGTTGACGAATGGAATTGACCCATGGCCACTTTGAGGTTCGTCACATACAGAATGTATGAATCCATTATCATGCAGGAAACTGAGTGTATTCTCCAGCATTCCCGTTTCAAACCAGCTGTCGTTTCTGAACTCAATCGCTAGAGGCATCTCTATTAAATATTCTTTTAAATATAAGATATAATTAATATTAGTCGTATTGCAGTCGAACCACGGCGGAAACTGAATCAGTACCATCGCGAGTTTGTTCTCTTCTACCATGGGTCTAATCATCAAATTGAACTGCTCAATCAGCTGCAGCCTTGTGTCCGCATAATCTTCAATAGAAGCATGTCCGGTAAGCGCCTGATGAATCTTTACGACGAATTTGAAGCTGTCCGGTGTCTCAGCAATCCACTTTCTAATATTCCGCTCCGGCTGGACAGAATAGTAAGTTGAATCCAGTTCAACTGTCGGAAAATGACTGCCATATGCGATCAGTTTATCTTTTTTATTGGTTAAATCGGCATAAAGGGTATCATGGTCACCCCAGCCTGTAAGTCCTATATTAATCATGTTATCACCTGTGTTCATCATACCATAAACACTCATTATATATATAAAGGAGCACTATCATGCCAGCTATAGAAGTGAAAAATGTCAGCTTCACAAAAAATAATAACGAAATACTTCAGCGATTCAGCTGCACCTTTGAAAAAGGACGGATTACTGCACTGATCGGTCCTTCAGGTGCGGGAAAAACGTCATTATTGAAACTGTTGAATGGTCTGCACAGCCCGAGTTCAGGTGAGATCACAATTGACGGGCAATCCATTCAATCTATTAATTTAGTGGAACTTAGAAAGAAAGTAGGTATGGCTCTGCAAAGTGCACCGATGATCAAAGGGACCGTCTATGATAACTTGAATCTGCCAAAAGCGTTATTCAATGACTCATTGGAAGAACATGCTGCTTATGAGCTGCTGGCTCAAGTTAAACTGAACATAAAGCTCGATCAGCCTGCTAAAGAATTATCCGGCGGACAGAAACAGCGTCTATCTATTGCAAGAACACTCGTCAATAGGCCTCAAGTATTACTGCTCGATGAAATTACGTCCAGCCTTGATCCTGCTAGTGTTAAAGAAGTTGAAAAGCTTATTCTCTCCATCCACGAGATGTATCAGACGACTATTATCTGGATTACTCATGACGTCGGTCAGGCTATTAAAGTAACAGACGATTTTGTCATGATGGAAGAAGGTACGTTTATTACAGGAGGATCATCTAAAAATATGATGAAATCCAATCACCCACGTCTTACTCAGTTTTTGGCAGGTGAAATCGAATGACTTTGTTTCAGCTCAGCTTAACTATTATATTTGTAATTATTCCACTTGTTCTCAGCAGTTACTTAAAACTTGGACTTGAAAAAGACATGATCATCGCGACTGTAAGAAGTATAATCCAGCTATTTGTCATCGGTTATTTACTAACCTTTGTCTTTGATGGTGAGCATCCTATCTATATCCTGCTCATGATTATTCTTATGATCGGTGCTGCGACGCAGAATATTATTAAAAAAGGACGAGGCATCAAAGGAATCACGTGGAAAATCATCGTGACATTGATTACAGTTGAAGTTGTGACGATGGGTATTTTAATTGGATGCCATATCATTCCTGCTGAAGCTCGTTACATTATTCCAATCAGTGGAATGATGATTGGCAATGCGATGGTATTGTCATTGTTATTCTTAAACCGTTTCTTAAGTGAAATCAATGCAGCTGATGAACAGATTGAACTGATACTATCCCTTGGCGGTAATAAGAAACAGGCGATTCATGATAGTTTAATGTCGGCTATACGTAGCTCCATGATTCCGACCATTGAAAGTCAGAAGACAATGGGACTTGTTCAGCTCCCTGGTATGATGAGCGGACAGATTATCGGTGGAGCCGACCCAATCGTTGCCGTACAGTTCCAACTGCTCATCTTGTTTCTGCTGCTCACCGCTGCAACTATTTCCAGCATCATGGTAGGCTTTCTAAGCTATCCAACTTTGTTTAATGATAAAGAACAGTATTTAGGTGAATATAGAAATGAATAAAAAATGCTCCTCGATTGAGGAGCATTTCTCATATTATCCGATAGATCCTTCCATCTCAAATTTAATGAGACGGTTCATTTCTACTGCATACTCCATCGGTAATTCTTTTGTGAATGGTTCGATGAAGCCCATAACGATCATTTCTGTCGCTTCTTCTTCTGAGATACCGCGACTCATCAAATAGAATAACTGTTCTTCAGAGACTTTAGAAACTTTCGCTTCGTGTTCTAAAGAAATGTTATCATTCATCACTTCATTATAAGGAATTGTGTCTGATGTAGATGCATTGTCCATAATCAACGTATCACACTCAATGTTTGATCGTGCGCCTTCAGCTTTACGACCAAAGTGTACGATACCCCGGTAGACCACTTTACCACCTTGTTTAGAGATTGATTTTGAAACGATAGTAGACGATGTGTTCGGTGCCATGTGCATCATCTTCGCACCGGCATCCTGAACTTGTCCTTTACCAGCAAGTGCAATAGATAATGTCATACCACGTGCACCTTCACCAAGTAAATAACACGCTGGATATTTCATCGTCAATTTAGAACCGATGTTGCCATCAATCCATTCCATCGTACCGTTCTCATAGACGAAAGTACGTTTAGTCACTAAGTTATAAACGTTATTCGCCCAGTTCTGAATCGTTGTATAACGACAGTAAGCATCTTTCTTAACAATGATCTCGACGACTGCCGAATGCAGTGAATTCGTTGTGTAGACAGGTGCTGTACAGCCTTCGACGTAGTGCACACTTGCACCTTCGTCAACGATAATCAGTGTACGTTCAAACTGACCCATGTTCTCTGAGTTGATACGGAAGTAAGCCTGCAGAGGTGTTTCAAGCTTTACGTTTTTCGGTACATAGATGAATGAACCACCTGACCATACCGCTGAGTTCAGTGCAGCAAATTTGTTGTCTGCCGGTGGAATGACTGAAGCGAAGTACTCTTTGAACAAGTCTTCGTTCTCTCTTAAGGCAGAGTCAGTATCTTTGAAGATAATACCTTGTTCTTCTAAATCTTCCTGCATATTATGATAGACCACTTCAGATTCGTACTGAGCAGAGACACCTGCAAGATATTTCTGTTCTGCTTCAGGGATACCTAATTTATCGAATGTCTGTTTGATTTCTTCAGGTACCTCATCCCATGAACGTTCTGTATGCTCAGATGGTTTAACGTAGTAAGTGATTTCGTCAAAGTTTAGCTCTGACAGATCGCCACCCCACATCGGCATAGGCATTTTGTAGAACTGTTTTAATGATTTAAGACGGAAGTCGAGCATCCACTGAGGTTCTTCTTTCATCTTTGAAATTTCTTTTACGATATCTTCTGTCAGGCCACGCTCTGAACGGAAAATCGATACGTCTTTATCGTGGAAGCCATATTTATAATCGCCAACATCTGGTGCTTTTTTAGCCATTTGATTCACTCCTTATTCTTCTTCTCGTGTTCCTTTTTCTAGTGCTTTCCAGGCAAGTGTTGCACATTTAATCCGGGCAGGAAATTTTGCAACCCCTGACAGTGATTCAATGTCACCCATATCTTCACTGATTTCATAATCTTCTCCGAGCATCATCTGGCTGAATTCTTTACTCATGTGCATCGCTTCTTCTATTGTATGACCTTTGATCGCCTGCGTCATCATTGATGCACTGGACATAGAGATGGAACATCCTTCACCTTCGAACTTAGCGTCCTGAATCGTGTCACCTTCCATGTTCAATGTCAAGCGGATACGGTCTCCACAAGTCGGATTGTTCATGTCAATTGTCATAGTGCCATCTTCAATAATCCCTTTATTTCGCGGATTTTTATAATGGTCCATGATGACAGAGCGATATAGTTGATCGAGATTATTAAAACTCATAACTGAAAAACTCCTTTGTCTTCTTAAGGCTTTCTATCATTACATCCACTTCTTCCTTAGTGTTGTAAATATAGAAACTGGCACGCGCAGTGGAAGACTGATTCAGCCATTTCATCAATGGTTGTGCACAGTGATGTCCAGCACGTATAGCGATACCGTCTGCATCAAGTGCAGTAGCAAGGTCATGTGGATGAACCCCTTCAAGGTTAAATGTGATGAGCCCTGCTCTCTCTGTTGGTCCAGGACCATATATCTCGAGTCCTTCAATTTCAGACATTTTATCATAAGCATAATGCGTCAGTTCATGTTCATATTCTAACACATTGTCCATGCCAAGTGACTCCAGATATTCAATAGCTGCATGGAGACCGATTGCTTCTGCGATCAGTGGTGTACCTGCCTCAAATTTGACAGGCAGCTCTGTCCATGTTGAATCCTGAAGACCGACAAAATCAATCATATCCCCGCCAAATTCAATCGGTTCCATCTGATTCAACAGTTTACGGCATCCGTAAAGCACACCAATTCCTGTTGGCCCTACCATTTTGTGGCCGCTGAAAGCATAGAAGTCAACATCAAGTGCCTGAACATCTACTGTCATATGCGGTACTGCCTGTGCACCGTCAGCGACCATGACCGCCCCGTGACTATGCGCTATAGCTGCAATTGCATTAATGTCGTTGATTGTCCCTAAAACATTTGATACATGAGCTACTGAAACTATCTTCGTTCTATCAGTTATAGCAGTTTCAACATCTTTCATCAATAATGTGCCGTCAGGTTGAAGTGGAATATATTTCAGTACAGCGTTACGGCGTTTTGCAAGCATCTGCCAAGGAACAAGATTCGCGTGATGTTCCATTTCAGTGATGACAATTTCATCACCTTCATTCACAACCATATCGCCATAGCTATGAGCAACGAGATTGAGAGCTGTCGTTGTACCTCGTGTGAAGATGATTTCTTCAAAATACTGCGCATTGATAAATCTACGCACCGCTTCTCGTGCTTTCTCATATCCGTCTGTTGCTCTTGTACCGAGCGTATGAACACCTCGGTGAACATTAGCATTCATGGATTCATAGTACTTGCTGATTGTATCTATGACAACCTGCGGCTTCTGGCTTGATGCAGATGAATCCAGATAAACAAGTGGTTGTCCGTTCACCTGTTCATTTAATATAGGAAAGTCAGCTCTGACTTTTTTTACATCTAAACCGGTCATATTATCAGGACCTTTCTTTTAACTCTAGTTCTTACTTGTCACTTTCTGCTCGATGACTTCCGTCAATTGACGTTTAACTGCTTCAATCGGCAGTACGTTAACGACAGGAGCAAGGAATCCATGAATGACTAAACGCTCTGCTTCCTGTTTAGAAATACCGCGGCTCATCAAGTAGAACAGCTGCATCGGATCTACACGTCCAGCTGAAGCAGCGTGACCTGCTGTCACGTCATCTTCATCAATCAATAGAATTGGATTAGCGTCTCCACGCGATTTCTCTGACAGCATAAGAACACGTGATTCCTGCTGAGCATCTGCTTTCGTAGCACCATGCTTAATATAACCTATACCATTGAAAATAGATGATGCGGAGTCTTTCATCACACCATGTTTCAAAATATGACCGACAGAGTTCTTACCATACTGAATGATCTGTGTTGTAAAGTTCAGTTTCTGTTTTCCACGTCCAACAACAACGATTTTCAAATCACTCGCGGAATTATCACCCATCAAGTACGTCGTATTATCGTTAATAGTGTCACCATCGTTCATTAAGCCAAGTGCCCAGTCAATTACCGCATCCTGTGCAGCAACACCTCGACGGATAACATGCCCAGTCAACCCCTTGCAGAGGAAATCAACTGTGCCGTAAGTAATTTTTGAGTTATCTTTAGCGATAACTTCTGAAATTAAGTTCAGCTGACCTTTAGACGACGGAATCGTTGAAATATAGTTCTCAACATAAGTCACTTCAGAGCTTTCATCAGCAACTATCAGCACATGATTGAATAAGTTTACTTCCTCATTATCATGTAGTACCACCATTTGAATAGGTGACTCTATTACAACATTTTTAGGCACGTAGACAAATAATCCACCGTTAAGAAGAGCGGCATGGAGTGCTGTTAGACGGTGTTCGTCAACTTTAACCGCTTCAGCCATGAAGTACTGCTGAACTAAATCACTATGTTCAGCCATCGCCGTATGGATATTTTTGATAATGACCCCTTGAGCCTCAAGTTTTGGATCCACTTTAATAAATGCCGGCGTGTTATTGTACTGCACATATAGATTGTCCACTGACTCAATATCTACAACTTTCTTCACTTCATCAGGAAGCGCATCTGTAGAAGAGTATGTTTCGCTGTCAATCACAGTATGTTTAATGGAATAAAAATCCCATTTATCTAATTTTGTTTTATCTGGTTTAGGCATTTCAATCGTGTTTAAGCGACTGAATGCATCTCCACGGACAGCTGTCATCCATGAAGGTTCTTTTTTTGATTGTGAAAATTCCTGAATGATTTCCAGGTTCACGTCAAACGTTTGACTCATTTCAAAATCCTCCTCGTGTATAATCAGATATTATTCAGCGTTAACAGTTTCGTCTTCAATATTTAATTCCTGCTTAATCCAGTCGTAACCTTCAGCTTCAAGACGTTGTGCTAACTCTTCTCCACCTGATTTAACAACGCGGCCCTGCATCATGACGTGAACATAGTCCGGCGTGATGTAGTTCAGTAAACGCTGATAGTGAGTAATGATTAAGCAGCCGAAGTTTTCTCCGCGCATCTGGTTAATTCCTTTAGAAACTACTTTAAGAGCATCGATATCAAGTCCTGAGTCGATTTCATCAAGAATAGCAAATTTAGGTTCCAACATCATTAATTGAAGAATTTCATTACGTTTTTTCTCACCGCCTGAGAAACCTTCGTTTAAATAACGCTGTGCCATATCAAGGTCCATCTCAAGAAATTCCATCTGTTTATCTAATTTTTTGATGAACTGCATCAAATTGATTTCCTGTCCTTCTTCGCGACGGGAGTTGATCGCTGAACGTAAGAAATCAGCATTTGTCACACCTGAAATTTCTGAAGGATACTGCATTGCAAGGAATAATCCAGCCTGTGCTCTTTCATCAACTTCCATCTCAAGAACATTTTCACCATCAAGTAATACTTCGCCTTGAGTAACGATATATTTCGGGTGACCCATAATTGCAGAAGATAAAGTAGATTTACCTGTACCATTCGGTCCCATGATTGCATGGATTTCTCCCTGCTTGATTGTCAGATTTACACCTTTCAATATTTCTTTATCTTCAATTGAAACGTGCAGATCTTTAATTTCTAAAACTGATGCCATGTGTATTCCCTCCAGATATATATATAAATTTTCATCTCTATTAGTTTATAATAATTTTAATCTACGGTCAAAGACTGTTCGAAGAACTATACTTATTATTATAACTTAATTGAGAATGATGATACATTAATTAGTTTATACCGTTCATATAATGAGGAATTCCAGGTTTACATAAAATAGTTTAAGGATATTTATAATTAACAAATAAGGGGGAGTACGATGAAGAAACAATTGGCTTTTTTATGTTTAGGCACTACAGTTTTGCTGGCAGCATGTAATAGTCCAAAAGAACAGCTGGATGATTACAATAAAGGGGACGATATTTCTGTATCAAGCGTTGACCCTAATACTAAAAAAGGAAAGCTTATACGGGAAGGCAGTGATATTATGACTTCTACAAACAGTATCCTTCCTGAACATGTCGGCAATAAACTATCATGTACAAGCTGCCACGCCGGAGCTGGTACAGGACAGGCATTAAAGCTTGTTGGCGTAGCTAATGCTTTTCCACAATATCGCGATCGTGAAGGAAGGATGACGACACTCGCTGAACGTGTCAACGGCTGTTTCGAAAGAAGTATGAACGGGAAAGCGCTGGCTGAAGACAGCAAAGAAATGAAATCGATTATCGCCTATCTTGAATTCATCAGTCCAAAAGATAAGTATAAAAGATCTGCGCAAAAATTAGTAATTAAAGATATTCCCGTACCTGACGTTAAACGAGGAGAAGCACAGTTTTCCCGCAGTAACTGCATTACGTGTCACGGTAATTCTTCAGAATATGCTCCTCAAGCTGGACCAGCATTATGGGGAGACGGATCATTCAATGATGGCGCAGGCTTGAGCCGATTCTCAAAAATGTATGACTTCATCTATAACTACATGCCTTACAACAATCCAGGCTCCCTGACTAAACAGCAGGCATCTGACCTTGCTGCTTACGTACTGTCAAATGACCGCCCGGTTTTCAAAGATACTAAAAATCGGAAGTTCTACCCAAAAGGCGGACGTCCTGATGATAAAATCAGTGAAAAGGAACGCGAACTCATCAAGAAAAACCTTTATAAATGGGAAGATTTAAAAGCTGTTGAGAAAAGCTAAAAAACTGCAGACATCATGTCTGCAGTTTTTTATTTTGCCGGTATAACCGATCCTTTGTATTTATCATTAATAAATTTTACGATGTCATCAGACTGAAGCGCTTTGACCAATGCTTTAATTTTAGCATCATCTTTATGACCTTCCTGTACTGCGATTAAGTTCGCGTATGGAGTGTCTTTATCTTCTAGAACGATTGAATCTTTGACAGGGTTAATTTTATTAGCTAAAGCAACATTGGCATTGATGATGACGGCAGCGCCTTCATTGTTCTGGTAAGTTTTAGATAAAAATTCTGCTGCCTGCTTGTTGTTAAATTTAATGTTTTTGTCATTTTTTACGATATCTTTGAATGTCGCTTTCACTGGATTTGTTCCTTTTTTTAGTTCAATCAGTCCAGCTTTCGTGAAGAATGATAAGAAACGACCTTCTTCTGCCGGGTTGTTAGAAACAAATACTTCTGCGCCGTTTGGTAAATCTTTTAAGGATTTATATTTTTTTGAATAGACCGCCATCGGTTCAATATGAACATTGCCGGCAGACTCGATTTTGTAGCCTTTAGATTTTTTCTCTGTATCAAGGTAAGGCGTGTGCTGGAAATAGTTTGCATCTAATTCACCTTCTGTTAACAAACGGTTAGGCGTTGTATAGTCATTGATGATTTTAATTTTCAGATCATAGCCTTCTTTTTTTAGAATCGGTTTTGCTTTCTCCAGAATTTCAGCGTGAGGTGCAGGTGATGCACCGACTGTAATCGTTTTATCTTCTTTTTTTGTATCACTTGACTTGCTGCTGTCTGAAGACCCGCAAGCTGTTAATAGAACGGCAAATAGTAATGTAATGACGAAAGCTGATAATTTTTTCATGTGATAACTCCCTTTATAATATAGTTAGCGTTTATCGATACGTCTTGTGATCGTATCACCGATGAACTGAATCGCAAAAACAATGATAAGAATTAAAACAGTAGATACTAAAATCACGTCGTTCTGACTGCGTGTGAAGCCAACGAGATATGCTAAATTCCCTAGACCCCCTGCTCCGATGACACCGGCGATAGCAGTAGAACCGACTAACGCGATGGCAGTCACTGTGATCCCTGACACAAGGGCCGGCATCGATTCTCGGAGCAGCACTTTAGTGATCAATGTCCAGCGCGTGGCACCCATGGCTTCCGCTGCTTCAATGACACCTTTGTCAATTTCTTTCATACCGATTTCAACGAGTCTCGCGTAGAACGGTGCAGCTCCGATAATAAGTGCAGGCAGTGCGCCTTTAACGCCGCTAATAGTATTCATGAGAATATTAGTGAACGGTATGAGCAGGATTATCAGAATAATAAACGGAATTGCACGAAACAGATTGACTAAAAAAGCTGTGATTCTATAAATGATACGCGCGCCGGGTGACTTACTTCTAGAGGTCAGAAAAAGGATGGTCCCTATAATTAAACCTAAGAAGAAAGTGAAGAATGTAGAGACAATCGTCATGAACAATGTTTCGTACACTGCTATCCAGACATCCGACCACACGACATTATTAAAGCTGAACATCTCCTGTAAAATCTGAGTGAAGCTTTTATCCATGTCGTTCCACCTCCGCTTTCACTCCATGATGTTCAAGTTCTTTGAACATTTCATCAGTGCGTTCGTCAAGCTCCGGAACATGGACGATTAAATGACCGAAAGAACCGTTCTGAGTATGATTGACATGTCCTTCAAGTACATTCATATCAAGATTGTATTTACGGATCATTTTCGAGATGATCGGTTGACCTGTCGTAGAACCGATGAACTTTAATCTTAATATTGTTCCTGTCGGATATGATTCAAATATTTCATTGATAGATGCTTCAACCTCCACGTCCTTTAAATCATCTTTAACAAAACGTCGCGTGACAGCGGACTGTGGATTTCCAAAGACACTGAGGACAGCTCCTTCTTCAACAACGCGTCCATTCTCCATAACCGCTACTTTATGACATATTTTACGGATGACCTGCATTTCGTGGGTGATCAGTATGATTGTCAGTCCGATTTTTCTGTTGATATCAACAAGCAGTTCAAGAATTTCATCGGTCGTCTGAGGGTCAAGGGCACTTGTTGCTTCATCACAAAGCAATACAGTCGGATCATTCGCCAGTGCACGGGCGATACCGACACGCTGTTTCTGTCCACCTGATAGCTGAGACGGGAATGCTTTCTCTCTACCAGTCAATCCAACCATTCGAATTAATTCGTTCACTCGCTGCTCCCGTTCTACTTTAGGGACACCCGCAATTTCAAGAGGGAATGCGATATTATCAAAGACCGTGCGTGACCAGAGCAGGTTAAAGTGCTGAAAAATCATTCCGATCTTCTGCCGTTTCTTCCGCAAGTCTTTCATACTAAGTTCCGCTATATGATCTCCGCCGACAATGACATCACCGGCAGTTGGTTTTTCTAGTCCGTTGAACATTCGAATTAAAGTACTTTTCCCGGCACCGGAAAATCCGATAACCCCATAAATCTCACCATCATTGATCTGAAGATCAATGTGATCTACAGCAGTCAATGTGCCTTTCTTTGTTGCAAATTCCTTCACAACGGAATGCAATGTTATCAATTACTTACCTCCTTTAAACGAATAAAGCGTCTTTCCCATAATTAAGAGAAAGACGCGTCAATATATCGTCTCTCATCTTCTGAAGCAAAAGCTTCATGTGAATTGGCACCATGTCTGACGACGGTTGCCGGGCTTCAAAGGGCACATCCCTCCACCTCTCTTGATAAGAGTAAATTATTAAATTATTTTCTAATCATAGACTATGAACTTTATTCCGTCAATGCTTTATTGACGATTTCATATAAATTTGTCACAGATTCAAATCTAGTAATCTGCGCCTTTACTTCATCATTTCTTATGAAAAATAAGACAGGAACACTCATTACTTTAAAGTCCTGTGCGAACTGTGGAACAAAGTTCATATCAAGTTTCACAACCGGCGCTTTCATCAGCTCAGTCAACACATCGACCATACGTTCCGCGACTTTGCATGTACCGCATAACGGTGTATAACCGAATATCATATAGGTGTCACCAGGCGGACTGCCAGGCAAATACTGCTTGATGCTCATGTGCTATATTCCCATCTTTCACTTCAAATTCGTGCTTCATCAGCACTTTCGCTAAATAATCGTTAGGACACCGACCCACTTCGCAATATTTCGGATCGATATAAATATGACGGCTTTCGCTTAAATGTCTCTTAAACCAGCTGCGGATCGTTTTGCCGGCTTTATCGGCATCAGTCATAATATAAACTTTATGGCCGATGAGTTCCTCAAGCATGGCGTCCAGTTTAGAGATACCCATTGTCCCGTTGGTGCAGATGATATGTACCGGTTCAGATAAGACTTCCTGCAACTTTTTCTTGTCGGATTTACCTTCAACAACGATGACTTTACTCACCATAGCCACATTCATCACCTTCTCTTATGCGATTATAAAAAATTCCCTGATAATTATATTATCAAGGAAATTATACCATTTATGCGTTTGTCATTTCATCATATTGCGCTTGATCCATCAGTTCATTAAACTCATCTTCATTAGACGCTTCAACTTTAACCATCCACGCGTTTTCATAAGGAGATTCATTAACAAATTCAGGACTGTCTTCAAGGTCGCTGTTTACTTCAACCACTTTACCACTAATAGGTGCATATAACTCAGAAACTGTCTTAACAGATTCAACACTGCCAAACGGCTGTCCCGCAGTAATATCGTCACCTACTTCCGGAAGTTCAACAAATACGATATCCCCTAGTTCTGATTGTGCAAAATCAGTAATACCGATTGTATTGATATTCCCTTCAGTTTTTACCCATTCGTGGTCTTTGGAAAATTTTAATCCTTCTAATGATGCCACAAAAATCCCTCCTCTAAGTTTATATGTTAATAATGACACAGCATAAATTTTTATTCAATCTTTTTTACAGCCATGTATTGCGGTAATCTTCTTCCTTGAATCCCAAAGTGATTTTACTGTCATTAACCGCTAATGGGCGTTTTACGAGCATACCGTCCGATGCCAGAAGATTCAACTTCTCGTCATAACTGAAGTCTTCCAGCTTATCTTTAAGATTTAGTTCACGGAACTTAGTCCCTTGACGATTGAACAGCTTATCAACATCGATGTTTGTCTGCTTGACAATACGATCGAATTCGCCTGCTGTCGGTGTGTGTTCTTTTAAATTAATCGGCTCAAAACTCACACCATTTTCTGATAGAAACTGTCCTGCTTTCTTACATGTCGAACAATTGGAAATCTGAAAAAATTTAATCATGAAGAACCTCCATCTCTCTTTATATGTTAATAGTATCAATATTTCACGAAGACGACAACGAACTTCTTAGGCGTACTGTTTAACCTTTAATATAGAATGGTATATAATATAATAAAATATGTAGAGGAGCATTACTATGAGAACAATAAGCCAGTATGCAGAATTTGAGGAAATTATTAACCAGGATGAACAGATGATTGTTAAGTTCTTTGCGGATTGGTGCCCAGATTGTGCTAAGATGGATAACTGGATTGATCCAATCGTGGATGAATATCATGACATTACATGGTACAAAATCAATCGTGACCAAGTGCCGGAAGCTGCAACTGAAAATGACGTGATGGGCATACCAAGCCTTTTAATTTTTGAAAATGGTAAAAAGACTGCTCATTTACACTCAGCAAATGCTAAGACGCCGGAAGAAGTAAAATCTTTCCTCGCAGAAAATATTCGTCAATAATCAGAACTCCTGACTAAGTCAGGAGTTCTTCATTTTCGTCCACCTATTAATTTACCACTCAGTTAATAAGTTTAAATTCTTACGTTGTTTTGTAAGCATGTTGTCTGACATATCCGTTAAATAAACGAAACCGTAGATCATTTCATCCGGTGCAATACTGAGCGTGTCATTAAACCCCGGTGCAGTTAAAACTCCAGGTGTCTTAATGCAGCTGCCGACGCCTGCTTCATGTAAAACCAGTGATAAATTCTGCATGAATGCCCCAATCGCCAGTACATCTTCTAAAAACTGCTTCTGTCTTCGGTCATAGTTACCGACAACGACTAATAATCCACTTAATTTGCTAATTGTCTCAATTTGCTTCGCCTTTTTCTCAAGGTCATTTTTAAATGCATGGTCAGAAAATACTGCCGCAAATTCGGCTAATCTATCTTTCTTGATCCAGATGACTCGCCATGGCTCGCGCAGTCCATGATTCGGTGCATATGCCGCGAGTGTCACCGCTTCTTCTATAATGATATCATCAACAGTTGTATCTTGATCATATTGTTTACAGCTGCGTCTATTAATGATTGCTTCTTGTAATTCCACAGTAAAACCTCTCTTTCAATTGATAACTATTATCAATTATAAGAGAGGTGTCTTTTAAAGTAAATATTTACTGATAGATTTCAAGCAGCGACTTCAGCTGTTTCACATGCAGCTGTCCAGGAGCTGCCTCCTCGCCAATATGTCCATATGTCAATGATGAACCGAATGCCCCACCTGCAATTCGACTGAGCTTTCCTTGTTCTCCCATTGCAATTCCAACAATGTGGTTTTCACATTCCTGCTTTGTTTCATAAACTGCTGACAATAACTTCAGTACATCACGACCATCTTCAGGCATGACAGCCAGTTTGCTGTAATCTGCGCCGAGTCCTTGCATCCGGTTATATAATGCAATCAGTTCCTTGGAGCTCGGTGTATGTTCAAATTCATGATGCGAGATCAGCACTTGTGTATCATGCGCCCGAGCATCCTTAATCAATTTATCCATCAAGTCTTCATATAACAGAAGCTCAATATCAATAATATCAATTACTCCAGCTGCGAGTATTTCCTTGATAAGCTCGTAATAAGCATGCGGTTCTTTCCCTCCTTTACCACCCTGACCCTCTGTCCGGTAAGTGAAGATTAAAGGAAGGTCATCAAACTTCTCTTTCAGCATTTTCAGATCTTTGATATATTCGTCCGCCGTCAATTCTGCACATAAATCAGCACGATATTCTATCATATCAATGTAAGATATATTTTCTAAAAGACGATTAACTGTTGATTCCCATTCACTATTGTTCGTACTTAAAGTCACTACTATCTTAGGAAATACATTACATTTATCCATAACCCGTCCCTCCAGTCACATTAATCATATACCATTAAATCGATAAATGTAAACGGATAACATATGTGAAGAACTTGCTTTAATAAAGTGACTGCAGATGGTAAAGTGGAAAATGAAAAGTATATATCTTTAAAGAACAAGGAGGAGTTAAATGTCTTATACTCATTTAGTCGATGATGCAAGGCTCGACGCTTATTCAAAACTTATTGACACAATCGATACTCATATTCCAGCTGAGTTTGACCAAACAGAGGATTACGGTGGTATCAGCTATGTCGTGCCAAAAACTACTTATCCGCCCGGTTATCATTGCACGCCTGAAAAACCATTGCCATTTCTCTATGTCGTTGCACAGAAAAAACATATCGCCATTTACCATATGGGTATTTATGCGGATGAATCACTGCTCACCTGGTTCCAGAAGGAATATGCGAAACGTGTACCGACTAAGCTCAATATGGGCAAAAGCTGTATTCGGTTCACGAACATTAAAAATATACCATATGACTTAATAGGAGAGCTGGCAGAGAAAATGACTGCTGACCAATGGATTGATCTATATACTGAAATGCTTAAGAAAAAATAAAAAACCATAACCTCAGACGGTTATGGTTAATTGTATGGAGACGGCGGGAGTCGAACCCGCGTCCAAAGATCCTGCAATCGATACTTCTACGTGCGTAGTCGCATTATTAAAGTTTCACCATTAAGCTGACAATGGACAATCTACTTAATGACTAGCCCGATTAATCTCTTCTGTTCAGACTCCAGGCGGAAGTGAACAGCGTATCCTACTAAAGGTTGAACCTCTACATCAGGCACATAGGCGATGCTTGAGAGAGGTGCAGAGTGCGATTAGGCAGCTACTGCGAAGTTGTTAGTTTTGCCAGTTATTATAACTGTTGTGTTGATGACGAAGACAACCCTCCGGCACGCAATACCAACCCAAGTGACCCCTGTCGAATCCGTAACGCCCCCTGGATAAAATATTATTATTTTTAACTAGCATACTATAATATAACAAACTCTTCTGTATGATTCAACTGTTATGAATCATACAGCAAGTCCGTTTAGTATTTCCCTTTCAGAGCACGGTCCATGTCCCGCTTTGCTTCTTTTTCTTTTAACGAATGTCGTTTATCATAATCCTTCTTACCTTTAGCAAGACCAAGCAGCATCTTGCAGTAGCCGTTCTTGATATAGAGTTTAAGCGGTACAAGGGCGTAACCCTGTTCTCGTGTCTGGCCGAACAGTTTATCAATCTGCTTGCGCTTAAGTAATAGTTTACGTGTTCTCAGTGGATCGTGATTGAAACGATTTCCTTCTTCGTACGGTGCAATATGCATATTATAGACATACATTTCGCCTTGATAGACACGGGCATAGGAATCCCGAAGGTTTGCACTGCCGCGTCTAATGGATTTGATTTCAGTTCCCTGCAGTTCTATTCCTGCTTCTATCGTCTCTTCTATTGTATAGTCATGACTCGCTTTTCTGTTCTGTGCGAGTGTCTTACCATCGCCTTTTGGCATTTGTTTCACCTCTATTTCTTCTTGCCACGTCCTGTGTTCTTCACGGCTTTTGATTTATAGAATGGCTTTTTATTACCTGTATTATTGCTGTTATTACTACGGCTGTTGTTTCTTCCTTTACCGCGACCTTTGCCACGCGACTTGCGGTCATCGCCGCCACCTTTTTTTTCAGTGCGTATGACTGTGCCACGTGATTTACGTTCTACCTGTATTGGTTCCATGCCGACGATGCTGAAGTCAATCATGCGTTCATCAATATTGACGCTAAGCACTTTAATTTTCACTTTATCGCCAATGCGGAATACTTTGCCCGTGCGCTCGCCAATCAGTGCCATCTGACGCTCGTCAAAGTTGTAGTAATCATCAGTCATGTTCGTATTATGAACCATGCCTTCAATTGTATTCTCAAGCTCAACGAACATACCAAAGTTTGCAACAGATGAGATAATACCTTCGAATTCTTCGCCTACATGCTGCAGCATATACTCGGCTTTCTTCAGGTCATCTGTATCACGTTCAGCATCCACTGCACGACGTTCACGTTTGGATGTATGATCGCTTATTTCTACGAGCATCTCCTGCCACTTCTCCTGTGCAGTATCATCCATTGATTTTTCAATCAAGTACTTGCGGATCAATCGATGGACGATTAAGTCAGGGTAACGACGTATAGGTGAGGTAAAATGTGTATAATATTCTGCTGATAATCCGAAGTGACCGAGTGACTGCTCTGAATATTTTGCCTGCTGCATACTGCGAAGCATGAGCGTTGAAATAACCATCTCTTCAGGTTTACCTTTAATTTCCTTTGCGATTGACTGCAGTGTCTTCGGATGAATGTTCTCAGTACCCCCACGAACGAGTATGCCGAAGTTCGCGATGAACTCAAAGAAGCGTTTAATCTTATCCGCTTTCGGTTCCTCGTGAATACGATAGATGAAAGGGACTTTCATTTTGCTGAAGTGTTCTGCTATTGTCTCGTTCGCTGCAAGCATGAATGATTCAATAAGACGCTCACCTTTACCGCGCTCACGAATAGCAACATCATATGGTATGCCATCTTCATTCACCAAGATTTTCGCTTCTTTAAAGTCAAAATCTACTTCACCGCGACGCTTACGCATAGACACTAAAATTTTATTTAGCTCCTCGGCATCTTCTATCATTGGCACAATATGTGCATATTTCTTGCGCAGTTCTTTATCGCCGTCTAGTATGGCATTGACATCACGATAGGTCATCCGTTCATCGGAATAAATGACACTGTCATATATTTCGTGACGAATGACATTACCTGATGAATCAATTTCCATTTCACAGCTCATAGTCAATCGATCTGCGTGTGGATTCAGTGAACAGATACCGTTAGAAAGACGATGCGGAATCATTGGAATGACACGGTCTACTAAATAAACACTTGTGCCGCGTTCATAAGCTTCACGATTAAGCGCTGATCCCTCAGTGACATAGTGACTGACATCTGCAATACTGACAGTCAGAATAAAATTTTCGCCCTTGCGTTCAATACTAATCGCATCATCCAGGTCTTTAGCGTCTGCACCGTCGATTGTAATGGTCAGTTTGTCTCTCAAATCACGACGACCTCCGATTTCCGATTCGCTGATTTCATCAGGAACAAGCTCCGCTTCTTTAATAGCGTCAGGAGCAAAGTCTATGTTGATACCGTGCTGATAGATGATGGACAGAATGTCGACTCCCGGATCATTCTTGTGACCGAGAATTGCTGTCACATGGCCTTCCGGGTTGCTTGAACCATCTGGATAGGCTGTTAGTTCCACTAGCACCTTATGGCCTTCAACTGCTCCTAAGTTTTTTCCTTTAGGTATGAAGACATCCTGCGTCAGACGTTTATCATCAGGCAGCACAAAGCCAAAATGCTTTGCTTCTGTATAAGTACCTACGACTTGAGTTATAGCCCGATTGGTGATTTCCTTGACCACCCCTTCTTCTCTGCCATCTCTGCCTTTAGAAACCTGAACAAGAACCGTATCTCCGTCCATCGCCTGATTAATGGCATTCGGCGGGATGAAAATATCTTCAACGTCAGCTTCAGTCGGCCTGACAAATGCAAAGCCTTTTTTATTCTGACTTAAAATTCCTTCTACTTTATTGTTGCTAGGATCATTAAAGATATATTTATCATTCTTAGTCCGTTTAATCTTACCTTTCTGTTCAAGATCAACGAGTGATTTCACCAGTTCCTTGAATTCATCAGCGGACGTTAATCCCAGCGCTTGTTCAAGGTCTGTGATGGATGCAGCTTCACTTTTTCTTATCTGTAAAAATGCCAGTGCTGTCTGTTTGAAATCTTGCATGGGTTTTCCCCCTTCTTAGTTAGACCAGTCAAGTGACTCAAGATAACGATAATAGTCATCAAATAACTGTTCTTTTTCCTTATCAATTGTAATGACGTGACCTGAGTGCTCGTACCAGTGAATTTCTTTGTCATCACTTGATGTTTCTTCGTATATAATTGTAGCTGATTCCGAATTAATCATTGTATCCAGTTTGCCTTGTGCTACGAACAGCGGTACATAGACATCTCCGACAGAGTCTCTGACACCACCTATTGTCTGCTGCAATTCCTCAAGAGTAGCCGTCGGATGAAACTGGCTCATCTCCGCGTCAATTTGAGAAGAATCCTTACCTTCACGTTTCTTATATTCGCGTGCATAGTCCAGTACACTTTCAAACATATTTCCTGTCGTCTTGATATGCATCGGACTGCACATTGTAGCGACACCGATTACGTCACGATACAGACTGAGTTTCAATGCGAATACACCGCCTAGTGACAAACCAGCAACCGCTATATCTTTATACCCTTTTTCCTGTAAAAAATCATAAGCTTCGAGCACTTGGCGCCACCATACGTGGGGACTTGAGTCTAACAGTTCTTCAGGCGGTACACCGTGGCCTTCATAATGCGGAGCATATGATGTATAACCTTTCTTTTGAAGAAAGCGACCGAGCTGTCTCACATCCGAGGAATTGCCTGTAAAGCCGTGTAGCAGTAAAACAGCACGCTCACCTTCCTCAAAGAAAAATGGTTTTGGTAATTGAATTTTCATTATTTCTAACTCCTTTATGACTTGCACATACTTCTATTGTATGGTTTTTGACAAGGAAATAAAATAAAAAAGTCCGGTTGTGACCGGACTTTGTCTTATAAATTGAAATAAGTTAATGCCAGCATAATTAAGAAAAACAAGACTGACAAAACAATTGTCGTACGAAGGAGTACCAGTTCGACACCGCGTGTCTTTTGTTTTCCGAATAACGTTTCAGCACCACCGCTGATTGCGCCGGATAAACCATTACTCTTACCCTCTTGTAATAAAACGACTGTAATCAATCCGATACAAATAATGACCAAAAGTATCATTAACAATGTATGCATGGTTGGTCCTCCTACTCATAATCACTTCTACTATTTTAACATGATTCAGTAAAAAAAGGAATAACAACTAAAAGAAGACACGGCGTCCCGTGTCTTCTGAGCATTAATTATTTATTTAAATTATAGAAAGATTTAAGTCCTTCAAATTTAGCTGTTTCATACAACTCGTCTTCAATACGAAGTAACTGGTTATATTTTGCGATACGGTCAGTTCTTGATAAAGAACCTGTTTTGATTTGTCCTGCATTTGTCGCAACAGCGATATCAGCGATTGTTGTATCTTCTGTTTCACCTGAACGGTGAGAAACGACTGCAGTGTAACCTGCTTTTTTCGCCATTTCGATCGCTTCAAACGTTTCAGTCAGCGTACCAATCTGGTTTACTTTGATCAAGATAGAGTTACCGATACCTTGTTCGATACCACGAGCGAGGATTTCAGTGTTTGTAACGAACAGGTCGTCACCGACAAGCTGAACTTTGTCTCCTAAGCGCTCAGTCAGCATCTTCCAGCCGTCCCAGTCGTTTTCGTCCATGCCATCTTCAATAGAGATGATTGGATATTTGTTCACTAACTCTTCTAAGTAGTCTACTTGTTCAGCAGAAGAACGTTTCGCGCCGCCTTCTCCTTCGAACTTCGCATAGTTGTATACACCGTCTTCAAAAAATTCAGAAGCTGCACAGTCAAAGCCGAGGTAAACATCTTTTCCTGGTTCAAGACCTGATTTTTTGATGGCTTCTAAAATTGTTTCTACGCCGTCTTCAGTTCCTTTGAAACGAGGAGCGAATCCACCTTCGTCACCGACTGAAGTTTCAAGACCACGTTCTTTAAGGATAGATTTTAAGTTATGGAAGATTTCAGCACCCCAGCGTAATGCTTCTTTGAAAGATTCTGCACCAACTGGTAATACCATGAACTCCTGGAATGCGATAGGCGCGTCAGAGTGAGAACCACCGTTAACAATATTCATCATCGGTACTGGTAACTGAACGCCGTTAAATCCGCCTAAGTATTTGTATAAAGGCTGGCCTAAATAGTCAGCAGCTGCACGAGCAACAGCCATAGAAACACCAAGTATAGCATTAGCACCCAGTTTACCTTTATTAGGCGTACCGTCTAAAGCAATCATCATCTTGTCGATTGAAACTTGTTCAAGAACTGAGAATTCGCCTTCGATGATTTCCGGTGCGATAATTTCATTTACATTTTCAACAGCTTTTTCTACACCTTTACCTGAATAGCGGTCTTTGTCACCGTCACGTAATTCAACCGCTTCATGTTCACCAGTAGAAGCACCAGAAGGTACTAGAGCACGACCGAACGCACCGCTTTCTGTCAGTACTTCCACTTCAATTGTAGGGTTCCCACGAGAATCAAGAACCTCGCGAGCGTAAACGTCTGTAATAATTGGCATAGTTAAAACTCCTTTGAATGTATTTTCATTTTATATTATTGATGATTGTTGTCGATATAGCAACTTTTAAGATTTAGCGATGAGTGATTCGCCAGTCATTTCTTTCGGTTGTTCTACACCTAAAAGTTCAAGCAAGGTCGGCGCAAGGTCAGCTAATCTGCCACCGTCTCTTAAAGTGACTTCTTTGTCCGTTAAAATAACCGGTACAGGATTCGTTGTATGAGCAGTCATCGGATGGTCATCCATCGTCACCACTTCATCTGAGTTGCCGTGATCAGCTGTAATAATGGCACGTCCGCCAAGTTCCAGAATACGGTCAACGACAGCGCCCAGGCATTCGTCCACTGCTTCAATCGCTTTGATTGTCGGTTCAAGCATTCCACTATGACCAACCATATCCGGATTAGCAAAATTCAATAGGATTAAATCCAGATCTTCCTTGTTCAGTTCAGCAATCAGTGCATCTTTCACTTCATACGCACTCATCTCTGGTTTTAAATCATAAGTGGCCACTTTTGGTGAATCAATCAGCACTCGACGTTCACCATCAAATTCATTGTTACGACCGCCGCTCATGAAATAAGTGACATGCGGGAACTTCTCAGTTTCAGCTATTCTGAGCTGCTTCATTCCTTGATCTGCTACTACTTCGCCGATAGTGTTGACAAGATTTTCTTTTTCAAATACTACTTCAGCTTTAACATTATCACTATATTTTGTGAAAGTGACGAAGTTAATTCCCAATAGACGTTTGTCCATTTCAAATCCAACAAACTCCTCGTTAGTGTACACTTCAGATAACTGTGCTGCACGGTCTGGTCTGAAGTTGAAGAAAATCATAGAATCACCGTCGTTGACACCGGTATTCTCAGAACCTGCTTCAAAATCTTTTACAACAAACGGAACAACAAATTCATCTGTCACACCTTCAGCGTAACTTGCTTTGACGCCTTCTGCAGCTGACTTGAACTCTTTACCTATACCATAAGTCATCGCTTCATAAGCTAACTGTTCACGTTCCCAGCGCTTATCGCGGTCCATGGCATAGTAGCGGCCGGATATAGAGGCAAACTGACCGACACCTAAGTTTTTGAACTGAGCTTCTGTCTCTTCAATGAACTGAAGTGCTGTCTCCTGACCAACGTCACGACCATCTAAGAAAGCATGGACATATACTTTGTTAACACCTTGATCTTTAGCAAGTTTCAGCAATGCAAAGAGATGTTTATAGTGACTATGGACACCACCGTCAGATAATAAGCCCATCAGATGAAGTGCACTGTTATTTTCTTTCACATGTTTCATTGCTTTAACTAATACGTCATTTTCAAAGAAATCGCCATCTTCAATCGATTTATTAATGCGGGTTAAACTCTGGTAGACTACACGCCCAGCACCGATGTTTAAATGCCCGACTTCAGAATTCCCCATCTGTCCGGCCGGAAGTCCGACGTCCAGTCCACATGCAATGAGCTGGTTATGTGGATATTCTTTATAATAGCGGTCAAAATTAGGTTTGTTCGCTTGAGCAACCGCATTACCTTTCACTTCATCACGACATGCAAAGCCGTCTAAAATAATTAATGCTGTCGGTTGGGTCATTACTTTGCACCTTCTAACAATTTAACGAATGAAGCTACTTCCAGTGAAGCCCCTCCAACTAGAGCGCCGTCAATGTCTTCCTGTGCCATATACTCCTTGATATTCTCAGGTTTTACAGAGCCACCATACTGTATTCTTACAGCCTGCGCTGCTTCGCTTGAAAAGTCCTTCTCTACTACTGAACGGACGAACTTACACATCTGCTCAGCATCTTCAACAGAAGAAGATTTACCTGTTCCAATTGCCCAGATGGGTTCATAGGCGATGACTGCCTGTTTCACTTGATCTTCAGTAAAATCTTTAAGCGCTGCTGACACCTGACTTTCTACTACTTGCTCAGCCGTATCAGATTCTCGTTCTTCTAAAGTTTCACCGACACAAATAATCGGAGTCATATTATTTTTGAAGACTGCTAATGCTTTTTTATTCACATCTTCGTCTGTTTCCTTAAAATATTGGCGACGTTCTGAATGACCAAGTACCACATATTTAACGCCTAAATCGTTAAGTGCTGCAGGACTCGTTTCTCCAGTAAACGCACCGCTTTCTTCAAAATAAGCGTTTTGAGCGCCGATATTTAAATTTTTAACATCAGCTGTTACTAGGGCATCCAATTGGATAGCCGGTGCACAGATGACTGTATCAACCTCTTCACTAGCCGGCAGTACAGGAAGATTAGCTACAAAATCTTTTGCTTCTGCCACTGTTTTATTCATTTTCCAGTTTCCTGCGATAATAGGTTTTCTCAATGTTAACACTCCTTATTTATTTATCAGAAATTGCTTTAATACCTGGTAATTCTTTGCCTTCCAGATATTCAAGTGATGCACCGCCACCTGTTGAGATATGTGTGAATTTATCAGCAAAGCCGAGTTCCATTGCTGCTGCAGCAGAATCGCCGCCGCCGATGATTGTTGTTGCATCTTCAAGCGCTGCTATCGCTTCACAAACGCCGATTGTACCTTGTGCGAAATTGCTCATTTCAAATACGCCCATCGGTCCGTTCCAGACAACAGTCTTCGCACCGACGAGTTCTTTTTTGAACAGTTCGACTGTTTTAGGACCAATATCAAGTGATTCCTGGTCAGCAGGAATGGCGTCAACTGATACTTCTGTGATTTCACTATCATTTGAGAATTCTTTTGTTACTTTTCCGTCCACCGGCAAAATAATTTTGCCTTCACCGCGTTTAAGCAAATCTTTAGCTAAGTCGATCTTATCTTCTTCTAATAAAGATTTTCCGATTTCTTTTCCTTGAGCTTTCAGGAAAGTATATGCCATACCGCCGCCAATCAGCACTTTATCAGCAACAGTCAGCAAGTTTTCAATAACGCCGATTTTATCAGAGACTTTAGCTCCGCCCAGTATTGCTACAAAAGGTCGTTCAGGGTTCTCAACGACACCACCGATGAACTTGATTTCTTTCTCCATCAGAAAGCCCGCTGCTGTTTCCAGATGAGATGCAATACCGACATTGGACGCATGAGCACGGTGAGCCGTGCCAAATGCATCATTGACAAATACGTCGCCGAGAGACGCCCAGTATTTACCGAGTTCAGGATCATTTCCGCTTTCCTTCTTACCATCAACGTCCTCAAAACGCGTGTTCTCAACTAAGAAAACATCACCCGGCTTTAAACCTTTAACAGATGCCTCAAGATTTTCACCGCGAGTTTCTGTAGCAAAACCGACTTCTGTGCCTAACAGTTCAGAAAGGCGTCTCGCAACAGGCAAAAGAGATAAGTTCTTTTTATCTTCTTCTGTCTTCACTTTTCCTAAATGAGAGAAGATGACCGGGATGCCACCTTGTTCAACGATATATTTAATGGTCGGTACTGCTTCAACTATACGATTATCGTTAGTGATTTCTCCATCTTTCATTGGTACATTGAAATCTGCCCGTACGAGTACTTTCTTGTCCTTAAGCTGTAAATCCGAAACAATCTTCTTAGCCATGTTAAATGCCTCCAGTTTTGATAGTAGATTATCATAAAAAAGCGGGAGAAGCGTAACTTCTCCCGCTTACTCAGATTAAGCAAATATTATTTAGCTTGAGCTTGCTTTGCTAAGTATTCTAATGTACGTACGAGTTGCGCAGTGTAGCTCATTTCATTGTCATACCAAGCTACTGTTTTAACCATTTGATGTTCGCCGACTGTCATGACACGAGTCTGAGTTGCATCAAATAATGATCCATAAGTGATTCCGATAACGTCTGAAGAAACAATTTCATCCTCAGTATAACCGAATGATTCATTAGTTGCTTCTTTCATTGCCTGGTTGATTTCTTCAACAGTCACTTCTTTTTCAAGGATAGTCGTCAACTCTGTAATAGAGCCTGTTGGCACAGGAACACGTTGAGCTGAACCATCTAATTTACCTTTTAATTCAGGGATAACAAGTCCGATGGCTTTTGCAGCACCTGTAGAGTTAGGAACAATGTTGTTAGCTGCTGCACGTGCACGACGGAAGTCACCTTTAGGATGAGGTGCATCCAATGTGTTCTGGTCGCCGGTAAATGCGTGAACTGTCATCATTAATCCTTCAATGATGCCGAATTTATCCTGTAATGTTTTCGCCATTGGAGCCAAACAGTTTGTAGTACATGAAGCTCCAGATACGATTTCTTCTGAACCGTCAAGAACATCGTGGTTAACATTGTAAACTACTGTTTTCAGGTCGCCTGTTGCTGGAGCAGAGATTAATACTTTTTTAGCACCTGCTTTAATATGAGCCTGTGCTTTTTCTTTATCAGTGAAGAAACCAGTACATTCAAGTACTACATCAATATCAAGATCGCCCCATGGTAATTCTTCAGGTTTTGGGTTAGAGAAAGATTTGATTTCCCGCCCATTAACTAGGAAACCATTTTCAACAACGCGTACTTCTTCTTTAAAACGGCCTTGAGTCGTATCATATTTAAGTAAGTGTGCTAACATTTTATCATCTGTTAAATCATTGACTGCTACCACTTCAATTCCTTCAACCTCTTGTAATCTTCTAAATGCTAAACGTCCGATACGTCCGAATCCGTTAATTGCTACTTTAACTGCCATGAATAATGGCCTCCTTTATTTCATTATAATATTTTAAAAGGTTTTAACCTTTAATAAATAATCTGCTACTGCTTCGTCTGTTATAAGGATAGTTTGCTCAGGTGCGATGTTTAAATAAGCTTCAATCGCTTCTCTCTTACTCTTTCCACCGGCTACAGCAACAATATGCTGCTTTGCCGACAAATCTTCAAGTTGAAGTCCGATCGTTCGCACCTTATGAATAATATTACCCGATTTATCGAAATAATAACCAAATGCCTCGCCAGCAGCCTGTTCATCAATAAGTTGTTTTTCTACGTCTGCTGAAGTTGTACGACGGCCAGCCATCGTCATCGCATCACCAATACCATGTATAACGACTGCTGCTGATTTAACTTGATCCAGCACCCGTTTGACGGCCGGCTCTTCAAGTAAGCTGAGATAAGTTGCTTCACTGACGAAATCAGGAACATATAGTACTTCATAAGTTCCTTCAGTTTTAGCTGCCATACTCGCAACAATACTATTGGCCTGCTGGTGCATGTGCTCGCCGAGACCTCCGCGGGCCGGCGTGAATAATACATCAAAAGGAACTGGAGTAAGGTGTTTTGCAACGCTTGCCATCGTTGAGCCCCCAGTGACAGTAACTGTCATTCCTGGAATCAACATATCCTGCAGACAATGGCTCGCTTCACTCCCCATCTGGTCAGCAGCTGACTCATCTTCGTCTGAATCGCCTTTCACAACAATTACTTTCTTAAGATGATATAGTTCGCTGAGCTGGCGACCAACAGCGGTTAGATTGCCATAACGCTTCAAGTAATGAGTGAGCTGATGAAGTACTTCCTCACCATCTGATGTCACCGTCATACCTTTTGTATGAATCTCAATCAAGTGTTCATCTTTCAATATATTAACTTCAGTCCGAAGCACACGTTCAGTCAAGTTAAGCTGTTCACTTAACGTACGCCTGCCAATCGGCTGAAGTTGATATATAGTGGAAAGAATATTGAATCTGCGGTACATCTTTTCGATTAAATCAGGAATCAGTCGTTGCTGTACTGCAAGAATGTTATCCATTGACATCCTCCTCGCAAACAAGAGTGACCCAACTGTGACACAAAACGACCCACATGGGACAAAAAAGTACTCTCGTTACAAATTCATCATAACAAGAGCACTACATTTATGCAAGGAATAACATTGTTAATCAATCAAATTTTGATAATTCCTCAATAACTGTTACAAAATCAATAATGCCTTCTTGAATAATAGCGTCGTTATAAGTAAGTACAGGTACTCTAATCTGCCATAGTTCAAGCAGCTGGTCATCTTTAGTGATATCTACTTCCTGATAGCTGAAAGGAATCTCTTCCCGCGCAAATTCCAGCTGTATTTTTGCCTCATCACATAATCCGCAGTTCGGCTGCGTATACATGACGAGTTCCAGTTCATGTTTGTTATCGTTAATCCTGCTCATAAACCCAGTCCTTTAATTTCTGATTACTATAATGTTCAACATACCCTGCTTCATATTGATCGTCATTCAGCATCGTTTCAAGTTTTAATCGACCCGCTTCAGTAATTTCAATGTCTTTTAGCACCACTACATCTTCCTCTATTATTTCTCCGGAGATAAAATCCTGTTCTTTTAATGCTTTCAATGTATCTTCTAATGTTTCCAGTTCAATCCAGCCAAAGAACTCAGCAAGTACTGTCCCTTTTCTTAACTCATATAATATAACAAATTCCAGCCGTCTGACATTCAGCATAATGACCATCTCCTCATCTTTAGTTCACTATACCCAATAAAAGAATAAATAAAAAAAAGCTGCTTCAATTAGCAGCAGATTTGATAACGCCCTCGGAGGGGATCGAACCCCCATCTTAAGAACCGGAATCTTATGTGTTATCCATTACACCACGAGGGCACGGTAAATTCTATTATACCGATAGAACTGAAAAAGATAAATATGAAATAATACAATATTACTGTTTTTAAGAATTAAACTCGTCTAAAGCTATTTTCAAATACATGAGTTTAATCTTTTGACTATTTTTGACCATCCATAGTATATTATATTTAAACCTATATCAAGGAGGATTTACTAATGAATTTAATCCCTACAGTAATTGAAACTACAAATCGCGGAGAGCGTGCTTATGATATTTACTCTCGTCTGTTAAAAGACCGTATTATCATGCTCGGTTCTCAAATTGACGATAACGTTGCAAACTCTATCGTATCTCAGCTCTTATTCCTACAGGCTCAGGATGCAGAGAAAGATATCTATTTATACATCAACTCACCAGGCGGCAGCGTGACTGCTGGTATGGCGATTTATGATACAATGCAGCATATCAAACCTGATGTACAGACAATTTGTATCGGCATGGCTGCTTCTATGGGTTCATTCTTGCTTGCAGCGGGCGCTAAGGGTAAAAGATTCGCCCTACCGAATGCTGAAGTCATGATCCACCAACCACTTGGCGGTGCTCAAGGTCAGGCGACTGAAATTGAAATCGCTGCGCGTCATATTTTAAAAACTCGTGAAAAATTAAATCGTATTTTATCAGAACGTACTGGTCAACCGATTGAAAAAATCGAAAAAGATACGGACCGTGATAATTTCTTAAGTGCTGAAGAAGCTAAAGAATACGGTTTGATTGATGATGTCATGCATCCAACAGAAACAGATAAATAGTATTTTTGACTTGCTGACAGCTAAATGCTGTCAGTTTTTTTTGTGAAGATTTACATAAGCTTTACATATTTAATGACCTTAATTTACAAACTCTTGTTAGATTAATGATGTACTTATAAAACTTAGGAGGAATTTTTCCGTGAAAACTTTTAACAAAGTCATTGCTTCATCTGTCATTGCTGGGCTGTTCTTATCTTCTTTACCGACTGCGTCCCCGCTTCAAACGAAGACTGCTGAAGCTGCAGCAACATGTAAAGCTTCTTCTAAACCTAAGAACTTTATCTTCATGATTGGTGACGGCATGGGCCCATCTTTCAATTCTGCTTACCGATATATGCAGGATAAACCACAAACTAAAGAGTTAGACAAAGTATCTTTTGACAGCTATTTACTAGGTGGTCAGCGCACTATCGCTGAAGATGACCATCAGAACATCACGGATTCTGCATCTGCTGCAACAGCTATGAGTGCTGGTGTTAAGACTTACAACAATGCTATCGCTGTAGATAACGACAAAACTCCAGTAAAAACTGTCCTTGAGCAAGCTAAAACAGTAGATAAGTCAACTGGCTTAGTTGCTACTTCTGAAGTAACTCATGCGACTCCAGCAGCTTACGGTGCACATGATGAGTCTCGTAAAAATATGCCTGCTATCGCTGATGACTACTTCGATGAGATGATCAAAGGTCAGCATAAAGTCGATATCATCCTCGGCGGTGGTAAAGATTACTTCAAACGTGATGACCGCAACTTGATCAAGGAATTCAAAAATGATGGCTACAAATATGTCAACAACAAAAAAGGGCTATTAAAAGCTGCTTCAAACTCAAAAGATAAGCAGATTCTCGGACTGTTCTCACCAGGCGGCATGCCTAAGATGATTGACCGCGATGCAAATATGCCATCATTAAAGCAGATGACTTCTACAGCAATTAAAAAGTTAAGCAAAGATAAAGACGGTTTCTTCTTAATGGTAGAAGGTTCACAAATCGACTGGGCTGGTCATGCAAATGACGTCACTGGTGCAATGAGCGAAATGAGAGACTTTGATCTTGCATTCCAGGAAGCTATCAAATTTGCTAAAACTGATTGTAACACTTTAGTCATCGCTACTGCTGACCACTCTACAGGTGGATTATCAATGGGTGCGCGAGGAGAATACAACTTCTTAGTTGAGCCAATCAAACAAATGAAACATACACCAGAATACTTACGTGCTCAAATGATGAAAGATGGCGCTGACATCGATAAAATCATCAAGGACAACATCGGCTTTGAATTAACAGCTGACGAAGTAAAAGCAATTAAAGATGCTGTTACCTCTAAAAAGGCAGCAGCAATCGAAGATGCTATCGAACGCCCGGTTGATACAAGAAGTTTCACTGGCTGGACAACAGGCGGTCATACAGGTGAAGATGTTAATGTCTATGGTTATGGTCCAGGAAGCGACTTATGGAGAGGCAATATGGACAATACAGATAACGCAAAACGCATCTTCAAGTTCTTAAAATAATGCAGCAGCTGTATTAACATACAAGGCTGGGACAAATGTCTCAGTCTTATCTATTTTTCTAAAGGAGTTTGCATATGAAATATTTTATATACATATTATTAATTACTCTACTTGCGGGTTGTCAACAAACTTCATCAACTACTGAAAAGCCGACTGACACGCATGTGAACAGTCATGAACAGCGTGACGGGGAAGAGCTTCCAGTCGGTCAGAAGAAGACTTACCCATTGACAAAGTTGAAGACTGAAACAATTGACCAGACTATCAAAGTTAAAGATAATGAGACGATTATCTATACAGAGGACACCGGTCACGGTATACCGACAAAGCCTGCCGGCGAAGGACACAGTTTTCACGCTATCCTGAAAGCTGAACTTAAAGATATGACGATGTACATGCTTGACGATGGTACGTTTATCACTGCTGATCCGAAATACATCTTAATAGAGAAAGAAGGACGGGGCAAAAATATATATCCTCAGTTTAAAATGCATGAAGACGATAAAAAATATTTAAACAGTCTTGATAAAAAAGACGTGGATTATGCTGCTTACAAACAATACGCCAATCAGTTCGGTCAACGGCAATTTGACTATAACCGTGAACTATTGATGCATACTGCGATTCATGCAGTAAACCACAGAACGCCGGACAGTCTTGAAATACCGAAAGAAACTTTTAAGTCATTCGAAGCTTTTAAAAACGAGCATTAATGGCCTAACGCAATTAAAATTAGAAACACCTTGGACGTTACAGAACGCTGCCAAGGTGTTTCTTTCTTAATATTTGATTGTCATTTCTTACTTCTTGAACTCGATATGTTCACCATTTCTCAGTTTATCTGCTATTTCATCCAGTTTCCTTAATCGATGATTCACTCCCGATTTAGAAATAATACCGGTCGAAACCATCTCTCCTAGTTCTTTCAGAGAAATATCCTGGTGCAGTACACGAAGTCTTGCTATTTCGCGAAGACGCACCGGCAGCTCATCAATCCCTATTTCCTGGTCAATCAATTCAATGTTCTCCACTTGCCGCATCGCTGCACCGATTGTCTTGTTCAAATTGGCTGTCTCACAGTTAACCAGTCTGTTCACGGAATTCCTCATATCCCTGACAATCCGCACATCTTCAAACTTCAGCAGTGCCTGGTATCCACCGATCAGACTCAGAAAATCTGAAATGCGCTCCGCTTCTTTCATATAGCTGATATAGCCTTTTTTTCGTTCCAATGTTTTAGCATTCAGACCATAAATATTCATCAATTTAGTCAAGTCTCTTGAATGCTCTTCATAAAGAGAAAATATTTCCAGATGATAGGATGATGTCTCCGGATTATTGACTGAACCTCCTGCCAGGAAAGCCCCTCTTAAATAGCTTCTTTTACAGCAATCATTATTAACTAGACGTTCATCAATAGTATGGAGAAAACTGCCATCAATGAGTATACCAAGTTCTGATAATATATCTTTTGCTTTTGTCTTAATGCGGCATATATAGACATTGTTCTTTTTAAGTTTCATTTTCTTTCTGACCAGCAGCTCGATTTCCACACCAAAAATCTTTTTTATGAGCGAGAATACGTGTCTTGCGATAGCGGCATTTTCCGACTGGACATTGATGACCCATTCCCGGTTTGATACGCTTAAATTACCATTCATCCGAATTAAAGCAGCAAGTTCTGCTTTGTTACAGCAGTCGTCTGCTTCAATTCGCGTAAGTTCATTTTTCATTTCAGATGCAAATGACACTGTTATTCTTCCTCTCTCTGAGTGACCTGAATCGTGCTTATCTCAGATAAAGCAAGTTCATAAATCATATCTGCCAGTACTTCATTATTATGTCTGACCATATAATCTTTATTAACATGCACTAATTGATCATTCGTTATCATTTCAATCCCCATTGATTTTACTCTCAATGTATCACAGCTGACAAATGTCGAATTTCTTCTTGCATAGTTTGAAGAAATCTTCTTATTCAGCGTCTTGTGATTGGCTATGACGAACTGAATGAACGGTCCACCCACATGCTTATGAATCGCCTCGATATGATCTGCTACTGAATAACCGGTCGATTCACCAGGCTGAGTCATGATATTAGCAACATACAGTTTCTTTGCTTCACTGTCCAGCACAGCCTGTGCCAGTTCATCAAGCAGTAGATTCGGAATGATACTTGTATAGAGACTTCCCGGACCGAGGACAATCAAATCTGCTTCCATCAGTGCATTGACCGCCTCACCCATTGGTTTAATATTAGCAGGTGTCAGAAATACGGTATCTATTCGTTTATTTTTGAGGGGAATCAACGACTCACCAACAACAATTTCCCCATCTTCCATAATAGCATTAAGTATCGGACTTCTATTTGTTGATGGAATCACAGTCCCTTTGACATTTAGTATCTTGCTCAGTTCACGAACAGCATGTCCAAAATCTCCAGTTACATCCGCCATTGCCGCCAACATTAAATTGCCGACTGGATGACCACCTAGTGTATTGGAATCAAATCGATATTGAAATAGCTTTTCAAGCATTGGTTCTGCATCACTTAACGCAGCCAGAACGTTTCTAATATCTCCAGGTGCAGGGATATCCATAACGTCTCTAATTCTCCCTGTACTACCGCCATCATCCGCCACGGTAACGATTGCAGTAATATCTACTGGATAGGCTTTTAAACCGCGGGCTAGCACTGACAGCCCTGTCCCTCCACCTATCAGACAAATCTTAAGTTGCCTCATGACTTAATCTTCCTTCAATCATTGCATCTCTATGACTTGTATTGACTTCAAATTCAAAGAATTCCTTAAGATCGTGGCTGATTCTTTCGGCGAGAGCAACTGAACGGTGCTGTCCACCTGTACATCCTATTGCTATCACTACTTGCGATTTTCCTTCTCTCATATAACCGGGAATAATGAATTTCAGCAAATCCATCAGTTTATTATAAAATATTGTGGTTTCTTTCCACTTCATCACATAATCATATACTGTTTCATCAAGTCCTGTTAACGGGCGTAATGTTTCGATATAATACGGATTTGGCAGGAACCTGACATCAAATACTAAATCTGCGTCAATCGGTATGCTGTGCTTGAATCCGAAACTCATCACATTGATTCTGAAGATGTTATCTTTCCCTTGATTAAACAGCTCCATCACATGGGATCTCAGTTCTTTTGACTTCATATCTGTAGTATCCACAATAAAAGTCGCTATACCACGCAGATCTGCGAGAAGCGCCCTTTCATTATGAATGGCTTCCAAAGGCGCCCCACCATCAGCAAGCGGATGCGTTCTTCTCGTCTCTTTATATCTTGATACAAGCACTTTATCCTGAGCATCTACGAACAATACTTGTACCGCTATATCAGTTAAATTAATAATATTCTGAAGTTCTTCTCTTAAATTATCAAAGAATTCCTTTCCCCTTAAATCAATACCGATAGCAACGCGAGATAAAGACTGATTACCGTCATGCATCAATTCAATAAATTTAGGCAGCAGAATCGGGGGGAGATTGTCTACACAGAAATAACCGAGATCTTCCAGGCTCTGTATCGCTACAGATTTCCCGGCACCACTCATTCCAGTAACTACTACAAGTTTTTTCATTATCATATCGTTCAATGGACAACCCTCCTCACCTTCTATTTTACACGAAATCATAAAAATAGATACGCCAGTAGGGCGCATCTATTTACTGCATTTAGCTGTTAACTTTATCGTTCAGATGTTCGATGTAATGTTGAGCATTCTGAGCGGCCAGGCTGCCATCACCCGTCGCAGTGACAATTTGTCGCAACGATTTGTTTCTCACATCACCTGCTGCGAAAATTCCTGGAATTTTCGTTTCCATTTCGTCGTTTGTTTCAATGTAACCTGCTGCATTTGTTATACCAAGATCAATAAAAGGAGCAGTTAGCGGCTGCATGCCGATATAAATAAATACGCCGTCAGCATTAACGACAGATTCTTCACCGTCTTTATTGATCAATGTTACACTGCCGACTTTACCGTCTTTTTCATTGATCGTTTTAAGTGTTGAATTCCAGATGAAATCTACTTTTTCATTTTTAAACGCCCGGTCCTGAAGAATCTTCTGAGCGCGCAGTTCATCACGACGGTGAACAATAGTGACTTTATCTGCAAACTTAGTCAAATAGACGCCTTCTTCAACAGCAGAATCTCCTCCGCCGATGACGATTAAGTTTTTCTGCTTAAAGAACGCACCGTCACATACCGCACAGTAAGAAACACCGCGACCGCCAAGTTCTGTTTCACCAGGAACACCGATTTTCTTATATTCTGCTCCAGTCGCAATAATGATGGCTTTACCTACCAGTTCTTTATCACCTAGAGACACAATTTTGTCGTCGCCTTCGACACGAACACTCTTAATATCTCCATAAGCATATTCTGCGCCGAATTTTTGTGCATGGTTGAACATTTTAGTAGATAAATCAGGTCCAGTGATCAAGTCAAACCCAGGGAAATTCTCCACGTCGGCAGTACTGGCCATCTGTCCACCCGGCATTCCTCTTTCTACCATCACTACTGAAAGGTTAGCACGTGCGGCATATAAAGCTGCAGTCATCCCCGCAGGACCTGCTCCGATAATAATTACATCATAATTCTTAGTTTCAGTCATAATATCCTCCTTATACGTATGTTCGTGAATATAGCATATACCAATTTCATTCATTTAAAAATTATTTTGCTTAAAGAAATCATAGGCCTTTGTAAACTGATATTTAGTCGTATGAAAAAGCACTGCGCATTTTTCCATTGAAATGAATGTTCCCTGTCCTTTTGAAAACATATAATAAGTAGCAGCAATATAGGGCTTATATTTCAGCGGAAGGTTTTCAGCGATTACTGCTTCAGCGTTATCGATCCATGCAAGCAGCAGCTCATGATTGTTATCGTGTTGATAAAGCGCCTTGAGGCCTTTATGAATAAAGTTAAGTTTCACAAGTTCAAGCTGATGGAAAATATAGGATAAGTAGAGTTTCTCGTAGTCACCCATTAATTCCAGTTCATCCCACAGTTCTTTTGAGATCATTGTCTCTTTATGATCTAACTGTGAAATCAGAAAGATTCCAAGTATCCTTCTATGACTGTCCTCACTTCTGAGCAGTGGTATGACTTGATTTTCTATATAACGCATACCGTTAAATATTTCATGCGGACTCGGTGTGTGACTACCAGTAAGCTGCACTAGCAACTTCCACATGTCTTCAGAAGCTTTATAGTCACCAAGAGCATAATAGTTGAAGCTGAGCGCATGATACAACTGCGCATTCTTCAGCATCTTTTTCTTATAAATAGGCAGAAGAAGGGCCTGAGACGCTGCATACTGTTTCAAGTAACAGAGCACTATCCCGAGTTTAAATGACTCATCCTCATTAATCGGATGAAGTTTATTCAGACGTTGAAGGTAATACTGATATTCAACGTGCTGGTGCGTGTTATAGAGCAGTAATGTATAGTGACAGAGTGCATGAATATCTGTCTCGTTTTCTTCCAGCAACTGCTCCAGCAGTGCTTTTGCTTCAGGATAACGGCTCATGAATAAATAAGCCATCGCCTTTAAATTACGCATCTCTTTTCTCGATTGAAGAGAAAGCGGCTGATTGCTAATCCAGTCGATTGATTCATTAATTCGTCCTAAAGAAAATAAATACTGGAAAATCTGCTGTGTGACAAATAACGCGCTTTCCGCTTCCACTTCTGTCTTATTGTTATATACAACATCAAATGTCGTCACTAATTCATCCATATAAGCCTGATCATCTGTCAGCTGCACATAATACAGTCCGAATAGAAATGCTTTATTCGGTTCGCGGGCTTTAGTATAGAGCTGGCTCAGCAAGTAGAAGTAATCTTCATATGCTTCTTCTCTCACAATACATTCAAAAATATAGCCGGCTCCTGTATCTGCTTGTCCTATCTCCGCATTACACATCGCAAGATCTTTGATATAATCCTCAGACTGTTTAAGCTTCAATGCCTTCTTGAGATAAGTGATCGCATCATTATAAGCAGCCTGACTCATCTTTTTCTTTGCGAGAGAATAGTAGCTTTCAGCGTCGTTCGGCATGCTGACTATTTTTTCATTCATTTCTTCACCTCACTTCTGATTTGAAGTGGACAACCACAGGCAAACGCTCCAGCCGGAACATCCTTTGACACGACACTGCCTGCACCGATAACAGCACCATCACCAATCGTCACGCCTGGCAGTACAATGGCATTCGCTCCAACCATGACCTCATCACCGATAAGGATATCTCCCGTCCGATATTCATGGACTAAATATTCATGACAGAGCAGCGTAGCGTTAAATCCGATGACACAATTTTTACCTATTGAGATTTTTTCCGGGAACATAATATCCGGTGTCACTTTATATGCTATTGAAGTGTACGGACCAATCGTCATTCCAATCATCTGATAAAGTCTGCGTTTCAAACGCATAGATGGACAGAAGCGTCCCAATTCAATGACAACTGTGTTAATTGAAACTTTCAGCAGTGAAACTGTACGGTATACCCGCCATAATGGATTAGGTCCAGATACATTTACTTTATTTGTACGTCTCATCGTTGCTTCCTTTAAGCGGGACATTGACATCACCGTACTTCGGCAGATTGTATCGGTAAGTCCGGTATATCCAGGTGATGATCGCAACAGCAATAATAAAAATTGAAATGACCTGAGCAATTCTCAAATGTTCTGTCAGCATCAGACTGTCTGTCCGCAATCCTTCGACAAAGAAGCGACCGATGGAATACCAGATGCCGTACAATAGAAAAGTCTGTCCGATTCTTAAGTGCTTTCTGACAAGCAGCAGAATAATGAAACCTGTTAAATTCCAGAGTGATTCATAGAGAAACGTCGGGTGATAATAAATTCCGTCTATATCCATCTGTCTGATAATCCAGTCAGGCAGCATTAAGTTTTCTAAAAATGTACGCGTTACTTCACCGCCGTGTGCTTCCTGGTTCATGAAGTTGCCCCATCGACCGATTGCCTGAGCGAGAATGATACTTGGTGCTACAATATCTGCAAGCTGGAAGAACGACAGATTTTTCCGCTTAGCGAGAATAAATCCAGTAACAAAGGCACCGATTAATCCACCATGGATAGCAATTCCACCATTCATAATCATTGGTATTTCAGCCAGATGTTCCTTATAATAACTCCATTCAAATGCAACATAATAAATTCGTGCACAGATAATTGCGATAATGACTGCCCAGACGATAATATCGATTAACGTATCTTCTTTATAGCCTTTTTTGATTGATTCACGCTGCGCAATTAAATAGCCGATCAATATGGCCGAAGCAATGATAATGCCATACCATCTGACGGATAATGGTCCTAATTCAAATGCAATTGGATCAATGGATAGTAACATGTTAATTCCCCTTTAATGACTGACTTTTAATTTGTTCGTTAAGTCTATCGTTGAATTCTTCAGCCGTATTAACACCAAGTGCGTTCAAACGGTAGTTCATAGCAGCGACTTCAATAATGACTGCGAGGTTACGCCCCGGTCTGACAGGAATCGTCTTCTTTGTTATCTGTGAATCGAGTATGGTCAGTTTTTCTTCAATCAGTCCAACGCGGTCATACATTTTGTCTTTGTTCCATGTCTCAAGGTTGATATTAAGCATGACACGTTTCTCCTGAAGAATAGATCCTGCACCAAATAACGTCATGACGTTAATAATACCGAGCCCTCTGATCTCAAGCAGATGTTCAATAAGCTGGGGCGGTTTACCCATTAACACATTTTTTGAGATTTCCTTAATTTCAACGTTATCATCCGCAACGAGTCGGTGTCCTCTCTTAACTAGTTCCAAAGCAGTTTCACTTTTACCGACGCCGGAATCCCCGGTAATTAGTACACCAATACCGTAAACATCAACAAGCACACCATGCAGGCTTGTCTCAGGAGCAAGCTGAGTCTCAAGGTAGGACGTCAGTTTACTGATCAGACTAGTGGTCGCATCATCAGAAGAGAGAAGCGGCGTGCCTTTACGATCACAGGCAGCAATTAGTTCTTCAGGCGGTTCAATTCCTCTTGTAATAATGATACACGGTGTTTCTTTACGGCAAAGTTTATTCATTCTATCTACTTTATCTTCCTTGCTCAGCATTTCAAAGAAAGAAGTTTCCGTTGTTCCAAGCACTTGAATTCTATCAGAAGAATAATGCGAGAAGTAACCGGCCATTTCAAGTCCAGGTCTTGAAATGTCTGCATTCATCACCATTCGGTCAACACCTTGTTCACCAGCTCGTAATTTCAGTTTGAATTTCTTTATAATATCGCTACATGTAATCATGGAAACCCTCCGTACGTTCGATATCTTCATTCTAAATAACTTCCGGCTTAATTACAATGAAATGAAAAAGTAGAAATCGACAAAGAAAGAGGTCGGGTTAAGCAGCTCTTCTTTAAGAACTACTTTAGTTCCGACCTCTTTTTAATCAAGTTCAATTGAACTGCTTATGCATTCGCTCAACCAACTGTTTCAAATACATTCCGGTATATGACTCTTTAGTTTCCATAATAACTTCAGGAGTTCCTTCAGCAATAATCTGTCCACCACCAGAACCACCTTCTGGTCCTAGGTCAATAATGTAGTCAGCTGTCTTTATAACATCCAGATTATGCTCGATGATAATAACTGTGTCACCATTCTCAACAAGTTGATGCAATACTTTCAGCAATCTCGCTACATCGTCTACATGGAGACCTGTCGTCGGCTCATCCAGAATATACAGCGATTTGCCGTTGGATCGTCTATGGAGTTCAGATGCCAGCTTAACACGCTGTGCTTCACCACCTGACAATGTAGTCGCCGGTTGGCCGAGTTTAATGTATCCTAGACCAACATCAACAATTGTTTTCAATTTACGGTTGATCTTAGGGATGTTTTCAAAGAAATAATAGGCGTCTTCTACTGTCATATCCAGTACATCTGAAATATTTTTATCTTTATAAGTAACTTCCAGAGTTTCACGGTTATAACGCTTTCCGTCACATACTTCACATGGTACATACACATCAGGCAGGAAGTGCATCTCTATTTTAATGATACCGTCCCCGCGACATGCCTCACATCTTCCACCTTTAACATTGAAACTGAAACGACCTTTCTGATAGCCTCGGAGCTTCGCCTCGTTTGTCTGACTGAAAACATCACGAATATCATCAAATACGCCAGTGTACGTCGCTGGATTTGAACGTGGTGTCCGGCCGATCGGCGACTGATCGATGTCGATAATCTTCTCAATCTGCTCGACCCCTTCGATAGATCGATGTGGACCTGGTTTCGCTTTCGTCTTATACAGCTTCTGTGCAAGACCTTTATAAAGAACATCATTGACTAGAGTACTTTTACCCGAGCCGGAAACTCCTGTCACTACCGTCATCATACCAAGAGGAATGTCCACATCAACATTTTTCAAATTATTGCTTGATGCACCTCTTACAGAAATATAGCGTCCGTCAGATGTCCGTCGTTGCTCAGGCAGCTCAATTTTTTTCTTGCCGCTTAAATACTGCCCTGTCAGTGACTTCTTATCTTTCATGACTTGCTTCGGTGTTCCCTGCGAAACAATCTGACCTCCATGTACTCCTGCCCCTGGACCAATATCGATGAGATAATCAGCAGCAAGCATTGTATCTTCATCGTGTTCAACAACAATCAATGTATTACCCATGTCACGCATAGACTGTAACGTTGATATCAGGCGGTCATTGTCTCTTTGATGAAGTCCGATAGATGGCTCATCCAAAATATATAAGACCCCTGTCAATCTAGAACCGATTTGAGTGGCCAGACGAATACGCTGTGCCTCTCCCCCGGATAATGTTCCTGCCATACGATTTAAAGTTAGATATTCAAGACCGACATTATTTAAAAAGGATAATCGTTCTGTAATTTCCTTAAGAATTAAGTTTGAAATCATCTGTTCTTTCTCTGTTAATTCAAGCGATTTAAAATGGTTCACTGATTCACCGATTGAGCGGCGTACCGTCTGACCAATGTGCTCCTGATTGATCTTCACAGCCATTGCCTCTTTATTTAATCGATAGCCGTCACATGTTTCACACTTTTCATCCACCATATATTTGCGCATCTGTTCTCTTGTATATTCAGAAGGCGTCTCTTTGAAACGCCGCTCAATATTGTTGACGATTCCTTCAAATTTCATACTTCTTGTACGTGTTACACCATTATCCTGTTTAAACTTATAAGAAATATTATCTGGACCACCATATAGAATGATATGGCGATCTTTTTCAGGCAGCTTACTGAAAGGTTTTTTCATATCAATTTTATAATGTTTACATGTCTGTTTCAGCAGATTAGGATAATATTCGGAACTGATAGG
This sequence comes from Macrococcus lamae, assembly GCF_004359545.1. Lineage (GTDB taxonomy): Bacteria > Bacillota > Bacilli > Staphylococcales > Staphylococcaceae > Macrococcus > Macrococcus lamae. Next base: position 100,664 of record NZ_SCWB01000003.1, read on the forward strand.
CTGCCATGGTACTAAGGCACCGTCCTGCAGACTTTTGGACTCATCAGGGATAACCAGGCTGATGTCGACTGTCAGTTTTGTCCCTAAACCGTCACAATCCGGGCACGCGCCGAACGGACTGTTGAAAGAAAACATCCGTGGTTCCAGCTTATCGATGGAAAAACCACAGACTGGGCAGGCATGATGCTCGGAAAACTTGATTTCCTTCTCACCGATTACATCAATCAGCACGTTACCTTCAGCAAGATGCAGCGCATTCTCGATTGAATCAGCCAGTCTGCTTTCTATTCCTGGTTTTACTACAAGACGGTCAACGATGACATCTATATCATGGGCATGTGTTTTCGGGAGATCAATATCGTCTCCAATATCGTACATCTCATTATTAATTCTAAGACGTGCATAGCCTTTTTTAGAAATATCCTCAATCAATTTTTTATGTGTTCCTTTTCGGCCTCTCACAAGAGGTGCAAGCACCTGGATTTTTGTCCGTTCTTCCATACTCATGACATGATCGACCATCTGCTGAATCGTCTGTGATTCTATTTTGATATCATGTATTGGACAGTATGGTGTGCCGATTCGTGCATATAATAACCTTAAGTAGTCATAGATTTCAGTGACTGTCGCCACCGTACTTCTTGGATTATTACTCGTTGTTTTTTGATCGATGGAAATGGCCGGGGATAAACCTTCAATGGTATCCACATCCGGCTTGTCCATCTGACCTAAAAACTGTCTGGCATAGGCGCTGAGCGATTCTACATAGCGTCTTTGTCCTTCAGCATAGATAGTATCAAAAGCAAGACTCGATTTACCGGAGCCTGACAAACCTGTCATTACGACGAGTTTATCCCTCGGAATAGTAATATCGATATTTTTCAAGTTGTGAGCTCTCGCCCCTTTGACAACAATTTCTTTATTTTTCATGGTCTCACCCTTCAGCCTTAAGTTCAAACAAAATATCACGTAATTCAGTCGCACGCTCGAAATCAAGTGCTTTAGCCGCTTCTTTCATTTCGTGCTCAACACGTTCAATAGTCTGCTGGCGTTCTTTTTTCGATAATTTCTTCTTCGTCTTCTTCGGTGTGTCTGTTTCTTCAGTTTCAACAGTCGCACTGATCACATCACGAATTTTTTTGTTGATGGTCATTGGCGTGATGCCGTGCTTGATATTGTAAGCTTCCTGAGTTTCACGACGACGCTGCGTCTCTGAAATCGCAATTTCCATAGATCTTGTCACTTTATCAGCATACATGATGACTTTCCCTTGTTCGTTACGCGCTGCACGGCCGATTGTCTGAATTAATGAACGTTCTGAACGGAGAAAACCTTCCTTATCAGCGTCAAGGATGGCGACCAGTGATACTTCAGGAATATCCAGTCCTTCTCTTAACAAATTGATGCCAATCAATACGTCATAAACGCCCATTCGCAGGTCGCGGATGATTTCAATCCGTTCAAGCGTCTTGATTTCTGAATGAAGATAGTTGACTTTAACCCCAGCCTCTTTTAGGTAAGTCGTTAAATCTTCACTCATCTTCTTCGTAAGCGTCGTAATCAGTACGCGCTCATTCTTATCAACACGCTGCTGAATCTCTTCCATAAGATCATCAATCTGATGTTCAGATTTTCTGACTTCGATCATCGGATCAAGTAAACCAGTCGGCCTGATGATCTGCTCGACCATTTCATCCGTATGCTCAATTTCATATGGACCAGGTGTGGCTGAAACGTAGACAAATTGTTTCGCCTTCTTGTCGAATTCATCAAACGTCAGTGGTCGATTATCAAGTGCACTCGGCAGTCTGAATCCATGATCTACAAGGACGTTCTTTCTTGCTTGGTCGCCGTTATACATACCTCTTACTTGCGGTAGACTCACATGCGACTCGTCAATCATGACCAGCCAGTCGTCTCCGAAGTAGTCAAGGAGCGTATAAGGCGTTGACCCTTTCGGTCTTAACGTTAAATGAACAGAATAATTCTCGATACCTGAACAAAACCCCATCTCGCGCATCATTTCCAGGTCATAGTTAGTCCGCTGCTCAAGCCGCTGTGCTTCAAGCAGCTTATTCTCTGCTCGGAACACTTTAAGCTGTGCTTCAAGCTCACGTTCGATTCTTTCAATCGCAAGTTTCATCTTTTCCTCGCGGGTAACGAAGTGACTCGCCGGGAAAATAGCAAAGTGCTCGCGCTCCTTTAATACTTCACCTGTCAAATAATTAATTTCACGGATGCGTTCAATTTCATCGCCAAAAAACTCAATGCGTATACACTGCTCATCACGTGACGCCGGAAAAATTTCCACAACATCTCCTCTTACCCTGAATGTGCCGCGGTGGAAGTCTATGTCATTTCTCGTATACTGAATATCGACTAATTTTCTGAGCAGCTGATTGCGCTCTAGTTCCATACCAGTGCGGATACTGACCACCATGTCCTTATATTCTTCCGGATTACCAAGACCGTATATACAACTGACCGAAGAAATGACGATGACATCATTGCGTTCAAACAATGCACTGGTCGCCGAGTGCCGAAGTTTATCTATTTCATCATTGATAGATGCATCTTTCTCAATAAATGTATCGGTTGAAGGGACATAAGCTTCAGGCTGATAATAGTCATAGTAGCTCACGAAATATTCCACTCTATTGTCCGGAAAGAATTCCTTGAACTCACTGTATAACTGTCCCGCAAGCGTCTTATTGTGCGCAATGATCAATGTCGGTTTGCCTACCTGCTGAATCACATTACTCATCGTAAATGTTTTACCTGTTCCTGTCGCACCAAGGAGTGTCTGATGTCTCTTGCCTTCTTTGATACCTTTAACGAGTTTATTTATAGCTTCAGGCTGATCTCCTGAAGGCTGGAATTCTGACTGTATCTTAAATGGATGCTTTTCCATCATACCCCTCCCTTTTCTTATCTATTTTAACAAAATTCAATAACCAGGTACAAACATTTGTTCGTAGAAAAGAGCCCGGAAACATTTGTTGATTTCAATGTCCCAGACTCTTACTGTTCATGAAGTTGAAAGCGATCGACAACCAAATAACCAATAATCAGTGAAATGGTGTCTATAAAAACAATCATCTCTGAATGAAAGAAGCCTTTATATACGGATACCCCGATTACTATAGTCGCTAACAATAGACCTGTATATTTATTTCTGATAATCATACTGAATATGACAACCAACAGTGCCGGAAGAAATAAAGCAAGTAAATACCATGTCACTCTAAATCCTCCTCACCAAGTATTGAGTAGGTGATTTCTCGAAGTTCAGATCTTGGAATGAATTTCTCTTCCAGCATTTCAGGAAGAATATGATTTAAAAAATCCTGGACAGAAACGAGATGGTCAAACTGTATAATGGTCTTCAGGCTTTTCTCGTAAATTTCAAAAAACAGCGGCTCAGGATTACGCTTTTGGATCTCACCGAATGATTCATACAGCAGATCGATCTTATCAGCGACTGACAAAATCTGACCTTCAAGTGTATCATCCTTTCCTTCCTGCAGCCGCTCGCGGTAAATCTCCTGATACTCAGCTGGAAATTCTGTTTCAATGAATTTACTGATCATCTGTTCTTCAACTTCGTTAAAAAGCTGCTTCAGTTCTTTGGAAGCATATTTGACCGGCGTTTTAATGTCTCCTGTAAAAATTTCCGGATAATCGTGATTTAACGCTTTTTCATAAAGTCTTTTCCAGTTGATTTCATTGCCATTATATTCTTCAACAGTACCGAGGTACTGTGCAATTTTTGTCACTTTGAATGAATGACTGGCTACGTTATGGTCCTGATATTTAAATTTCCCTGGACAACGCACGAGTTTTTCCAGGTCAGACAAACTTTTGAAATATTGATGGACTCCCATTAGTTCCCCTCCTCTATCTGCTGGATTAGTGCATTTAATTTCTGTTCATTCATTTCTCCTAAATATGTTTTCAGCACTTTTCCATTATTATCAACAAAAAGTGTCGTAGGTAAATTATTGATTTTATATTGCTTTCGTACAGTGGCATCTGCTGTCAGCATCGGATAGTCGGCATGATATTTTTTTATGAAAGCATCACGGTTCTTATGTTCATCCTGGATGTTCATCCCAATGACCTGGATATGGTTAGGTTTCTGATGATAATAATTAACCAGCTCCGGCATTTCTCTGTTACATGGTTCACACCACGATGCCCAGAAGTTAATGATATTGATATCACCCGTAAGTAATTTACTCAGTACCTGACTTTGACCTGTCTTGTCTACCACTTTCATTTGATCGATATTCCTGCCATTTAGATAGTGGGGATGACCTGCGACACTAGTTGACTGGTCGTCAAAAGTCATTACGCGCCACACACTGTAGCCGGCTGTCAGCAGAAGTGCTGCGCTTAGTAACACAACTATGAAACGTTTCATGAAGATCCTCCAAATGTAATATGGTTACATTATAACAATGAACAAAGAATTAGCACTATCTTAATGAACAAAAAACTACAGCAACTGACAATTGTCAGCTGCTGCTGTTTTTTTGCTAATAGATGTATTGGTAAGAAGATACATTTGAGCGATATACTGTTCGGTATGTCTTAACACCCTGTCTCGGAAAATTCATCTCAGACACTAATATATTTCCATTTTTATAAACGCGTTCTACGACAGCTACGTGACCGTAATAACCTGATTTTGAGACCATTACAGAGCCATATACCGGTTTTCTTCTGACTGTATAACCAGAACGTGCGGCATTTGTTGCCCAGTTTCTCGCATTTCCCCATCTATTAGACACATAACGACCCATTTGTGCACGACGGTTAAATGCATAATACACACAAGAACCCCATGAATAATAATTGGCAGCTTTATATTTGATTGGATTTCTATAAACAGCGGCTTCCGCCTCATTGGATACTTTTATGGGTGAAACATGCAGCTCATCTGCAATTGTGAATAATACGATTAAAGTTAATAAAGTCAGAATAATCTTTTTCATGTCTTCTGTTCTCCTTTAATTTCTTTTGCAAAAAAATCATAACATAACAAAAGTAAGAGTAAACTAATGTTATGGTTTTGTAATATAAGTGTTATCTCAATCCATTAAAACTGTCGAACTGTTACAGAGAAGAAAACTGTCTGCTAAATAATGTCAAAAAAAATGAAGACATCTCAATTAGATGTCTTCATTACTTTTAATAGAATATTTACGTTCTAATATCTGTAGTAGCCTGTAACTGAACCACTCACATAGTTCACTGGACGCTGTTTAATACCTTCAGATGGATTAAGTGCATCAACCATCTGTCCGTTACCAACATAAACACCGACGTGTGATCCGCCATTAAAGAATACCAGGTCTCCTGGTTGTGGTGCAGAAACTTGAGTACCTGCTGCCATCTGGCTGTACGTTGTACGTGGAATTGATTTACCCATAGAAGCCATTACTTGCTGCGCAAATGCTGAGCAGTCTACAGCTGATGCAGAATTAGCACCATATACATATGATTTACCACTTGCTACGCCATTTGCGACACTTGATACATTACCACTGACTGGAGTAGTTGCTGGTGCTGCTTGTTGTGACTGTGTATAAGTAGGTTGTGACTGTGTATTAGCTCTATTATACGTATTCGCTGTGCTAGTTTCTGTTCTGCTTGCTGGAGCAGCAGCTCGCTCTGTTCTGTATGTTGTTGCCGTTTGTACATTATTTTCAGCTGCAGGAGCTTCCTGTACAGCAGATGTCGTGCGAGAAATTTGTCTGACTGCCGTTGTTCTTCCTGCTTCGACTGGTGCTTTGACAGGAGCAGCTGCTGCGATAGCAGGTTTTGCTTGTGATCTGTTTTCGTTAAAACCTTTTTCAGAAACGATGATTTTCTTACCAACTGTTAAACCTTCAGATGAAAAGTTATTCCATTTTTTAAGATCATCAGTGCTGACTTCAAATTTTTCGGCGATTGCTTTTAAAGTATCACCGGATTTAACAACGTAGAAATCTTTAGATTCTACTTTGATTTTATCGCCAGCTTTGATTAAGTCGCCGGATAATTGGTTAAGTTCTTTTAATTCTGAGACTGAAGTGCCATTTTCTTTAGCGATAGCCCATAATGTATCACCGGATTTTACTTCGTAATCACTTGCCTGTGCTTGGACTGTTGCTATACCTGTGATAGCTGTCACTGCAGCTGCAGTAAATAATGTTTTCTTCATAATTAAAAAATCCTCCTATAGTTTAACAGATGTAACGTTCGTTACGATTCGTTTATAACTATAACACAGAGGATTTTTTAAGTTGCGGTTGTAATATTTTTGTAATCTAAACGTCACTGCCTGTCAATACATTTAAAATTTCTCTATTTTCAGAAAACAACTTACTTCTGCTTAGCGAGATAGTCAGCAATCTGTTCTGCTTCCTTACCTTCCGCCTGCCCTTTTGGCATAGCCCCTTTACCGTTTTTTATAATATTAAGAATTTGTTCTTTTGAATATTTGCTGCCGATTTTCTGTAAGTTAGGGCCGCTTGCTCCTTCCATGTCTTTGCCATGGCAACCCACACAAGTATTCTGCTGAAATGCTGTTTTACCTGGATCAGCTGATGAGGTATTCTCTGTCTGTTTAGACTGCTCTCCGCCACATGCGGCTAATAATAATGCCGAACTGAAAAGAAGTGCAGATAATTGTTTTTTCAAAGTAACTCCCCCTTTGTATAGTTATACCAAAGAACCATGCCGATTAAACGACATGGTTCATCATTATTAAATTTGACTTTTTAAATAGGCATCAATAAACAATGATATATCTCCGTCCATGACTGCACTTGTATTTCCTGTTTCGGCATTCGTCCGGTGATCTTTGACCATCGAATATGGGTGGAAGACATATGAACGTATTTGAGAGCCCCAGCCAATTTCCTTCTGCTCTCCTCGTATGGCAAGCATTTCTGCTTCCTGCTCTTCAATTTTACGTTGATAGAGCTTCGCCTTCAGCATCTTCATCGCCTGTTCACGGTTTTTAATCTGTGACCGTTCATTTTGACACGTGACGACAACACCTGTTGGTTTATGTGTGATGCGGACAGCAGAATCGGTCGTGTTGATATGCTGACCACCTGCACCACTGGCACGATACGTATCGATATTCAAATCTTCAGTGTTGATTTCAATCTCGATATTATCGTTATCAAACTCCGGTGTCACTTCACATGACGCAAATGATGTATGTCGCCGCCCTGAAGAATCAAATGGCGAAATACGGACTAAGCGGTGTACGCCCTTTTCTGCCTTTAGATAGCCATAGGCATTATGTCCCTTAATCAATAACGTCACACTTTTAATTCCTGCTTCGTCGCCAAGCAGGTAGTCCACTGTCTCTACTTTGAATCCTTGTTTCTCACTGAAACGCTGATACATGCGGAGCAGCATCGCTCCCCAGTCCTGTGACTCTGTACCACCTGCGCCGGGATGAAGTTCAAGAATCGCATTGTTCGCATCATGTTCACCATTCAGCAGCAGCTTCAGTTCAAACTGATCGACTGATTCTTTAAGTGCAATCAGCTGCTCACTGATTTCTTGTTCCATATCGTCGTCTGGTTCTTCTTTGACCATCTCGACCATCACTTCAACATTTTCTTTCTCCTCAGTCAGCCTGCGATATCCGCCCACTACTTCCTTCAAGGCATTACTTTGATTGATAATGTCCTGAGCTTTGCTCGAGTCATTCCAGAAGTCAGGATCAGCCATCATCTCATCAAATTCCTGAATATTTGTCTCTTTTTCTTCTAAGTCAAAGAGACCCCCTGAATGATTGTAATTTCTCTTCTAATTCTGCTAATCTGTTTTTTATTTCAAATGGTTCCATAGCTGTTCCTACTCTCTACCGTGACAATTTTTATATTTTTTCCCGCTGCCACAAGGACACGGGTCATTTCTGCCGATTTCCGGCTCGCTTTGTTTCGGTTGTTTTTTAACCTTCTCTTTGCCGTCATTCGCAAGCATCGCTTCGCCTTTAGCCACCTGCTCACGCTCTACCTGCTCGTCTTTGTCGATAACTGACTTCAAGATATATTTAGATACATCATCTTCAATATCTTCAAGCATACCTTCAAACATACTTAAACCTTCATTCTGATATTCACGCAGCGGGTTGATCTGTCCATATGACCGCAGGTGAATTCCTGTACGGAGCTGATCCATCGTATCGATGTGGTCAGTCCACTTCATATCGATAGTACGTAATAGAATCATGCGTTCAAATTCACGCATCTGTTCACCGAGCATCTCTTCCTGAGAAGCATACTGTTGATCGATATGATTCATTACCACCTTGAAAATATCATCTTTATCCCGGCGGGCGATTTCTTCTTCTTTTAATTCTCCTTCAGAAATATACATATCTTCAACAAAATTAATGAATGCCTTATACTCATGCTCATCTTCATCGAGAATGAAATGGCCGTTGACTGCACGTCGTACGGATTCCTCAATCATAGAGCGGACTTGTTCAGAGCAGTCTTCCTGTTCAAGAATGTCATTACGTTCCTTATAGATGATTTCACGCTGTTTACGCAGCACATCATCATATTCAAGAACTCGTTTACGGCTGTCATAGTTATTCCCTTCCACTCGTTTTTGAGCAGATTCCACAGCACGTGACACCATTTTTGATTCTATTGGTGCTTCGTCATTCATACCAAGACGCGACATCATCGTCTGCATTCTTTCTGAACCGAATCGCACCATTAATTCATCCTGCAGTGATAAATAGAACCGACTGAAACCAGGGTCTCCTTGACGTCCGGAACGACCACGGAGCTGATCGTCGATTCGTCGTGATTCATGACGCTCAGTACCGATGACAGCAAGGCCACCAAGTTCAACTACACCGTCGCCAAGCTTGATATCTGTTCCTCGTCCAGCCATGTTTGTCGCGATAGTGACTGCTCCGCGCTGTCCTGCATTCGCTACAATCTCTGCTTCACGTTCATGGTTTTTAGCATTCAGTACATTATGTCGAATGCCACGCTTTTTGAGTAAGCCTGAAATATATTCACTTGTTTCAACGGCAACAGTACCGAGCAGTACGGGCTGACCCACTTTATGCCGTGAAATCACTTCTTCGACAACCGCAGCAAGTTTGCCTTTTTCTGACGCAAAGATTAAATCAGCATTGTCGAGCCTTGCCACTGGTTTGTTCGTCGGAATCTGAGTAACAACCATATTATAAATGCTGACGAACTCTTCTTCTTCGGTTTTTGCCGTACCTGTCATACCTGACAGTTTGTTATACATACGGAAAAAATTCTGGAACGTTATAGAAGCCATTGTCTTAGATTCATTTTGAATCTCAACGCCTTCTTTTGCTTCAATCGCCTGGTGAACACCGTCAGAGAAACGACGACCTGGCATCGTACGACCGGTGAACTGATCGACGATGACGATTTCACCGTCCTGAACGACGTAATCCACGTTATTCAGCATTGAGCGGTGTGCCTTTAATGCAATGTTAATATGATGCATCAATGTGACATTTTTTACATCATATAAGTTTTCGACCTTAAACATCTTCTCAGCTTTATCAATTCCTGTTTCAGTCAGTTGAATGCCTTTTGTCTTCTCGTCGTAATTGTAATCGACTTCATCTTTCAGCATCTTGACAAAAACATTTGCCTGAACATAGAGACCAGTTGACTTTTCAGCCTGTCCGGAGATAATCAGCGGCGTACGTGCTTCATCGATCAGAATAGAATCGACCTCATCGATAATAGCGAAGTTGAGCGGGCGCATGACGCGCTCTTCAGAATATGTCACCATATTATCTCTCAAGTAATCGAACCCAAGTTCATTGTTAGTGCTGTAAGTGATGTCGCAGCTGTAGGCATCACGTTTTTCCTGTGTTGATTTGCTGTTTAAATTGACGCCGACGGATAGACCTAGGAAGTTGTATAACTGCCCCATTTCTTCCGCTTGAGTACTTGATAAATATTCATTGACTGTGACGACGTGTACACCGCGTCCAGTTAATGCATTTAAATAGACAGGCATTGTCGCAGTCAATGTTTTACCTTCCCCGGTTTTCATTTCAGCAATGTCACCGCGGTGAATGACCGTTCCACCCATAATCTGCACAGGATGCGGAAAAAGACTTAATACACGTAGTGCAGCTTCACGAACAAGCGCAAATGCTTCCGGTAAAATCTGATCGAGATATTTTTCCTGCTCTTTATAATCTGTGATTCCTTTTAAGTCATTTTGATATTTGACTGTCATACTTCTAAGTTCTTCATCTGACATTGCTGCCATTTGTTCTTTATAGGATTCAACCTGATCTGCAGTCTTGGATAAAGATTTTACATCGCGTTTAGAACCGTCAAACATCTTCTTAATAAATCCCATGCTGTTCTCTCCTTTAATTACGAAAAACTATCGTCTACAACTTCTAATAATATCATTTATTGCCTGCATATAAAAATATTTAAAAACATGATTTCAGTTTTCATAACAATTTACTGAGGTAAGCAGCGCGGTATGCAGCTGTTCCACTGCTCAGACAACAAAAAAACCTCACAATGTTGTGAGGTAAATCTCATTTCACACTTCTGTTGATGTCTCAATCAATCCATACTTACCATCATTACGACGGTATACGATGTTAGTACCATTAGTTTCTGCATCGTTGAAGATAAAGAAATCATGTCCGAGCATGTTCATCTGCAGTACCGCCTCTTCTGAATCCATCGGTTTAAGATCGAACTGCTTGGAACGGATAATCTCAATATCATCATTACCGTCTTCCTCAACAAGGTCTGTATCAGGCAGACTTGGAAAGACATCTTTTTCTACACCTTTTTCACGGAACTTGCGATTTACTTTTGTTTTATGCTTACGCACTTGTCTTTCAAGTTTTTCTACAATCAGATCAACTGCAGCATATAGGTCTGCATGTCTCTCTTCCGCACGTAATGTCAGATTTTTTAATGGAATGGTCACTTCGACTTTTGCTTTAGAATCTTGGTAAGTCTTAATCTTTACATGGGCATTCGCATCAGGCACCTCTGTAAAGTAACGCTCAAGCTTACTCAATTTCTCTTCAATATAATTGCGGATAGCATCTGTCACAGTAATATTATCACCGTGAATCTCATATCTGAACATATTGCATCGCTCCTTCTGAAACCAATTTCTATGATGTTTCTTCCTGCTTTTATTTTACCAAATATTCAGACTCTTGCAAATGTTAACACCTTTACTTCTGTGACATTTTCATTTCTGAGAACTTCTGCAGCCCGGTGTACTGTAAGTCCAGTCGTATATATATCATCAATGAGAAGTACGCGTTTTGCTATCTCCCCTTCTATATAGAAAGGATTGCTGTCTTTCAACCGCTCTACCTTTGTCAGACCAGCCTGTTTTGCCCGATGTTTCGTCTTAAGTGGCGTTTGAAACGTTATTCCTGTTCTCTTGACTACTTCAGCCATATGGTCAAATCCTCTTTCATGAATCTTCTCACTGCTCGATGGAAGAGGAATGACCATATCATAATCCAATCTTTTGATATGCGGTTTGAAGAATCGGGCGAAAACTTCAGCAAGTACGATGTCTTTTCTGAATTTATATTTATAAATCAGCTGCCTGGTCCAGTCATCATAATCATATAGACAGATTATATCGTCAAGCGGCAAAAAAAGCTCTTTCATAAACAGGCAGTCAATACAGCTCTCTTCATCGGGAAGTAATTTCTTATTGCAATGACTGCACCGTCTTACCTGTTCATAGTTGAATTTTCTGCTGCAGTCATCGCACATGATAGGTTCTTGCGAAAAATATGTTCTAAATGACAATTCTTCTATATATTCTTTAAGGCAGATGAGACATATCACTTGATCCACCCCAGGCTGACAGCTGCATGATTCATCCGCTGTATTTCTTTCACTGCTTTTTGCATACTTGAAGAAACACCATTATGAAAGAATACCACTTCTCCCTTATAAGGATCACGCTTACGGTCAACCCTGCCGGCCATCTGTATCAGACATTCACTGGTGAAGCTCCCTGCATCAATGACCCAGACATCAAGTCCAGCCTTCGTAAATCCGCGTTCAAGGATTGATGTTGTAAAAACGATCAAGTGATGACCTGCTCTGATCTGGTCCACTTTTTCATGTCTAAGGGCGTCATCAGCATATACTGTCACAGGGTTAAAATTTTTATAGACTTCACCGGCTGTCTCCATTTCCCGGATATTATTAAAGAATAGGAGCAGTGTACCTTTTGTCCTCTGTTGGAGACGCGCAGATAGCCCACCTTTCAACACTGTTTTGATAGACAAATACTTAAAGGAAGGGACTGGCAGCGGTCGTCCATGATAGCGGGCCGGCAATGTAATAATGTCATGAGGATTAAATTGCTGAATTAAACGCTTCGGTGGTGTCGCAGTCAAATAGATGATTGTTGAAACCGGCGTGGCCGCTCTATGAATACAACTCATCAATCGGTCATCCATCGGTAAAGGGAAGGCATCCACTTCGTCCACGACAATCAGACTGAAATGATGAAAGTAACGATAGAGCTGTTGAACGGTACAGATGACAAAAGTACTGTTATACGTCAACGGATGTCCTTCGTATAAGACATCAATGTCAGCAGTAAAGTAGCTTGTCATTCTCAAATACAGTTCTTTAACTACATCGACCCTTGGTGAGACAAGTGCTACGTTCATTCCTATTGACCGAGCGCTCTGAATGCCCTTTAAAATCATCTCTGTTTTACCTGCACCTGTTACTGCATGAAGCAGTCGTTTTCCTCCTGTCTTGACCGCTTCATCAATCATTTCAGATGCATATTGCTGCTGCTCAGTCAGTTCAAAGTCAAGATGACACTCCAGATTCTCTGGAAGAGACGGTATTTCTGTCAATTGATAATAGGTTTCTGTTGTCGACCATGTCATCATAATGCAGTTTCTGCAATAAGTAATCTCTTGTTTAAAGTGATGACTGTAATAAGTATGGAACAGCTGCTGATTTTCATTTTGGCAGATTGTGCATTTAAAACCCTTATCTATAACTACACCTTTCACTCCATCAATTCCTGTTTCAAATAAACTCATCATGTCCTCCCATAAAAAAACAGCACACTTAATAAAGTGTGCTGTCTGTCATATAAAATTTAAATAAAACAGATGATTCCATTAAAAGTTCAGACGTCGCTTTGTAACGCCGAACCCTAATGCTTTTTCTCCTAAGTGCGTACCAATCACCGGACCGAATTCAGTTAAGATCCATTTAATTTCAGGATGTTCAGCTTCAAGCTTCGTAAGCCAGACACGTGCAGTCTGTTCATCATTTGCGTGAATAATACAAGCTGTCACTTCTTCAGCATCACCGATAAATTCTTCGATCAACATTTCAATTTCATTCATGGCTTTCTTCTTCGTACGGACTTTCTCAAACGGTATAATTTTAGTATCCTTGAACTTCAAAATAGGCTTTACCTGCAGCATACTGCCGATAATGACTTGAGCACTGCTCAATCGTCCACCTTTTTGAAGATTTCTTAAATCGTCTACAAGAAAATAAGCAGTCGTCTCCTCTTTCATCGCTGCAAGTTCTATCATGATTTCTTCCACTGAATGATTATTCTTCATTTCACTCGCGCGCAGCGCAAAAAAACCTTGCGGCGTACATGAAATTTCTGAATCAAATGCATGAACATTAATGCCTTCAACCATCATCCCAGCTGCAATCGCTCCCTGGTAGGTACCACTGATGCCGCTTGATAAATGAACAGCGATGACATCCGTAATTCCTTGAGCCAGCAACCGCTGCAGCAGCTTAACATAATCTCCGATTGCAGGCTGGCTGGTCGTCGGAAGTTCTTTCTCAGTTTTCATCCGTTGATAAAATTCGACGCTTGAGATTTCTTTAATCTCACGATAAGGTACATCATCAAATAATACACTGAGCGATATGATATGAATGCCTTTCTCTACTGCAAGCTGTTCAGGCAAATATGCCGTAGAATCTGTAACAATTGCAATGCTCATGCCATTCCTCCTTACCTTCCCCACATTTCCATAATACCACGTTGCCATAAAAAATAAAGTGCTGATCATTGTATCATTAAAAGGCATTGACTATACTGATAATGACAAGCTGACTAAAGGAATGATTAATATGTCTGAGAACTATATTACGATTAAAAATGAATTAGAATATGAACAGATCATCAATAAATCACGGTTTATCACTGTGTTATATCCGGTCTTCTCAGAAGAAGAAGCAAAAGAATATCTTTCGCAGATTAAAACACAGCACAAGAGCGCCAATCATCACTGTTCTGCATATACAATCGGTTCCGAACATCAAATTCAAAAAGCAAATGATGACGGGGAACCGTCAGGAACTGCAGGTATCCCAATGCTGGAAACATTGAAGAAAGAAAATATTCATAATGTGATTGCCATTGTTATCCGTTATTTCGGCGGTGTCAAGCTGGGTACAGGTGGATTAATTCGCGCTTATCAATCGAGTGTCTCTGAAGCAATCAAACAGTCAGGTAAAGTCAGCATGCAGCTTGCCGAACGCTATCTTGTCACTGTAAATTATGAACAGACTGGAAAATTTGAGCATCATATTGAGCAGACTTCTTATAAAGTCATTGATCAGTCTTATACAGATAAAGTGATTTATACAGTACATGTCATTGCTGACCAAGCAGAAGCATTTCAAGTATTCGTCAGCAATCAGACAAATGGTCAGGCAGAAATAAAAAAAGAAGCATCATTAATGCTTCCCTTTGAGTTATGATGACTTCCTGAAAATTCTAGAATAAATATTCAACAGTGGGCGATAATCTTCATCGACCAAACCTGTAAGTTCAACAATCATTTCAATAGTGATCAATATCATCACTCCTATCAGCACTGACCCCCAGTTGGTCGATAAATAGAGGATGATTGAAGCAATACTGAACAATATGGCGATAGAATAAATAAGAATAACCGTCTGAGGATGCGTGTATCCAAGCTCCAGCAGCTTATGATGCAGATGCGATTTATCCGCCTGCATAATAGGTTTTCCCTGGCGGTAACGTCTGATCATCGCTACAAGCATGTCAATGAACGGCACCGCCAGTATAATGATTGGGAAAAACAACGAAATCAAAGTGATATTTTTAAACCCCAGCAGACTAAGAACACCGATAATATAGCCGAGCATCAACGCACCATTATCGCCAAGAAAAATTTTTGCGGGATAGAAATTATAACGAATAAAGCCTATCAGTGACCCAATCAGAACACTGCAGATCATCATTATAAAAATGTTCTGCTGCAGTATCGAAATAAAGCCAATCGTACATAATGCAATAAGCGATACACCGGCAGCCAGACCATCTAATCCATCAATAAGGTTAATAGCATTCGTTACAGCAACAATCCAGATAATCGTCACTGGTATACTTAAAATGCCAAACTCAATGATAAAACCAAACGGCAATGTGATGAGATCAAGCGTAATTCCATGGTAAACGACGATAGAACTGATTGCAATCTGACCAATTAGCTTGACGATAGGTCGTAAATCATAGAGATCATCAATGATTCCGAGCAGATTGATTAAAATTGCTCCTATGACAATCGGTATAAATTCTCGTTCAACTGGATGGCCGATGACGAGTCCTATTAAAAAGGAAATCAGTAAGACTACTCCACCGAGCATTGACACTGGAACTGTATGGACTTTACGTATATTAGGTTTATCAAGTGCTCCAAGAGCGGGAGAAATCCTGATGATAAGCGGTGTTATTATAAATGAGATAACAGCCGTTAAGAGAATTAATTGTAATGTAAACATAGGCCACCCCAAGGTTCAAATTCTTATTTAATATAGCATAATAATATCTATTTAGATATTATTTTTGTGCATAGGACACTGCGGCAGATTGACGAAAAACGGTATTTGATACATAATAATACGGTTAATACAAATATCATTATTTGATTGTAGAAATGAGGGTTTATCATGAGTACGCGGGCAAGAAAAAAAACCTATCGCCAGCTCGGCACAATTTTACTTGTACTCTTCATGACGACATTACTTGCAGTAGCCATGCTCTTTGTATATATCTTTTTTCAGTTTAAAAATACTGCAGATTCAATGCAGGACCCTAAATACTCAAGGACATCATCTGCTATGCGTCCTACCGATCTTAACTTAAATACGGGTCAGCCGGTTTCAATGGTTTTATTCGGACTTGATTCAGATGAAGGTCGTGCCATGCGTCAGGAAGGCAGACGTTCAGACACCATTATTCTAGCGACATTAAATCCTCAGAACCAAAAAATGACATTGCTGAGTGTACCACGTGATACCCAGGCTGAAATCGTCGGACACGGAACAACTGAAAAGATTAATCATGCTTATGCATACGGTGGTCCTAAAATGGCGATAGATACTCTTGAAAAGTACTTCAATATGCCGATCGATTATTATGCAAGTGTAGATATGGATGATTTTGTCTTCATCATCGATAATATCGGGGGTATCAATGTTGTCAGCCCCCATACATTTACTTATGATAAGTATCATTATGCTGCCGGAGAAACTTACCGGATGAACGGTAAAGAAGCGCTGGCATTCGCTAGAAGTCGTAAAGAAACAGGGGCGATGGGTGATGAAGGACGCCAGGTCAGACAGCAAGTCATCCTCAACGCTATTACAAAGAAACTGCTGAGCATTGAATCCGTCCCCTATTTCAATGAAGTTTTAAAAACAATCAGTCATAGTGTCACAACGAACGTCGCATTCCAGGACGTAAATAAATTCCGCAAATACTATGCTCCTGCGCTTGGCTCGATTGAAAAGCTTTCATTGAACGGTACTAATGAAATTGGTGATGATGGTCTCTGGTACTTTATACCGAGCGATGAAGCTAAAGATGACATCGAAACAAGAATGAAGAACAACTTAGGTATTTCATCGTAACCAGGAGGCTGGGACAACATTGAAAGTCATTCTTCGTAAAAGAACACAAAAACTTTTCCTGCAGGAGTCGCCGTGTATCGTTTTCGAAGAAACCTGGACTTTTGTCCCAGTCTTCTTTTTCATAACATCTCTAAATTCAAGTTGCAAGGACAGCAGTCATATAGAAATATAAAGGAGTTGGTTTTATGATCGAAGCTGTCATATTTAATATAGCTGTAGCGTTAAGCGGCATTTATTTATTCCACCGCATGCAGTTCTTTGAAGAGAAGGAAATTGTTTTCTCAAAAAATTACATCACTCTGCTTATGACATTAATTAGTTTACTGTTGATGTCCTATCCCATAGCATTTCATCATATGTCATTCCATCTTGCTTTTGTGCCACTATTGTTTTTAGGTCGTTATACGAATACTGTCTACACCTTATTAAGTGCAGTCGTTCTCGCCGTTCTCCAGATTACTGTTTTTCATGGCACATGGGTAGATGCATTAGTACTTATAGGAATAGGCATCTCAGTCGGTGTGATAGGACCGTTCATTAAAATGTCCCACTTTGCTAGTATTCAAGTGCTGAATGGAATAGCAATGCTTGTTATTTTACTGAGTCTGCCTTTCCGCGATATTTCTAATGAACTACTGTATTTTGTTATGGTTATCTGTGTCTCTTTCATCATGACAATCTGCAGCGGATTGATGTTCGTTGATATATGGCGCATATCGAAGCTTATACAGCGCTATGAAAATGAGGATTCTATTGACTATTTAACCGGGCTTGGCAACGTCCGTGAGTTTGACCGCCAGCTGAATGCGACAAGCCGTTATGAACATCAGGCTATCAGTCTGCTGCTCATCGACATTGACGATTTCAAAGAAGTCAATGATCAGTATGACCACGTTGCAGGTGATGCGGTGTTAAGGCAAATCGCCCAAGTGCTTAATAATTATATTCCGGTCGGTACAAAAGCTTTCAGAAACGGTGGCGAAGAATTTTCTGTAATACTTGTAGACGTATCGCTTGATTCGGCCATTAAACTTGCTGAAAGTATCCGTCAAGGAGTAAGAAATACAACTTTTCATCTACCGAACAAGGAAACTATTTCTTTGACTGTTTCTATCGGTGTCGGTTATCTTCAGAAAGAAGAACTGAAATCTCATCGTAAAATCTTTAAAGATGCTGATGACATGCTCTATGCTGCAAAAGAACATGGACAGGATACAGTCATGTTCAATCCGATTATCAAATAACGGGAAGTCATTCTTTCTGTTATTTTTTTTATTATACAGGAGGTTAAAATGCTTGATCATCATACAAACAAAATTATAGATGTCATCATGCTGGCAGGTAAAATACTGCTTGAGAACGGCGCAGAAACATACCGTGTTGAAGACACAATGACACGCATTGCAACTCACTATGGTCTAGATAATACTCATAGTTTTGTCGTTCCGACAGCTATTATCTTCTCGTTCAGCGAAAAATCTGAAACACGGCTCATGAGAATTGAGAGCCGGACTACTGATCTTGAAAAAATAGCTGAAACAAATGCCATATCAAGAGCAATAGCGAGCAATTCGATTACATTGGATGATGCCAAAACAATGCTCCAGCAGCTGGATCAGGCAGATCTTCAGTTCAGTCTTTGGCTGAAAGCATTGTCGGCCGGGCTTGTCAGTTTCTTTTTTCTGTTGATGTTTGATGGAACAGTGATTGATTTACTGCCTGCTTTCCTTGCCGGAAGTATCGGGTTTCTGATTGGTGAATATATACAGCTGCATACGCGCATCAAGTTTTTCTCTGAGTTTGCGGCAGCTATCGTTATCGCATCGATTGCTCATTTATTTGTTCTTCAATTTGCCGGTGATTCCATCAATAAAATAATCATTGCTGGAGTCATGCCGCTAGTGCCTGGCGTATTAATAACGAATGCCATCCGGGATCTGATGGCTTCACATCTGCAGGCAGGTATCATTAAAGGAGTGGAAGCAGGACTTACTGCTTTTGCCATAGGTGCGGGGGTAGCATTATGTCTCACGATATATTAACACTGATCTTTCAAGTTGCTTTTCAGTTTATCACTAGTTTTTTTGCGACACTGTTTTTCTCCATTCTTTTTAATGCACCTAAAAGGCTGCTTATTCCATGCGGTGTCGTCGGAGCGGTCGGCTGGGTAGTTTATTATTTTACAATGCAGACGATGACAAGCGTAGGTGCCTCATTTTTAGGAGCTTTCTGTCTCGGTGCTATGGCTCATTTAATGGCGCGTTATTACAAGCGCCCTGTCATCATTTTCTATGTATCCGGAATTATTCCTCTCGTTCCGGGAGGACTCGCCTATGATGCGACAAAGCTGATGATTATCCATGACTACACAGCCGCGCTTCAGAAAAGTTTTGAAGCAATGATGATATCAGGTGCCATCGCATTCGCGCTTATTGTAGTAGAAATTATCTTCCAGTCTTATTTCAAGTTAAGAAGAAGAGTGCAAATATATCGAAATCCGATATAATATAAGTATTAATGTATAGGGGGTATTATCTTGAAACAACAAATCATTGAACGGTTATCGCGTTATGTAAAGATTGACACACAATCAGATGCATTCAGCGAAACAACTCCATCAACAGAAAAACAATGGGAGCTGCTCCGCCTGCTTGAAGAAGAAATTAAAGCGCTCGACCTCAACGTATCTATCGACGACAAAGGCTACTTGATGGCGACACTTCCGGCTAATACAGATAAAAAAGTACCGGTTATCGGTCTGCTTGCGCATGTCGACACAGCAACTGATTTCACAGGCACAAATGTCTCACCGCAAATCATTGAAAACTATGACGGTAAAGATATCACTTTAAAAAGTGGTCTTGTAATTGATACGACGACGTTCCCAGAACTTAAAAATTACGAAGGTCATACAATGATGACTACTGATGGTAAAACATTGCTCGGTGCTGATAACAAAGCAGGTATCACAGCGATTATGGAAGCTGTCATCTATTTACTGCAACACCCTGAAATCAAGCACGGAGAAATCCGCTTCGCCTTTACACCAGACGAAGAAATCGGTCGTGGACCACATCATTTCGATGTTGCTCGTTTCGGTGCTGACTTTGCCTATACTATTGACGGCGGACGCCTAGGAGAACTTCAGTATGAAAGTTTCAATGCTGCGGGAGTTGAAGCGCGTTTCTATGGTGTCAATGTGCATCCCGGCTCGGCCAAGGATAAAATGATCAATGCGCTGACGTTAGGAATCGAATTTAACAGCACACTGCCTGTTGACGAAGTTCCAGAAAAAACTGAGGATTATGCAGGGTTTTATCATCTAATGGCTATGGAGGGCTCTGTTGAAGAATCAGTCCTGCGTTATATCATCAGAGACCATGACAAAGAAAAATTCGCTGCTCGTAAAGCATTGATGGATCAGACAGCTAAAACTATGGCCTCTAAATATGGAGAAGAAAAAGTATCACTGTCAATCACAGATCAGTATTTCAATATGGGAGAAAAAATCACTCCTTACCCTGAGCTTACTGAGATTCCACAGGAAGTGATGAAAGAACTCGGTATAGAGCCGATTATTGAACCAATCCGCGGAGGAACAGATGGCTCACAGCTCTCTTATATGGGACTGCCAACGCCAAACATCTTTACAGGTGCCGATAATTTCCACGGTCCTTATGAATATGCGTCCATCGATAACCTTGAGAAATCTGTACAGACAATTGTCGGTATCGTTTCCAAGTTTGAAACAAAAGCTTAAATCATAAAAAACAAGGCCTGAAGACATTTTAATGTCTTTAGGCCTTGTTTTAATATAAATATAGCTCTCTCACGTATATTCAAAGCTCTGATTATTTTTGCATCCTCATTAATGTCATAACAGTATTCTGCAGCTGAATACCGATTTGAATATCTTGTGTGTCAGCAGTCATTTCCGGATAGATATTAAAATGATAAATATTCGTATCGTCGCTCGGCAGTTGCTGACCAGCTGTCAAATAAATATATTTTTTTCCTGCTGCTGCATAATCCATTATCGCCTGCGATACGAGAGAGCCCTTTGATGCGTTCACCGTTCCACCGCCGAATATAATCATATCTGCTTCTTCCAGTAAATGTTCTATATTAGTGTCACGGAATATCATTTCCTTTGAAGTAATCACCTCTGCTGAAAGAATTTCACTGAAAACGGCTCTCAATCCTCCTCCATCACCGCCATAAGAAGGTCTTGTCAAATTAAAATTTATTTTCTTGAACTGTTCGTTTAAATACCATATATTATTATCCATTGTCTTTAGTTCTTCCGTATCTGCAACGATATCCGCTGCATGACTATGACTGCCGAATAAATAGTAATCCTTGTCACTGATGATTGTAAATTCACATGCAGCGAGCCGATCATCAATAGAAGACACATCAATATTCCGAATTCTTTTGATGTCTGCTGCTATCAATGGTCCTGTCAGCTGATCACCATTTCCATCAAAGAAACGTACACCAAGCAGTTCCAGCATACCGATGCCGCCGTCCATCACTGTAGAATTGCCCAGTGCCACAGTAAATGCCTCGTAGCCAAGATCCAGTCCATTTAAAATAACTTGACCAAGACCTGTCGATGACGTTTCCTGCAATTGTCCAGCGTTATTAAACAACGTTGAACAATCGATATATAAATTTTTGTCAATACCAGCAACAGTCACTTTCGTCTGCTGCAGCTGACTCCCAAGTACGTTCCATTGAAATCTTTTTCCACGGTTCCATTGGAGAACGCCGTCAATCATATCTTTTGAACCATCAAACAGAGGGACTTTAACAACTTGACTGTTCTCTAATACCTTATGTATTCCTTCTTCTATATAATTGTTCGCTTCTCTTGAGCTTAATTTATCTTCAAACCGGTCAACTGCCACTAATATATTCATAATTCCCTCCAAAATAAATAACTAATAGCCACGGCTATTAGTCACTCTTTTTATCTGTTATTCCTCTGCGGCTGAAAGCGAATGTACTGTTATCTGACTGTGACTTGCATTCCATACAACTTTTTTATTAACAAAATACAATGCTTGTGGAGATTCGTGTCTGATTCCAGTCTGTTCAGCAATGTAATCAGAAAGCTCGCGTGCCTCCTGAACAGTCAGGTAAAACCCGTCCATATCACGTTCGTATAAAAAATTATTATACTGGTCGAAAGCATTTAAAGAAATCGGACAGGTTGTAGAATGTTTCATCAGAAAAAACTTATCCTGCTCCTCTAATAAATTATCGAATTGTTCCACACTATTAATTTTTAATACCATCTTTTCACCTCATCAAATAGATAACCTATTTGTTTTTGTATGATATGTTTTTAATTTTATACCCTTAATCGTTTATCATTAGACATGTTATAATAATGAAAAAGGAGGATTTAATATTGAACACACCACCATTACCTGTAAAACGCTGGAGTTTTCTTGATACAATTAATCTTTGCCTGATGATTTTTGTCTGCTTATTTGTCATCGACTTTACTAAGAACCCGATGATTTCATGGCTGGTCATTGTCGCTTTCGGAATATGGATACTCACTGTCATTGCCAGAAATCTTTATATATCACGTCATCAAAAGCGCTAAACAAAGAGAAGGGATTATACCTTCTCTTCTAATTTTTTCAGTGCTTCATAATATTTATCATCAATAGATTTAATTTGTTTTGTATTTTCTAGAATGCTCTGAATGGGCATATGCTGCAATTTCTCTTCAATTCCCATAGCAATTTTACGTTCTTTATAATAATTGATCAGGCTGTAGTCTATTTCTGTCTGTGCCTGGCGCATCTGAATAACATTGGGTGAGCTGATATTTGTCTGATTCAATTTCTCCACATGAAATCTTAGGAGCGGTAGCAGTGATTGATCGATATAGGCCTGCTTTTCTTTTGTACTGGCACTACTCATTAAATATTTAACCTTGGATTTTAAATCTGTGCTGTTCGCATTGATGACATCAGTCAATGAATTATAGTCAGATTGTTCTTTGTCATTATCGATTGCTCGGTCAGCAAATTTCTCACTCTTAGCTTTATTCTTCTCAAATACTTTTGTATAGCCAAGAATTTCTTCATTGGAAGCTATTGATTGATTGTATAATTTAATGTAATGATACATATCATTGATAAATTTCTTCTTTTTCTTGAAGTTTTCAACATAAATATCATGAACATCAGATACTTCTTTAGTTTTAACTTCTACTGTCTTTAACTTTTTTTCGTAAATAGAGAGCTGCGGTCGGACTCTTTCTGCGAGTGATGCTTCTATTGCCTTTAATTTTTCTTTTTTAGTTTCGGTGACCTCAGAGCCAATCAATTGGTCAGCTTTTTCAAGTTTCAGGCGGTCAATGGAATCAACAAGTTTCTTTTCTTCTGATTGAACTTCTTTCATCTGGGCTTTATAATCATTAATGTCTGACTTTACTTCATTGCCGCACGCGGTAAGTATTGACAGACATAATAACACTATCAGGCGAATTATTATTTTCATTTATCTTCTCCTTGCTAAACACATTATACCTAAAATTATAATCAAGTTAAATACTAATCAAAAAACAGAGGTTCATTAATGATAAAACAACGACCAGTTATTACTGTTAATTATCAGCTTGAGCAATATAAAACGCTTTATCTAGAAATAGAAGAGCTGCTGTTTAATCTACTTGACACACCTGTATCGGCGGTTCATCATATCGGCGGCACAGCAATTCACAATGCAATGACGAGCCCAATCATCGATGTACTTGTTATCGTCCCTAATCTTCATGCAATGACTACATTGGATGAGAAGCGGCTGAATAACAGTGGATTTTATAGACTGCATCATCCTTATAAGAAAAAATGCGTCTTTAGTCAGTTTACTGACTTTAAATCACTTGATGAACAGTGCCGCCTTCATATCGTTGAAGCTGAGAGTGAGAAATCAGAACGATATTTGACGGCACAGCGTCTGTTGTCCGAGGACGCTGTGCTGCTTAGTCAGTTCAATGATTTTAAAGTTCAGCTGGCTTCCTTGTCAAAGAAAGATTATGAGGAACAGAAGTCAATATGGTTCAGCTCTCTTATCGCCAAGTAGCTGAAATGTTGCTATAATAGTTAAGAATTAGAATGAAAGGGCGTAACTCAGTGACTTTACATAATCTATATGACTCATTATCACAAATTATTCCGGCTGCACTAGTTAAAGTAGATGAGCCATTAAAAAAATATACTTATACAAAAACAGGCGGCAATGCTGATTATTATATTTCTCCTGTTCGCTACGAAGAAGTCAGTGCCATCATGAAATTTGCTAAGGAATATCAAGTTCCGGTTACGTTTCTAGGAAACGGCTCCAATATCATTATAAGAGATGGCGGCATACGAGGTATTGTGCTCAGTTTGCTGAATTTAAAGGATATACAGGTTGAATATGACCAGATTATTGCTGGAAGTGGTGCTGCCATCATCGATGTATCAAGAACAGCACGTGATCATCATCTTACAGGACTCGAATTTGCCTGTGGTATACCTGGATCTGTCGGCGGTGCTGTCTATATGAATGCCGGTGCATATGGTGGAGAAATTAAAGATTGCATCGACCATGCAAAAGTTATTGATGAGAATGGTGAGATGTATACGCTTGATAAGCTAGATCTGGAACTTGAGTATAGAACAAGTGCTATACAGCAGCGTCATCTTGTGGTCCTTGAAGCGACATTTAATCTGCAACGTGGCGACATTAACATCATCCAGGAATTAATGGATGACTTAACACAGCGTCGTGAAGACAAACAGCCGCTTGAATATCCTTCATGCGGCAGCGTCTTCAGACGACCGCCTGGACATTATGCCGGACAGCTGATTCAGGAAGCTGGTCTTCAAGGCCATCGTATCGGTGGTGTTGAAGTGTCGACAAAGCATGCCGGTTTTATCGTTAATGTGGATCATGGAACGGCAACAGATTACGAAGATATGATTACCTATGTAAAAGCAACAGTTCTCAAGCATTCAGGTGTTGAACTACAGCCAGAAGTCCGTGTGATCGGGGAGCGGCTATAAAACAGACAGCTCGGACAAAACATCAATTTTGTCCGAGCTGTCTATTATTAAATTGCCGTCACTCCACCGTCAATGACGATTTCCGAACCAGTAATGAACTGCGATTCATCGCTTGCTAAAAATACAACTGCTGGTGCGACATCATCGGTACTGCCGATACGTCTCAGTGGTGTCTTATCCATATACCAGTTATGCACCTGCTCCTGCTCAAGTTGATCTTTAATCATTTCAGTCTCAATGAAACCTGGCAGAACAGCATTGACGCGCACATTATACTTAGCAAAGTCCCCTGCTGCTGATTTTGTCATTGACCGGACTGCTCCTTTAGAAGCGCCGTATGGACTTAAGCCCAGTCCGACCATACTTGCAATAGATGAGACATTGATAATACTGCCCGACTGCTGTTCTTTCATGGCAAGGACGACAGTCCGCATTCCTAGATACGTTCCCCACACATTGGTCTCCATCACTCTTCTGAACTCTTCAATGGTCGTATTATGATACGATTCCACTTTGCCGATAATACCGGCGTTATTGATCAGGACATCGATACGACCGAAACGTTCTTTTATCTCTGACATAATACGCTGCCAGTCAATTTCCTTTGAGATATCATGTATCATTGTCATATGTCCTTTGTCCGACACTTGCAGCAGCTCTGCTTCCAGAGTTTCCAGTGCTTGCACATTAACATCCGTCGCAATGACAATTCCGCCTTCTGCAGCTGACAGCAGTGCTTCTTTTCTGCCTTGTCCCCCTGCAGCCCCTGTAATTAACACTACTTTGTTATTTAATCGCATCCAACCATCCTCTCTTTCCATTCTATTGTAACGTGTATTAAGCAGTAAAAAAAGAGGAATGTCTCCTCTTTTACTTGCTTATGACAATATCAGCATCAGGCATTGTGTGCTGATTTTTTGCAGTCACATGACTGATAATCGTATAGGTACCTGGTTTATCAAATGAATATTTAAGCGTATAGACACCTGCTTTAGCTTGTGCCACCTTTTCTTTTACTGATGACTTTGCTTTGTTATCTTTAATGATTTCAAACATCACTTCATCTGCATCATTGACGTTGTCTTTGCCATAAGTGACTTTTGCTTTTAAATCCACCTTGTCACCTGCTTGGGCTTTCTCAGGAACAGTCAGTGAGACTTTAAGTGGTGCCAGTTTTTCACTGCTGCCAGAATTATGATGCCCTGCATGTCCGGATTGTCCATTGTCACAAGCACTTAAAAATAACAATACAATCAGTATCGATATTAATTTTTTCATTGATATTCTCCTTTTAATTTTCTCTTCTTCTATTATGGAAATAAAGAAGATAAGATTCAATGTCCAAATCGTGACAGTTTTTTGTATCCAAAATATGCGAGAAACAGCTAAAAACGCCCTGGCAGCGCCAGAGCGTTTAGTTATTAATCAATAAAGACACATTTATTTATACTTGAACCATTTTTTCTTCATCAAAGACAAAATCTTCATCTTTCAGTGCTTCGACGTTTAGCGCGATGACATAACCATCACCTTTAACGCTGAAGAAGTCGTGGTTTTTTGTGCTTGTGTTAAGCGCATTTTCAATGATCGGATTAAAGCCACGCTCTTCAAAATAAGGTTCAAAGCCAAGATTAGCCAGTGCTTTATTGGCATTATAAGCAACGTAGTTCATCACATCGTCAGTCAGTCCGATGTTATCATACATCTTCTTCGTATAGCGCTCTTCGTTTTCAAACAGAGCAATCAGTAATTTATACATTTCTTTGTCTGCCTTCGTCTTCTCATCATCAGACAGTTCATTACGCAGACTTTGAGCATCAAGACCAGTAAATACACCATGAATACTTTCATCAAGTAGAATTTTCCGGATGATTTCTCCTGATGTTGTCATACGTCCTTGCCCTGCTAGATACAGCGGGTAGTAAAAACCGGAATAGAATAAGAAGGATTCCAGAAATACACTCGCTACACGCGCCATGTACTGGTCATAAGTTGTCGCTTCCGGCTGCCACAATTTATGATAACGTTCAAGAATGATGTCGGATTTAATTTTTAATTCAGGTTGTTCCACTACCCATACATCCAGCAGTTCATTCGTCTCCTGTGAGGACAGTAGCGTCGTAAAGATATGCGAATAACTTTTCGCATGAATCTGCTCCATCATCGCCATAAATGAGTAGACTGCCTTTTTTCGTAGATCCTTTGTATGCAGCATAATAAGCGGCATACCATCATCCGCCTGATGAGTATCAAGTCCAGTCAGTCCAGACAGCACTTTCTTGAATGTATCCTGCTCATCAGGTGATAGCTCTTTCCAGCTTGCAATGTCTTTTGATACTTTAAATTCTGATTCGACCCACATTTGTGAGATGTTTTGACGCCAGAACATATTTGTCATATCTTCTTGTGTATTCCAGTTAACTGCTTTCATAGTAACCCTCTTTTCTTTGCCTTATACAGCACAGCTCGTACATTCTTCGACGCTTAACAGCTTATTTCTTGTATAGTAAAGTGACTTTAATCCTTTATGATGGGCATATACATAAAGTCGTGACAGCTCTCTAGTTGAAATTTCAGAATTGACGAATAGAATTGTTGAGATTCCTTGGTCTACATGTTCCTGAATCGTCGCAATCAGATCGATCAGTTTCATTTGGTCTGTTGTAAATGCTGATTTATAGAACCACATCGTCTCAGGCGATAAAAATGGCATCGGATAGAACGTTTCAGCATTACCATATGTTCTTCGTTCAATCTGGTCAACGATCGGCATGACTGAACTTGTAGCATTCTGCACATATGAAATACTCTGTGTCGGTGCGATGGCCAAACGATAAGCATGAAACAGACCATAGGTTTTTACTTGCTCGCGTAGGTCAGCCCAGTCTTTTTCAGTAGGCACTTTAATGCCTTCAAACAGCGTCGCTACTTTATTAGACTTTGGTGCATAGCTGTTTAATACGTATTTATCGAAATAACTGCCTGATGCATAGTCAGATTTGTCAAAGTCCGCATATTGTTCACCGCGTTCTTTAGCGATTTCCATTGAACGTTCAATCGAATAGAAGTTCATCATCATAAAGAATGTATTGGCAAAGTCTTTTGCTTCTTCTGATTCATAGGCAATTTTATTTTTAGCAAGGAACCCATGAAGGTTCATCACACCCAATCCTACTGAGTGTAGCTCACGATTTGCTTTAGCAACGCCCGGCGCATTTTTAATATCCGCTTCATCACTGACCGTTGTCAGTGCATCCATACCGATATGGACAGATTCTTTTACTTTTTTCGATTCCATGACGTTCACGATATTTAATGAGCCTAAGTTACATGAGATGTCTCGTTTAATGTCGTCTTCTGTGCCATAGTCATTGATCACCGACGTTTCCTGCAGCTGAAAGATTTCTGTACAAAGGTTACTCATTTTAATCTGACCGATATTGCTGTTTGCGTGCACTTTATTTGCATTATCCTTGAACATTAAATAAGGGTAGCCGGACTGCAGCTGAGTCTGCGCAATGGTATTCAGCATTTCACGCGCATCCTTAGATTTTTTGATGATATTCGGATTTTCAACGAGCTGATCATACATTTCATCGAGGTTAATGTCATCCAGTGTCTGACCATATTCCTGTTCAACGGTATGAGGTGCAAACATAAAGAAATCCTTACCTTCTTTAGCCAGGTCAAAGAATTTTGACGGCACAATCAGACCAGTGGAAATTGTAGACAGACGTAGATCCTCATCCGCATTCACTTTTTTAGTGTCCAAAAATTCAAGAACATCGTAGTGGAAGATATTTAAATAGACCGCTCCAGCACCTGGACGCTGGCCAAGCTGATCAGCATAACCAAAGCCACCTTCTAATGCTTTAGCCACCGGAAGAACTCCTTTTGCAACGCCTTTAATTCCTTTAATCGCTTCGCCGCGGGCACGTAACTTCGATAAGTTGATTGCAACACCGCCGCCGATTTTAGATAACTGTTTCGCTGTTGAGTCAATATAGTTGATGGAATTCAAGCTGTCATCTACTTCCAGCAGGAAACATGAAACTAATTCACCTCGACGGGCACGTCCAGCGTTCAGGAATGTCGGTGTGGCCGGTTGATAGCGCTGTTCAACCATCGCATTGATGAGTTCTTTTGCTTGTTCTTTATCGCCTTTTGCTAAATATAGACTGACAATAATGACATGCTGTTTATAGTCTTCCAGGTACTGCTTCTTGTCATTTGTCTTCATTGCATAGTCTTTGAAGAACTTACTTGCTGACATGTAGCTTGCGAAAGTAAAAGGCAGATCTTCTGTATAGCTGACAATATCCAAAATATCATCTTCAGTATATTGCTCGAATAAGTCGTAATAGAAATTATTATCTATGAGATAGTGCAGACGTTCCAGAGGGGATTCAAAGTGAATCGTCTTATCCTTTACTTCTTCCAGATAAACGGTCAATGCTTCCTGATCTTTCTCAAGATCGAAGAACCCATCATTACGACGCTTTGTCACCTGATTATTAAGTTCAATATGATTGTATTTTTTCTCATCTAGGATTTTCATCCAATTTCCCCACCTTTTCTTTGAATAATAAAGAATCTCTATCATTACCATGCAGTTCAAATTTCATGAGCAGTGGTATATTATACTGTGCTGCTATCGTATCTCCAGCTTTGGCATAATTCTGTCCGAAGTTTTTATTGCCGCTCGCAGCCACCCCTCTTAAATAGCGATGATGCGTAATCAAAAATTCAGCGACCGGCATAGGAACTTCACCGAACCCGAAAGTTCCTGTTACTAAAATAAAAGGCTCATGAATACCATATGCTTGCGATAATGGAACCGCTTCTAATCCGGCTCTTTGAAGAAATCTTGTAATATTTCCGGTCAATGAGTAATAAATAATCTTCATTGTCATCACTCCGTTATGTATCTCACACTTTTGTGAATAATTTCATACATAACACTATATATAGTGTTATGTATGAAATGCAGCCACAATATATACGAAATATTATAGCACGATTGTGCCCTCTTTCAATCAATACTAACCAAAAAAATTTAAATTATTAGGCTTGACTTTCTGCAAAATTTGTCGAACCTTAGCGGCTCATGCGTTCGTAAATATGATTAAATTTTTATGACTTCAGAAAATTAATTTACTTTGATAGTGTCAACCGGTGAATATATCATTTTTCGTTTGAAGAAAGGTTTTTATGATAGAATAAGAGATAAATTTTGCTGAAAGGAGAACGATATGAATAACCAGCAGAAAGGCATTATCTGGCTGCTTATCGCTTCGCTCGGTTTCAGTCTGATGGGTGCTTGTGTCAAGCTGTCCGGTGATCTGCCTGTGATCCAGAAGTCACTATTCCGGAATATCGTCGGCATGATTATCCCACTTTATTTTGTCTTCAAATACAATGAACGCTTGTTCGGCAGTTTGAAAAATCAGCCGCTACTGATGGCACGCAGTATTTTCGGTTTGATCGGTGTCCTGTTAAACTACTACACGATTGACCGCATGGTGTTGAGCGATGCCGATATGCTGAATAAACTCAGCCCATTTTTCACCATCATTCTATGTGCTGTCTTTCTGAAAGAACGTGTGCAGAAGTATCAAGTCATCGCGATCATCGTTGCGTTTACCGGCTCACTGTTCATCATTAAGCCTAGTTTTTCAAGTGATATATCAGTCGCCCTGATCGGTATCCTCGGTGCACTATTTGCTGGATTCGCCTATACGACTTTAAGAGTACTCGGTCCGAAGGAAAAATTCTATACGACAGTCTTTTATTTTTCATTCTTTTCCACTGTTATTTTGCTGCCGTTTGTCATCTATCATTATGAGCCGATGACTACCATCCAGCTTATCTACCTGTTATTGTCGGGCGTATTTGCGACAGTCGGACAGTTCGGAATTACAATAGCCTACCAGTTCGCACCTGCAAAAGATATTTCCATCTTTTTCTATGCAACAGTGCTGTTCAGTGCCATCATTGGGTTCATCATGTTCCAGGAATATCCGGATATACTTAGTTACTTAGGATACATCATTATTTTCAGTGCCAGTTATTATATGTTTAAAAAAACAAAAACTAAAGGAGATTTATCATGACAGGAAGAACAAACGAAGAACTACAGGATATTACTTTGCTGGGAAACCAGAATAATGTCTATGAGTACAGCTACAATCCAGACGTCCTTGAATCATTTGATAATAAACATCAAGGCCGTGACTACTTTGTCAAATTCAATTGCCCGGAATTCACAAGTCTTTGCCCGATTACGGGTCAGCCAGATTTTGCAACGATTTACATCAGCTATATCCCAAACATTAAGATGGTCGAATCTAAATCATTGAAACTATATTTATTCAGTTTCAGAAACCACGGCGATTTTCACGAAGATTGTATGAACATCATCATGAATGATCTCATCAGTTTGATGGACCCTCATTATATCGAAGTATGGGGGAAATTCACTCCACGCGGTGGTATTTCAATCGATCCATACACTAACTACGGCAGACCAGACACAAAATATGAGGAAATAGCATCATATCGATTGATGAACCATGACCTTTATCCGGAGACAATCACGAATCGGTAATATTACTCCAAAAACTGAGTTGTCTAAAAAATCTAAAAAGAGTAAAATAGTAAAGCGTTTTATTTTAATCATTGAAAAGAGGTTTTATCATGGCAGTACGCCACACCCGTGAGGAAGTCGTCAATAGTATGCCGAGAACCGGTTTCTTCGGGCATCCAAGAGGACTGATCACATTAATGCTTACAGAGTTCTGGGAACGTTTTAGTTACTATGGAATGAAAGCCATTCTTATCTTTTATCTCTATTATAGTGTCTCCAAAGGCGGATTCGGCCTTGAAGAAGGATTCGCACTTCAGATTGTATCGATATACGGTGCACTGATCTATATGAGCGGAATTATCGGCGGCTGGATTGCCGACCGGTTGATCGGTACAAGACATTCAATTACAATCGGTGCCGCTCTTATTATGATCGGCCATATTTTATTGTCACTGCCAAATAACTTTACATTGTTGCTTATTGCATTGCTTTTCATTATTTTGGGGACAGGGCTGCTAAAACCTAACATCTCCTCAACAGTCGGTGAACTTTATCACAAAAACGACAGCCGTGTAGATGCAGCCTTTACATTGTTTGTCATGTCCATCAACTTAGGCGCGTTTCTTGCACCGCTCATCGTAGGTTCGTTGCAGACTAATATCGGATTCCATGCTGGATTTTTAGCAGCAGCTATCGGAATGTTTTTCAGTCTGATCGCCTTTATCATTATGTCTAAACGAACGCTCGGATTAGCTGGACTTGATGTCCCTAACCCAATCACTCATGATGAACGTAAAAAGACCGGTATTTATTTACTTGGTGTCGCACTGTTATTTGCTCTTTACTTTATCTATCTCTCCTGGCGAGGACAGCTGGATCTTCAACATTTTGCCAATATGATTACTTTCCTCGGTATTGTACTGCCAGCAGTTTATTTCGGAATGATGATCATGTCTAAAAAGACGTCAAGCGTAGAAAAATCACGTGTGACGGCCTACATTCCATTATTTTTGGCTTCTGTCATGTTCTGGATGATTCAGGAGCAGGGATCAACTGTGCTTGCCAACTTCTCTGACAAGAAGACTCAGCTCGACTTGAACGTGCTGACCAACGGCGCAATCAATTTTCATATCCCAGCCGCATGGTTCCAGTCACTTAATCCATTGTTCATCGTAACATTGGCACCGCTATTTTCAATTCTCTGGACAAAACTTGGTGAACGCAATCCATCAACAGTCGTTAAGTTTGCAATTGCCCTCGTTCTTGCCGGTTTAAGCTTTATGATTATGATTATGCCGCTCCAAAGTGGTGTTCAACTGATCAATCCGTTGTGGCTTGTTCTCAGTTTCCTGTTGGTCACACTGGCTGAACTGTGCTTATCACCTACGGGGTTATCAACTACGACTAAACTTGCTCCAGAAGCATTTACTGCTCAGATGATGAGTATCTGGTTCCTATCTAATACGATGGCGCAAGGATTAAATGCTCAACTTGTAAATGTCTATACGG
The DNA here is from genome assembly GCF_004359545.1 of Macrococcus lamae. Lineage (GTDB taxonomy): Bacteria > Bacillota > Bacilli > Staphylococcales > Staphylococcaceae > Macrococcus > Macrococcus lamae. The sequence continues at coordinate 133,807 of NZ_SCWB01000003.1, forward strand.
CTGTCAGCCCAGTCAGATACTTCGGAATTTTCGGAGGAATTGCTATAGGACTAGGCATACTATTATTCTTTGTTTCGCCATTGATCAAGAAACTGATGCATGGAATCCACTAACAGCAGCGATTAAATTTCAGCACGCGCCTTGGCGCGTGTTTTCTTATGGAAAAAGGGTAAAAGTTAAAATAAAAACGAGGTGTGACTATTGGTACAATTTACAATGGGAATATTATTTTATCACGAAGGTGCGGGACAAGGCGAAGTGAGTGATATCGTCGGAGCAGTGACGAAAAATCTCATTACTATCTGTCAGGAGCTGACGATATATAAAAGCCGCGAAAAAGGAGATATTATTAAATACTGCCATAAAATTAAAGAAGAGCAGCTGCCTTATGAAGTGATTTATTTACTAGGAGGAGACGGCACGGTACATGAACTGATTAACGGTGTTATGCAGGCTGATCTTAATTTACCGATCGGCATACTGCCTGGCGGGACATTCAACGACTTCACTAAAACATTGAACTTACCGCCTAACCCAGCTGACGCATCAGAAGCTCTTACAACTAGTTCAGTCAAGCATATCGATGTAATGAAAGTTAATGATAGATATGTTCTTAACTTCGCTGGTTTAGGTCTTATCGTAGAAAATTCTGAAGGAGTCGCTGATGATGCTAAAAGTCGAATCGGCAAATTCAGTTATTTGATGTCTACATTAAGAAGTGTCACTGACCCGACCTTTTTTAATTATAGAGTAACAATAGATAATCAGGTTCATACTGGCAGCAGCTCGATGATCATAACAGCTAACGGGCAATTTGTCGGAGGCAATAGAATTCCCCTTACAGAACTTTCACCGGATGACGGTATACTCGATGTATTCATCTTCAAAGAATCGGGCATTAAACTCTTCACGGAACTTCTGTCAGAGAAGAGTGCCGCTACCTGGAATGATATCAGCAACAATATCGAGCACTATTCCGGTGCGCATATCATGATAGAAACCGAAAATAAAATGGCTGTCGATATAGACGGTGAAATAGATATTGAAACGCCCCTCCGGATTGACATTCTGACTAAACGTCTACGCATGTTTACAGGGCAGGACATCGTTTAACTTCAATAAAATAAAACACGGAAGATTCTATTGAATCTCCGTGTTTCAGACTGTAGACAAAGTCTCCTTAGGAGATGTTGTCTGCAGTCTTTTTTTGTTAAAATATAAGAAATAAATTCAGAAGGTGATTGTATTGATAAAGATGTCTAATCATGAGTTTACAAAACAAAAACGAAATCAACTTGAAATGTATAGTCTGGAAGACCTTGTGCCACAGAATCATTTACTTCGAAAAGTTGATCAGGTCTT